>DATKAZ010000088.1:0-47007 GCA_035514535.1 Gammaproteobacteria bacterium
TGACCTGGATGTTGCCCTGGACGACCGGGCTGGTGCGCGCGTTGTCCGCCGGCCACGGCTGCACGGCGCAGTATTCGAGCGATGTAATGACATCGGCATCGCCCTCGAAGCCGACGAAGGTGCTGCGATCCGCCTCGCTAAGGCCCTCCCCGCTGTCCAGCACGCGGAACCAGATATCCCGGCCGGGCTGGGTGCGCTCCGTGGTGAAGGCCGGGTGCTCCGAGTTGTTCCGCAGGACGACGCCGCCGATCCATGCGCGCCCGTTTTCGGTGTCGACGCTTACGCAGGTGACGTCCGCGAAAAACTCTATCAGCTGGTCCTGGAGAACCACGGAGTGTCGCGACTTGCCGTGCGCGGCTCCATTGGCCTGTTGCACCGCGCTGAACGAGAACTTGACGTCCAGCGCACCGCCGACGAGAAAATGCCCGCCGCCGGTGGCCGAGGCAACGACGCCGGCACCGCCGTCGCGCGACTGCAGCTCCGCGATCGGGTTGGCGGCCGCGTGGGGCGCAAGCAGGCATACGGCGAGGATTGCGAACGACACGCTCGAGCTGTGGCGGATAATTCCGCTTCGTGATGTGGTCATGACTGACTCCCTTTAGTGGCTGTCGGGCGCGAGCCGAAGCGGCCCGCGAAGTCAGTCTGACCCGGCGCTCCCCTCCTGATTGCGCAGCAAGCCCTGAGATTTTCCGAGGCCTGGTGGGGAAATATGAGGATCGCCCGCCAGGCGCGGTGCGTAGGCCTCGAGACCGAGCTGCGCCAGCAGCCGGCGGAAGCGCGGCTCGGTGCGCAACATGGCGAATTCCGGCATGGCGCCGACGTACAGGAGCTGCGGTACGCGGTCGGCCATCGCCACCTCGAGCGCGGCGAGCGCTTCGTCCTGCTCGCCCAGCAAGGCATGAAAACCCGCCACCGCCACCGGGCTGCGCACCACGCCCTGCGCCAGGATGCCGCGGATCAGCCGCTCTGAATCCGCGGCGGCGAGGCGGGCACGCTCCGCGCCCGAAAGCGGCTGCGTCGCCTCCCACATGCGCAGGAATGCCGCCCTCGCCTCGGCCTCGTCGCCACGCGACCAGTAGGCGGTGCCCATGATGCGCAGCACCGCCGGCCGCAAGGCAGTGGTGCGCTCAAGGCGCTCGAACTCGGCGATCGCCGCATCCACCTGTCCCGCATACAGCATCAGGGCCGCCATGTCCGCGCTGGCGTAATACAGGGGGTCGAGCAGGCGCACCTGCTCGATCTCCTCGGCTGCCGCGACGTAATCCCCGCGCGCGACCAGCAGCCATGCATAGCGGACGCGCGCCACGGGCTCGCGGGGGTCCATGCGGATGGCGTCCCGGTAAAGCGCCGCCGCGCCGGCGAGGTCCCAGTCCAGGAACAGGCGCACCTGGCCGAGGCACATTGCCACGGCGGCGGTCGGGCCTCCCAGGGCCATGGCGCGCTCGGCGGCGACACGCGCCTGGCGCAGCTGCTCGACGTCGGCGGCGCCCTGCTTGAACAGTTCCAGCCCGGTCTGCGCCCGCCCCAGCCACGCGGGAGCGAAAACCGGCTCGGCGGCGACGAGTTCGGTAAAGGCGTCCTGCGCAGCGCGCAGCGATTCGGTGTCGCCGCGGGCGAGCCAGTAGCGCGCCTGCAGGTATTGCGCCCGGGCGGGCTCCGCGAGCCCGGCGGCCGCGGCCATCACGGCGTCTTCGGCCCTCTCCGTGCGCGTCATGAAAATCGTGCCCGCCAGCAGCACGGCTGCCAGGACCGCCGCCACGAGGCCGGGCGGCACGCGTCGCGCGGGGCGCACCGGTGCGATCAGGCGGTAGCCGACGTTATTGCGGGTCTCGATGTAGCGAGGTTGCTGCGGATCGTCGTCCAGCGCCTGGCGCAGCGCGTGCACGGCGCGCGTCAGGCGATCGTCGGAACTGGGGCGGCGGCCCCAGATGGCGGCGAACAGCTCGGCCTTGCTGACGAAGTCCCGCGGCCGGGCGGCGAGTTCCAGCAGCACCCGCATGACCTTCGGTTCCACGCGGCGGCGCGAACCCGCCGGCCAGGGCCGGCGCAGCACGCCGCCCTGGGGCTGCACGTGCCAGCCGCCAAGGCGAAACCCCTGCTCGAGCTGTTCTGCGGACAAAGCGGTCTTCATCGCGGCTCCGACGGATATCCGGTGCCTGCAGACAGCATGGCCAAGCCGTGCGCCGAGATCAAGCGCCGCTGGCCGACATGCGGCCCTACAGCCCCCGCCAACCCGAGAGACGCGCGCGCAGTGCCGTCGGCGTGCGGCTGACGTCCTCGTGGATCCCGATCCGCCGCACCATATACGGATCCATGCCGGGTACGTGCCAGCCGCGCCGCGTCGACACCGCGCCCTCGTAGGCGCCGCTGACCGAGGCATAGGCCTGCGGGCAGCAGTCGCCGTTCGGATAGCAGAACAGGGGCGCCTCGCGGCCGAGCCGTTCCTCGAGAACGCGGCGCGAACCGACGATCTCGTCCGCGAGCTGGTCGGGCGACAGGTCCTCCCGGAGCCGCGTGTGCCGCCGCGTGTGCGAGCCGAATCGCACCAGGCCGGAGTCGGCCATAGCGCGCGCCTCGTCCCAGTCCATCAGGTCGCGGCCGCTTCCATCCTGTTCCTCACCCGGTTCATCCGGCAGCACTGCCTCAATGGTGTCGAGCATTGCGTGCATCGAGGCGTCGTCGGCGACCTTGCAGCGCCCGATGACGGCGTCGATCAGCTCGGGCGTGGCCTCCGCACCGGTAAGATCGAGCGGGAAACTCAGCGCGACCATGCGGCGCTTGGTGTGCTCGTCGACGTGGTGGGCGTACTGCGGCCGCCAGCGCTTGAGCGCCCGCGCGAGCCGGTTCGGCCAGAACTGGTAGCGGCTGCCGACCATGTCGGTCACGAGGAACACGGTGGCAGGCATGGCCGCAGTCCGCAGTACGGGAAAGGCGTGGTCGTGCGTGTCGCGCCAGCCGTCGTCAAAGGTGATCGCCAGCGCACGCCCTGCGGGCGGCTCGCCGGCCTGCGCCGCGCGCAGCCAGTCGTCGAGATGCACGGGGGTGAAATGCCCCTGCAGGATCTCCAGGTGCATGGCCAGCAGCTCCGGCGTGACGAGCATGCCGGGCTGCTCGCTGGCGCGATCCGGATGATCGGCCGGCAGGACGCGGTGATAGGTGAGCACAAGCAGGCACGGGCCGCGGCGCCAGCGGTGAGGGCCCGCGATCGCGGCGGTCGTGCGCAGCACCGACTTGGCGAGGCGCTTCACCATGGCAGCTCCGCCGAGATCATCGGCCCGACGCGGTTGGCCACCCCCAGCGGCAGGCGCATCCAGGCGCGCTGCAGCAGCCCGGTCATGCGGCCCTCGCCGCCGTGCGCCCCTTCGGCCGGGATCGCGCCGTCGCGATGGCGCACGCGCCAGTAGATCTGTGTCTCCTCCGCGCCCCACTGCTTCTTGAAGCGCCACGTGCCGGAGCCGCGCGTCGAGCGGCCGAAATCGAAGCGCGTGCAGTTGATCTCGACGGCGTGATCCAGCGCGGCCCGGTAGAGCAGCATGTTAACGGCGTAGCGCTGGTACGCGCGCGCCGAGGCCGCCCACGGGATCTCCATGGTGCCCTTCCACCGCACCAGCACCGCGCCGGCGACGGCCTCGCCGGCCAGCGAGACGACGGCGAACTCGAGCCGCGCGCCGAGGTGTTGCGCCAGCGCCTCGAACCAGCGCACGGGATACACCGGCGTGCCGAGGTCGCGCATGTTGGTCGCGAACACGCGATAGAACGCGGGGATGAGCCCGGCGCCGCCGAACTCCACCGTGGCACCCTCCTTCAGCGCGCGGCGACACTGCGAGCGCAGCTTGGCGCCGAGTTCCCGGCCGAGGGCCTCGGCGCTGCCGGGCAGCGCCCGCGTCATCAGCACCTTGTCGGTATGCACGGGCCAGTCGAGCGCGCGCTCGCCTGGATCGCGGACCTCGAGCCGGTCGCAGCCGAGCGCGTCGGCGTGCGCCGCGGCGGCCGCCAGCAGGTCGTGCGCGATTGTCGGGCTGTCGGCCAGCGGGCCGCCGTGATTCGCATAAGGCAGCGACACGAGGCGGTCGCCGAACAAGCGGCTGCGCTGGCGCACCAGCGGCAGGATGCCGACGATGCGCCCGGCGCCGTCCTCGGCCACCAGGCCGTGAGAAGTCTTGCCGAAGGCCGCGGTGACGGCGTCGTGGAACGCCCTCCCGTGATAGATCGTGTAGCCGGGATGCGCCTCGGCGTAGCGGTCCCAGTCCGCGTCCCGGCCGGGCTCGTGGGCGCGGATCCGGGGCGGCGCCTCGTGCATCGCGACCGGCTCCGCGCTCATGCCGCCCGGGCGGGCAACAGTCCCTGTGCGGCCAGGACCTCCCGGCAGGTCGTCATGCGGAAGTCCTTGAGGAGCTGCTCTAGCCGCGGTTCGCAGCGCGCCAGGCCCGTATAGTGGCGGAACTTCGACTTCCAGGAGGCGTCCTCCATGCGCGGCTGGCCGGTGTCGATCTCCCAGGGATGCAGGTAGAAGATGAACGGCTTGCCGGCGCGGTTGATCGAGCCGAGTCCGGCGCGCGTCAGGGCGTAGGGATAGATGCGGAAATAGCCGCCGCCGGCGATCGGCAGGCGCATGCCCAGCCAGCGCGCGGTGGACAGCGGGAACTCGACGAGGCCTGCGCCCGACGGTGTCCTGATGACATGCGGCCAGCGCTCGCCGCCGGGAATACCGTAACGGTCGTGGTGCACGGGAAAGATGCTGGAGTCGTACTCGAAGCCGGCCTCGACGAGCACGTCGAGCGCCCACAGCGACTCGCCGGTGATCGAGTAGCTCGCCGCGCGGTAGCCGTTCACCGGCGCGCCGAGGATGTCCTCCAGCAGCGCCTTGGAGCGCACCGTCTCGTCGCGAAACACCTGTTGGCGCTGGCCGTACACGAGCTGGTGGCTCCAGCCGTGGCAGGCGATCTCGTGGCCCGCCGCGGCGATCTCGCGGATCAGCTCGGGCTGGCGCTCCGCCACCCAGCCGAGAATGAAGAACGTGGCCTTCGTGTCGTGCCGCTCGAACAGCTCCATCAGGCGGCGCGTGTTGTCGCCGACGCGCGGCGCGAAGTCGTCCCAGCCCGCCGGGTCGATCCGGTCGGCGAACGCACCGACGTGGTACCAGTCCTCGACGTCGACCGTCAGTGCGTTGAGGGGCTGGGCCTGTGAATCCATCGCCGCGCCTAGAACTCCGCGCCGACGGCCAGCGACGCCGCGTTGATGCTGTAGTCCTCGCCGCTCTCGGGATCGCGACGCACGTGCGCCACGCGGAAATGCAGGAACCAGATGCGCGTCATGTCGCGACGCACGCCCGCGCCGAACTCGAGATAGTCGCCGCTGCGCGTGAATTCGTCGCCGTCGCGTTGTTCGTAGCGGGTGAGGAAATCGACGTGGGTGCGCGGCATCGCGTCCCAGTCGGCCGTCAGGCGCACGCCCACCACATCGTCGTCGGGCGGTGCGAGGGGATCGTCGCCCAGGCGTTCGCGCTTCTCGGCATAGACGTTGGCGCCCAGCACCGTGCGCACGAGCTCGTAGGTGATGCGCCCGTTGAGCCGTTTGCTGAGATAGGGCGTCGTGTCGATGCGCGGAGTGCCCGGCCGGCCACCGGAGAATACACCCTCGCCGTCGAACAGGCGCTGGTTGGCGGTCGTCGGCCGCTCGGTGTACTCGACCGACAGGTCGCCGCGCGTGCCGCGCCGCGTCCACAGCAGCTCGAAGGCGGTGCCGTAGTAGCGGTCGCCGACGCGCACCTCGAAGCTCTGCAGCCGGGTCGGGCGCCAGGAATAGCCGAGATACCAGTAGGCCTCGTCGAAGCCGCCCTCGGTGGGATCGGTGGCCACGTCTGACTCGAGCCCGACCGTGGCCGTGGCGCGGCTGCGCACGCCGACCGGCACACCGACATCGAGGGCCGCCTGGCCGTACTCGAACTGCTGCGCGCTCTCGAACTCCGTGCGCGAATAATTCACGCTGGCGCGCCAGCTCACTCCGGGCCTGGCTTCCGGGCTGCCCAGCCAGAAGGCGCCGGCGTGCGTGTCGGAGTCCTGGACCCGCGGGTCGAACACGTCCGTGTTGCCGTAGTCCACCGCCTGGTAGCGGTACCGCAGCTGGGTCTCGGCCCACTGGCCGATCCGCGTCTGGTACCACGGACTCAGGCCGTAGACGGCCGCGTCGGTGCGGTTGCCCGTGCGGAAGAAATTGCCCGAGGTGATCCGCCCGGCCGGATCGATGTTCTCCTGGTCGTAGCGCGCGAAGCCGTCGACGAAGAAATGGTTCGGCACGAGCGTGAACAGGCCCTGGCCGAGCAGGCGGTGATAAACGTCATCGAACTCGCTGTTGTCCTGGTACCACAATGCCTGGGCGCTGTAATCGAGGCTCGCCTCGGCGCGCGGCCCTGCGACACCCAGCACGAAGCCCGGCTCGAGCGCGTAGATGAACTCGCTCTCTTCGGTGCCGTCGCCCGTCGCCGTGACGTTGTCGGTCCAGGTCACGCTCGCCTCGACGCGCGGCGTGAAGTCCCACTCGGCGGCCACGACGGGGCCGGCCACGAGCGCGCTGCCGAGCGCCAGAATGACGGCGGCCGCGAGGCTCGCCCGGACGGGTTCAGATCTGTGCGCCATTTGAACTCTCCTCTCGCGCATCGCCATAGCCGCGATAGTAACTGCCGTAATAGCCGCTGCTGGTGGAGCGGCGGCTCTTGTTCAGGACTGCGTTGACCGGCTTGCGGTCGTCGAGCAGCGCCAGCGCCGAGCGCACCGACTCGCACGGCGTGAGTCCCTCCGCGATGACCAGCACGACCTGGCCGACGGCCGCACTGATCGCCTGGGCCTCTGAGGCTGCAAGCAGCGGCGGCGAGTCGAAGATGATGATGCGGTCGGGATAGCGCGTAGCGAGCTCGTGGCAGAGTTTCAGCATCCGTTCGCTCGCGAGCATCTCGGTGGCATGGTTGTTCCAGTGCCCGGCAGGCAGGATCGACAGGTTCTCGATGTCGGTGCGGATCAAAAGCTCGTGCAGGCTGGTCGCCTCGTCCGCCAGTGCGTCGAGCAGGCCGGGCTCGTCTGCGACGCCGAACAGCCGGCTGATATGCGGCTTCGGCACGTCGCCGTCGATCAGCAGCACGGTGCGATCCTTCTCCGTCGCGAGGCTCAGCGCGAGGTTGATGCAGGTGTGCGTCTTGCCCTCGCCGGCGACGGCGCTCGACACCAGCACGAGGTTGCCGTCGTCGACGCGCGTCGCACCGATGCCGAACGCGTTGGCCAGCAGCGGCCGCTTGATGCGCCGGTACTCCTCGGCCTTGATGTGCTCGTACTCGTCGGTGGCGAGGAAGCCGGCCTCGCGAAAGCGGGCACGATCGAAGCGCACCATGGGGCGCGTGCCCGGCGGGCGGGTCGAGCCCGCCGGCTTGGCCCTGGGCTTTGCGGCGTGCGGCGGTGCGACGGCATCTACCGGCTCGTGGGCGAGCGTGCCGATGGGCCGCATCGCCGGCGGCGTCTTTTCCTGCTGCTTGAGGCGGCTCAGCGCTTTTTCTACAAAACTCACTCTGACTCTCCCTAGCTCAAGAGGCTCTGCGCGAGTTCGGTGACCTCGGGCAGACGGAAAAACAAGGCGCCGAAGCCGCCGACGAGGACCAGCAACGTGGCGAGAAAGGCATACTCGGCCCGGCGCCGCCGCCACTGGGCGGCTGTCGTCCAGGCCATCGAGACCGTGCCGAGCACGGGAATCTGCAGGTCCTGGTAGACCGCGTCGCCTGAAATGAACACCGGCCTGAGCTGGTGCATCAGGTAGGTCAGGCCCGCGCCGGCGCCGAGCGCCGCCGCGAGCACCATCAACAGCAGCATGCCGCGCTCGGGCGCCACCGGTTGGTCCGGCGCGAGCGGCGGCTCGATGATGCGGAATTCCATCTGCCGTCCCTGGCGCTTGCGGTCGATCTCGAAATTCAGCTGCTCGCGCCGCTGCAGGAGCGATTCGTACTGGCCGCGCAGCACCTGGTAGTCGCGCGTCAGCCCGGCCATCTCGGCCTCGAGCTGGGGTGCGTCCTGGAGCTTCGCCTGCAACTCGTCGATGCGTTCGGCCAGGTCGCGCTCGCGCGTGCGCAACTCGGTGACTTCCACCTCCGCCTGGCTGAGCGCGATGCGCACGTTGGCGACCACCAGGCCGCCCGACTCGCCCGTGCCCAGCAGCGGCCCGAGTTCCGCGCGGCGCGCGGCCAGGCGCGCCTGCAGGGCCGCCAGGGTCTCCTCGGCGGAAATCACCGAGGGATGCACGTCGGTGTAGCGCAGCTTCAGCTGGTCGAGTTCGCGCTGGGCCTGCAACACCTGCGATTCCAGTTCCGCGAGATTGTTATCGACCCCGGACTCGCCGTTGCCCGTCGCGCGCACCTGCGCCGCCAGCGTATTGCGCCGCTGCTGCGCGATCTGCAGGTCCGCGCGCACCTTGCGCAGCTCCTCCTGCAGCGTCGCGAGCCGGCTGAAAAAGCCGCCGCCCTCGCCGGGCAGCGCACCGCCGTGGCGGCGCTGGAAGTCGGCCATGGCCGCCTCGGATTCCTCCAGCCGCGTGCGATAGGTGTCCACCTGGCTGTCGAGGAAGCGCAGCGCCTGCAGGTCGTCGCTCAGGTCGCCTTCCAGCGATTGTTCCTGGAAGGTGTTGAGCAGCGTCTGCACGACACGCTCGGCCGAGCGGCGATTCTCGTCTCTATAAGTAATGTTGTAGAGGTTGGCCTCGAAGCGCCCGGCGCCGCGACGAATGGCCTCTGCGCCGGACCTGATCGTGATGGCGCGTTGCAGGTCGACTACCAGTTTCTGGAAGGCGTCCGGCGTCGCGGCCCGGAGATCCAGGTCCGTTTCGCGTGCCACGCGCTCGATATTGGGGGTCGACAGCAGGTTCTGGCGCACGAACGCGATGCGAAGCTGCGCGTCGGTGTCCACTCCGCCGCGGGGGTCCCGTCGCAGCGGGTCGCTGGTGTCGAGGAACACCTGTGCCCGTGCCTCGTAGAGATCGGGCAGCACGAGCACGTAGATCGTGCCCGCGATCGCGAGTGCCCATGCGAGGGCCATCCCCAACCAGCGGAAGCGCCAGGCGCCCCGCAGCTCGTCGAGAATCATGCGCAGGATCTGGTCCATCAGAAGCGGGCCTCCGGGATGATGAGCGTGTCGCCCGGACGAACCGGCACGTTCTGGCTCATGTCGCCGCCGTTCAGCAGGTCGTCGAGCCGGACGCGCGTCTCGACCGGCCCCTCCGCCGTCTGGCGCACGAGCTTGGCGCGATTGCCGGCGGCGAACTCCCCGAGGCCGCCGACGGCGATCAACACGTCCACCAGCGTCATGCCCTCGCGGTACGCCAGCGCCTGCGGGTTGGCCGCCTGCCCGACGACGCGGATCTGCTGGTCGAAGTAGGCCGTCGCCTCCTGCACGATGATGTTCACCGTCGGCTGGCGGATGTAGGTCGCGAGCACTTCCTCCATGTCGCGCGCCAGCTGCGTCGGCGTCTTGCCGGCGGCCTGCATGTCCTCGATCAGCGGCGTGGAGATCTTGCCGTCCGGCCGCACGGGCACAGTCGTCGAGAGGTCCGGGTGCTGCCAGATGAACACGTTGAGTACCGCGCCCGGCGCGATGATGTAGTTGTCGTCTTCGATCGGCAGCGTGCCCGTCGGCAGGTTCGGCGCGGAGCCGCCGCCCAATGCGCAGGCTCCCAGCAGAGTCGCGGCAAGGAGGATCGGTAAGCGGCGCATCATGATGTTCATCGTTCTCGCTCCAGGTCAGCGGCCGAGGCGATCGAGCAACGCCTGGGCCTCGTCGTGATATCCGACCGCGGTCTCGTCCCCGAGCAGGGCACGGGCCTCGCGGATGGCACCGTCGCGGTCGCCGGTCTCGGCGAGCAGCACGGCATGGTGGTAACGGATCTCGGGCATGTCCGGCGCCAGCTCGCGCGCCTCGCGGATGAGCTCGATGGCGCGCGCATTGTCGCCCTGCTCGTGCAGGATCCAGCCCAGGGTGTCCATCACCTGCGGCGAGTCCGGCGCGAACTCGAGTGCCCGCTCGGCGGTCGCCAGCGCGCGACTGTCGCCCGTCCGGGCATACAGCCAGGCGAGGTTGTTGAGCATCACCGGATTGTCGGGGAGCCGGCGCTGGATCGTCTCGTAATGCGCGATCGCGGCGGCATGGTTGCCGGTGGTGAGGTAGTGGTCCGCCGCGAGGACACGCACGAGGACATCGTCCGGATTTTCCTCGAGCGATTCCTCCAGCGTGCGCACGGCCTCGGGCCTGCCGGCCCGCTCTTGCGCCTGGAACAGCCCGACGACGGCGCGCCCACCGATGTCGCCGGCGATCGCCGTCTCGAATGCGGGGATGGCGGCCTCGTATTCGCGCCGTGCGAGGAGCAACTCGCCCTCAAGCAGCGCGACGGAAGGATCGTTCGCCGCCGCGTTCCGCTTCAGGTACGCAATCCCCTCGGCGGCGGCCTCCAGCCGCCCGGTACGGCGCTCGATGTCCACCAGCGCCTGGCGCGCGGGCGTGAAGTCGGGGTCCACCGCGAGCGCGTTGCGCAGTTCATTGCGGGCTTCGTCGATTTCGCCGAGCGCCGCCCGCGCGCGGGCGCTGCTGAGCAGCAGCTGGGGATTGCCCGGCACCAGCTCGATGGCCCGCCGGAACGCGCTCAGCGCCTCGGCATGCTGCCCGGCGTCGTACAGCATCCGCCCGAGCGCGTTGGCCGCATCCGCGTTCTCCGGGTAATCCTGCGCCGCCTTGCGCGCCACCTCGATGGCGCGGTCGCGCTCGCCTTCGGCCTGCAGGTAGCGCGCCAGCAACAGCCGCGGCGGCAACGCCGCGCCGGGCGATTCGTTCAGCGCCTCCAGCTGCCGGATGGCCTCCGCACGCCGCCCGGTGCTCCAGGCGACCTGGGCGAGGGCCGTCTTCGCGGCCGGGTTGTCGGGTTCGGCGGCCAGCACGGCCCTGAAGCGGGTCTCCGCCTCGTCGATGCGCCCCGCGGCGGCCGCGATCCGGCCGAGGTTGAACTCCGCAGCGGCATTGCCGGGCTGGACGCGCAGCGCGTCCTCGAACCAGGCTGCGGCGTCGTCCGCCTCGTTCGCGGCGAGGAACATCGCGCCCAAGGTGTTGCGCAGCTGCGGATCGTTCGGGCGTCCTTCCGCAGCCGTGGCCGCCGCCGCGCGGGCCGCGTTCAGGTCGAGCGCCCTGAGATGCACTGCGACGCCGATCAGGTCGGCGCGTACCTGCTCGGCGTCGTCGAGATCCTTCAGGAGGCCGAGTTGCGCGAGCGCCTCGTCGTTGCGCCCGGCCGCCATCAGGCCGACGACCAGTTGCATGCGCACCGTGTCGTTGTCCGGGTCGTCTTCAAGCTCGCGCTGGAACAGTTCGATCGCCGCCTCGGGATCGCCTGCCTGGATGCTGGCCATGCCCGCCATCGAGGCCGCACCCGAGTCGCGGCCGGCGACCGGGCGCAGCGCCGCGAGCGCATCCCGCGGCGCCCCCAGGCCGAGGCGCGTCTGCGCGAGCAGCTTGCGCGCCACGACGTTCTCCGGGTCGGCCTCGACGGCCCGCGACAGGTAGCTCTCGGCCTGGGCCGGCTGGTTCATCGCGAGGCTCGCCGCGCCCGCCATGGTGTTGCCGATCGGCGAATTTCGCTGCACCGACAGCAGCGCCTGCGCGTACGCGAGCGCCTGCTGGTGGTTGCCGGACTGGTACTCGACGCGCGACATGAGGTAATTCGGCAACGGGTGCTGGCGCGCGTCGCCAAGAAGCCGCTCGGCGACCGTCCTCGCCTCCTCGACCTTGCCGTCGGAGAGCAGCGCCTCCGCGAGGCTGCCGCGCAGCAGGAAGCGCTGTGCGCCGAACGATTCCTTGACGTGCTTGATGGCATTGCGCAGCGATTCGGCCGCCGCGCCCGGCTCGCCTTCGCGCAACTGGACGAATGCCAGGATTTCCCAGTATTCCGCGTCCCGCTCGCCGGCCGTGCCGAGCGAATCGAGCACGGCGCGCGCCGCCGCCAGGTCGCCGCGCGCGAGTGCGAGCCGGGCCCGGCCGATGTCGGCCGCGAAGGCCTGGTCGGGGTCCTGCCGCGCGATGTCGAAAGCCTCCCCGGCCTCGTCGAACCGCCCCAGGGCGGTCAATGCCAGGCCGCGCATCCAGTGCACGCGGGGCCGCTCCGCCGCCGGTGCGGCCTCCGGGTCGGCCAGCTCCAGCGCGCGCGCGGAGCGCCCGGTGCGCACCAGCGCTTCCGCGTAAGCGAGCCGGATCGCGTCGACGTCCGCGCCGAGGTCGACGGCGCGCTCGAATTCTTTTACGGCCGTGGCGGCGTCGCCGGCCTTGAGCGACGCCTCGGCCAGCAGCAGCCGTGCCTCGAGATGGACCGGGTCTTCCTGCAGGGCATTCTTCAGTTCGATGATCGCCGCCGGGGCATCGTTGGCGGCCAGGTAGTCACGCGCGCGTTCGACCCGCTGCTCCGCAGTCATGCCGATGCCGCATCCCGCCAGCACGGTCAACAGCGCCAGTGTCGCTGCGAGTGCCGGAATACCTTTCACGCTACCCATGTTTATCCGCTCCCCCATTATTGCTGTCCGGTCCCGGGCGCCTGCCCGTTGACGGCCGCCCTGAGCGGGCCGCCCATGTCCTGTTCGAAGGCCGCAAGCAGTGCCCGTGCGTCGCCGCAATCGCCGCCGCAGGGCGTCGAGACGGCCAGCAGCGCGGCCTCCGGCTGACCTGACAGCGTAGCAACAATCTGGTGCATCTTCGCGTCGAGTGCACCGGTGCTCTCGCGGCCGCCAATGATGTGCGTGTAGCGGATCAGGCGCTGGCCACTGCCGGAGTCCAGCACCGCCTCGCGGCCGCTCACCCGCAGCCGGCCATCGCTGCGACTGGCAAGACTGTTGCTCCGGTTGGCCACATCGCTGCCCATGGCCGGGCGCTCGTAGTAGACGATCCACACATCCACGCCCTGGCCGTCGCGCCAATAGCCACCGCTGATCGTAGCGTCCGCGCCCCGGTAACGCGGCTCCCAGTCCGGCCGCGCCAATCCATCGAGGCTCCAGCCAGCCTGACCGGATGGCAATGCCACGGGAGCCGGTTGCGCCTCGGCCCGGTTGAGCAGGAACCAGGCGACGGGAGCCATGCCCAGCGCAAGGAGGGCGCTTGCCAGATAAGCATGGACCGGGGCCGGAGAAGTCCCGGCGGGGGCAGGGGCCGGATCCTCGCCTGCTTCTGCCTCCAGTCGCTGCGCCACAAAGAGCGCCGGCACCATCATCAACATGTACATGGCCCAGCCGAAATAGTAATGATCCACCTGCACCAGGAAATGCTGCATTTCGGTCAGGTAACCGGCGTAGATCACTAGGAACACGCGCAGCCAGTTCGCCAGCAGCGCCATGGCCAGTGCCATGCCGATAAGCGCCAGCGTTGGCTTGAGCCGCCGGAACCAAAGCCAACCGTACAGCGAAGCCAGGGTCATGGAGACCATGAAGAAATGCATGCCGCTGCAGCCTTCGACGATCTCGAAGCTGCCGGAGGGGAGGTGCACGCGGTTGCCGTCGAGCAGCGCCGGGATGCGAAGTATCATCAACGCACTGCCCACGATCTCGACGGTGATCGCCTGCAGGATAGGCCCCAGCCAGTTCCAGAACGGGATGGCAAACAACGTGAAGCCCAGCGGAAACCACAGCCGGCGCAGCGCCGTCCAGCCGAATAATGCGAAAGCTGCGGCGAACATCAGCGCCGGCAGCAGAAGCCACTGCACTACGCTGATGCTGCCGGCCATGGCGAGCAGCCAGGCTCCACCAAGGCCGAGCAGGGCGATGACACCCAGCATCGACGGCCGGCCGTCATTGAGCCGACCCGCGCGCGCCTCGCGCCAGATCAGCCAGCCCGAGATCACGAAAATCAGCCAGCCGTGCGAGTAGCTCGGGTCCGGCTGCCAGCGCGCCCACAGCGACGCGACGCTCGGCCAGTACAGCACCCCGATCGCCACCACCAGCAGCGCGTACGCCGCGAACGGGCCCGCGATTGGCCCCGCGAATGGGGACACTCCTGACGCGGATGGGGACACTCCTGAATCGGCCGATTCAGGAGTGTCCCCATCCGAACCGTTCATGGTGGCGCCGTGCTCAGGCACTCGCTGTCTCCACGTTGACCTCATGGCGGCTGATCAGGTCGTAGACGGTCGGGCGCGACACGCCCAGCAGCGCGGCGGCCCGCGTGACGTTGCCGTCGGCCGCGGCCAGCGCCTGCAGCACGGCGCGCTTCTCGGCGTTGTCGCGCACTTCGCGCAGCGTCATGACCGGCAACGTGTGCCCGGCGGAGAGCCCGAGGTCGCTCGCGCTGATCATCGGCCCGTCGCTGATCGCCACCGCACCCTTGAGGCGATTCTCGAGCTCGCGCACGTTGCCGGGCCAGGGATGCGCCTCAATGGCCGCGATCGCGTCCTCCGCCAGGCCGCGCAGCTTCTTGTTCATCGCCGTCGCGAACTGCTGCAGGAAATGCTGCGCGAGGACGATGCGGCAGCCGGTGCGTTCCCTGAGCGGCGGGATAATGATCGTGACTTCGCTGATGCGGTAGTAGAGGTCTTCGCGGAAGCTGCCCGCGGTGATGAGCGCCTGCAGGTCCTGGTTGGTGGCGCACACGACGCGCACGTCCACCGGGATCTCCTTGCGCCCGCCGACGCGCTCGATCGTGCGCTCCTGCAGGAAGCGCAGCAGCTTGGCCTGCAGCGGCGGCGGCATATCGCCGATCTCGTCGAGCAGCAGGGTGCCCTGGTCGGCCAGCTCGATCTTCCCCTGCGTCTGCTTGTGCGCACCGGTGAACGAGCCCTTCTCGTGGCCGAACAGCTCACTCTCGAGCAGGTTCTCGGGTATGGCGGCGCAATTGATCGCGACGAAGCGGTGTGCCGCGCGCGGGCCGAGGCCGTGGATGGCCTTGGCGAAAATCTCCTTGCCGGTGCCGCTCTCGCCAAGCAGCAGCGTCGTGACGTCCACCGGCGCGACCTTCTCAACCTTGCGGCACACCTCCTGCATCGGCAGGCTGACTGCGATCACGCCCTCGAGCGGCGAGCGGGTCTGCTCGCGCACCAGGCGGCGGTTTTCTTCCTCGAGCTCCCACAGCGTGAAGGCGCGGCTGACGAGCAACTGCAACACGTCCACGTCGACCGGTTTCTGGTAGAAGTCGTAGGCGCCGAAGCCCACCGCCTTGAGCGCGTTGTCGCGGTTCTCGTTGCCGGTGACGACGATGACCTTGGTCTGCGGCGCGACCGCGAGGATCTCCTGCAGCGTGGCGAAGCCCTCGCTCACGCCCTCCGGGTCCGGCGGCAGGCCGAGATCCTGCAGCACGACGGCCGGCGAGTGGCTATGCAGTTCCGCGAGTGCCTGCTCGCGGTTCTCGGCGATGAGCACGTCATAGCCGTCGAAGCACCACTTGAGCTGCTTCTGCAGGCCGCGGTCGTCTTCGACCACGAGCAATTTCCTGGCCGTTTCAGCCACCGGTGCCGTCTCCCTTGGATTTCGTGTCGTGCTCGAGCATGTCCTGGTCGGCGCGTTGCGCGTCGTCGCCGGGTACAGCGAACTCCACCAGCGTGGCCGGGAAGCGCATTTCGAAGCGCGTGCCCTGCCCCGGCGCGCTGCGGATCCTCACCTCGCCCCCCGCGGATTCGACGAACTGGCGGGCCTGGTAGGCGCCGATGCCCATGCCCTTGCTGCCCTTGGTCGAGTCGAACGGCTTGAACAGGCGCTCGCGGATGAATGCCTCGTCCATGCCGCTGCCGTCGTCCTCCACCGCCAGTACCAGCCAGCCATCCTCCAGGGTCGCTTCGACACGTACGCTTCCCGAGGCCGGGGTGGCATCCTGGGCGTTGGTCACCAGGTGGCCGAGCACGGCCGCGAGTCGCTCACGGTCGATGCGCAGCCTTAGCAAACTATCCGCACAGAGTGCCGTCGGCAGCGGCTCCCTGTCTGTGTGATAGCGCACGGTCTCGTCGAACAGGCGCGCCACGTCGACGCGCTCGACCTGTGTGCCGCCACGGCCGCGCCTGACCTGCTCGAGCAGGCGCTGCATCCGTTCCACGGAGTTGGCGACCGTATCGAGGGCATCGTCGATGAAGGCGGGGTCGTCGCGGTACCTGGCGGCGTTGCGGACCACCAGCGACTGCTGCGCGATGACGTTTTTCAGGTCGTGCATGATGAACGCCGCGAAACGATTGTAGGCCTCGAACTGGCGGCTCTCCGACAGCAGGCGGTCGGCCTCGGCCTGCGCGAGCACCGCCGCGATCTGCATCCCGGCGACGCGGAACAGGTCGATGTCCTCGTAGCTGAGCCGGCCGATCGATTTCGGGGCCGCCAGCGCGACCACACCCCACAGGCGGTCCTGGTTGAGCAGGGGCACGACGAGCGTGTTCTGGCCGAGCCGTTCGAGCCAGGCGGGCACGGCCAGGCCGGGGTGGGAGTCCGGGTTGCGCAGCGCATCGGCCACGTTGACGGTCCAGCGTCGCTCGGCGAGAAAACCGATCAGCGGGTCGTCGGTCGGGAGCGTGTCCGCGGCGGTGTCCGCCAGCGTGCCGAGCGAGGCGACGCGATGGTATCCCTCGGTCTCGCGCGCGGCGTCGGACACCCACAGCGCGCCGCCCGCGGCGCCGGCGAGGTCGACCATGGCGCCGAGGCCGCGCTGCGGCAACGGTTCGGTGGCGTCGCTCTCCGCGAGGCGGCGGGTGAGCCTGAGCCACTCCTGGCGATAGTCGTACTTGTTGCTGTAGAAGTGCTTGGCGATGAACACCTTGAGGCGGGCGCGCGCCGCCGGCGAGAAGATGATCCAGGCCAGCAGCACGACGGCGCCGAACAGGAACACCACCTGGACGATCGTGCCCCATTCGCCGCCGGCGATGCGCAGGCCGTAGCCGGCGACGGCCATGACCACCAGGTAGACGCCGATGGCCATGATGCTGGTCGTGTAGAAAGCCACGTGGCGCGAGACAAACACGTCGACGGACCAGGCCGGGTTGCGGCGCGCCGCGAGCAGCAGCAGCGGCACGGCGAGCAGGTTGGCAAAGCCGCGCGCGGCCCACAGCTCGGTGTGGATGCCCTTGAAGAGCAGGCCGTGGGAATAAAGAAAGAGGTCGTAGGCCAGCAGGCCGCCGAGACCGAGGATGAGCGGCAGGACGGTCTTGCGCGGCTCGAGGCGCAGTGCGCGATACAGTTGCTCGAGCAGCACGAGGCCGGCGATGGCGGTGACAAGGCCGGTCGTGACGAGGGTGCGGATGACCTGCGGGATGATTTCGACGTTGGCAGGCGCGAGCACGCCGATGAGGCCGTAGACGAGCACGAAGGCCGCGGGTGCGAGGCTCGCGAAATGCCGCGGCAGGCCGGAGACGCCCTGGCCCGCCGGCGTGAGGCGCGCGAGGAATGCCAGCCAGGCGGTGTTGCGCAGCACCTCGAGCGTGCCGACGAGCTGCCAGTGCGACGGCGTGTCGAAGTCGAACGCCGCCGCCGCGGCCCAGGCGGCGCTGAGCGCGGCCGCGGCAACCAGCAGGCCACCCTGCAGGCGGCCGCGCCAGCTGGTCAGCATCAGCACCGCGAGCAACCCGAAGGCGACCGCCGTTGCCGCGTAGCCCACCGATCCGATCAGCATCATGCCCGGGGAGTCCTCATCGCAAGGCGCCTATTCTGGCTGATTTTTCTCGCGATTGTGTGATCTCAGCCACAAAATCGACAAAAAACCCGACACGCCCGTCGGAAATCTTAACGACTTGGGGAAGATCCGGGGTCGGACCGTCATAACTTATTGGTTTTATGGATCGTTTACGCGTTTCAGGGTGTGATTTAGGGCCTTAGAAATGCAAAACGGGTACTGAAACCGAGTTCTAACGCTTCGGCCTCATGCGGGCATCGCTCGATCACGCCGCGCTGCGAGGTCTTGATGGTTTGGATTTATTTCCGGTCATGCCTACTGTCGGCGACCAGCCATTCTGGCTAGTCGGGACGGGGGGATGCCGTCGGAGGTTTTTACGCCGCTAAGCCAGGCAACGGTAGAGAAATGTCGAATTTTCTTACGCAGATGTTATGTCTAAGAGCTCAATGCTTATTTTGAAAGTTATAAAGCAATAAGTTGCAGACTTGGCCCGAGACTTGCATATCTATTACTGAACGTCAAAATTTTCCGGGGGAGAATCAAGTGAAAACGATCGTGAAATTAACATTGGCGGCATTACTCAGCCTTGGTCTGGCGTCCCAGGCATGGGCGGTAATGATCGTCGGCGGGGCCTTCGACGGGACAGATGTCGGCGGCATCGACATCTACGTAGCCGAGACTGGCAATCTGGCTGGCGACCAGGCCGAACTCGACTGGGTGAATGGGGAGCTGGGTACCAGCTTCACTTCGCTCACCAAGACCGAAGATGTCCCTTGGTACAACACGGATACGGCTGATGTCATCGCATTCGCACTGGTGAGTGGCCCAGGCTACTACCTGATCAAGAATGCCCAGTTGACCGTGCTGTTCGAGAACGTGTTCCATTTTGACTGGGGCGTCGTCAACCTGAACGACATCTTCGGCGACATCAACCTGGGCGACGACTTTATAATCAGCCACGTTTCGGAATTTGGCAGCACGACCACAGTGCCGGAGCCCGGCACGCTGGCTCTGTTGGGTGTTGGGCTGCTTGGCTTCGGCCTGATGCGCCGGCGCAGGACTGCCTGAGCCTCTCCTTCCAGAGACAGACAGAGGAAAGCCCGCCGCATGGCGGGCTTTTCTTTATGTGCCATGTGGACAAGAAGTTTCTGCACTCCGTTAGTCGCAACAGCCACTTGAAGCCGGACACTCGGAAACCCATACAATTGATCTGTCCGGACGACCCACCGCCGAGGAGTGTCAGACAGGGATCATCATGGATTTCAAGGACTACTACGCAACTCTTGGCGTTGCGCGTGATGCGAGCGCAGACGACATCAAGCGCGCTTATCGCAAGTTGGCCCGCAAGTATCACCCGGACGTCAGCAAGGAGGCCGACGCCGAGGCGCGCTTCAAGGAGGTCGGCGAGGCGTACGAAGTCCTGAAAGACCCCGAGAAGCGCACGGCCTACGACCAGCTCGGCGCCAACTGGCAGGCGGGGCAGGAGTTCCGGCCACCGCCGGGTGGCCCGGGTGGCGCGCGGCACTTCCATTATTCCACCAGCGGCGCCGGCGGCGAGCAGTTCGAAGGCTTCTCCGACTTTTTCGAGGCGCTGTTCGGCCAGGGCCGCGCACCCGGCGGCATGGGCGGTGCCGCTCGAGGCCCACAAGGCTTCCGCTATCGCCAGGCCGGCCCGACGCGCGGCGAGGACAATCACGCGCGCATCCAGATCCCTCTCGAGGACGCGTTCCGCGGCGCCTCCCGCACGCTGGAACTGCGCAACCCGGACGGCGGACAGCGCAGCATCCGCGTGGCCATTCCGCGGGGCGTCACCGAGCGCCAGCGCATCCGCCTCGCGGGCCAAGGGGCACCGGGGATGAACGGCGGGCAGGCCGGCGACCTGTTCATGGAGGTCGCATTCGAGCCCCACCCAGTCTTCGAGGCCGACGGACGCAATATCCTGGTCACGCTGCCGGTGACACCGTGGGAAGCTGCGCTCGGCGAGACCGTGGGCGTGCCGACTCTCGGGGGGCGCGTGGACCTGAAGATTCCCGCGGGCTCGCAGTCCGGCCGGCGCCTGCGACTGAAGGGCCGCGGCCTGCCGGGCTCACCGGCCGGCGACCAGATCGTGACACTGCGCATCGAGACGCCCCCGGCCGCCAGCGACGATGCACGTAAGTTCTATGAGGAAATGCGCGTCCGGCTGCCGTTCAACCCACGCGGGAACATGGGGGGTTGAGACGATGACCCGCGAAGAAATCGACATCCTGATGGGCGAGCTTCTCGACGACTCGCTGGAACTCGAGTTCGAAGAGTTCTGCAGCATCTGTCATGCCAGTGAGGATTTCGTCGTTGAACTCGTCGCCGAGGGCGTGCTCGAGCCGCGTGGCGGCGACCGCATGCATTGGCGGTTCACGGGCCGCAGCGTGCGCCGCACCCAGGTGGCGATCCGCCTGCACGAGGACCTGGACGTCAACCTGCCGGGCGTGGCACTTGCCCTCGACCTGCTGGAAGAGATCGAGCGGCTGCGCCGGTGAGGATGGGTCCAGGATGGGGACACTCCTGAATCGGCCGATTCAGGAGTGTCCCCATCCGAGACCCGTCCTAGACCTTGATGCGTGCCCAGTCGCCCCGCACCCAGAAGTGCGTGAAGACGCCCGCCATGGCAACGCGGTAGCCCACCTGCATACACCAGATGAACGTCAGGCCGAAGCCGAGCACCGGGCCGACCAGGTAGGCCAGCGGCAGGAACAACGCCCACTGCGCGAGGACCGCGACCTGCATGACGCGCCGCGTGTCGCCGGCGCCGAGCAGGCTGTGCATCATCACCATGCCGAGCCCCTCCACCGCCATGCCGAGCCCGACCAGGCGCATCGGGAAGCGCGCGACAGCCATGGTCTCCGGGTCGTGGATGAACACACCAAGCAGGAGTTCCGGCCAGATCGCGGCCGGGAGGCCGAGCACGGCAAGGCCGAGCATGCCGACGCGCGCCACTTCCCAACCCCAGCGCGATGCGTCCTCGGGATGACCGCGCCCGAGCGCCTGCCCTACCAGCGTCGAGGCGGCCAGGCCGAGCCCGAGCCCGGGCAGCAGCGCGACGAGGGTCAGGTTGAGGATGACGGTCGCCGCCGCCATCTCGCGCGTGCCGACCTGGCCGATGATCCAGAACGTCACGACGAAGCCCGCTGAAAAGAACAGCTGTTGGATGCTCGACGGCAAGGAGAGTCGGAACAGCTGACCCAGCTGGCTGCGCTGCGGGGCGCGCTGCAGAAAGCCGGCGCCGCGGGCATGGCGAAACCCGAGCCATATATAGATGCTGAAGCCGACCACGGTGGACGCCGCCGACGCGATCCCTGCGCCGTGCACGCCGAGCGTCGGCGCGCCGAGATTGCCGAAGATCAGTACCCAGTTCAGGAAGATGTTGCAGGCGTGCATGACGATCAGCGTGCTCATGTAAAGACGCGGCAGGTCGACGGCATTCCAGTAACCGCGAAAGGCGAAGTTCGCGCCCATGAAAAACATCGCCAGCACGCGGGCCTGCAGGTACGGCACGCCCTGGACGATCACTTCGGGGTCGGCGTTCAAGTACGGGTAGATCGCCGGCACGCCCCAGTACAGCAGCGCCGACAGCGGCGGCGCGACGCACAGCACGATCAGCAGGCCGCCGTTCAGCGGCACCGCCGTCTCGTCGAGTAGCCCGGCGCCCTTGCGCCGTGCGGCAGTCGTCTGCACGCCGACCGAGATGCCGAGCAGCAGCGCCATGAACATGAAGTTGGCGAATCCCCCCAGGCCGACAGCCGCCAGCGCCGCATCGCCGAGCGTGCCGACCATCGCCGTGTCGACGAGGTTCATGACGTTCTGCGACACCATGCCGCCGATGATCGGCAGGGCGAGCAACAGGATCCTGCGCAGGCGGTCCTTCCGTGGAAACAGTTCAGTCGGCATGCGGGCGCCTGGAGATAGTTGACCCGGTAGTTTCCGGGCAGCGGTGTCGCGGTGCAATGGCGTGCCTTAGATGATCGATTTGAGGCTGGATTCGCGTCTCTAAGGCCGGATTCGGGGGCGATTTCTGAAATACTTGCTTTTCTTTCAACATCTTACGACGGTCCGACCCGACGAAATTGTACGTATTGAGAATGATTCGTATTACGGTTAGCATTCTGCTCCAACCTGAAACCCTCCGACCCAGAAAGGAAGCGTCATGTCCCGCTCGCCCCTCCGGCATGCCATCGCCCTCGCCTGCACGGCCGCCTGCGCCGCCCCCGTCATCGCTGCCGCCGACAACGACGCCGACAAGAGCCCGGCACAACTCGGCGACGTCACCATCGTCGGCTCTGCAATCGCCGCGCGCGACATCGGCGGCTCGGCGCACTTCGTCGGCCCAGACGAGCTGGAAAAGTTCGACTACGCCGACATCCATCGCATCCTACGCGCCGTGCCTGGTGTCTACCTGCAGGAAGAAGAGGGGTTCGGCCATCGGCCGAACATCGGCATCCGCGGCTCCGGCCAAGATCGCAGCAGCCGCATCGCGATCCTCGAGGACGGCGTGCTGATCGCGCCTGCGCCCTACTCCGCACCCGCCGCCTATTACTTCCCGAGTTCCCGGCGCGTGTATGCCGCCGAGGTCCTCAAGGGACCGGCGTCCATCACCGTCGGGCCACGCACCATCGGGGGCGCAGTGAATCTCATCTCCGCGCCGATCCCGAACGAATGGAGTGCGGTAGTCGACTACTTTTACGGCCAGAACGATTCGCACGATGCGCGAATCGTCGCCGGCGGCAGCGGCGATTACTACGGCGTCGTGTTCGAGACCGTGCAGACGAAGTCGGACGGCTTCAAGAAAATCGATGACAACGACTTCAACACGACGGCCGGCTATGACTTCGACGACGTGATGGTCAAGGCGCGGCTGAATACCGGCCTCGATTCCCCAGTCTACCAGGCGCTCGAGTTCAAGTACGGGCGTACCGAGCAGGACGCGCAGCAATCCTACCTCGGCCTGACCGACGAGGATTTCGCTGCCGACCCGTTCCGGCTCTACGCCGCCACCCAGATCGACCAGCTCGACGCGGAGTTCACGCTGCGGCAGGTTTCGTGGGTCATCGAGCCCGGCAGCCAGCCGTGGAAAGCGTCACTGACCTATTACGACAACGAGTTCGAGCGCAGCTGGTATCGCGTCAACAACGTGGACGGCATCGGTCTCAGCGCAATCGTCGAGGATCCGGTCACGTACGCCGACCAGCTGAGCTGGCTCAAGGGCGCCACCAGTCCCGACGACGCACTGCGCGCGCGCGACAATTCGCGGACCTATGAGTCCAAAGGCCTGCAGGGACGCGGCGAATACGACTTCATGGCCGGCAGCTCGGCCGTCAAGCTGAAGGCCGGGTTCCGCCTGCACGAGGACTTCGAGGATCGCTTCCAGAAGGAAGACCGCTATCGCATGCAGGACAACGACATGGTCCGCACGACGGCGGGCGCCGGCGGCGGCCAGGACAATCGTGTCGGCGATGCCGAAGTCAGCTCGGGTTTCGCCGCGGCCGACATCGACGTCGGCGCCCTGCGGATTTCGCCCGGCGCGCGCTACGAGCACATCGAGCTGACGCGCACGGATTATTCCCGCACCGACCCCGACCGGAGCGAAGGCCCGACCCGGGTGCGTGAAAACAAGGTCACCAAATGGATCTCGGGCATCGGTGCCACCTATGCGCTCGGCAATGGCCTCAAGCTGATCGGCGGCGTGCATGAAGGCTTCAACCCGCCGTCGCCCGGCAGCACTGCGGACGCCGAGACCAGCACCAACTGGGAGTTCGGCTTGCGCTACGAGGGTGCGGCGTTCTACGCCGAGGCGATCGGCTTCATCACCGACTATGACAACCTCGTCGGCACGGTGACGGAATCCACCGGCGGCGGTGGCGAGATCGGCGACCAGTTCGAGGCCGGCGAAGCCATCGTGCGCGGCATCGAGCTGCTCGGCGAAACCGTACTGTGGAAATCTGCCGGCGGCTGGCGCGTGCCGGCGCGCCTGGCGTGGACCTGGACGCCGGATGCCGAGTTCGACAACAGCTTCGCGAGCAGCTTCGACCCATGGGGGACGGTCGAGGCCGGCGATCGCATGCCGTACGTGCCGGAGCACATCGGGCAGCTCCAGGTGGGGCTGGAGGGTGACCGCCTCGAGCTCAACGTCAATTTCCACTACCAGGACGAGACCCGCACGAAGGCCGGCGGCGGCACGATTCCCGCCACCGAGCGAACGGATTCCGCGCTGGTCGTGGACCTCGGCGCGTCATACCGGCTGAACCGCTACTTGAGTCTGCAGGCGCGCGTGCAGAACCTGCTGGATAAGGAATACATCGCGTCGCGCTCCCCGAACGGCGTGCGTCCCGGGATCGACCGCTGGGCCATGCTCGGCGTCCAGGCCCGATTCTAAACTTGGGGTCGGACCGTTAGAAGTTATTGATTATTCATAAATTGGCGTCAAAATCGGCCCGGAAAACGTTCTTAGAACATGGATTTTGATCGGAAATCGGTGCCGTAAGGACGGCACGGAAGACCCGGCCAGCTAAGAATGCAGTTTCTGGCGAGAAAACGTGCCTCTAAGACGTTCTTATGAGCTTTTTCCACCATAAAACTGTTATTTGTCAATCTATTATGGCGGTCCGACCCGCCGTGTAGGCATTGTCCGTATTGACAATCATTCGCATTTGCATTCATACTTTGCGCCAGTTCAATTAAGGTGAACCTGCCATGTACGTCTGCATCTGCAAGCGCATCACTGACAGCCAGATCCACGACGCCATCGGCCGTGGAGCCCGCCGTCTCGAGGACCTCAGTCGCGAGCTCGGCGTCGCCACCGGCTGCGGCCAGTGCGCGTGCTACGCGACCGAATTGCTCGGTGAAGCGCCCGCCGCGTCCGGCGCGATGACGGGCGTACGGCAATCCGTGCACCCGGACGCCGCCTAGCTCTCCCCCGTCCCACTTCCCCGCCGCTTGCGGGTCCGGAAACGCGCACCACCCAACCAGCGTTGCCGCGACCCGCGTTCTATCCGTCCCCACTGTCGCGATCAACATCCCGCGTCCGCGGCCCGCGCGGCCGACCGCGCCCACCTAACACCGCCGCGGCTGGCCATGGTCTAATTACCGGCTGAGGAACACGGTCACGGCTGCGGAGGAACTCCCCATGAAAGGCGACGCGAAGATCATCGAGCACCTCAACAAGGTGCTGAAAAACGAGCTGACCGCGATCAACCAGTATTTCCTGCACTCGCGCATCCTGAAGGACTGGGGCCTCGAGAAGCTGGGCGAGAAGCAGTTCCAGGAATCCGTCGACGAGATGAAGCATGCGGATGAGCTCACCCAGCGCATCCTGTTCCTCGAGGGCCTGCCCAACCTGCAGGACATCGGCAAGCTGCTGATCGGGCAGAACGTCAAGGAAATCCTCGAGAGCGACCTGAAGCTCGAGTACAAAGGTTTGCCGCACCTCAAGGCCGCCATCGTCGACTGCGAGCAACTCGGTGACTACGTCAGCCGCCACCTGTTTCGCGAGATCCTCTCCTCCGAGGAAGAGCACATCGACTGGCTCGAGACCCAGCTCGAGCTGATCGAGAAGATGGGCTTGGAGAACTACATCCAGTCGCAATCGTCCTGAAGCGAGTCCCGGTCGGCCCGCCCGCCCGCGCTGCGATAGAATGGGGCGGATGGGGACACTCCTAAAAGGGGCCTTTTAGGAGTGTCCCCATCCGCCGTTTACCTACGAACTTTCCGACCCCGGTGGGGTCAGTCATTGCGGGCGCTCAATACAGCGTGTCAGCCAGCCGTCGGGCCAAGAAATTGCAAAAAACCATCACTACCCTCGTCGTGCTGGCCGCCGCGGCGCTGGCAGCCTGGATCGGCTTCGGCACCGGCAACGGTGAGCGGGAGGCGCAGGCGCCCACGTCCGTCGAGGATCGCCCGCCCGTCGCCGTCGTGACCATCACCGCAGTCGAGCGTGACCTCGTCGACGAGGTCGAGGCACTCGGCACGACCCGCGCGCGCGAGGCCGTCGAGATCACGCCGCGCATCACCAGCGTCGTCACGGCCATCCAGTTCAACGAAGGCCAGTCGGTCGCAGCCGGCGCCGTGCTGGTCGAACTCGACAATGCCGAGCAGCGCGCCGCGCTGGCCGAGGCCGAGGCGACCGTCATCGACAGCCGCGCGCAGTTCCGTCGCGCAAGCGAGCTGCTCGAGACGCACACCGTGTCCGAGTCGCAGGTCCAGCAGCTCGAAGCCACCATGAACGCCGACGAGGCGCGCCTGCGGGCCGCGCAGGCGCGCTTTGAGCAGACCCTCGTGCGCGCGCCCTTCGCGGGGCGCGTCGGCCTGCGGCAGATCAGTCCCGGCAGCCTCGTCAGCCCGGGCACGGCCATCACGACGCTCGACGACCTGTCGAGCGTGCGCCTCGACTTCACCGTGCCGGAGTCGTTCCTCGGCGTGCTGGAGACGGGCCTGACGATCGATGCGCAGAGCGTCGCTTTCGAGGACCGCATGTTTTCGGGCGTGGTCCGGACCATCGACACACGTGTCGATCCCGTGACGCGCGCCGTGACGATCCGCGCCGACCTGCCGAACGACGACGGCCTGCTGAAGCCCGGCATGTTCCTGACCGTGCGCCTCGCGGGTCGCTCCCGCCCGCGCGTGCTCATCCCCGAGGCCGCCCTCGTGCCGCAGGGCGATCGCCAGAACGTCTACACCGTGCGCGACGAGCGCGCCTGGCGCACCGAGGTCGTCGTGGGGCGGCGGCTGCGCGGCGAGGCAGAGATCCTCGAGGGGCTGCGCGCCGGCGACCTGGTCATCGTGGAAGGCACGCAGAAGGTCGCCCATGGCGGCCGGGTCACGGCCGCCGAACCCGTCGCGACGGCCGGCCAGCGATGAAAATCTCCGAGTTCTCCGTCCGCCGGCCGGTGTTCGCGACCGTGCTGTCGCTGTTCCTCGTGCTCATCGGTCTCGCCTCGGCGGTCAATCTCGCGGTGCGCGAGTATCCCGACATCGACCCGCCCATCGTGTCCATCGACACCACCTATCGCGGCGCCTCGGCCGAGGTCATTGAGACGCGGGTTACGCAGGTGATCGAGGACCAGGTGGCCGGGCTCGAGGGCATCGTCAAGCTGACTTCCACGAGTCGCGACGAGCGCTCGACGGTCGTCATCGAGTTCTCGCTCAATCGCAATGTCGACGAGGCCGCCAACGACGTGCGCGATCGCGTCGGGCGCGTGGTCGCATCACTGCCGCCGGAGGCCGACCCGCCGCAGATCGCCAAGTCGGACAGCGACACGCAGCCGGTCATGTGGCTCACCTTCACGAGCGACCGCCACTCCACCCTCGAGCTCACCGACATCGCCGAACGCATGCTCATCGATCGTTTCTCGGTCGTCGAGGGCGTCGCGCGCGTCCGGCTCGGCGGCGCGCGCCGCTACGCGATGCGCATCTGGCTGGACCGCGAGGCGATGGCCGCGCGCGGCATCACCTCCGAGGACGTGACCGCCGCGCTCAGGCGGGAAAACGTCGAGCTGCCCGCGGGACGCCTCGAGTCCGCGCAACGCGAGTTCACGCTGCGCACGCGCACCGGCCTGACGCGGGCGGACGATTTCTCCGCCCTCGTGATCCGCCGCGGCGGCGACGGCAACTTCGTGCGCCTGGGCGACGTGGCCCAGGTACGCGTCGGCGCCGAGGACGAGCGCAGCATCGCGCGCGCCAACCGGGAACCGGCCATCAGCCTCGGCATCGAGCAGCAGTCCAAGGCCAATACTGTCGACGTCTCGCGCGGCGTGCGCGCCGCCATGGAAGACGTCCTGCCGTCGCTGCCCGAAGGTGTCGAGATCGCGATCAACTTCGACCGCGCGACGTTCATCGAGGCCTCCATGCGCGAAGTCGTCAAGGCGCTCGCGTTCGCCCTCTCGCTCGTGCTGCTGGTGATCTACCTGTTCCTCGGCAACTTCCGCGCCACGCTGGTGCCGGCGGTGACCATCCCGATCTGCGTCATCGCGACGTTCTCGGTGATGGCCCTGTTCGGCTACTCGATCAACGTGCTCATCCTGCTCGGCCTGGTGCTCGCGATCGGCCTCGTGGTGGACGACGCCATCGTCGTGCTGGAGAACATCTGGCGGCGCGTCGAGGATGGCGAGCCGCCGCTCCTCGCGGCGGTCGAGGGCAGTCGCGAGATCGGCTTCGCGGTCGTCGCCACGACGCTCGTCCTCGTGTCCGTATTCCTGCCGATTTCCTTCATCCAGGGCAACGTGGGCCGGCTGTTCCGCGAGTTCGGCGTCGCCGTGGCGGCGGCGGTGGCGATTTCCAGCCTCGTCGCGCTCACGCTGATTCCCATGCTCAGCTCGAAACTGTTCAAGGCGGGCGAACAGCGCGGCTGGCTGACGACGCACATCGACAGCGCCTTCAAGCGGCTGGGCAACTTCTATCGCCGCCTGCTGGGCGCGATCGTGCCGCGGCCCTGGGCAGTGCTCGCGCTCGCGCTCCTCGTCACGGTGGCGGCCGCCGGCCTGTTTCGCGCGCTGCCGAGCGAGTACGCGCCGCGCGAGGATAGGGGCATCTTCTTCACGCTCGTGACGGCCCCGCCCGGCGCCAGCCTCGAGTACACCGAGGCCTACGCGCAGCGCATGGAAGAACAGGCGATGCGCTACGTGGAGAACGGCGAGGCACGCCGCGTCTTGCTGCGCCTGCCCGGCGGCTGGGGCGCAGGGGGCGGCGTGGACAGTGCGCGCACCGTCGTGCTGCTGGAGGACTGGGGCAAGCGCGAGCGCTCGGCCGAGCAGATCGCGGACGAGGCCCGCAAGGAACTCGACGCTTTGGCCGGGGTCCAGGCCCGCGTCATCACGCCGGCCGGGCTCGGCGTGCGCGGCGCGGACCGCCCGGTGCAGATGGTGCTCGGCGGGGCGGAGTACGCGCAGCTGGCGGCGTGGCGCGACGAGCTGGTGGCCGCGGCCGAGCGCATTCCCGGCCTGCGCGGGCTGGACTCGGATTACGAAGAGCGCCAGCCGCAGATGCGCGTCGTGGTCGACCGCAACCGTGCGGCGGAACTCGGCGTCTCGCTGGAGAATATCGGACGTACCCTCGAGACCATGCTCGGCTCGCGCGCCGTCACGACCTACATCGACCGCGGCCGCGAGTACCGCGTCATCCTGCAGGGCCTCGCCGAGGGCCGCGCCACGCCCAGCGACCTGTCGAACATCTACGTGCGCTCGGAGACCAGCGGCCTGCTGGTGCCGCTCAGCAATATCGTCAGCATCGCCGAGCGGGCGGGGCCGGCCGAACTCCGGCGCTTCGACCGGCTGCGCTCCATCACGCTCTCTGCGGGGCTCGCCCCCGGCGCCTCGCTCGGCCCGACGCTCGACGAGTTCGAGGCCGTGGCGCGCTCCATCCTTCCGCCCGACATCCGCATCAGCTGGGACGGCGAGTCGCGCGAGTTCAAGGAGTCCGGCGGCTCGCTGTACGCCACCTTCGTGATGGCGCTGATCGTGGTGTTCCTGGTGCTCGCGGCGCAGTTCGAGAGCTTTCGCCATCCGCTGGTCATCATGTTCACCGTGCCGCTGGCGATCACCGGCGCGCTGCTAGGACTGTGGGCCTACGGCGGCTCCATCAATGTCTACAGCCAGATCGGCCTGATCATGCTGGTGGGGCTCGCCGCCAAGAACGGCGTGCTGATCGTCGAGTTCGCCAACCAGCTGCGTGACCGCGGAATGGAATTCAACACGGCGGTCGTCGAAGCCGCCGCCATCCGGCTCCGGCCGGTGCTGATGACCAGCGCCTGCACCGCGATCGGCGCCCTCCCCCTGCTGCTCGCCTCGGGCGCGGGTTCCGAGAGCCGCCAGGCCGTGGGGATCGTCGTTGTGTACGGTATGTCGCTCACGACTTTCCTGACGCTTTTCGTGGTACCGGCTGCCTATTCGGTGATTGCAAGGAACACGAAGTCCCCGGGACACGTGAGCAAGAGACTGGAGAAGCTGCGCGCCGGGGAAGTCGTCGAGCCGGGCTGAGGTCGCTTGTCAGCGTGCCGGCGGACCGGCGATGGACCGACTCGTCATGTGAGGTACCCCACTGACGACTTTCCTTACGCTCGAGTTGAGGACATAAGTCATTGTTTTACAGAGAATTCGCCGATCGTCACACTTGTCGACAGGCAGACCTTACACTCGTTTTGTGACGTGGATCACAAAAAAACCGCATTTCCGTCGAGAAACATTACGCCAAGTCTGACCGCTACCGAACATTATTATGTATCTCTTTGTTTTAAAATGTATTTTCTTATCTGGCACGCTTCCTGCACCTCTTCAGTCGACGGCGGGCGACCGATGACGGGGCCCTCGAGAGGCAAACGAACTGGTACAGCGAGGAAAATATCATGAAAATCAAGACACTTATTACGGCGATCGCGGCGATCGGCGGCCTGTTGACGGCCTCCGGCGCATCCGCGGCGCTATTTGACGCATCGTCCAAGGTGTGCCCGACAAGCTCGACGGGCGGCATCCTGATGAGCCACGTCACCACGACGGAGTCGGGCGACGCCACGGGCTGCTACGGCGTCTTCCAGGGCAACGACCCGGGCCCGAGCGGCGACGGCATCGACATCGACGGCGACACCATTGCCGATTTCGACTTCCTGGCCAAGTACGACGGCAGCGTGGAAGGCGACATCCCCGGGCTGTCGTTCAGTGGCGGCAGCTGGACCTTCGGCGGCGACGTCACCTTCGACAGCGACTGGATGGTCGTGCTGAAGGCCGGTTCCTGCTGGGCAGGCTGGACGTTCGGCGCGGGCACCTACAGCGGTGGCACGTACGAAGTCACGTTCGGCACCGGTGGCCCGACCAACTGTGACACGTCCGGCCCGGCCGGCCTTTCCCACATCGGGATCTACGGCACGCTCGGTGAAGTCACCGTCCCTGAGCCGACCACGCTGGCCCTGCTGGGTCTCGGCCTGATCGGCGTCGGCCTGGCGCGTCGCCGGAAGGTGCTGGCCTAAGCTCGCGAGCCTCTCTATTGCCGTCAAGAGGCCCCGTTCTGCGGGGCCTCTTTTTTTGTGCCAGCAGGTACAATCGGCGGCTCAGCTTCCAGGGAGATCAACCCCGTGCCCGACGCCCCGTCCAGCCCCGTCCGCACGCGCTTCGCGCCTAGCCCCACGGGCTTCCTGCATATCGGCGGCGTGCGCACCGCGCTGTTTTCCTGGCTGCAGGCGCGCCGCCACGGCGGCCAGTTCATCCTGCGCATCGAGGACACCGACCGCGCCCGCTCCACCGAGGAAGCCATCCAGGTGATCCTCGACGGCATGGAGTGGCTCGGCCTGCGCGCGGACGAAGGGCCCGTGTACCAGACGGATCGCTTCGAGCGCTATGCCGCGGTCGCCGCGCAGCTGCTCGAGCAGGGTCATGCCTACCACTGCTACTGCAGCAAGGACGAGCTCGACGCGATGCGCGCGGCGCAGATGGGGCGCGGCGAAAAACCACGCTACGACGGGCGCTGCCGCGACCGCAAGACGCCCCGCGAGGGCGTGCCGCCGGTCGTGCGCTTCCGCAACCCGGATGCGGGCGAAGTCGTGGTGGACGACCGGGTGCGCGGGCGGGTCGTGTTCGACAACCGCGAGCTCGACGACCTCGTGCTGCTGCGCTCAGACGGCGTGCCCACGTACAACTTTTCGGTGGTGGTCGACGACATGGACATGGCGATCACCGATGTCGTGCGCGGCGACGACCACCTCAACAACACGCCGCGGCAGATCAACGTCTACCGGGCGCTCGGCGCAGAGCCGCCGGTATTCGCCCACGTCCCGATGATCCTCGGTCCGGACGGCGCCAAGCTGTCGAAGCGGCACGCGGCCGTGAGCGTGCTGCAGTACCGCCAGGAGGGCTACCTGCCCGAGGCGCTGCTGAATTACCTCGTGCGGCTCGGCTGGTCGCACGGCGACCAGGAGATATTTTCGCGCGACGAGATGATCCGGCTGTTCGACGTCGGCGACGTCAACAAGTCGGCCTCGAGCTTCAACCCCGAGAAGCTGTTGTGGCTGAACCAGCACTACATCAAGGAAGCGCCTGGGGCGCGGCTCGCCCTCGAGCTGCAGTGGCAGCTCGAGCGGCTCGGCGTGGAGACCTCGTCGGGGCCCTCCCTCGAGGCGGTCGCGGAGGCGTATCGCGAGCGGGCGAAGACGATGCACGAGATGGCCCAGGCGTCGCTGTTTTTCTTCCGGGACTTCGAGGCCTATCACGAGAAAGCCGCCCGGCAGCACCTCGGCCCGGACGCCGGACCGGTCCTGCGCCGGCTGCGTGACGGCCTGGCCGCCCTCGAGGTTTGGCACGCGGAGGCGATCCACGAACTCCTGGAGGCCGTGGCCGGTGACCTGGAGCTCAAGCTCGGCAAGGTCGCCCAGCCCTTGCGTGTCGCCGTCAGCGGCGGCCCGGTCTCGCCCCCGATCGACGTCACGGTCGCCCTGCTCGGGAAAGCGACGACCCTGGCCCGGCTCGACCGCGCCCTCGCGCATGGCACGGATGGGGACACTCCTCAAACGGCCGATTGAGGAGTGTCCCCATCTTGACCGCTCGAGGGGTGGCAGCTATCCTGCCGGACTTCGCGTGGGGCCATAGCTCAGCTGGGAGAGCGCTTGCATGGCATGCAAGAGGTCGGCGGTTCGATCCCGCCTGGCTCCACCAGAGTCTCCTTCCCCGGCGGTCAGACCGCACCGCGTCCCCTTCGTCTAGAGGCCCAGGACACCGCCCTTTCACGGCGGCAACACCGGTTCGAATCCGGTAGGGGACGCCATCTCCACTCGCGGTGAAAGGCGGGCGCGTCGCGCCGCGGCACCCGGCATAACCTGCGTCAAGTCGGCCGTTCGCCGGACTGATCGAAGTCATGCGACGAAGATGATCTACTGACCTGGGTCAAGCCGGGCGTCCGATTGACGGCACCCTGCCCCGCCTCTAGAATTTCGCGCCTTGCACGGGCGATTAGCTCAGCGGGAGAGCGCTCCCTTCACACGGGAGAGGTCGCTGGTTCAATCCCAGCATCGCCCACCATCTGATCCCGGACGCCGCGGCATCCCCGGGCCTGCCGGGTCCGGGGACGCGCCACGCGTTACTTCTGCGCCTCGTGCGACCAGATGACGTATCCGTCGCCGCTCTGGGCACTGACGGCGAACACGATCGTGTCGTTCATGGCGTCCGTGGAGTCCTTCAGGTGGGCCAGGCCGGTGAAAGTCAGGCCGTTGCGGACGGAGTCGTTGCCCGTGCAGCTCTCCGCCAGCAGCGTCACCCGGTACATGTTAAAGGCGGCATCGATGAGCTCGGCGGTCCCGTTGGCCACGCAGTTATTGGCCGCGGACTGGTAGAACATAATCCCGGCCGCGTCGATGGCGAGCGAGTCGTCGGTGGTCGTGTAGGTCCCCGCCAGGGTGGCGAGCGACGAGGGGCGCTCATACACGTCGTCGTAGGTGAGGCTGAACGTCCCGGTAAACTGGTCGCCTTCCACCTCGCCGTCCGTGGTGAAGTCGCCCTCCATGCTGACCCGTTCGTCGATCGTCCCCGTCAGCTCCGTGGAGCCGTGCCGGCTGCCGGCCGGCGTGAAGCTGCCCCAGGGCAGGGCCGAGATCGCGTCCGTCGAACTGATCGCCGTGCCATCGACGTCGATCGTGCCGAAGATCTGCTGGCCCTGGGTGTCGTCGAGCCAGCGGAACTCGCCCGATTCGGTGATCAGCCCTCGAATCTCGATGGTTCCGCCACCGGTGGCCACCATCTCGCCGGCCCAGATCCCGCCCACCAGCTCATCCGGCGGAGGAGGAGGTGGAGGGGGAGGCGTGCTGCCGCCGCTGCCACCGCCGCTGCCGCACCCGCCCATGAGCAGCACGAGTGCCACTATCGCCAACTTCTCACCGTGCCTCATTTCGATCCTCCAGCCTGGTGCATTATTCATTAATCTTGACACGATCCGGCTTCGCGGCCGGTTCCTCTGGGCGCTAGATTACACTTGCCGCGGCCGGCACGCTGTGATTCCCGTCATGGTTAAGGACATCAACCGGCCGATCCCGGCAATTTTCGCCGCATTTGGCCCGGATGCTAGACTCTGGCCGCGTTGATGAGCGACTCCCCCGATATCCTCTCGTCCCTGTGGACCGGCGCGCAGCCCTGGGCCGAAAGTCTCGTCGTGCTCGGCGGCGGCGCGGTGCTCGGTCTTGCCGCGCTGCTCGTCGCCAGTCTGCTCCTCAGGCACGGTGTGCGCCGCGGCAACCCCGCGCTGGCCGACTCGCTGAGGGCTCGCTGTGTCGGTGTGCTCGCCTGGTTCCTGCCACTGCTCGGGATCTTCCTTGCCGTGCCCGTGTCCGGCCCGGCCGCGGAGCAGCCTTGGCTGCGTCCGTTGCTCGTCAGCATCCTGATTTTCGGCATCGGCATGCTGCTGGTGCGCTTCGTGCGCGTGCTCGAGGACATGTTGAGCGATCGGGTCCAGTTAGACGTCGCCGACAACCTGCGGGCGCGCAAGATCCACACGCAGTTCCGCATCCTGCGCCAGGTCCTCGCGCTGGTCATCTGGATCCTCGCGGGAAGCGCCATCCTGCTGCAGTTTGACGGCTTCCGGCAATTCGGCCGCGGTATGCTGGCATCGGCGGGGATCGCCAGCATCGTCATCGGCTTCGCCGCGCAGCGCACGCTCGGCAACCTGATCGCGGGCTTCCAGATCGCCATCACGCAACCGATCCGCCTCGACGACGTGGTGGTCGTGGAGAACGAGTGGGGCCGGATCGAGGAGATCACCCTCTCCTACGTGATCGTGAAGATCTGGGACGACCGCCGCCTCGTGCTGCCGATCAGCTATTTCCTCGAGAAACCGTTCACCAACTGGACGCGGCGCACGGCGGAGGTCCTCGGCACGGTGTTTCTGCACGTCGATTACAGCGTGCCGCTCGTCGCCTTGCGCGGCAAGCTCGATGAGCTCGTCAAGGACCACTCCGACTGGGACGGCCGGGTAGCGGAAATCGTCGCCTTCGAGTCACGCCCCACGACGCTGGAGATCCGCGCGCTGGTCAGCGCCGCCGACTCGGGCGCGGCCTGGCGGCTGCGCTGCCACGTGCGCGAGGGTCTCGTGACCTTCCTGCAGCAGGAATACCCGACCGCCCTGCCCCGCTTCCGCGCCGAGCTCGCCACCCCGAAAGGGGACACTCCTGAATCGGGCGATTCAGGAGTGTCCCCATCCTCCGGCCTGCGGTAGTCCCGTATTCAGTCCTGCTGCGGTGCGTTCATACTGATTCATGGCGTCTGTCCACCCAACGGAAGGGGGACCCAGCCATGGGCAACAACAACGGCCCACGCAACACTGACGCCGCCACCGCGATCGACGAAGTTCTGGTCGCGGAGACGGCTGCACGGCAAGCCATGGAGGCTTGCAGCCAGGAGGCCGAGGCGATCCTCGAGGCCGCGCGGGAAGACGCGCGCCGCATCAACCGGATCGCGACGGCGCGCCTCACCAGGCTGCACACGCGCTGCGACCAGCTCGTTACCGGGCGGGTCGAAGCCCTGCGCGCGGCCGCCCGCGAGGACGCGGTGCGCACGGTACTCGACGCCGCGGACCGCAAGCTGCTGGCGACCGCCGTGGATCGCCTCGCGGCGAGCATGACGCGGCCCGACCATGGCTGAAGACGCGCGCTTCGCCTACCTGCAAGCCAGGCTGCAGGCCCGCCACGGGGACCGCCCGGCCCCCGACGACTGGCGGATCGCCGAAGCGAGCATCGACCTGTCGCACTACCTCGACGCTGTCCGGCGGACCGCGCTGCGGCGCTGGGTAGATGACATCAACCACGAGATGGACGCCGCGGCCATCGAGCGGCATTTGCGTGCCGCGTGGCGCGCCGCCGTGGACGAAGCCGCAAGCTGGTCGCCGGAGCCCTGGCGCGCGGCGGTGTCCTGGTTGCGCTGGCTGCCGGACCTGCCGGCCGTCGACCACCTGATACGCGGCACCAAGGTGCCGCCGTGGATGCGCGCCGACCCGGTGCTGCGCGATGTGGGCTTCAACGAGCCGCAGCGCCGCCGCGAGGCGCTCGCCGAGTCGCCCCTGGCACCGCTCCCGCCGGACGACGATCCAGCCGATGCCGACGTAGCGGACGCCTGGATGAAGGAATGGCGGGCCCGCCTTCCCACCGCCCCTGACGATGAGCTGGAGGCCATCCTCGACGCCGTCCAGGCACACGTCGAGGCGATGCGCGGCGCCGCCGACCGCGACGGCCAGGTCCTGCGCCATGCGCTCGCGACCTTCCTCGCACGACGCTTTCGCCGCGGCGCAGGCAGCAGCGTCGCGCTGTTCGCGCACCTGCTCCTCGACGGCCTCGAACTCGAGCGCCTGCGCGCGGGCGTGGTCACGCGCCGGTTGCTGCCGCAACGCGCCGAGGGCCGCTCATGGGCATAAGACCGCAAGCCGCGCGCTGGTTCGAACTGCTCACGCCGCGCGAGGAGCTCACCAAGTCGCTGGAGTGCCTCGCGGAGACCCGCGCCGTCGAGCTGCAGACCCACAGCCAGCCGGAGTACGCGCTCGAGCTGCCCGGCCTGCCGCAAGCGCTCGACACCTACGGCGAGTACGCGCGTCGCTTCGGCGCATGGTGGCCGGCGGGCGAGATTCCGCCGATCGAGGAAGCGCTCGAGCCGGTCGGCGCGATGCAGGAGGCGCTCGCCCGCCTGGCGGCCTGGGCCGTGGATGCCGAGCCGTTGATCGCCGAGGGCGAGCGGCTCGAGGTGCAGGCAGGGCAGCTCGCCGAACTCGCCCAGGCGCTGGATGCGCCCAACCTCCGGCTCCCCGACCTGCACCACCTCGCGGCCGCCGGCCCGGTGCTCGCCGCGCGCTTCTACCGCATGCCGCCCAAGACGGCGCCGCGCTCGCTGCCGCCGTCACTGATCACCCAGTCGTACCTGAGCGCCGCCGGCGTGCCGCACCTGCTCGCCGTGGGGCCGAAGGCGCAGCTCGAGGGCCTCGAGCGGCAGCTCCTCGCGCTCAAGGCGCGGCCGCTCACGCTGCCCGACTGGCTGCCGAACGACATCCGGGCCGCGCAGGCCGAGATCGCGACGCGCCGTCGCCAACTGCTGGAGCGCCGTGCAGCCGTCAAGGCCGAGCTCGAGGCGCTCGACGAGCGGCACGGCCTGAAGCGCGCGCTCGGCACGATGGCCCTGATGCAGTGGTTCGCGGGTCATGCGCCGTCCCTCCCCGTCACCGAGCACTTCGCCTGGATCACCGGCTGGACCAGCGACGTGGACGGCCACGAGATCAACCAGGCGCTCGAGCGCGGTCACGTGCGTCACCTGCTGCGTTACAAGGAACCGCCGGCCGGCGTCGAATGCCCCGTCGTGATGCACAACCCGCGCTGGGTGAAGCCTTTCGAGCTGTTTCCCAGCCTGCTCGGCACGCCGGACTCCACCGAGGCCGACCCGAGCCGCATCGTGGCCGTCGTGGCGCCGCTGATGTTCGGCTTCATGTTCGGCGACGTCGGCCAGGGCGCCGTGCTGCTCGGGCTCGGCCTGTGGCTGCGCCGGCGCGTGCCGCTGCTGGGCCTGCTCGTGTCCTACGGCGCCATGGCCATCGTCTTCGGCTTCCTGTTCGGCAGCGTTTTCGCCAACGAGGAACTCATCCCGGCGCTGTGGATGCACCCGATCGCGCATCCGGCCGAGGTGATGATGATCGCGATCGGCTTCGGCGTGTGCGTGCTCACGCTCGGCCTCCTGCTGGATATGCTCGGCGCCTTCTGGCGCCGCATGCTGGCGTTCTGGCTCGCCACGCGCGGCGGGCTGCTGGTGGCCTACTTCGGCCTGGTCGGCGCATTCCTGTATCCCGGCTTGCTGAACCTGCTGTGGCTGGGCGCCGCGTGGTTCGTCCTCGGCACCGTGCTGACGGCGCAGCACGACAAGCTGCGCGAGATTCCCAAGGCGCTGGGCGAGCTCGTCGAGAGCATGCTGCAACTGGCCGTCAACACCGTGTCGTTCGTGCGCGTCGGCGCGTTCGCGCTCGCGCACTCCGGCCTGTCGGCCGCCGTCATCGGCATGGCGAGCGCCACCGGCGGGGGCATCGCCTGGCTGGTCGTCATGATCCTCGGCAACGCGCTCATCATCGGGCTCGAGGGCCTCATCGTCGGCATCCAGACCACGCGCCTGCTGCTGTTCGAATTCTTCATCCGCTTCCTCACCGCCGAGGGCCGCCAGCTCCGTCCGCTGACCGGCCCGGGCACCGACATCCGACCGACCGGAAGGAGCTCCTAATGAGACTGGGAATGTTCATTGTCACGGCCATGACGGCCATCACCGCGGGCATCGTCCTCACCGCGACCTACCTGTTTTTCAGCGCAGGCATGGTCAGCGCCCAGGACGTCGGCGAGCTGACCCGCCAGGCGCTCGATCCGTCGGTCATGACCTGGGGCTTCGTCTCCGCCGCGGCGTCGGCGGGCTTGTCGGCGGCCGCCGCCGGCTACGCGGTCGCGCAGGTCGGCAGCGCCGCCGTCGGCGCGCTGGCCGAGAAACCGGAGCTGATGGGCCGCGTGCTGGTGATGGTCGGCCTCGCCGAGGGCGTCGCGATCTACGGCCTGATCGTCGCCATCCTGATCCTGAACCAGCTCGCCTGATGGCGTTGCCGATCTTCATCGGCGACCGCCTCACGGCCTCGGGCTTCCGGCTCGCGGGCGTGCGGCCGCTGGTGACGGCGCCGGCGGACGTCGGCGCGATGTTTCGCGAGGCGCTCGCGCTCGGCGGCCCGGTGCTGATCACCGCGGCGCTGGCGCGCCACCTGCCGGTCGCGCAGCTCGACCAGGCGATCCGTGCGGCGAACCCGCCGGTTGCGGTGATCCCCGACAGCGCGCGCTCGGCCGAGCCGGCCGACATGGCCGCACGCGTCCGGCGGGCGCTGGGAGTCGAGACATGAACGAGCTTGACGGCATCGTCGGCGTGCAGGTGGATGCGCTGATGGACTTGCTCGAAAAGTCGCGCGACGCGCATTGCGCGCAGATCCACGAGCAGGCCGAGCTGCAGGCGGCGGAGATCCGGCGACGCGCACGCAGGCTTGCCCGCGAACGTGTCAGCGCGGCCGCCCACGAGGAGCGCGCCCGGCTCGAGCGCGAGATCCGCATGGTCGAGGCCGAGATCGAGACCGAGCAGCGCAAGCGTGCGCGGGCGCGCGACATGGCGCTGATTGAGGCCGGCCGCGGGCGCCTCGCGGACGCGCTCACGGCGCGCTGGAAAGCTCGCACAGAGAGAGAACGGTGGGCCCAGAGCGCGGTGCTCGAGGCAGGCGAGGTGTTGCTGGGTAGGGAGTGGACGCTCGAGCATCCGCCGCACTGGCCGGCGGAAGAACGTGACCGGGCGATCGAATTCGCGCGCGAACGCTGCGGTGCGACCGTCACGGTGAAAGCTGTCGGCGAGCTGGACGTCGGCCTGCGCATCCGCAGCGCCGGTGCGCTGGTGGATATGAGCATCCCGGGGCTACTGGCCAATGCGCGCACCGTCGACGGCGAGCTACTGGCGGATTTCAACCGCGTCGCCGAGGGAGAGGCATCATGAGCAAGGCCGTCATCCAGTGGATCGGCGGACCGGTGTTGAAGGCACGCGTGTCTGCGCCGTTCCATATCCACGAGGCGCTGGCCGTCGGTGACAGGCGCCTGCTGGGCGAGGTCATCCAGCTCTCCGGCGACACGATCACGGCACAGGTCTACGAGGACACCACCGGCCTCAAGCCGGGCGATCCCGTGGAGGGCACCGGCCTGCCGCTGTCCGTCGCGCTCGGCCCGGGGATGCTGGGACATATCTTCGACGGCCTGCTGCGCCCCCTGGGCGACGTCACGGAGCACTGGTTCAGGCCGGGCCTTGCCGCGAAGCGCAGCGGCAAGTTCGAGTTCACGCCGAGCGTGAAGCCGGGCGACGCGCTCACGGGCGGGCAGTTCTTCGGCGAGGTCGCGGGCGAGGGCCCGGGGCGCGGCTGCCTCGTGCCGCCGGATGCCGCCGGGCGGGTGGTGTCGATCGAGGCGGCCGGAACATACGCGGAGGACGGGCCGCTGCTGGTGCTCGAGGACGCGGACGGCGCGCGGCGCACGCTCTCGATGCAGCACGACTGGCCGGTGCGCCGGGCGCGCCCCGCTTCCGGGCGCCTGCCTGCCGATGCGCCTATGGTCACGGGCCAGCGCATTCTCGACACGCTGTTCCCGGTGGCGCGCGGCGGGCGGGCCGCCCTCCCAGGCGGCTTCGGCACGGGCAAGACCGTGCTGCAGGAGAGCCTTGCCAAGTGGTGCGACGCCGACGTCATCATCTACGTCGGCTGCGGCGAGCGCGGCAACGAGATGGCCGAGGTGCTGGACGAGTTTCCCCAGCTCGAGGATCCGCGCACCGGGCGCCCGCTGATGGAACGCACGGTGATCATCGCCAACACCTCGAACATGCCGGTGGCGGCGCGCGAGGCCTCGATCTATACCGCCATCACCGTGGCGGAGTACTTCCGCGACCAGGGCCTGAACGTGGCGCTGATGGCGGACTCGACCAGCCGCTGGGCGGAGGCGCTGCGCGAGGTGTCCGGGCGTCTCGGCGAGCTGCCCGGCGAATCGGGTTACCCGGCCTACCTGGCGTCGCGCCTCGCGGACTTCTACGAGCGTGCGGCGCGCGTGACCGCGCTGTGCGGCAAGGAAGGCTCGGTGACGGTGATCGGCGCGGTGAGCCCGCCGGCCGGCGACTTTTCCGAGCCCGTGACCAGCCACACGAAGCGCTACGTGCGCAGCTTCTGGGCGCTCGACCGGGCCCGCGCGCAGGCGCGCTTCTACCCGGCGATCCACCCGCTGACCAGTTACGCGGAGGACGTGGACACGCTCGCGCGCTGGTGGCAGATGCAGGGCAACACGGACTGGAAGGAACACCGCCGCCGCCTGCTCACGCTGCTCGAGCAGCAGGCCAAGCTCGAGCGCATGGCGCGCATCGTCGGCAAGGACGCCCTGCCCGACGAGCAGCAGATGGCACTGCTGGCCGCCAACCTCATGAACGAGGGCTTCCTGCGGCAAAGCTCGTTTTCCGACGTCGATCGCTACTGCTCGCCGAAACGCCAGACCGCGATGCTCAGGCTCATGATGCAGTTCATCGACCTGGCCGAGGAAGCGGTCGGGCGCGGCCTCTCGCCGGCGAAGATCGCGGCCATGCCGATCCTGAGAAAACTGCAACGCCTCGGCGAGGAGTTCGGCGAGGACCAGGTGGAGGACAAGCCGAAGGTCTCGGCCGAGATCGGCGCCGCCTTCGCACGGCTCGAGAAACAGGAGGCCGCCAATGCGCGCTGACGTGATTCTTCATGGCGCGGCCCACCGGCTGGAGGGGCCCCTGCTGTTCGCGCGCCGTGACGCCGACGTCGCGCTCAACGACGCGGTCGAGGTCATCGGCGGCGACGGCCACGCGCGCGTCGGGCGCGTCTCCGCGGTGGACGACGACAACATGGTGATCGAGGTGCTCGAGTCGACCACCGGGCTCGGTCTCGACGAGACGCGCATCCGCATCCTGCACCGCCCGCTCGAGATGGCCGTCGGGCCGAACCTCCCCGGGCGGGTGTTCAACAGCGTCGGCCTGCCGATCGACGGCGGCCCGCCGGTGCCGACCGAGCGGATGATGCGCATCGACGGGCTCGCGATCAATCCGGCGGCGCGCGACCTGCCGCGCGATTTCATCGAGACCTCGATTTCGACCATCGACCTGATGAACAGCCTGGTGCGCGGCCAGAAGCTGCCGCTGTTTTCCTGCGGCGGCCTGCCGCACGACCGACTCGCGACGCAGATCGCACAGCGCGCGCGGCTGCGCGACGCCGAGGCGGGCGAGTTCAGCGTGGTGTTCGTGGGCATCGGTGTGCCCTACGACATCGCCGCGAGCTTCACCCGGGCGATGGAGGAATCCGGCGCGCTGGCCCACACCGTGATGTTTCTCAATCACGCCGACGAGCCTTCGACGCAGCGCCTCCTGACGCCGCGCTTCGCGTTGACGGCGGCCGAATACCTCGCGTTCGTAGAGGGTCGCCACGTGCTCGTGGTGATGACCGACATGACGAACTACTGCGAGGCGCTGCGCGAAGTCTCGGCGAGCCACGGCGAGATCCCGAGCAGGAAGGGCTATCCCGGCTACATGTACTCGGATCTCGCGACGATCTTCGAGCGCGCGGGCTGCATCCGGGGTCTGCCCGGGACCTTGACGCAGCTGCCGATCCTCACCATGCCCGGCGACGACATCGGCCACCCGATTCCGGATCTGACCGGCTACATCACCGAGGGCCAGATCGTGCTGGGCCGCGAGCTCGACCGCAAGGGCGTCTTCCCGCCGGTCGAGGTGCTGCCGAGCCTGTCGCGCCTGATGGATGCCGGCACGGGCAAGGGATACACGCACGCCGATCATCCGGCGCTCGCGCACCAGCTGTTCGCCTCCTATGCGCGGGCCAACCGCGTGCGCGTGTTGGCCTCGGTGATGGGCGTCGAGGGCCTGCCCGAGAGCGATCGCAAGTTTCTCGAGTTCGGTGACGCGTTCGAGATGCGCTTCGTCAACCAGGACGCGCCACGCACGCTCGAGCAGAGCATGGCGCTCGGCTGGGAGTTGCTGCGCGGCCTGCCCGCCACCGAGTTGACGCGCCTCTCCAGCACCCAGCTCGCCGAGTACATAGAAGCGGCGGATGGCGCCCCGGATGGGGACACTCCTGAAAAGGGCTTTTCAGGAGTGTCCCCATCCGGGGCATCCGGCGCCGGGTATTGATCCGTGCCGGAATCCGGCCTCAGCCCGACCCGCAGCGCGTTCCTCGAACTGAAGGAGGAGCGCCAGCTGGTCCGCGAGGGCTTCGAGTTCCTCGACGAGAAGCGCGTCATCCTCGCGCAGGAAATGCTCAGGCGACTCGGGCAGCTGAAGTCGGCGCGCGCACGTTACGACGCGCTACACGAGCAGGCCACGGGGGCACTGCTGCGTGCCGTGGGACGCCACGGACTGGACGGCATCGGGATCTATCCGGTCGTGCGGATGGACGATGCCGCGCTCGCGCTACGGGAAACCCGTTTCCTGGGCGTCAATCTGGTCGACGGGACATTCGAGGCCTGGCCGGGGAAAAGGCCCGAGCAGCCGGCCGCGGTCAACCCGAGCCCCGAGGCCGAGCGGTGCCGCGAGGCGTTCGGCGCACTCGTGCCGCTCGCGATCGAACTGGCCGTGATGCGCGCCAGCCTCGAGCGTCTCGTCAGGGAATACATCCGCACGGAGCGACGCGCACGCGCGCTGGAAAACGTCGTGCTCCCCGAGATCGAGGGCTCGCTGCGCTTCATGGACGAACAGCTCGAGGCGATGGACCAGGAAGAGGCCATCCGCGTGCGCAACGCCGGCCGCTAGCGGGAGGGGGACACTCCTGAGGATGGGGACACTCCTGAATCGGCCGATTCAGGAGTGTCCCCATCCTCAGGAGTGTCCCCTTTCGGCCAATTCAGCAATGTCCCCATTCAGGTTAAGCTATGGCGAAATCGTCCGGAGTCGCCTCATGCTCAAGCCAGGCCTGATCATCCTCGTCGCCACCACACTCGCCGGCTGTGGCACGGTCATCGATTTCGGGCCCGAGCCCGGCACGTCGGGCGACGAAGGGCACTGGCATTACCAGCCGGAGCTGCATGGGCCCGACGCGGTGGCCCGCCAGGAGAGCCAGCCCCCGGCCCCCGCGCCCGCCCCTGGGAAGGCCGCGCCCGCCGGTGACGTGCCCGCGCTGCCTCCGCCGCCGCCGGCAACCGCTGCGCCCCCGGCGCCGACTTCAGAGGCGATGTTTAACGACGCCATCCGCCGCGCGGTTGCCGCGGGCGACATAGATCGCGGGCTGCGGCTGCTCGAGGAAGCGGAGCGCCTCGGTTCGCGCAGCGCGCGGCCGACTTTCATCGAGGCGGTGGAGTCTCGCAAGGAATAGCTGGCGGCAACGCCACGGCTCGCGCGTCGTCATCGCGCAATGCCGCGTGCAACGTGGCAACGCGGTGGTGCAATGCCTGGGCGAGGTGCTTGCGATGGCCGGCCTCGACAGCCGGTGCCGTCGCAATGCGCACCGTGAATCCCGGCATGCACACCAGCCGCCAGACGTGCCGCAGCAGCGACTGCCGTCCCCACCACGCGAGGCCGACGCCGGGATCCACTTCGGGGTCGCCGGTTTCATAGACCAGCGCCGCCGGCCACACGGGATGCCCGTCGCGGGCCGGCAGGCTCAGCAGGCCGGACCGAAACGGCAGGATTCGTTTGCCCGGGCTGGTCGTGCCCTCGGGGAAGAACACCACCAGGTCACCGTCGTCCAGCGCACCCGCCATACCGTCGAGCGTCACGCCGGCGTCGCGCGCGCCGGGCCCGCGGTGCACGAACAGCGTGCCGGCGCGGCGCGCGAGAAAGCCGATGAACGGCCAGTTCCCGACTTCGCGCTTGGAGACGAAGCGACAGCCTGTCAGCGACATCAGCACCGGGATGTCGAGATAACCGGAATGGTTGGTGATCAGGAAGCCCGGTCCGCGGGGCAGCGCGCCGTGCACCTCGATGCGTGCGCCGAGCACGCGGCAGATTGCCGCGGCCCAGTGGCGCGTGGCGCCGCGCCGCAGGGCGACGTGCCCGGCATGGCGCCAGGGCCAGAGGGCGAGCAAGCCCCAGCCCAGCAGGTAGACGAGAGTCACCACCAGCAGCAGCGGCAGTCTCGCAACGGCGCGCAGTACCGCGAGCGGGCCCATGCGCACGCGGGCGTAACTGGGCTCCTGCTCCTGTATTCCCGTGCTCACGCAGATGATCGTGACAGCGGCCCCGGGTGACCGCAAGGGATGGGGACACTCCGGAATCGGCCTTTTTAGGAGTGTCCCCATCTGGCGGGGTCCGGCGGTGGCTGATGGGGACACTCCTGAAACAGCCCTTTTAGCAGTGTCCCCATTTTCGGGGAATCCGGGGCAATAGTGTGGGTGGGCTGCCATCGGCACGCGCGGCAGCATGTCGTGCATGGCGAGAGTTCCCAGAAAGTTCCTGGCGGGCCACTGCTACCACGTCATGAATCGCGGTAATGGCGGAACCACCGTGTATTTCGATCAACGCGACTTCGACGCGTTCCTCCAGATCATCGGGCAGGCGCAAGATCGCCTCGCCATGCGCGTCCTCGCGGTGTGCCTGATGCCCAATCACTTCCACCTCGTGCTGCGGCCGCACGCGCACGGCGACCTGAGCCGCTGGATGCACTGGCTCATGACGACGCACGTGGTGCGCTATCGCGTCGTGCACAACACCATCGGCCGGATCTGGCAGGGCCGCTTCAAGGCCTTCCCCATCCAGCAGGACCCGCACCTGCATGCCGTGATGCGTTATGTCGAGCGCAACGCACTGCGGGCCGGGCTGGTGCGGCGGGCTGAGGACTGGCCGTGGGGCAGCCTGCACTGGCGGTGCGGCGGCACATCGCCTGCGGTGCTCACCGATTCACCGTGCGGCCTGCCATCCGACTGGGTACGGTGGGTGAACGAGCCGCAGACGAGCGCGGAACTCAAGGCGATCCGGAAGTCCGCCCGCAGCGAAATTCCTTTCGGCGACGACGACTGGGTCGCCCGGGTCGACTGGTAACCGGATGAATCGGATGGGGACACTCCTGAATCGGCCCTTTCAGGAGTGTCCCCATGTTCGCCCCATTTTCCCAACATTTCATTTCCGGGCGATTCGGCCGGTTTCTGCACCTTCGCTCGCGGGGCCACGGCATCGACACTCTGGCCTGCAGCCAATTGCACGCAGAGCGAGGTCGACCATGGACACCGTCGTCATTTCCCCCACCTACCAGGTGCGCATCCCGAAACACCTGCGCGAGGCGCTGGGGCTCTCGCCAGGGCAATGCCTGCGGGTCGTGCGTCACGGGGGGCGCCTCGAGCTCGTCCCGCTGCGGCCCGCGTTCGAAGGCGCCGGGCTGTTCGGCAGGGCGTGCGCGCCGGGCGATGCGCAGCCGCCATCCGACTCGCGGACGGGCTAACGGCCGTTCGTGTCGAGCACGGCCAGCAGCTCGGCGGTCTTCGCTTCCATGAGCGCGCGGTCGCCGCGGCTCTCGACGTTCAGTCGCACCAGCGGCTCGGTGTTCGACGCGCGCAGGTTGAAACGCCAGTCGTCGAATTCCACCGACAGGCCGTCGGTGTGGTCGACGGCGCAGGCCGCGGGACCGTAGCGTTCCTCGACCGCCGCGAGGACGGCGGACGGCTCGGCCAGAGAGCGATTGATCTCGCCGGATGCCGGGAATGCCGCCATGCGCTCTTCGACCAGCGCCGACAGCGGCCGACCCGCGCGCGACACGAGCTCCGCCACCAGCAGCCAGGGAATCATGCCGGAATCACAATAGGCGAAATCGCGGAAATAATGATGGGCGCTCATCTCGCCGCCGTACACCGCGTCCTCGAGCCGCATGCGCTCCTTGATGAATGCATGGCCCGTCTTCGACATCACCGGCACGCCGCCGCCGCGCGTGACGATGTCGATCGTGTTCCACGTGAGGCGCGGGTCGTGCACGATCTTTGCACCGGGATGCTTCAGCAGGAAGGCCGCGGCGAGCAGCCCCACGATGTAGTAACCCTCGATGAAGCGCCCCGTTTCATCGAACAGGAAGCAGCGATCGTAGTCGCCGTCCCAGGCGATGCCGAAGTCGGCGCCCGCGGCGACCACCGCCTCGGCGGTGACCGCGCGGTGCTCCGCCAGCAACGGGTTCGGCACGCCATGCGGGAAGGTGCCGTCGGGCTCGTGCTGCAGCTTGACGAACTCGAACGGCAAGTGACTCTCGAGCCGGTCAATTACCAGCCCCGCCCCGCCGTTGCCGGCATTGACTACCAGCTTCAGCGGCCTGAAGGCGCCGGGCTCGACATAGCCCAGCAGGTGCTCAATGTAGGCATCGTGCACGTCCACGCGACGCAACGCGACGTGTTTCCCGGCGGTATCGGCGGGCGCCCCCCGCGCCGCCAGTGATTCGATGTCCTTGAGCCCCGAATCGCCGCTGATCGGGCGGGACCCTTCGCGCACGAACTTCATGCCGTTCCAGTCCGGCGGATTGTGGCTGGCCGTGACCATGATGCCACCGTCGACACCGAGGTGGCTGGTCGCGAAATACACCATCTCGGTGCCGCACAGGCCGATGTCGAGCACCTCGACGCCCGCCTCCATCAGGCCGTCGGCCAGCGCCTTGGCGAGCTCTGGCGACGACAGGCGCACGTCGCGGCCGACGACGACCGTGCGCGGCTTGACGACCGCCGCGTAGGCCCGGCCGATGCGCCGGGCGAGCTCTGCATTGAGATCTTCGGGCAGCCGCCCGCGCACGTCATAAGCCTTGAAGCACCGGAGCTCGGATGGGTCGGATGGGGACACTGCTGATTCGGCCTTTTGGGGACACTCCTGAAAGGGCCATTTTAGCAGTG
>DATKAZ010000089.1:5000-35898 GCA_035514535.1 Gammaproteobacteria bacterium
GCTCGGCGCTGCGGCGCACATTGGCGGCGAGCTCCTCGAAGCGGGCGTGGTCCTCCCAGATCACCGGCAGCGCCTCGGTCTCGAGCTCGTGACCGCGGGTGTCGGCACGGAACGCGTCCGGAATCATCGTCGTCATCCACGCGATGCGCTGGGCGTTGCGGGCGAACAGCGCGTCGTCCCAGGGCACCTGGTCGCGCGCCATCGCGCCCAGCGGCGCGATGTTCCAGCCCATCACCTTCAGCACCGCCTGGCGGGTCTCGGCGGCTTTCTCGGCCTGCTCGGCTTCCAGGGCGCTCGCCGATGCCGACAACAGTAACGCCGCGACCGCGACGATGGCTCTCCTGAACTGCATGGTGCTTCTCCGTACCGTTCTGTGTTGATATCCAGGCTACGCGCTGCGCAGCTCCACTGCGACGATGCGCCGCTTGCCGACCGCGAGTACATAGCGCGTCCCGGCCTTCAGCATCAGCCGCTGGTCCTCGACCCGCTCGCCGTCCACCCGCACTGCGCGCTGGCGGATCTCGCGGAAGGCTTCCGAGTTGCTCGCCGTCATCCCCGCCGCCGTGAGCGCCGCCGCAAGGCCGATCTCGGCCCCCTCGATCGCGATCACGCGCTCCTCCAGCTCGTCCGGAATGGCGCCCGCGCGGATGCGCTGGTCGAAGTCCTGCCGCCCGGCCTCGGCGCCGGCCTCGCCGTGAAAGCGCGAGGTCAGCTCGTGGGCGAGTTCGAATTTCACCTCCATCGGATTGCGACCCGCCGCCACGGCGGACTTGAGCGCCGCGATCTCCGCGAGTGGACGGAACGACAACAGCTCGAAGTAGCGCCACATCAAGTTGTCCCCGATCGACATCAGCTTGCCGAACATGGTCGCCGCCGGCTCGTTGATGCCCACGTAGTTGCCGAGCGACTTCGACATCTTCTGCACGCCGTCGAGGCCCTCGAGCAGCGGCACGGTCATCACCACCTGCGGCGGCTGACCCCAGGCTTGCTGCAGCTGCCGGCCGACCAGCAGGTTGAACTTCTGGTCCGTGCCACCGAGTTCCACGTCGGCCCGCAGCGCCACCGAGTCGTAGCCCTGCACCAGCGGATAGAGGAACTCGTGGACCGCGATCGGCCGCCCCTCGGCGTAGCGCCGGCTGAAATCGTCGCGCTCCAGCATGCGCGCCACCGTGTGCTTCGCCGCAAGCTGGATCAGCTCCGCGGCGCTCATCGGGCCCATCCAGCGCGAGTTGAAGTCGACCCGGGTTCGCTCGGGATCGAGGATCTTGTAGATCTGCGCCTCGTAGGTGCGCGCGTTCTCAGCGATCTCCCCGGGCGTGAGCGGCGGCCGGGTGGTGCTCTTGCCGGTGGGATCGCCGATCATGCCGGTGAAGTCGCCGATCAGGAAGATCACGTCGTGGCCAAACACCTGGAACTGCCGCATCTTGTTGATCAGCACCGTGTGCCCGAGGTGCAGGTCCGGCGCCGTCGGGTCGAACCCGGCCTTGATGCGCAAGGGGCGGCCCGCGTCCAGGCGCTCCTCGAGTTCCTTCTCCAGCAGGACGTCCTCCGTCCCGCGCCGCAATTCCGCGAGCTGTTCGTTCGCAGGTTTCATTAAGTCTCCAGGGTGGCTCGCTGTTCTTATTTTGTGAAACGGCGCATTGACCCGCGGTTCCGGGACGGCTAGGGTAACCGCAATTTTGCAGCGTGCGTTGCGGTGGGTCGAGTGGCAAGCGGAGTCCGGCACGATTACAAGACGATAGAGCGCGCCACAGCCGTGCCCCGCCGCCCGTTGGCCCGTCGCCATGTCGCCGCGGTGGCCGGTTCCGCCATCCTTGCCGGGCTCGTGGCGCTCTGGATGTACGAGCCAGCCCAGGGTACCCAGATCCACGACCCCGCGGACCGGGCCAGGACGGTGGCGACGCTTGCCCCACCCGAGTGGCCCACGGCCGTACCGGAGACCGCCAGCGAGTCCCCGCACCCCGTCGCCGAACCGCCGCCCGAGCCCGAAGTGCCCGCGACTGCCGGCCGGCAGATGGTGCTGGAGGTCCAGGCCGGCGACAGCCTCGACCGGCTGTTCCGCCGCCACGACCTGTCCGTCGCTGACCTGCACCGCTTGCTGGGCGTCAAGGAGGCGGAACCCCACCTGCGTCGCATCCGTCCGGGCGACACCTTCGAGATCGTCCACGACGGGGCCACGATCCTGTCGCTGACCCGGCGTATCGACGAGACCCGCAGCCTCGTCGTGAGCGACGGCGAGCAGGGCTTCGCGGCCACCTTCCTCGAGCACCCGGTCGAGATCCGCACGGCGCGCACGACGGGCCAGATCACCAGTTCGTTCTACGCGGCGGGCCTGGCGGCCGGCCTGTCCGACGCCATCATCATGCGCCTCGCCGGCATCTATGCCTGGGACATCGATTTTGCACTCGACATCCGCGGCAACGACTGGTTCGCCGTCGTCTACGAGGAAATCTGGCAGGACGGCGAGAAGCTGCGGGACGGCCAGATCGTGGCCGCCGAGTTCAGCAACCAGGGCCGCAGCTATCGCGCCGTGCGCTTCGCGGACGAGGACAAGCGGCCGCGCTATTACACGCCCGAAGGCGAGAGCATGCGCAAGGCCTTCCTGCGCGCTCCCGTGGACTTCACCCGGGTCAGCTCCAACTTCAATCCCAACCGGCTGCACCCGATCCTGAAGAAGCGCCGGCCGCACCAGGGCGTGGACTACGCGGCCCGCAGCGGCACGCCGATCATGGCGGCGGGCGACGGCCGCGTGCTCTCGGCCGGCCCCAAGGGCGGCTACGGCAACACTGTCGTGCTGCAGCACGGCAGCAACGTCACGACCCTGTATTCCCACATGTCGCGCATCGCGACGCGTGCCGGGCGGCGCGTCCGCCAAGGTGACATCATCGGCTACGTCGGCATGACGGGGCTCGCCACCGCGCCCCACCTGCACTACGAATACCGCGTCAACGGCGTGCACAAGAACCCGCGCACCGTGGAGTTGCCGAAGGCCGACCCTGTGCCGGCGGGACGGCGCGCCGAGTTCGCCACCGTGACGACGCCGCTGATCGCGGAGCTCGACGGCCTCGACCCCGTGCGGCTGGCTGCCGCCGACTGACGGCAGCGCCCTGGCCCGACCCCCCGATATCCCGCCCGGCCGCTACCTCGGCCTCATTTCCGGGACCTCGATGGATGCCGTCAACGCCGTGCTGGCGGATATCTCCCCGGCCGGATTTCGCACTCTCGCCGCGCGTGCGGAGCCGTTGCCGGAGGCGCTGGTCGCGCGGCTCCGGCGGCTCGCGATTCCCGGCGCCCAGGCGGTGGACAGCGATGCGCTCGACGAGCTCGGCGAACTCGACGCACTGGTCGGCGAGCTGTTCGCCGCCGCGGCGCTCGGGCTGCTGGCGGCCCGGGAGCTGCAGCCGTCCGCCATCCGCGCCATCGGCAGCCACGGCCAGACGCTCCGGCACCGGCCGCGCGCGCCGCGGCCGTTCACGCTGCAGATCGGCGATCCCAACATCATCGCCGCGCGCACCGGGATCCCGGTGGTGGCCGACTTCCGGCGCCGCGACATGGCCCTCGGCGGCCAGGGCGCGCCGCTGGTCCCCGGCTTCCACGCCGCCGTGTTCGCCGGCCCGGACGAGTACCGCGCAGTCCTGAATCTCGGCGGCGTCGCGAACCTCACGCTGCTCGCGCCCGGCCGCCCGGTGACCGGCTTCGACACCGGGCCCGCCAACGGCCTGATGGACGCCTGGACGCGCCGCCACCTGCAGGCGCCATTCGACGCGCATGGCGCCTGGGCGGCGACGGGCGAGGTTTCCGCGCCGCTGCTGGAGGCGCTGCTCGCCCACCCGTTCCTCGCCCTGCCGCCGCCGAAGAGCACGGGGCCGGAGGATTTCGACCCGGCGTGGCTCGACGGGGTGGTGAAGCGCGCAGGTGAGCCGCCCCCCGAGGTCGTGCAGGCGACGCTGTGCGAATTCGCCGCGGCCGGCGTGGCGGACGCGTTGGCGGCGGCACCGCCACACCGCCTCATCGCGTGCGGCGGCGGCGTCCACAACCGCCACCTGATGGCGCGCCTCGCGGCACGCCTCCCGCACACCACGGTCGAGAGCAGCGCCGCGCACGGCATCGATCCCGACCAGGTGGAAGCGGCAGCGTTCGCGTGGCTCGCGGCCCGAACCGTCGCCGGCCTGCCCGGCAACGTGCCGTCGGTGACCGGCGCGGCACGCGCCGCGGTGCTGGGGGCGACCTGGCCCGGAGACTCCGCCGGCGAAGAACGGCCGGCACGGTGAACACCCCGCAGGCAGAGTGGCTGCGCCGCCCCGAACTGTATCTCAACCGCGAGCTCGCGGCGCTGGCGTTCAACCGGCGCATCCTCGAGCTGGCGAGCGACGCGGCGGTCCCGCCGCTCGAGCGACTGCGATTCCTGTGCCTGTCGTGCACCAGCCTGGACAAGTTCTTCGAGATCCGCGTCGGCGGCCTCAAGGACCGCATCGAGCGGGGCGCCTCGTACCTGCGGCGCGACGGCCTGGGCCCGGCCGATACGCTGGCCGCCATCGCGCGCGAGGCACGCGACATGGTCGCGGAGCAGTACCGCGTGTTCAATGAGTCGCTCGGCCCGGCGCTCGCCGCGCACGGCGTGCGCTTCCTGCCGCGCGGCGACTGGAACCGGGCGCAGGCCCGCTGGGCGCGCCACTTCTTTCGTGACGAAGTCCTGCCGGTCCTGACACCCATCGGGCTTGACCCGGCGCACCCGTTTCCGCGCATTCTCAACAAGTCGCTGAACTTCGTCGTCGAGCTCTCCGGCACCGATTCCTTCGGCCGGGATGCGCCGCTCGCCGTCGTGCAGGCACCGCGCTCGCTGGCGCGGATCATCCGCATCCCGGCGCACACCGACGCCACCGGACCGGACGACTTCGTGTTCCTGTCCTCGATCATCCACGCCTTCGTGGGCGAGTTGTTCCCCGGCCTCGAAGTGCTCGGCTGCCACCAGTTTCGCGTCACGCGCAACAGCGACCTGCTCGTCGACGACGAGGAAGCCGAGGATCTGCTGCGCGCCGTCGAGGGCGAACTGGCCTCGCGACGCTACGGCGACGAGGTGCGCCTCGAGGTCGCCGCCGGCTGTCCGACCCAGTTGCTGAGGTTCCTGCTGAATCGTTTCGGACTCGGTGACGACGATCTCTACGAGGTCAACGGGCCGGTTAACCTGAACCGGCTCTCGCAGGTCATCGAGCTGGTCGACCGCCCGGACCTCAAGTACCCGCGCTTCGTGGCCGGGCGGCCCCGCGAGCTCGCGCGCGACGACGGCATGCTCGCCGCGATGCGCCGCGGCGACGTGCTGCTGCATCATCCCTACCAGGGCTTTGCGCCGGTGGTGGAATTGCTGCGCGAGGCGGCCGCCGACCCCGCCGTGCTGGCCGTCAAGCAGACGCTCTATCGCACCGGCCCGGATTCGCCGGTGGTCGACGCGCTCGTCGATGCCGCGCGCGCCGGCAAGGAAGTCACCGTGGTGGTGGAATTGATGGCCCGCTATGACGAGGCGGAGAACATCGCCCTCGCGGCCCGCCTGCAGGCGGCCGGCGCACATGTCGTCTACGGCGTCGTCGGCTACAAGACGCACGCCAAGCTGCTCTTGATCGTACGGCGCGAGGACGGACGGCTGCGCCGCTACCTGCACCTCGGCACCGGCAATTACCACCCCGAGACCGCGCGCCTGTATGCCGACTACGGCCTGCTGACGAGCAACGTCCGCCTCGGGCGCGATGTGCACCAGGCCCTGATGCTGCTGACCAGCCCGGGCGCGCGGCCCACGACGACCGCCATGACGCTCGCACCGCTGGGACTCCACGAGCGCATTCTCGAGCTCATTCACCGCGAGGCGGAACATGCGGCGGCCGGGCGGCCCGGGCGCATCGTCGCGAAGATGAATGCCCTCGTGGAACCCGAGGTCATAGAGGCGCTCTACGCCGCATCGTGCGCCGGGGTGGAAATCGATCTCGTCGTCCGCGGCACCTGCTGCCTGCGGCCCGGCGTGCCCGGCGTCTCCGAGCGCGTCCGGGTGCGCTCCATCGTGGGACGCTTCCTCGAGCACGCGCGCGTGTTCCTGTTCGGCAACGGCGGCGCCACCGAGGTCTACCTGTCGAGTGCCGACTGGATGGAGCGAAACTTCTTCAATCGCGTCGAGGTTTGTTTCCCGGTCGGCCGCGCCGCGCTGAAGCGACGCCTTGCCGCCGACCTGGATCTGGAGCTGCGCGACAACCGGCAGGCCTGGCAAATGCAGGCCGATGGTCGCTGGCAGCGCGTGGCCGCCGGGGACACGGCGCCGGTCTCGGCCCAGGAGACGCGGCTCGCGGCGCTGGCACAATCGGTCAGTTGAAGGAGAGCTTCAGGTCGAGCGCGGCGAGGTAACGCGCCTCCTGCTCGAGGTCCGCCCGCGTCAGTGGATGCGACTCCAGCCAGCCCTGGGGAAAACCGAGCCGCAGCTTGCGCCGCGAGGCGCTGATCTCCAGCGCGGGCGCCGGCCCCGGCCCCCGGCTGCGATGCAGCAGCACGGCAAGCCGCAGGATCACCAGCAGGTACCCAATGCGCTTCGCCCACGGCTCGTGTATGTCCTCGAGCAACTCCGTGCGGATCTTGCGGCGATGCGCGCCGACCAGCACCGCCAGGCGCCGCTGCTGATCGAACGAGAACCCGGCGAGATCGGCATTGCGCAACAGGTAGGCGGCATGCAGTTGGTGCTGCGCGTGAGCGATATCCAGCCCGACTTCGTGCAACCGCGCCGCCCAGCCGAGCAGGTCCGCGCACTCGGGATCATGCAGCGACCAGGTGTCCCGCAGCTGGGCGAGCAACGCCAGGGCGGTGGCCTCGACGTGCTCCGCGTGCGCCGTTTCGACGTGGAAGCGGTGCTGGAAGCCGCGCACGCTGCGGTCACGGGCGTCCTCGTCCGTGAGCCGACCCACGAGATCCCACAACAGGCCCTCGCGCAGCGCCCCTTCCGCCGGCTGCATGACCTCGATGCCGAGCGCCTCGAAGACCTCGGTCAGCACCGCGAGCCCGCCGGGGTACACCGGCGCCCGTTGCGGGCTCAGGCCCGGCAGGTCATGGCGCTCGACGCTGCCGGCCGCGAGCAGCCGGTCGTGCAACAACTCGAGCCCGGGGCGCGTGATCTCGCCGTCGGTGACGCCGAGCATGCGCAGCAGCCGACCGGTGGCGCGAATCGTGCCGGAGGTCCCGACCGCCTGTTGCCAGCCCTCCTGGAGAAACGGCTCGCGCACCGGCTGCAGCTCGCGGCGCGCCAGCAGGCGTGCATCGCGGAAGCCCTGCTCCGTGATCACGCCGCCCGGAAAGAACGTCTCGCTGCCGCTGACGCAACCCATGTAGAGGCTCTCGAGGCGCAGCGCCTCGTAGCCTTCGCCGATGATCAGCTCGGTGCTGCCGCCGCCGATATCGACGACGAGGCGCCGGCCCGCCTGCGAGGGCAGGCTGTGCACCGCGCCCAGGTACACCAGGCGCGCCTCTTCGACGCCGGAGATCACCTCGATCGGATGGCCGAGTGCCCCGCGGGCCCGCGACAGGAAGGCATTGCGACGCCGCGCCCGTCTGAGGGTGTTGGTGCCGACGGCCCTGACCTGGCCGGCCTCGAGGGCCGCGAGGCGCTCGTGAAAGCGGCCCAGGCAAGCCAGCGCCGCCTCGGCGGCGGCGGCGGAAATCCGGCCGCGCTCGTCGAAACCGGCGCCGAGCCGCACCATTTCGCGGATCCGATCGAGGATCGTGATCTCGCCGTTGCTGCGGCGAGCCACCACCATGTGAAAGCTGTTGGAGCCGAGATCGACGGCCGCGATGACATCCGGCTGGCTGTCCGCCGTCATCCGGGCCGGGCCTCAGTGAATCCGCTGCGGGCCGCTCAGACCCCGAACGACGACCCGCACCCGCAGGTGGTCGAGGCGTTCGGATTGCGGATCACGAACTGCGCCCCGTTCAGGTCCTCGCGGTAATCGATCTCCGAACCCTGCAGGTACTGGATGCTCATCGGGTCGACGAGCAGCGTCACGCCGCACTTCTCGATGCGCGTGTCGCCTTCGTCCACGTTCTCGTCGAAGGTGAAGCCGTACTGGAAGCCCGAGCAGCCGCCGCCCTGGATGAACACACGCAGCTTCAGGTTGGGATTGCTCTCTTCCTGGATCAGCCCGGCGACCTTGGTCGCGGCCGCGTCGGTGAACACCAGGGGCTGGCCGGGATCGTTGAAGTCGGTCATCTGGGTTGCCATGGGTTCAATCGTCACAGGCGAGGATGGGCCTCTATTCTAGCGCAGCCCGGGGGTCTCGTCCCGGTCCGGCCCCGCCGTGTCCTCCGCAGCCGCGTCCGGGCTTGCCTGCGCGCCCTCGCGGCGGTGGATGAGCCGGCCGTTGACGCGCGCGCCGGCCGCCATTTCCAGCACCTGGTAGGTCACATTGCCGTCGACCTGGGCCATGGGGCCGAGCTCGACCCGCTCACGCACCGTGACGTCGCCGCGCACCGTGCCGTTCAGGACCACGCTGTCGACTTCCACGGAGCCCTCGATGACGGCGTCCTTGCCGATGGCCAGCGTGCTCGGCACGCCGGCCTCGCCGCTGACATCGCCGATGATCCTGCCGTCCAGGTGCAATCCGCCGCGAAACCCCAGGTCCCCGGTCACCGTCGTGCCCGCGCCGATCAGCGTCGCGATCGCCGCGCCATCACTGTGCTTCTTGCCAAACATCTGCTTTGCCCGCCTCAGCCTCGCGGCTGCCATGGAAAACTGGCTACGACCGGCCGGGCGTTGCGCCCCTCGGGACGCAGCTCGATCTCGGCCGCCTGCGGCTCGAACCCCTCCGGCAGGATCACCTCGAAGTCCACGTCCTGAAAATACAGGAATTCAAATGCCTGCGGCTCCGCGGCGAGTTCCTGCAGCGTGAGGCTCTCGTCCTCGCCGCCCAGTGTACCGCTCAGCGTCAGGTCGACCAGTCCCTGGGCCCGGCCCGAGCGCTGCGGCGACTGCACCAGCAGCAGCTTGAGCCGGTAACCGCCTGCAAGGTCGTTGCCCAGCGCCTCGAACGCCTGCACCCGCAGGCCCGTCTGGCCGTCCGGGGGCGAGACGATACGGCGATAAAAGGCCAGTTCCTCGTTCAGTTCGGCGATGCGCGCCTCGCTCTGCGCGAGCGTCTCCGTGATGCGCGCCTGCGCCTCGCGGTCGACCTCGAGGCTCGTCTGCAGCCTGGCGAGCTCCTCCTTCAGCTGCTGGTTCTCGCCGCGGAGCCGCACCGCTTCCGCGCGGAGCGCCTGGCGCCGGTCGTCCGAGCGGAAGCTCGAATGGCCGCCGGCGCGCAGCCCGAGCTCGAACAAGCCGAAGCACAGCAACAGGGCCAGGGCGATGCCCGCCAGCACGATCAGGCGGAAGCGGCGCGGGTCATGCAGCCTGACGACGAGGCGTTGTTCGTCCAAGAAACCTCCAGTGACCGGGCTCGCGGGACCTCAGCCGGCCCGCTCTCCGGTTTCCGGCCCTGGACGCGGTGGCGGCCCGTCCGGGAAGGCGAGCCGGCCGAATTCCCGCAACGCGCGCAGGTACACGCGTCGCTTGAAGTAGATCACGTCGTTGACCGGCTGCCACCAGTTGACCCAGCACCAGCGGTCGAACTCGGGATGATCGCAACAATCGAAGCGTACGCGCTCGTCGTTCGACACCAGCCGCAGCAGGTACCAGCGCTGTTTCTGGCCGATGCAGACCGGCTTGCTGTGACGGCGGATATAGCGCTGCGGCAGCCGGTATCTCAACCAGCCGCGTGTTGCGCCGAGCACGCAGACATCATCGCGCGTCAGCCCGATCTCCTCCTCGAGTTCACGGAACATCGCTTCTCGTGGACTCTCGCCCGGCAGGATACCGCCCTGCGGAAATTGCCAACCCGGGCGGCCGGCCCTGCCGGCCCAGAAGACGCTGCCCGTCTCATTCGTGAGGATGATGCCGACGTTGGCCCGGAAGCCGTCCTCGTCTATGCAATCCTTCATCGACTGCCGTAATGCTTGTGTTGCCGCGGATTCTTCCACACGGGGAGCAGGAAACCAAGCGCCCCGCGCGACGGCGGGCGCAGGCCGTGCTAGCCTTTTCCGCGATCCCGAGACCCGCTTCGAACCAGGCCGCCCCCGTGACGACTCGTCCCGCCGCCTCCACGCTCACCCCCGCGCTCGTGCGCCCCGCCTGGCTGTCCGGCCGCGCCGTCGCAGCGCTCGGCATGCTGCTCGGCCTGGCGGGCGGGGCCCTGCTGCTGGCGCTGGCCGCCGGCAGCGTGGCGTTGTCGCCCGGCGAGCTGTGGCACGGGCTGACCGCGGCCGATGCCGGCCTGCCGACGACCCTGGTGCGCGAGTTGCGCCTGCCGCGCGCGCTCAGCGCGTTCGCCATCGGCGGGCTGCTCGCGCTGGCCGGGGTGCTGATGCAGATCCTGCTGCGTAACCCGCTCGCCGATCCTTACGTGCTCGGCGTCTCGGGCGGCGCGGCGACGTTTGCGCTGCTCGTGCTGGCGGCCGGGCTCGGCGGCGTGTGGGTGCACGGCGGCGCGTTCGCCGGCGCGCTCACCGCGACGCTGCTGGTGTTCGCCCTGGCGCACGGCACCGGGGCCTGGACGCCGCTGCGGCTGCTGCTCACGGGCGTGGTGGTGGCCGCCGGATTCGGCGCCGCCGTCAGCCTGATCCTGGCGCTCGGGCCGGATTCCAGCCTGCGCGGCATGCTGTTCTGGCTGATGGGCGACCTGTCGTTTGCGCGCCGGCCGGGGCCGCTCCTCGGTCTGCTGGCCGTCGCGATGGCGGGCGGCGTGCTGACGGGCCGGCACCTCAACGTGCTGGCGCGCGGCGAGGCGCGCGCGGAGACGCTCGGCGTGGCCGTGCGCCCGCTCAGGATCGGCATCTATGTCGCCGGCTCGCTGCTGACCGCGATCTCGGTCTCGACCGCCGGCAGCATCGGCTTCGTGGGCCTGGTGGTGCCGCACCTCGTGCGCCGCATTGTCGGCCCCGATCATCGCCTGCTCGTGCCCGCGGCCGTGCTCGGCGGCGGCACGCTGCTGGTGCTCGCCGACACCGCGGCGCGCACCATCGCCGCACCGCGCCAGCTACCGGTGGGTGCGCTGACTGCGGCGATCGGCGTACCGCTGTTCCTCGTCCTCATGCGCCGCCAGCGCAGCGTTACCTGAACACCACCACGTGGTCGGCCTCGAGGCGGATGCCGATGCGCTCGCCGATACGGTGGTTGTGGTGGCTCGGCACCAGCGCCAGGACCCGCCGACCGCTCGGCAGGCCGAGCGTATAGAGGATCGCGGCGCCGCGGAATGCCTTACGCAGCACGGTCGCCGTCAGCGCGCTGTCGTCGTCGTGCACGATATCGTCAGGCCTGAGCAGCACTTCGACGCTCGCGGCCTTATCGAGCTCGAGCGGTTCGGTCGGGGTCAGGCGGCCGAGCTCGATCTGCACCGTGCCGTCATCGTTGGGCTGGCCGGGGACGAAACAACCCTCGCCGACGAATTCGGCGACGAAGCGGTTGGCGGGCCGGTGATAGAGGTTGTAGGCCGAATCCCATTGCTCGAGCCGGCCCTCGCGCATCACGCCGATCTCGTCGGCGACCGCGAACGCCTCGCCCTGGTCGTGTGTCACCAGCAGCGCGGTGATGCCCTGCTGCTTGAGGATGTCGCGGATTTCCGCGCCGAGCCGCACGCGCATCCCCGTGTCCAGGCTCGAGAACGGCTCGTCCATGAGCAGCATCCCGGGGCGCGGCGCGAGGGCGCGCGCGAGGGCGACGCGCTGCTGCTGGCCACCGGAGAGCTCGTCGGGATACAGGTGATCCCGTCCGCCGAGCCCGACGACTTCGAGCACCTCGGCGACGCGTCGCGCTTTCTCCGCACCGCGCAACCCCTTCAGGCCGAACCCCACGTTGGCGGCGACGTCGAGGTGCGGGAACAGGGCGTACTGCTGGAACACCATCCCCAGGCCGCGTTTTTCCGGCGGCACCGTGAAACCGGGTCGGCTCAGGATCTCCCCGTTCACGAGGATGCGTCCCGCGCGCACGCTTTCGAAGCCCGCGATGCACCTGAGGGCCGTCGTCTTGCCGCAGCCGCTCGGCCCGAGCAGGCAGCCGATCGCCCCGGCCGGGACCCGGAACGACAGGTCCGACAGGACCTTGTTATCGCCGTAGGCCTGCTCGATGCCCTCGACCGTCAGCCACATGGCCGGGCCCTCACGTGGGCGCCCCGCAGACGCGGTTGCGCCCCTCGGACTTGGCGCGGTAGAGCTGCACGTCGGCCTCGGCGATGAGCCGGTCCCCGAGGCTCTTCAGGTCGTTGCCCGCCGGCGCCGGGCGCGTGCAGCTGATCCCGGCCGAGATCGTAAGGCGGAGCTTCTCGGCGGTCGGCAACGCGAACTCGCCCGCCGCGACCGCCCGGCGGGTGCGCTCCGCGACCTGCAGGGCTTCGGCCATCTCGGTGCCGGGCAACAGCACGGCGAATTCCTCGCCGCCGTAACGAATCGCGATGTCGCTTGCGCGGCATTCCTCGCGAATCGTGTGCGCGATCTGCGCGAGGACGCGGTCGCCGGCCGGATGTCCCCAGCGGTCGTTGATCGGCTTGAAATGATCCACGTCGAAGATTATGCAGGCCAGGGTCCGCCCGGACCGTTGCGCGCGCGCCAGCTCGTCGGCGAGGCGATGCTGCAGGTAGCGACGGTTGTAGAGCCCGGTCAGGACATCCGTGATGCCGCTGCGCACGAGGCGATTGCGGTTGACCGCGTTCTCCAGGCAGACCGCCGCGATATCCGCCAGGTGGCTGAGAAAATCGACGGCATGGTGGCGCGTGAAACGCTTCGGGTCGCGGCTGCCGAAATTCAGGCAGCCGATCAGCTCGCCGTGCCGCCGCAGGGGCAGCAGCGCGCAACTGCCCAGGTCGGTGCGCCCGGGAAAGATCAACAGGTGGTCCGAGCCGACGAACGGACCCAGCCAGGGCTGCCACAGGCTGTTGTACTGGGGCGCAAAGCCCTCCAGCGCCTCCGGGAACATCACTTCCGGCGGTGGCCCGGCGTGCGGATTCTCGGCCGCGAGCAGCTGCCGTATCTCGTGCTGGACGTCGCGGATCACGAGCGAGATCGCATCCAGATCATAGGCATCGCGCAAGCCGTGCACGATCGCGTCGAACAGCTCGCCGAGCGACGCGGCCTGCAGCAGGCTCAGGTGGCGCTGGTGTGAGCGGCGATAGATCTGCTCGTTGGCACGCGCCTCATCCTGCGCGGCAGTGAGCATTTCCCTGAGCCGCCGGTTTTCCGCCTCACGCTGATCCACGCCGCGCTGCCGGCCTCAGCGCAGGTAAAGCCGGTAGAGCAGGCGCTGCAGCCAGCCACCGTGCGGAGCATAGAGCAGTTTGCCCGTATTGAACCGCGGGCGCTCGAATACCGCCTTCTGGTGGGAGAACGTCAGGAAACCCTCGTAGCCATGGTAGTGGCCCATGCCCGACTCGCCGATGCCGCCGAACGGCAGGTCCTCGGCGATGAACTGGCTGACGGCGTCGTTGATGCAGACCCCGCCGGCGTGCGTCTCGGCCAGGACGCGCGCACGCCGTTCCTTGTCGAAGTCGAACAGGTTCAGGGCCAGCGGCCGCGGCCGCGCGTTGATGTAATCGATGGCCTCCTGCAGGTGGTTGTAGGGCACGATCGGCAACACCGGGCCGAACACCTCTTCCTGCATGACGCGCATCTGCGGCGTCGGGTTTTTCACCAGGTAGAGCGGCAGCTTGCGGCTGCCGGGCTCCGGCGACAGTCCGCCCGGGTTCAGTTCGATCACCTCGGCACCCTTCTCGCGGGCGTCGTCGAGATAGCCCTTGACCCGCCGGTAGTGCCGCTCGTTGACGACCGCGCTGTAATCGCTGTTGCGGACCAGGCCCGGATACATCCTCCCCAGCGCCGTGCCGAAGGCATCGATGAACTCGTCGATGCGCGCCGCCGGGCACAGCACGAAGTCCGGCGCCACGCAGGTCTGGCCCGCGTTGAGCGCCTTGCCGAAGCAGATCCGCTCGGCCGCCATGTCCATCGGCACGTCCTCGGAGATCAGGGTCGGCGACTTGCCGCCCAGCTCGAGCGTCACGGGCGTGAGGTTGGCCGCCGCCTCGCGCATGACGAGCCGGCCGATGTCCGAGCCGCCGGTGAACAGCAGGTGATCGAAGGGCAGGCGCGTGAACTCGCGCGCAGTCTCGGCCTCGCCGAACACGACCGCCACCTGGCGCTCCTCGAAGGCCTCGGACAGCACGTGGCGCATCAGCTCGGCGGTGCGCGGCGTGGTCTCCGACATCTTGATCATCGCGCGGTTGCCGGCCGCGAGCGCGAACACCAGCGGGCCCGCGGAGAGCGCGATCGAGTAGTTCCACGGCACGATGATGCCGACGACACCGAGCGGCTGGTAGTAGACCATCGCCTTGGTGGTCACCATCAGCAGGCTGGTGCTGCGACGCTGCGGCTTCATCCAGCGCTTCAGGCGCCTGCGGCAGTAGTTGATGTGGTGGACGACGGTGAGGATTTCGGCCATCGTCTCCGGGCCGGCGCGACCGCCGAAGTCCGCCGACAGCGCCGCGACGAAGCGCTCGCGATTGGCGATCAGCACCTCCTTGAGGCGCTTCAGGTCGGCACGCCGGGCCGCGAGTTGCGGCATGGGTGCGGCCATGAACGCGGCGCGCTGGGTGTCGAACAGCCGCCGCATCCGGGCCATCTGTTGCTGTTCAGCGATGTCGGTGGGCTCTGCGGCCATTAGACGGTGCCTCCTTTCGGGTCTAGCTATGAAATGTAACCTGTTGCAGTGCATCGATGCCATGCCGGACATCGCAAAACAGGCGCGGCACCCAGGCGACGCTCCGTGGATGGCGGCAAGCGCATGAACTTGCTGAGGAAACTGCTGCGACCCGGCATCCTTGCGGGCCTCCTCGCCGGGCTGGTATTCGTCGCGGCCGCCAGCTGTGCAGGCCCGGTGCCGCATCACGAGGGACCGCCGGGCGCGCACTTCGACGGCCAGCGCTTCTTCCACGATCCGCCGGTCAACAAGGACCTGTGGACCTTCCTGCGCTGGCGCTTCACGCGCGCGCCCGAGGGCGAGTGGGTCGCCGACCTGGCGCCGCCGGCGCGCCCGCCGCCGCCGCCGCGGGTGGACGGCGACTCCCTGCAGGTCACCTTCATCAACCACGCCACGATCCTCATCCAGACGCGCGGCCTCAACCTGCTGACCGATCCCATCTGGTCGGAGCGTGCCAGCCCGTGGCAGCGCTTCGGGCCACGGCGCCACCTGGCGCCGGGCATGGCCTTCGACGACCTGCCACGCATCGACGCGGTGCTGCTCAGCCACAACCACTTCGACCACATGGACCTGCCGACAGTGGGGCGACTCGCCGCGCGCGACGATCCGCTGTTCCTCGTGCCGCTGGCCAACTGCGTTTACCTGGAGGACGTCCCGCCCGGGCGTTGCCGGGAATTCGACTGGTGGGAGTCCAGCGACGCCCTTCCCGGGCTGCGCATTCACGCGGTGCCGGCCCGCCACTGGTCGCGGCGCGGGCTGCGCGACACCAACCGCGCGCTGTGGTCGGGCTGGGTGGTCGAGGGCGCGCACAAGGTGTATTTCGCCGGCGACACGGGCTACGGCGAGCACTTCGCCGCGATCCGCGCGCGCCTCGGCCCGCCGGACCTGGCGGTGCTGCCGATCGGCGCCTACCTGCCGCGCTGGTTCATGGCCGCGCAGCACATCGATCCGGCCGAAGCCGTCCTCGCCGCCGACGTGCTCGGCGCGGGCCTCGCCATGGCCATGCACCATGCCTGCTTCCCGCTGGCGGACGACGGCCAGTGGCAGGCGCTGCAGACCCTCGAGGCGCTGCTGCTTGACAGGCCGGACCGCCAGCGGGCTTTCTGGACGCCGGCCCACGGCGAGTCCCGCCGCTGGGAGCAGGAGCCCTAGGCCATGCCGGACACCGACACACCGCTGCTGGAGGCGCGCGGCCTCTCCGTCGTCGCGGGACGGCGCCGCCTCGTCGATGACCTCGACCTCGTGCTGCGGTCGGGCGAGGCGCTCGCCGTGCTCGGGCCGAACGGCGTCGGCAAGACGCTGACGCTGCAGACACTGGCAGGGTTGCGCAAGCCGGCGGGCGGCGAGGTGCTGGTCGGCGGGCGGCCCCTCGCGGCGTGGCCGCGGCGCGCCCTGGCGCGCCGGCTCGGGCTGTTGCCGCAGGGCACCGAGGACCCGTTTCCCGCCACGGTGATGGAGGAGGCGCTCATCGGGCGGCACCCGCACCTGGGGTTCTGGCAGTGGGAGGGCGGCGACGATCTCGCCATCGCACGCCAGGCGCTGACGGACGTCGACCTCGCCGGCCTCGAGGAGCGCCTGCTCGACACGCTCTCGGGCGGCGAGCGCCGCCGGCTCGCGGTGGCGACGTTGCTGGTGCAGAACCCGGACGTGTGGCTGGTGGACGAGCCGACGAATCACCTCGACCCGCAGCACCGGCTCGGCGTGATGCGGCTGCTGGCGGCGCGGGCCGGCGCCGGGCGCGCCGTGGTCGTGACGCTGCACGACGTGAATCTGGCGGCCGGCTGGTGCGCGCGTTGCCTCCTGCTGTTCGGCGACGGCAGCTGGGAGCTCGGGCCCGCGCCGGACGTGCTGACCGAGGACGCGATCTCGCGGCTCTACCAGATGGACGTGCGGCGCGTGGAGTTCGAGGGCCGCGGCTACTTCCTCCCCATGTAGCCTGCTAGGGGACACTGCTTTCAAGCTGTGTCCCCTTATTCGCGAGGAGACCGCGGGACCGAACCGTCACATGCTCCCCGCGCTTGGAATTCTTATGCCGCGCGGCGAGCATGTGACGTTCCGATCCCGCTGCGCTTTCGATCGGGTTGGCGCCATCGGGCGGGGCCGCAGCAACGTGGCGGCGGTTTCGCCCAGGCAGCGGCGGTGAGGCTGCGGGGGACACTGCTTTCAAGCAGTGTCCCCTTTTGGTCGATGGGCCTTCCGCGGGATCGGGACGTCATAGGCCCGCTGAGGGAGATAAGACTTCACGAGCTCAGCGGGCCTATGACGGCGCGGTGCCGCGGTCCTCACTCAAGAAGGGGACACAGCTCCTGCGGAGCAGTGTCCCCGAGCAGTGTCCCCGGCGGAGCAGCGGTCAGGAGGAAGCGACGCCCATGAGCTCTGCGACCTGCTCGTAGATGCGCGGGTTGCCGGCGAGGACGCTGGTGGTGTCGAGGTCGAGCGGGCGGCCGTCGAGGTCCGTGAAGCGCCCGCCGGCCTCCTCGACGATGATCGACAAGGCGGCGATGTCGAGGATGTTCACGTCCGACTCCACCACCGCGTCGACGCGCCCGGCGGCGAGCAGGTGATAGTGGTAAAAGTCGCCGTAGCCGCGGATGCGCGCCACGCCGGCGACTACCTTGCCCCAGTCCGCCCAGCGCGGACCGGACGCGAGGGTGCGCAGGTTGCCCGAGGAGACCGCCGCGTCCTCGAGCCGCGCGATATTGCTGACGCGGCAGCGATGGCCGTCGAGGTAGGCGCCCTGGCCGCGCTCGGCCCAGGCGATCTCGTTCCAGGCCGGTGCGCTCGAGACGCCCAGGATGACCCGGCCGTGCTGCATGAGGGCGATCTGCGTGGAGAAGAACGGATAGCCACGCACGAAGCTGCGCGTGCCGTCGATCGGGTCGACCAGCCAGACGAACTCCCCATCGAGGCCGCGGCTGCCGGTTTCCTCGCCGTGGAAGCCATGGTCCGGGAACGCCGCAGCAATGGTGCGGCGGATGACTTCCTCGGCCTCCACGTCGGCGCGCGTGACCGGGGTCGCGTCGGCCTTCAGGCTGACCTCGACGCCGTCGCGGTAGTAATGGCGAATCACTTCAGCGGCAGAATTCGCAGCTTCGAGCGCCACGCGCAGGTACTTGCTTCGTTCCATAGGCACGCAATTTGACACCCCGGCGGGCCGGAGACAATATGCGGGCCGTCAGGTGAGCCCGCCGCGCAGGCGTCGGGCTGGGAGTGCCGCGAGGCGCTCCCCGGGAAGCCGGTGATTCGTCGGGACGACCCCGCGATAGTCCGGCGCTGCCCCCGCAACGGTAAGCGAGACAAGCGTCATCCCCCGTCCGCCCGGACGGGAGCCACTGCGCCGAAGAGGCGCGGGAAGGCGATGCCGCAGGGACACCATCCCGCTCGCGAGCCCGGAGACCGGCCTGGCAAGGTTCCGGGTGCTCGGCGGGAGCACGCACCGGCCTTGCGGCCGTCCTTTCCCCCGACCCCGGCTTGATCCGTGTCATGGCGCATGCGGGAGTGCCTGCGCCAGGGGAATGCCGATGAAATTACGCCCTGCCTGGCCGGCCACCGCCGCTTCGGCCCTGTTGTTCGCCCAGCCATCCGCGGCCGATCCGCTGCAACTCGACGACGTGCTCGTCACGGCCACGCGCCGCGAGATGAGCGTCGCGCAGGCGCTGCCGCCGGTGATCGTGATCGACCGCGCCCAGATCGAGCGCAGCGGCGCGCTCGATGTCGCCGAACTGCTGCGCTACCACGCCGGGCTCGAGATCGCCCGCAACGGTGGCCCCGGCCAGGTGACCTCCGCGTTTATCCGCGGCGCCAACGGCAACCACACGCTGGTGCTGATCGACGGCGTCAAGGTCAATCCCGGCACGGCCGGCGGCGCGGCCCTGCAGAACATCACGCCTGAACTCGTGGAACGCATCGAGATCGTCAAGGGCCCGCGCTCCTCGCTGTACGGCTCGGAGGCGATCGGCGGGGTGATCAACATCATCACGCGCCGCGGCGGCCAAGGCCGCGAGTTCGGCGCGCGCGTGCAGGCCGGACGCTACGGCACGCGCGGCGCGGGGGCGAACCTGTCGTGGCAGGGCGCCGGCCTCGGCGCAGGCCTTGCCGCGACCACGCTGCGCAGCGACGGCTTCCCCACGTTTCGTGACAGCGACGAGGACAGCGGCTTCGAGAACGACGCGGTCAACGCCTGGCTGCGCGCCACGCGCGGTGCGTTCGAACTCGAGTTCAGTCACTGGCAGGCCGCCGGCAATGTCGAATACGCCGACTTTTTTCGCGCACCGCAGGACCAGGACTTCACCAATCGCCTGAGCCGCGCGCAGCTGGTCTGGAGCGGGCCGCGCTGGCGCTCGACGCTGAGCCTGTCGAGATTTCTCGATCGCATCGAGCAGGGCGAGCTGGCCTTCGACCCGGACGACTTCGTCAAGACGGAACGCGACCTGCTCGACTGGCAGAACGACCTCGATCTCGTTACCGGGCTCGAACTCACCGCGGGCGTAGCACTGGCGCGCGAGCGCACTGCCGGGCAGAGCTTCGGCAGCGTGCTCGAGTCGAGTCCGGGGCGCGGCCATGCGGACCGGGACGAAGAGGCCGTCTACCTGCAGGCGGGCTTCGAGCTCGGGCGTCACCGCCTCGCCGCCGCCGGGCGACACACCGACCACGAGGTGTTCGGCGGCGTTGACACCTGGAACCTCGAGTGGGGCACGCCGCTCGGCGCCCGCTGGGCGCTGGTCGCGGGCCTCGGGCGCGGCTTCCGCGCGCCGAGCACCAGCGACCTGTATGCCTTCGGCGGCAACCCGGAGCTCGATCCCGAGATTTCCCGCAGTGTGGATGTCGGCATCCGGCACCGGCCGAACCCCGCCCACGAACTCGAGCTGGCCCTGTTCCATACCGAGATCACCGACCTGATCCAGTACCTCGACCCGGACGGCTTCATGGGCCCGTTGCCGGGCCGCAACGAGAACGTCGGCGACGCGCGCATCAAGGGCGCCGAGCTGAGCTGGCGCGCCCGTTACGGCGACTGGCGGGTGACCACCACCCTGCTGACGCAACGCCCGGAGGACCGTGACACCGGCGAGCAGCTGCTGCGGCGCGCGAAACGCAGCGCCACGCTCAACATGTCGCGCCAGGTAGGTCCGCACGAGTTCGGGCTGCAGGCGCTGGCCACCGGCCCGCGCCGCGACGTCGGCGGCGTGCGGCTCGCCGGCTACGTGCTGGCCGGCTTCACCGCGAGCTTCGCCCTCACGGAGCGCTGGACACTCGGCGCGCGACTCGACAACCTGCTGGACCAGGACTACGAACTCGTGGAAGGCTACAACGTCGCCGGGCGCGGCGTGTATGCCAGCCTGGCCTACGGTTACTGACCACCCGGGAGCAGCACATGGGACACCGGCTCAGCCGCATCTATACCCGCACGGGCGACGACGGCACGACCGGGCTCGGCGACGGCACGCGCGTCGCCAAGGACGATGTGCGCGTCGAGGCCTTCGGCACGGTGGACGAGGCGAATAGCGCGGTGGGCGTGGTGCTGGCGGTGCCGGGCCTTCCGGAAGACATCGTTGCCTGCCTGGTGCGCATCCAGCACGACCTGTTCGATCTCGGCGGCGAGCTGTGCATTCCCGGCCATACGGCGATCACCGCGGGCTACGTAGCCCGCCTCGAGCGCGAACTGGACGGCTTCAACGCGCCGCTGCCGATGCTGAAGGACTTCATCCTCCCCGGCGGCGGCCCTGCGACGGCCGCCTGCCACGTGGCGCGCGCGGTGACGCGGCGCGCCGAGCGGCGCGTCTGGACCCTCGCCGGCCGGCAGGACACCGTGAATCCCGAGGCGCTGCGCTACCTGAACCGCCTCTCCGACCTGCTGTTCGTCCTGGCGCGCGTCATCGCCCGCCACGAGCACGGCACGGAAGTGCTCTGGCAGAAAGGCCTCAACAGGGAATGACCGGCGGATGGGGACACTCCTGAAACCGCGGTTTCAGGAGTGTCCCCATCCGCCCCATCCGCCCCATCCGCATCAGCGGGCGCGGTCGAGGGCCTCGCACACCTGGCGCGCACCCTCGAGGATGCGCGGCGCGGCGCGCACGACCAGGTCGCCGTCCACGGCGTAGAGGTGGCCCCGCGCGACGGCAGGAACGGCGGGCCAGCGGTGCCACTCGGCGAGCTCGGCGCGTTCCACGTCGGCGGTCAGGATCACGTCGGGGTCGCGCGCGATGACGGCCTCGATGCCCACCGCCGGGGCCAGCTCGCCGAGCTCCCGGAAGATATTCCTCCCCCCGCACAGGGCGATCACCTCGCTGATCATCTGGCCGCCGCCGACCGTGTACAGCGGCCGCCACGAGACCTGCCAGAATACGCTGAGCTCGCGCTTGCCCGCCTGCGCGCGCCTCAGCGCCTCGAGCCCCTCGCGGTACGCCGCCGCGGCCGCCTCGGCCGTCGCGGACGTGCCGGCAAGGCGGCCGATCTCGACGAGCTGCACGGCGATGTCGTCGAGTTGGCGCGGCGCGAGGGCAACCACGCGGTAGCCGCGCTGCTCGAGCTGCTCCAAAAGGTGATCCGGATTGCCGCCCCGCCAGCCGAGCACAAGGTCGGGCTCGAGCGCCGCCAGCGCCTCGAGGTCGAGGCGGAAGGCGTCGCCGACGCGCGGCACGGCCGCGGCCGCGGGCGGGTAGTCGCTCCATTCGACCGTGCCGACGAGGCGCTCGCCCGCGCCGGCCGCGTACACCAGTTCCGCGAGGTGGGGTGCCAGGGTGACGATCCGCAGCGCCGGCGCGGCCGCGGCGCCGCCGGCGATGCACAGCATCGCCAGCGCGATGGCGAGGCGATTCACGTCGCCCAGCCGACCAGCGTCAGCGCGGCGATGACGGTGATCCAGATGACCAGCGCCCGGCGCAACAGCTGGCGCACGGCGCGTACCGCCACCAGCTTGTCGCCTTCGGGACACCGGCGCCGGATCGCGCCGACGCCCGCCGCCGCGAGGATGTTCTCGCTGACGCGGAAGAAGCCGGCCGAGGTGCGCTGGTAATAGGCGCGCCAGTCCTCGAAGGCGTCGTCGAAGCTGCCCGCCACCGCGTAGGACAACGCCAGCAGGCGGGCGGGAATCCAGGCCACGAGGCCAAACAGCGTCTCGACCTGATGGGTCGCCTCACCACCGGTGCCGGTCGCGCGCATGTGGCGGCGAAACAGGTCGCCGACGCGGTAGGCCCACGCGCCGGCGGGCCCGAGCAGCATGAACCAGAACACGACGCCGAAGATGCGGTGATTCGCCTGCACGAAGATGGCCGCCTCCAGCGCGCGTGGCGTCGGCGCCGCCAGTACCTCGCCGTCGGCCTCGCGAATGGAGCGCGCAATTTCCTCGGCCGCTTCTTCGTCGCCGCGCTCGCGCGCTTCGATCCATTCGCGCAGCTGGGCCAGCAGATCCTGCGGCCCCAGGCTGAAGAACAGCACGACGGCGGCGAACGCGATGTAGGCAAGTCCGGCCAGCGCGTCGCGGAAGGACCACGCGATCCAGGCCACCGGCACGACCGGCAGCAACAGGACGACGAGGGCGACCGCGGTGCCCGTGATTCCCGGCGCCGAGCGGATCCAGCGCGCGCCGCGCTCGAACCAGTCGTCGAGCCAGTCCAGCTCGCGCAAGTGCAGCAACTGCGTCAGCAGCCGTTCCAGCACCAGCCCGATGATCAGCGCGATGAGGTTCATGCCTGTACCTTGCCTGGAGGATTATAGCCGTGCGCGCCGAGCCAGCGGTCGAGTCGCGGGCGATCGAAGCCCGGGCCCGGGTCGCGCTTCCTGCCGGGTGCGATCTCGCTGTGGCCGGCGAGTTGGCGCGGCGACAGCGCCGGGTAGGCGCGGCACAAGGCGCGGATGGCCACCGCGAGGCGCCGATACTGCGCCGTCGTGAAAGCCCCGTCGTCGGTGCCCTCGAGCTCGATGCCGATGGAAAAATCGTTGCAGCAGTGCCGCCCCCGCCAGCACGACTCGCCGGCATGCCAGGCGCGGCGATGGAAGGGCACGTACTGCACCAGCGCCCCGTCGCGGCGGATCAGCAGGTGGGCCGAGACCCGCAGGCCCTCGATCTCGGCGAAGTACGGGTGCCGCGCCGGATCGAGGCGGTTGGTGAACAGCCGGTCGATCCAGGGGCCGCCGAACTCGCCGGGCGGCAGGCTGATGCTGTGGATGACGATCAGCTCGGCCTCGAAGCCCTGCGGCCTGGCGTCCTGGTTGGGCGACGGCACCTGGCGGGCGGCGGCCATCAGCCCGCTGGCCGGGTCGACGTGAAAGCGAGGCCTGCGCCGCGTGGTCGTCATGGGCGCCAGTCTGCCTTGCCCGGGGGCCGCTTGCACCCGCCGCCGCGCGCCGGGATCATGCGGCGCATGGCGACCTCCCTTCCCCCGCTCGAGCAGATGATCCGCCAGCTCGTCGCGACACCCTCGGTGAGCAGCCTGCAGCCCGAGCTCGACCAGGGCAACGGCGCGGTATGCGCACTGCTCGCCGACTGGCTCGAGCCGCTCGGCTTCGCGGTCGAGATCCGGCCCGTGCCCGGCCTGCGGGACAAGTTCAACCTCATCGCGCGGCACGGTGCGGGCGACGACGGCCTGGTGCTCGCGGGGCACACTGACACGGTGCCGCACGATGCGGCACTGTGGCAGAGCGACCCCTTCGGCGGCGAGGTGCGCGGCGGGCGGCTCTACGGGCTCGGCAGCGCCGACATGAAATCCTTTCTCGCGGTGGTGGCGCATGCCGTGGCACGCATCGACCTGGCGCATCTCGCGCGCCCGCTGGTGATCCTCGGCACCGCCGACGAGGAAAGCGGCATGACCGGCGCGAAGGCACTGCTGGCCGACGGCGCACCGCTCGGCGCGCGCGTGCTCGTCGGCGAGCCGACCGGCCTCAGGCCCGTCGACCGGCACAAGGGCGTGCTGATGGAGCGCATCCGTATCACCGGGCGCGGCGGCCACGCGAGCGACCCGGCGGCCGGGCTGAACGCCATCGACGGCATGGCGGCGGCGATCCGCGCGCTGCAGCAATTCCACGCGCAGCTGGCAGCGGAGCTGCCTGACCAGAGCTTTCCGGTACCGGGGCCGACCCTGAACCTCGGCGCCATCCGCGGCGGCGACAACCCGAATCGCATCTGCGCGCGCTGCGAGCTCGACGTCGACCTGCGCCTCGTGCCGGGCATGACGACCGCGACCGCGCGCGCGGGACTGCATGCCGCGGTGGGCCGCGCGCTGGAGGGCAGCGACTTCGGCCTCGAGTTCGTGCCGCTGTTCGCGGGCGTGGAACCCCTCGCACCCGGCGCGCACCGCGAGCTGGCCGCGGCCTGCGAGCACACCGCCGGGCAGACCTGCGGCGCGGTCAACTTCGGCACCGAGGGACCGCTGTTCCAGCAGCTCGGCATGGAAGTCGTGGTATGCGGCCCGGGCGAGATCGCCGTCGCGCACCAGCCGAACGAGTCCATCGAGCTCAGCGAGGCGGCGCGCGCCGTCGACGTGGTGGAACACCTGGTGCAGCAGTTCTGCGGGGCGACCTGATGGACGCGCGGCGCAACCCCAATGCCGAGCTGGTGGCGCGCGACCTCGAGTGCGTATGGCACCCCTGCACGCAGATGAAGGACCACGAGTGGCTGCCCCTGGTGCCGATCCGGCGCGGCGCGGGGGCGTGGCTCGAGGACTTCAACGGCCGGCACTACCTCGACGCCATCAGCTCCTGGTGGGTGAACCTGTTCGGCCACGCCAATCCCGTGATCGGCAACGCCGTACGCCGGCAGCTCGAGACCCTCGAGCACGTCATGCTGGCGGGATTCACGCATGAGCCGGTGGTCGAGTTGTCCGAGCGCCTGGTGAGCGTGACCCCGGAAGGGCTCGAGCGCTGTTTCTATGCCGACAACGGCTCCTCGGCCGTCGAGGTGGCGCTGAAGATGAGCTTTCATTACTGGCTGAACCGGGGCGAAACGCAGCGGCGCCGTTTCGTGGCGCTCGAGAACAGCTACCACGGCGAGACGCTCGGCGCGCTCGCGGTCGGCGACGTGGCGCTCTACAAGGACACCTACCGCCCCCTGCTGATGGACTGCCTGTTCGCGCCCACGCCCGACGCTTACCTGCGCGAGGCGGGCGAGAGTCCGGCGGACTATGCGCGCCGGCGCGCCGCCGAGCTCGAGACGCTGCTCGAACAGCATCCGGGCGAGGTCTGCGCCGTCATCATCGAGCCGCTGGTGCAATGTGCCGGGAACATGCGCATGCACGATCCGGCATACCTCACGGCGCTGCGCGCCATCTGCGACCGCCACCGCGTGCATCTCATCGCCGACGAGATCGCCGTGGGATTCGGCCGCACCGGGACGATGTTCGCCTGCGAGCAGGCGGGGATCGCGCCGGACTTCATGTGCCTGTCGAAGGGGCTTACCGGCGGCTTCATGCCGCTGTCCGTCGTCCTCACCTCGAACGAAGTCTACGAGGCGTTCTACGACGACTACGCGACGCTGCGCGCCTTCCTGCATTCCCACAGCTACACCGGCAACCCGCTGGCCTGCGCAGCCGCCCTCGCGACGCTCGACCTGTTCGCCGCCGGCGACGTGCTCGGTGACAACCGGCGGCGCGCCGCCGCGATGCGCGCGGCGGTCGCCGAGCTCGAGGACCACCCACATGTCGCCGAGATCCGCCAGGCAGGCATGATCCTGGCCATCGAGATGGTGCGCGACAAGGCGACGCGCACGCCCTACCCCTGGCAGGAACGACGCGGCCTCAAGGTCTACCAGCACGGCCTCGCCAGCGGTGTTTTGCTCAGGCCGCTTGGTCACGTCGTCTATTTCATGCCGCCCTATGTCGTCGATGACGAGGACATCGCGCTGCTCGCCCGCACGGCGATCGACGGCATCGAGCTGGCGACGCGGGACGACTGATGTCGCGCACGCCACGAGTGTTCGTCCACGCACCGCTCGCCACCGGGCAGCGGTTGACGCTCGAGGGCGAGGCCGCGGCGCATCTCGGGAGGGTGCTGCGCGTGCGCGCGGGCGAGGCCGTGGTGCTGTTCGACGGCAGCGGCCCCGAGTTCGCCGCCGTGGTGCAGGCGGCGACGCGCCGCACGGTCGAGCTCGCGGTCGGCGCGCAACGCGACGTCGGGCGCGAATCGCCGCTGGAACTGGTCCTGCTGCAGGGCGTGTGCCGCCACGAGCGCATGGACTGGGTGATACGCAAGGCCACCGAGCTGGGCGTCGCGGCGATCCACCCGATCCTGGCCGAGCGCTCGGTCGTGAAGCTCGATCCGGCGCGCATTCCCGCGCGCATCGAGCACTGGCGCGCGATCGCCATCAGCGCCTGCGAGCAGTGCGGGCGCAACCTGCTGCCGGACATCCTGCCGCCCCTGCCGGTCGCCGCGGCCCTCGCGGCGTACGCCGGCGCGACCGGGGTGCTGCTCGATCCCGAGGCGCCGGGCGGGCCGGAAATGCTGCAGGCACCGACGGGGGCGATGTGCCTGCTGGTGGGCCCGGAAGGCGGGCTGGATGAGCGCGAGCGCGCGGCGGCGCAAGACGCCGGCTATGTCGGCATCCGCCTCGGGCCGCGCATCCTGCGGACCGAGACCGCGGCCCTGACGGGTATCGTTTTGCTGCAGGCGAAATACGGTGACCTCGGCTAGGCCGCCCGGGCCGCCCGGCGCCCCTCCCCCGCGCCACCGGCGTGTGGCACTATCCCCGCCACCTGATATGTCCGCGTGAATCAACAAAGACCGTGAGGAGAACAGACATGAAACGCTACGTGATCGAGCGCGCCATCGACGGCGTCGGCAAGCTGGGCAGCACGGAATTGAAAGGTGCGGCCGCGACCTCGAACTCGGCCCTGGCGAAGCTGCCGAACAAGGTGCAGTGGGTGCATTCCTATGTCGCCGACAACAAGACCTTCTGCATCTACCTCGCCGAGAACGAGGAGGCCATCCACGAACACGCGCGCCTGAGCGGGTTCCCGGCGACGAAGATCACCGAAATTCACCGCATCATCGACCCCGTGACCGCGAATGGCTGAATTTCGCGCGCGGCTCCGCGCGGGCTAGCCGGCCGCGTCGTACGCCTTGCGCAGCCAGCCCACGAGGGCTGCGTCGACCTCGGCCGGCGCCGACAGTCGGACCTTGTAGTCGCACATGCCCTTCGGCGGCAGCTGCACGAGCCGCGCCGTCGTGGCCAGTCCCTTCACGTTCAGGCCGACCTCCACCTGCGTGTTAGTGGCCGGCCCGATCGTGGCGAACTGCTTCTTTCGCCGCAGGCTCACATAGGTCTTCTTCGGCGCCTCCTCGAACGGGCCGAACTTGCGGATCGCCGCCATGAGGCGGTCGTGGATCGGCCGCAAGACTTCTTTCTTGCCGGTATAAAATGCTGCGACCGCATCCTCGGCGGGCACGGCGCCGCCCTCCGCCTGCTTGCGCAGGGTGTGGACCAGCGTATTGGCGTCGCCGTGTCCCATGCCGAGATCGCGTTTCAGCATGGCGACGAGTTCACCGTGCTTCACCAGCCCGCTGGCGGCCACGACGGCGCCGAGTTCCGCGAGCGACTTGCCGGTACGCTTCTCGATGTTGGCGAGCTGAGTCGCCACCGCCTTCTCGATGGTGCCCATGGTTCGCTCCCGCTCCGGTACGCATGGCTGGTCCAGCCGTCTACATAGCCGCGTACGCCGGAAAACTCAAGCACCCGGCGCGTTGCTAGCATAGCGCCGTGACCCGACTGTCCCGCCGTTTCTATTCGCGCGATGCCGCGACCCTCGCCCGGGCCCTGCTCGGCCGACGCCTGGTGCGCGTGCTCGATGACGGCACCCGCCTCGCCGGCCGCATCGTGGAGACCGAGGCCTATCTCGGCGTGCGCGACCGCGCAGCGCACAGTTACGGCGGGCGGCGCACGCCGCGCAACGCGGCCATGTGGGGCCCGGCCGGCCACGCCTATATCTATTTCGTCTACGGCCTGCATCACTGCATGAACGTCGTCGCGCAGCATGTCGGCCGGCCCGAGGCCGTGCTCATCCGCGCGCTGGAGCCGCTGGAGGGATTGGAGCGCATGCGCGTGCATCGCGCCGGCAAAGTACCGGCCGAGCGGCTGCGGGACACGGACCTGTGCTCGGGGCCGGCGAAACTCGCACAGGCGCTCGCCCTGGACCGCGCGCTGGACCGTGCGGATCTCGTCGCGGGGCACGTGTTGTTCCTTGAGCGTGGCGTGCCCGTGCGGCGGGCGTGCATCATCGCCGGGCCGCGGATCGGCGTGAGCTACGCGGGCGAGTGGGCCGAGGAGCCGCTGCGCTTCCATGTCGCCGGTAACGCACACGTGAGCTGAGAAACACCGGCGCGCGTTTCCGCGGAAACGCCGCAGTCCCACGCTCACGGGTTCGCGGGCGAAAAGTGTGCGTGCGCAACCGCCCCGGTTGCCCCGGCCTGCCCGACGCGCGCCGTCTCCGTGGGCGGTAACGGACTGGCCGGAATCAGCTCGGCGATACTCCCCGCAAGCCGCCTGGACAGGCTCGAGACGGGCTCGCGGGGCTGCTCCAGCGTACCCGACCAGACATCGTGTCCCGTTGCGCGATCGACGATGTAGATGGTCAGTCTCGCCTTCTCGGCATCCAGGCGCACGTTGCCGAGCAACAGCGCCTCGACGTCCGCAGGCACATCGCGATGCAGCGCGCCGATGGACTCGAGGCTCACGATGTTCAAGCCACGCTCGCTGCGCAGCCGATGCCTGAGTTCGGCCGTCAGCTCCCGGCCCAGCACGGCCGACTCGGCGCTCGTATCGGCCTGCACGAAGCCCGCCAGGGCCAGGGTCCGAAACGGCTGATCCGCCGCGGCCGCCGGCGCAATGGTCAGCGTCCCCAGGCTCACGTACAGCAGTTGACCGGACAGCAGCAAGGCCAGCGCGATCAGCGCCGCATTGAGCGTCAGGTCCCACTGGCCGCTCGCGCGGCCGTGGTCGCGACGATATTCGGTATCGTCGATGCGGATTCCTTCCGGCGTGATTTCGAAGGTCCAGGCGAGCACCAGCGCGACCGGGAACCCGAGCACGCCGAAAATCACGACGGCGGCCAGCACCCAGGACGGTGCGCCCAGCGCCGGCAGGACGATCTCGGCCACTTGGTAGACCAGCCATACCACCACGGCGTAGACCAGCGCCGCCCGGCACACCTTGCGCTGGCGCAGCTCGAGCAGGAGCGCCCAGAACCGGCTGGCACCGCCCACGGCCTGGGATTCCGCCCCCTCTTCCGTACGTACGCTGGCCACCAGCCGATAGCCCTTGCCGGGCAAGGTCTCGATATAGCGGGACTGGCCGCCGTTGTCTTGGAGGTAGCGGCGCAGTCGACTCACGCAGCGCGTCAGCGCGCGGTCCGCACCGGGCGCGTCGTGCCAGACATCCTCGATGATCCGGCGCCGGTACACCGTCTGCCCGGGATGCGCCGCCAACTCGCTCAGCAGCGCGATGAGTTGCTCGCATACGCGGTGCGCCCCATCGGGCCCGATCAGCAGCCCCGACTCGGGCACGACATGATATTCACCGACATCGAAACCGGACTGCAGAATCTTGTCCATCGTCGACTCCCCTCTCCGCCGGCCGGAATCGAATCCCGGCTCTGTATCCAAAGAGGTGCTGCGACCGATGGAGCTATCTCACCGCCGGCGGTTTCACTCGGCGGTGGCGACCCGGAAGGAAACTTCGCCGACCGGGTCGCCGGGCGCGGCCTCGTTCAACCCGATCACGCCCAGGCGATAGGCGCCGGGGCTCAGCAGCTCCGCCGGCAGCGTCAGCGCCAGGGACTCCGCGGTGCCGGGCGGAATGTCCGATGCCTGCCAGAGCTGCAGTGCTTCGCCGCTGCGATACAGTTCTGCCCGATAGCGCTCGTGCCGGCCCAGCTCGGGGTACACCAGCAGCACCACCCAGCGGTCGTCCGGCCCGACGCGCACGACCGTGGACGGTGCTTCGTCGCCCCGGGTCATTTCGATGGAGTACACCTGGGTCGTTGCAAGCGCAGCGTCCGGAACCTGCATCTGGGTGAGCAACCAGCCGGTCGTGCCGAGCGACACGACCAGCATCACCGAGGCCGCGGCCGCCCACTGTGGCGAAAACAGCCACCGGGTGAGCGGCCCGCGGGCAGGCGCGGTGCCGTGTGACATGTCCACGTCGCGCAGTCCCTCGCGCAGGCGCTCCGCAACATTCAGTTCCTGGAGCGTATCGCTGCACCAGAGGCAGCGCTCCTCGAAAGCGGCGCGCTCCTCGTCCGTCAGGCTCCCCGACAGGTAGCGCTCGATGACGTTGTGCTGGCTGATATATTCGCGGTCCATATTCGATTCGGCTCCAGGTGATCCTACCCTGTATGTGTCATGCGCTGCGGTCGTGTCTCACCCCGGCGCCGCCTTCAATGACTCGCAATTGTGCGCGCCGATCGGCGAGCGACAGGAGCTGGCCGAAGCGCTGCCTGGCCCGATGCAGCACCCGGTTGAAATGCAGGCTGTCGAGTCCCAGCGCGCGGCAGATATCCTCTTTGTCCTCGTCCCGGACGTAAACGCGCAACAGGATTTCGCGGTCCCGCGGTACCGGCAGCTCGTCGAGGAGCTGGCGGACCATTCGGGACACCTGTGCCCGCGAGACTTCCTGGTACGGGCTGCGACTCTCGTCCGGGATGCGGTCGATGGCCTCGGTGTCCGGCACCGTGGCGCGGCGCCATTCCTTGCGCTGATGGGCGATCAACAGGTTCCTGGCCGTGCTGTACAGGAACCCGGCGAGGCTCTCCGGCTTGTCGATGCTCTCCTTGCGCAGGCGCTCCAGGGCGATGCGGAAGGTGTCCTGCGCAAGGTCTTCGGCGAGTGAAGTGTCGGAGGTCCGGCGTCGAAGCACGTAGAGCAAGCCTCGGCTGTAGCGCTGCACCATCTCGGTTTCGGCGGAGCGATCGCCGGCGTTGATCCGCCGGACGAGGTCGGCGGAAGTTTTGCGCTCCAACTGATCGTTGACTTTATCCACCTTCTGCGTGTGACCCGTGTGGCTCTCAATTTTCCCTGACGTCGCCAGTTGGAGGCGATGAGCGCAGCCTGCGCTCGAGCGTACGAATCTCGCGATCGATGTCGATTTCAATTTTCCGCATGATTGCGTCGCTCGGTTCG
>DATKAZ010000090.1:0-70781 GCA_035514535.1 Gammaproteobacteria bacterium
CCCATGGGGTACATTTCCCGCCCCGCGACGCGCCTGCGCCGCGGGTGGAGGGAGAGGTGGCCGAGCGGTCGAAGGCGCTTGCTTGGAAAGCAAGTTTAGGGTAACCCCCTAACGCGGGTTCGAATCCCGCCCTCTCCGCCAAGTAAATGAGGGGGGGTGCCTGCTTCTTCGACTTGCGCCGGTGCGGACCGACCGCTCGGACGAAGGACAGGAGCCGAAGGCGCTGGCCGATAATCCCGGCAAATCCGGATCCTTCGCCGAACCGCAAAACGACAACAGCCGATGAACAGGTCGGGGCGCTTGTTCGTGGGTACGCTGTTCGCGCTGGCACTGGCGCTTTGCGCCTTCATTCCGGGGATGTGGGTAGGCGGTCGGACCGTCGGCGAACATGCGGGGCTTGCCGGCGGCGCCATTGTTCTCTTCACAGGTCTGTTGATCTCCGCCGCGGCTTTCGTGGCGGGTGCGATCCTCGCCTGTATCCTTTCCGCGCGGGCGAACGCGGTTTATGAAGCGAACGGCTGCCGGTAGTGGAATCCAACATCGAAAAATGTGCGCTGACCAGATTCTCTTTGCGGCGACCTTCAAGCAGCTGATCGTTGAAGAAAGCGGCTTCTTGGGTAACACCAAAACCTGGAGCGCCATTCATTCACTTGGTTCGAGCCCGCCGGCGATTAAATTCGGTCAGCACATCCAGTAAAAATAAGCTAATGTTAATTATTCATATAGTATCCTAATACACTGTATTAACGGATAATAATCCTCACGAACCCGGACCACCCAGCACCCTGTAGCCCGGCCGGATTGCTATCGACGAGGCCCGCCGCCGCGTCGTCGAAACGGCTGCGCGCGCCCGCGGCGCCACGTTCCCGATCTGTCCCGCCAGTGTGGGGCAGCCCACCGATTGACGGCGTCTGGCGAGTTAAGGTTGCGCCAAACGACTCGTGAGAATACCGGCGTGCCAGGCAACGGCACGGACGCGCCTGGCAATTGATAAGGAATGAAGACGATGCGATACAGAAGTTTATTGGCCGTGGGGATCTGCTCCGCGGCACTGGCCGCTTGCGGCGGCAGCGGCAGTTCGGACGACAGGCCGGACACCGGCACATTGGACCTGAAGATCACGGACTCGCCGGTGGACGACGCCGCGGAAGTCGTGGTGGTGTTCACCGGCGTCGAGCTGAAGCCCGCCGGCGGGGACCCGTTCAGCATCGACTACTGCAACGTCCCGACCAACCCGGAAGATTGCAAGAGCATCGACCTGTTGCTGCTGCAGGACGGCGCGACCGACGACCTGCTGGTCGGCGAGACCGTGGACGCGGGCGAGTATGAATGGATGCGCCTCAAGGTGCTGGCGGAGATGAACCAGCAGGACGGCTCCTACATCCTGCTCGAGAACGGCGAGCAGTATCCGCTGTTCGTGCCGAGCGGCGCGCAGACCGGCCTCAAGCTGGTGCGGCCGTTTACCGTGGCGGCGGGCGGCATCACGCGCCTGGTCGTGGACTTCGATGTGCGCAAGTCGGTGATTGCCCCGCCGGGACTGGCGCCGAACTACCTGCTGAAGCCGACGCTGCGGCTGATGGACGAGCTGCAGACCGGCACGATCGAGGGCGTGGTGGACCTCGCCGAGCTCGGCACGGCACAGGAAGTCGAGACCTGCAATGCCGGCGTCTACCTGTTCGCGGGCCTCGGCGCGACGCCGGACGACATGGACGGCATTGAGGACGATGGCGCCGATCCGGTCGTTTACACCATCCTCGAAGCAGACGAGGAAGCTGGTACCACGGCAAGTTACATGTTCTCGTTCATCGAGGCCGGTGAGTACACCGTTGCCTTCACCTGCAACTTCGACGTCGATGTGGCGGCCGACGCAAGCGAATATGACCCGACGGCGGAAGAAGGCGAGGAGGGCTTCGAGACGATGGCATGGACGGCGCTCGACGTGACGGTGGAAGCCGAAGAGACTGTCGTAGTCGACTACCCGCAAGTGCCCTGAGGTTCGCGCCTGGGGCATACTGTCTCCGGGCCCGGCGGGCGGGCCCGGAGCGAACCCCGGAGGGCGCGATGATCTACCACGGCGGTTGCCACTGCGGCGCGATCCAGTTCGAGGTCGAGGCCCCCGAAGACCTCGAGGTCGAGGACTGCAATTGCTTGATCTGCAGCATGACCGGGTACCTGCACCTCATCGTGCCGCGTTCCAGGTTCAGCCTCCTGGCCGGCAGCGAATCGATCACGACTTACCGCTTCAACAGTCGCACGGCCGAGCACAATTTCTGCAAGATCTGCGGCATCAAGGCATTCTATGTGCCGCGGTCGAACCCGGACGGGATCGACGTGAATGCCAGGACACTGAAGGAGCAGCCCAGGTCGATGCTGGTCGTTCCCTTCGACGGCCGGCACTGGGAACAGCATGCCCACACGCTGGCGCACAAGAGCGTGGAAAGCTGACCGCCGAAACGGATATCCGTGTTCATTTTCCGGTAGCCCGCGCGGCACGATCCGCTTAGATTATGCCCATGAACGCACAACCCCTGCCTCATGCCGACGAGATGTACCAGGCGTTGCTCGCCCGGGATGCCAGCTACGACGGGATCTTCTTCGTGGGTGTCCGCTCCACGGGCATTTTCTGCCGGCCAGTGTGCCCCGCCCGCAAGCCGATGCGCCGCAATGTGGATTTCTATGCGACTGCTCGGGACGCGCTGGCGCATGGCTTCCGGCCGTGCAAGCGCTGCCGCCCGCTGCAGCCGCAGGGCGAGACGCCGCCTCCGATCCAGCGCCTGATCGAGGAAGTCGAGGCCGATCCGTCGCTGCGCCTGCGGGACGGAGACCTGCGGGCGCGCGGCGTGGAGCCGGCGACCGCGCGCCGCTGGTTCAAGCGCCACCACGGCATGACTTTTCATGCCTATCAGCGCGCGCGGCGCCTGGCCAATGCGCTCGGCGCGCTGGCGCAGGGCGACGCCGTCACCCACGCCGCGTTTGACAGCGGTTTCGATTCGATCAGTGGGTTCCAGGAGGCGATGCGACGCATCACCGGACGCTCGCCCTCGGCCAGCCGGGACGCTGTCGTCGTGCAGCTCTCACGGGTGCTTACGCCGCTCGGCCCGATGCTGATGGGCACGACCGAGCATGGCGTTGCGCTGCTCGAGTTTACCGACCGCCGGATGCTTGGCACGCAGCTGCAACGTCTCGCGCGGCGCCTGCGGTGCGTCTTCGTCCCCGGCCGCAGTGCCGTGGGCCGCCGCATGGAGGAAGAGCTGGCGCTGTATTTCGCCGGCACGCTGCACTGCTTCAACACGCCGCTGCAGCCTGCAGGGACCGAGTTCCAGCAGCGTGTCTGGCAAGTGCTGAAGTCCATTCCCTACGGTGAGACGCGCAGCTACGGCGACCAGGCGCGCCTGCTCGGCATGCCGAGCGCGGTGCGCGCGGTCGCCCGGGCCAACGGTGACAATCCGCTTGCCATCGTCGTGCCCTGCCATCGTGTCATCGGGGCGGACGGGAAGCTGACGGGCTACGGCGGCGGCCTGTGGCGCAAGAGATGGCTGCTTCATCACGAGGTCGAACAGGGCGCCTCGCGGCGCAGTGAGCAACCGGGCCAGCAAAGTTTGCCGGGCTAGCGACAGCGCGCCGCCGGGATCACTGAGTGGGAGGCGATGCCCGGCCGGATACTTTTCGGCCGCATATCCTATATAATTCGCGCCGACGCCAGGTGGGGGAAGTCGGGCAAATGCCCGCTTCGCTGCTTGGCGTTGCTTATATAGCGCCACGGACGCGCACGCGCGCGTCGGCGGCATCCCATCCGTATCTGGAGCAAAGGATCATATGGACGCGAAAATCACCCTGTTGGCTGCCGGCTTGTTGATGTTCACGGGTACTGCGCAGGCAACGGAACTGAACTACGACTACATCGAGGTCAGTTACTCGGAGGTCGACTTTGATGACTTCGACGAGGACCTCACGGGCGTCACCATCGGCGGTTCGTTCCTGGTCTCGGAGGAGATCTTCGTCTACGGTGCCTACTCCGATGGGGAGACCGACAGCTTCGGCGGCGGCCGCATCGCTGTCAGCGGCTACTCGCTCGGCCTGGGCTACCGCTTCGGCGTCAGCCCCCAGACCGACGTGAACTTCGGCGCCGCCTTCGAGCGTGCCAAGGTGGAAGGCAAAGGGGCATTCTCCGGCCTGGGCTCGGACAGCGAGAACGGTTATTCGCTGTCGGTCGGCGTGCGCCACCTGGTCACCCGCGACTTCGAACTCGGCGCGGATGTCACCTACGTGGACATAGACACCGATGACACGGTCCTCACGCTGGGCGGCCTCTGGCATGTCACGGACCTCGTCGCCGTGGGCCTCGGGTACTTCGTGGGTAGCGATGCCTCCGGGTTCGAGGGCGGCGTGCGCTTCAAGTTCTGAGCCTGTCCGTCAGGTCTCGAGGGCCTTTTTTCGGCCGGCGGCGGGGGAGTGATCCTCCGCCGTTTTTCATGCCGCCAGCGCGGCTTCAGCTTTGACGATCGGGAGGAGGTCGCCGGCAGAGCCGGTTAAACTCGAAGCTTCGAGTTCCGCAGGGAGCAGCAACCGCGCGATGCGTTTCATCCATACCGCCGACTGGCACCTCGGGCGCCAGTTCCACAATTTCTCGCTCATCGAGGACCAGCGCCACGTGCTTGAGCAGCTCGTGGCGCTGGCCCGCGAGGCCGAGGCCGATGCGTTCGTCATCGCCGGCGATGTCTTTGACCGTGCGGTCCCGGGACCGGAAGCGGTGGCCCTGCTCGACGAGTGCCTGGCGGAGCTGGTGCTTCACCTGGGGATACCCGTGATCATGATCGCGGGCAACCACGACAGCGGGCGGCGTCTCAGCTTCGCCGCCCGCCTGCTCGCGCGGGCGGGCCTGTACGTCTTCGGTCAATATGACGGCCCGCCGCGATTCGTCGTGCTCGCGGACCGGTTCGGCCCGGTGCACTTTGTCGGCATGCCGTTCGCCGAACCCGCCCTGGTACGCGAAGCGAGCGGGGAGAGCGAGCTGCAGAATCATGCCCAGGCGATGGCCTGGCTCAGCCGGGTCGCCCGCGAGGCGATCCCGGCCGCAGAACGCAGCGTTTGCGTCGCTCACTGTTTCGTGGCCGGCGGCGAGGAGAGCGAGTCGGAGCGGCCGCTGAGCGTCGGCGGTGCGGCCGCGGTACCGCGCGATTGCTTCGCCGGCTTCAGTTACACCGCTCTCGGTCACCTGCATCGGCCGCAGGCCATCGGCCGGCGGATCCATTACGCTGGCTCGCTGCTGAAATACTCGTTCTCGGAAATCCCGCATCGGAAGTCCGCCAACCTCGTGACGCTCGACGCGGCGGGCTTGCCCGGTATCGAGCGGCTGCCGCTCGTGCCCCGCCGCGACGTGCGCCTCGTCGAAGGTGAACTCGCGACGCTGCTGAAGGGGCCCGCACCGGGCGACGACCCCGAGGACTTCCTCCTCGTGCGTCTGACCGACGCGCGGGAACTGCTGGAGCCCATGGCCCGGCTGCGCGAGGTCTATCCCAACGTGCTGCATATCGAGCGGCCGACGCTGTCGCAGCCGGGCGCGGATGCGCTGCGGGCGCATCACCATGACGGCGGCGATCGCGAGCTGTTTGCGGCGTTCTTCGAGCAGGTTACCGGCGCCCCGTTGACCGCTGCGCAGGACGCCGCGTTCATGGAGGCCTACGATGCCTTGTTGCACCAGGACCGGGAGGCGCAGCAATGAGGCCGTTGCGGCTCGAACTCACGGCCTTTGGTCCATTTGCGCACACGCAGGTCATCGACTTCAGGCCGCTGGGCGAGCGGCGCCTGTTCCTCGTGCACGGGCCGACCGGCGCCGGCAAGACGACCCTGCTCGATGCCGTCTGCTTTGCACTTTACGGCGACACGACCGGGGCGGAGCGCGACGGCAAGGGCTTCCGCAGCCAGTTTGCCGGAGCGGAACTCACGACCTCGGTGACGCTCGATTTCGCGCTCGGCGAACGCAGCTATCGCGTCACTCGCCAGCCGGAACAGGAACGCGCCAAGCTGCGCGGCGAGGGGACGACCACCGCCCCGGCCGCGGCAACGCTGTGGGACCGTACCGGCGTCGATGCAGAGGGCGGGGAAGGCAATGTCATGGCCACGCGCACGACGCAGGTCACGGAGAGAGTTGCGGAGCTCCTCGGCTTCCGCAGCGAGCAGTTTCGCCAGGTCATCGTCCTGCCCCAGGGGCGTTTCCGTGACCTGCTCCTCGCCAGGTCGCGAGAGCGGGAGGAGATCCTCCAGCAACTGTTCGACACGGCGTTCTACGGGCGCCTCGAATACTCGCTGAAGCAACGCAGTCGTGAATTGCGCGCCGCGGCCGAGAAGCTGCGGGCACAGCACGAGGCCCTCCTGGCGCAGGAGGAGTGCGCCGACGAGGTTGAACTCCGGGCGCGGCTTGAGCGGCTGGAGGCGGAACAGTCGGACGCGGAGGCACGCCTCGACGGACTGCAGCTCAAGAGCGACCGCGCTGCCCAGGCGCTCGAGCAGGCGCGCGCCGATCATGCACGATTCGAGAAGCTGGCGCGGGCCGAGCGCACGCTGGCCGGGCTGGATGCTCGCAGGCAGAAAATGGAGATGCGGCGGACCGGCCTGCACGCGGCGCGACGGGCGGCCGGCCTCGCCGACCTGGCGATGCAGCTTGCAGATCGTCGCGGCGCGGCGGCGGCGGCGGCGCGCGAGTTTGAGGCCCTGCAGCAACAGCATGCGTCAGCCGGCAAGGCGTTACACGCCGCAACGGCGGCGCTGCGCGCAGAGCAGTCTGAAGAAACAGCGCGCGAGACCCTCCGTGGCGAGCTCGCGGAGCTGGAACGCGTGATGCCGCTGGTAGCCGAGATGAATGACCTCATCGCGCAACAGTCGGCGTCGCGCGGCCGGGAAGATGCCCGGGCCGGAGTGGCCAGTGCCAGGGAAGCGATGGTCGCGCACCGTGCCCGGGCCGCGACATTGCGTCATGCGCGGGAGGCCGGCAGCGCGGCACTGCTTGCGCATGCACTGCAGGCAGGCAAACCGTGCCCCGTGTGCGGGTCAAAGGAGCATCCGCGGCCCGCACGCGGCTCGCAGGAAGTGCCTTCGCCGGCGGCGATCGCGCAGGCCGAACACGCCGTCTCGGCCGCGGAGACGGACCTCGAGGCGGCCCTCGTGTCACAGCGTGATGTTGAGCGGATGCTGTCGGGCGTCGAGGCGAGCCTGGCCGCGCTCGGGAAGCAGCTTGGCGGGCTGGTCGAACCTTCCCGTGAAGGCCTGCGCGACGCGCAACGGCGCATCGTGCGCATGCGGCAGGAAGCGGACGCGGCACAGTCTGCGCTGGAGCGCGCGGTCGAGGCCGAGCGCGCCGGGCGTGAGCGATGCGTTCGCCTGGCGGCCGGGCTCGATGCGGCGAGTGCGCTGCGCGAGGCAGCTGACACGGCGCTGCAGGCAGCCGCGGAAGAGTGGCGCCGACGGCTCGAGAAGGCGGGATTTGCGGACGAGCAGGCCTATCGGGACGCGCGCATGGCGGATGAGGCACTGGAACGAGCGGCCGCCGACCTCGCGGCCTTCGACCAGGATTGCGCAACGGCGCGGGCGCTGGTCGCGGAGGCACGAGCGGAGATCGAGGGGCTCGAGATGCCCGAACTGGCTGCGATCAAGACTTCGGCCGAGGCGGCCGCACGGGAATACCGGGCGGCTGCAAAAGAGCGCGGGCGCCTCGCGAGCCGCGTTGACGCCCTGGGCAGACTGCGGGCGCGTCTTGGCGAAATCACTGCCGCCTTCGTCGCCACAGAGGCGCGCTTCGGGGTGATCGGGACGATCGCCGGCGTGGCCGGGGGCGACAATCCCCAGCGGATTTCGCTGCAGCGCTTCGTGCTGGCCAGCCGGCTGGACGACGTGCTTGCCGCCGCAAGCCGACGGCTTCGGGCCATGAGCCGGGGCCGCTACCTGATTCGGCGCATCACGGATACGGCGGACCGGCGCGCCGCAGGGGGACTCGAGCTCGAAGTCGAGGATGCATACACCGCCAGCTCGCGCCCGGTTGCGACGCTGTCCGGCGGCGAGAGTTTCCAGGCCGCGCTGGCGCTGGCCCTCGGCCTTTCCGAGGTCGTGCAGGCCTATGCCGGCGGGATACGACTGGACACGATTTTTATCGACGAGGGCTTCGGGAGTCTCGATCCCGAGGCGCTCGATCTCGCCATCGATACTCTGCTCGATCTGCAGCAGGCAGGCCGGATGGTCGGAGTGATTTCGCATGTCCCCGAGTTGCGGGAACGCATCGACGTACGGCTCGAGGTGCAGGCCGGCGTGGCCGGCAGCCGGGCCGTGTTCCACCTGCCTTGACCAGACGCCCGTGCCTACCGGAGTGCCGCGATGTTTGCCACCATCATCCCGTTGAGTGCGTTATTGTCCGGTACGGCGTTGCTGTTGCTCGGCAGCGGCCTGCTCGGCACCTTGCTGGGCGTGCGGGGCAGCATCGAGGGCTATGGCGACCAGGTGCTCGGGCTGATCATGTCCGGCTATTTCCTCGGATTCTATCTCGGGACCTTCGTTGCACCCGCCGCGATCCGGCGCATGGGCCACATCCGCGCCTTCTCGTTCTTCGGTGCATTGTTCGCCTGCACCGTGCTGCTGCACGCAATTCGCGTTGAGCCGCTGGCGTGGGGCCTGTTCAGGGTGGGGACGGGCGTGGCCGTCGTCGGGCTCTACACGGTCATCGAGAGCTGGCTCAATGCTACGGTCGACAGCGCCCAACGCGGACGCGTATTCGCGATCTACATGGCCGTCAACTTGGGCGCGCTGGCGTTCGGCCAGCAATTGCTGCGCATTGCGCCGGCGGATTCCTTCGTGCTTTTCTCGCTGGTTGCGATCCTGGTGTGCGCCGCGATGTTGCCGGTGGTTGCGACACGCATGGCGCAGCCGGTCATGCAGCCCGCGGCTCGTATCGGCGTACGGCGATTGTCTCGCATCGCGCCCGCCGCGGCCGCCGGAGGGCTGTTCTCGGGTCTGACCATCGGCGCTTTCTGGGGGCTGGGTCCGGTGTTCGCGAGTCGCCTGGGCCTCGGCGTCAACGACGTGGCGATCTTCATGTCGGTCACCATTGTCGGTGGAGCAGTGCTGCAGTGGCCCATCGGCCGGCTCTCAGACAGTGGCGACCGCCGCCACGCGCTGGCGCTGGCATGCCTCGGCGCGGCGCTCGCGGCGGGTTTCGCGGTGGCGATCTCCGGCTGGTCTGCCACCCCGCTGTACGTGGTGTTCTTCGTTTACGGCGGATTGTCCTTCGCCGTGTACCCGGTTTCGGTGGCGCACCTCCTGGACCATGTGCCCGCCGGCGACTTGCTGCCCGCCTGCAGCACGATCCTGCTGCTGCACGGCCTCGGCGCGGCCTTCGGCCCGGCCGTGGCAGGATTCGCCATGGCGCAGTATGGTCCGCGGGCATTTCCCGGTTACCTGATGCTCGTGCACCTGATGCTGGCAGCCTATATCGTCGGCCGGCTGCTCGTGCGCCGGCGCGAGGCGCTCGGTGAGGCGCACTTTCACCCCATGCTGCGCACTTCACCTACGGCCATGGAGATGCTGTCCGAAGCCGAAGCGGCACAGGACCGCACGCCCTGAAGCCTCAGAGCGCCCCGCGCCAGCCGAGATGCAGCCCGAGGTCCGGCGTCGTGTCGGTGTACAGGTTTTCCACCATGGCGACGTCGATGCGGCCTGTGCGCCCCACCGCAAAGCTGCCGCCGAAGGTAACCTGCACGCTGGAGGACCCAAGCGGGCGCAGCCCGGTGTCATAGAACGCGCTGTGCCCGTCGAGCTGTATGCGCGCCACGAAGCGGCGCCAGAGCGGCCGCGAGACACCGATGCTGCCGATCGCCACCCAGTCGCGGCGAATGCCGTCGAGCACGTCCGCCCGGCCGAGCCACAGGCCGCCCGCCATCCAGGACAGCGTCATGTTCCAGCGCGCGAGGGTCTGCGAGTCGATCGACAACAGTTGCAGGGACAGGTCCGTACTGCCGCTGCCGTGGAGTTCGCGGCTCGTTCCGGTCGGCAGCTTCAGGCCGGACCGCAACACCAGGCTGCGGCCTTCGCCCGGCGTCGGCCGAACGTGCCAGTCGAGCGCAAGGCGCAGGTCGCCGGGGCCCCGGCTGCGTTCCTCGAGGGCAAAAGAATCGCTGCCCTGCGAAGTGTAGGAATAATCGAGAGCCCGGTCAGAGACTGCATCACGGCGCTCGTTGGAGAGCCCGAACAGGTCGTGCCAATCGCGAATCAGGCCGTCGAGCACGCCGTCGCTGTGGACGACGAGCGGCAGCATGAGACCCGCCGTCAGCCGTTCGGTCAGGCCGTAGTCCAGGTAGACCGCGGTGCGATAAGTTTCACCGCTCAGGACGACGTGCGCGGCCGCCGGCGTCCCTTCCTCGATTGCGTTGCTGGCCACGTCGACGGTGAGCTGCCAGCCCCACCGCCCTCGGCCCGGTGCGGGGCGCGCGGCGGCCGAGGGCAGGCTGTAGAGCTGGATAAAAGGGCTCTGGTCGCTGGTCGTAAACAGTCCCTGCTCCTCACCGAGGGCAGCAGCGCACGGCAACGCCAGCATCGCGCCCATGTACAATATTCGCTTTGCAGCCGTAGTGCGTGGCCGGTGAAAATCGACAATGATCATGGGGCTCCTGTACGGACACGCCTGCGCAGCGCTGCGACGACGTATTGTGGCATGGCGTTCGTGTTTGCGGGCCTTTTGCCGACGATCGCGGAAGCGCGTGCCGCTGAAATGCGTGCACTGCCTATCGGCTCGACATCCCGGGCGATGGACGACGGGCCCGTACCGGATCGGGTCGGCCTCCGCAGGGATACGGCCTACCTGCTGTCCTACCACGTCGCTGCGATCGGCATCCTGTATGCCTTGCCGGAGAGTGTCAGCGGCTGGGGCGAGGAGGATAAGGAGGAATACACGCTCAGCAAGTGGTGGCACAACGTCAGCAATCCCACGTGGGACGACGACAAGTTCTGGATCAACTACATAACGCATCCTTACTGGGGCGCGGCGTACTACGTTCGGGCCCGCGAGCGCGGCTACGACGAGCAGACTTCTTTCTGGTACTCCGTGGCGATGTCGACGGCCTATGAATTCGGCGCCGAGGCACTTTTCGAGCAGCCGTCGCTCCAGGACCTGGTCGTCACGCCGGTGGGCGGCGTGATCCTGGGCGAATACTTCATGGGCCTGCGGGCGCGGATCGGCGCGCGCTACGCGCCGGGCGAGCAGATGCGATTCATGGATCGGGCCCTGCTGGCGGTTACGGATCCGCTGGGGGCGATCAACCGCCGGGTACAATCCTGGCTCGGAGCAGATGTCGAGTCTTCCTTCTACCCGTATTTCGGGCCGCAGCGGCTCGGCGTGCCGGCCGCCTATGCCGAGGACCATGTCGAGACGGAATGGGTCTACGGGCTGCGGGTCACCTACCGCTGGTAAGGAACAATGCGAATATGAGCAGGCATCGATTCGAAACCCTGCAGGTCCATGCAGGACAGGTGCCGGCCGCGGGTACGCACTCGCGGGCCGTACCGATCCACCAGACGACCTCCTTCACGTTCAGCGACACCGACCACGGTGCGCGACTGTTCGCTCTGCAGGAGTTCGGCAACATCTACACGCGCATCATGAACCCCACGACGGATGTCTTCGAGCAGCGCGTGGCGGCGCTCGAGGGCGGCGTAGCGGCGCTCGCCACGGCGAGCGGACAGGCGGCACAATTCCTCGCGCTCACAACGCTGGCAGAGGCCGGCGACAACATCGTTTCCGCCGGCAGCCTGTACGGTGGGACGTACAACCAGTTCAAGGTGCAGTTCCCCCGGCTCGGCATCGACGTACGCTTTGTCGGAACTGACGATTACCCGGCCTGGGAAGCGGCGATCGACGCGCGCACGCGCGCGCTGTACGTCGAGAGCATCGGCAATCCGGCGTTCGACGTGCCGGATTTCGAGCGCCTCGCCGCAATCGCCGTGGCTCACGGCCTTCCGCTGGTAGTTGACAACACGTTCGGTTGCGCCGGCTACCTGGTCCGTCCAATCGAGCATGGTGCCGATATCGTCGTGCAATCGGCCACGAAATGGATCGGCGGCCACGGAACCTCGATAGGCGGGATCATCGTTGATGCCGGCAGGTTCGACTGGTTCGGAGAGCGCTTCAAGACATTTCACACGCCGTCTCCCGGCTACCGCGGCCTCAATTTCGCCGAGGTATTCAGCCCTGATGGGCCATTCGGCAATCTCGCGTTTATCATTCGTGCCCGGGTCGAGGGCTTGCGTGACTGGGGGCCCGCGCTGTCGCCGTTCAACGCCTTCCTGTTCCTGCAGGGCCTGGAGACATTGTCGCTGCGCGTGCAGCGACATTGCGAGAATGCCATGGCGCTCGCGCGCTGGCTCGAGGCACATCCCCAGGTGGAGCAGGTCAACTACCTCGGCCTCGAGGGCCATCCTTGGCATGAGCGCGCGCGGCGCTACCTCCGGCACGGCTTCGGCTCCGTGTTGACATTCGGCATCAGGGGTGGATTCGAGGCCGCGAGGAACTTCATCGATTCGGTCGAGCTTGCCAGCCACGTTGCGAACGTCGGCGATGCCAAGACACTCGTGATTCACCCGGCGAGCACGACACACCAGCAGCTGTCCGATGCAGAGCAGCGAGCGGCCGGAGTGTTGCCTGAACTGGTGCGGGTAGCCGTAGGCATCGAGCACATCGACGACATCAAGGAAGATTTCGAGGTGGCATTCGCCAAGGCCGCGAGTCGGCCTGCATGAGCCAGCCCGCGCCGCTCTCGGCCGCACCGGTTTCGAAGGACACGCGGCTGTGGCGGCTTGACGCGCCGTTCGAACTCGAGAGCGGGGCCGTGCTGCCCGCCGTGCAGGTCGCCTACCGGACCTGGGGCCGGCTTGCAGCGGGCGGCCGCAATGCCGTGCTGGTCTGTCACGCGCTCACGGGTTCGGCGGACGCGGACGTATGGTGGAAGGGGCTGTACGGGCCGGGCAGGGCGCTCGATCCCGCACGCGATTTCATCATCTGCAGCAACGTACTCGCCGGATGCTACGGCACGAGCGGCCCGATCCAGCCACATCCGGCGGACGGCCAGCCGTGGGGCAGCCGCTTTCCGATGGTCACCATTCGCGACATGGTGCGGCTGCAGGCGCTGCTGCTCGATCATCTCGGCGTGGAGGAGTTGCAGCTCGTCCTGGGCCCGTCGCTCGGCGGCATGCAGGTCCTGGAGTGGGCGGCGATGTACCCGCAGCGTGTCCGGGCGATGGCCCCGATCGGCGTCTCGGGCCGCCATTCCGCGTGGTGTATCGCCATCAGCGAGAGCCAGCGGCGCGCGATTTTCCTCGATCCGGAGTGGTGTGACGGTCGCTATGCGCCGGACCGTCCGCCGCGCCACGGGCTTGCAGTGGCCCGCATGATCGCGATGTGCAGTTACCGCAGCTGGGAGAACTTTGAAACCCGCTTCGGGCGCAAGACGCAGGACTGGGATGGCCAGCTGGCGGTGACGTCCTACCTGAACTACCAGGGCGAAAAGCTGCACCGGCGCTTCGACGCCAACACGTATGTGCGCCTGACACAGGCAATGGACAGCCATGACCTCGCCCGTGGCCGCGGGGATTATCGCGAGGTGCTCGGCAGCCTGGCCATGCCAGCGTTGATCGTCTCCGTGGATTCTGACGTGCTCTATCCGCCGCGGGAACAGCTCGAACTTGCCAGGCTCCTGCCGACCGCCCGCTACGAGGTGCTGCATACGCCGGCAGGCCACGACGGCTTCCTGATCGAGACGGACGCGCTCGGCGAGATGCTGCAGCGCCTTCGCGCGTGAATCCTATGCAGGTTCAAAACGGCCCAGGAAGAATCGCAGCTGCTCGGGCTCGTAGCTGAACTTGAGGCCGCGTAGCCGGGCGGCCTGCCCGGCGACCTCGATCACGCTTTCGGCGACCACGTCCATGTGCGCCTGGGTATAGACGCGGCGCGGAATGGTGAGCCTGACGAGCTCGAGCCGCGGCATGTAGTTCTCGCCGCTGGCCTTGTCGCGACCTGCCGAGACGGCGCCGCGTTCCATGGCGCGCACGCCCGAGTCGACGTAGATGGCCGCGGCGAGGGCCTGTGCAGGAAACTGCGCTTGCGGAATGTGCGGCAGAATCCGTCGTGCATCGAGGAATACGGCGTGTCCGCCGACCGGCTTGACGATCGGCACGCCGGCCGTATCGAGCAGGCGGCCGAGATATTCGACCTGGCCGACGCGCGCGCGGATGTGGTTGTCGTCGACGCTTTCGCGGATGCCGATCGCCATCGCCTCCATGTCGCGGCCGGCGAGACCGCCATACGTGTGCAGCCCCTCGTAGATGACCACCATGTCGCATGCGCGCCGGTAGAGGTCCGGGTCGTTCATGGCGAGAAAGCCGCCGATATTGACCAGCGCGTCCTTCTTGGCCGACATGGTGGCGATATCGGTCAGGGCGCAGATCTCGTGCACGATCGCGGCCACGCTGTGGTCGTGGTAGGCGCTCTCGCGCTGCTGGATGAAGTAGGCGTTCTCGGCGACGCGCGTCATGTCGTGGACGATCGGGATGCCGTAGCTGTCACACCAGGCGCGGAGGGCCTTCAGGTTGGCCATCGACACCGGCTGGCCGCCGGCCATGTTCACGGCAGTCGCGAGGCTGACGTACGGGATCCGCTTCGCGCCTACGCGGTCCACGAGGACGTCGAGCTTGGCAAGATCGACGTTGCCCTTGAACGGGGCCACGTGAGTCGGGTCGTGAGCTTCGTCGACGATTACGTCGACGAAGGTGCCGCCCGCGAGCTCCTGGTGGAGGCGCGTGGTCGTGAAGTACATGTTGCCGGGGATGAAGTCGCCGGGCTTGATCAGCAGCCGGCTGATCAGGTGCTCGGCGGCGCGGCCCTGGTGGGTCGGCACGGTATGCCGGTAGCTGTATACGGCTGCCACCGTGTCGCGCAGGTGATAGTAGTTGGCGCTGCCGGCATAGGCCTCGTCCCCGAGCAGCATCCCGGCCCACTGGCGGTCGCTCATGGCCGAAACGCCGGAGTCCGTCAGCAGATCGATGTAGACGTCCTCGGAGCGCAGCAGGAACGTGTTGTAGCCGGCTGCCACGATGGCCTTGCTGCGCTCCTCCGGCGTCGTCGTCTTCAGCAGCTCGACCATCTTGATCTTGAACGGCTCGGCCCACGAGCGTTGCTTGCCTGGCATGTGATTGTCCTCCGGGATCGGTGCTGCGGGACCCGGCACGGCCGGGCCGGGGCGCCCCGCGGTTACGCAAATCCCTTACTGGCGCTCGCGGCTAAAAGTGATATTGTGGACGCATCTTTCCAGCGTGCCGATGCGGGATAGACCGTATTGAAATTTCGGCCGGCCTGGACGCAGGCTGCGACAACCGGATCACCCCAGGTCAAACTTATGTGCCTTGCCGTCCCCGTTCGCGTTATCAGGGTCCTGGAGGGGGACTGGGCCCTCGTTGATCTCGGCGGGGTCGAGAGCCGCGTGTCGCTGGCCTTCGTCGAGGACGTCGGGCCCGGCGATTACGTGATCGTGCACGTCGGTCACGCGATCGCGCGCCTGGACGTCGAGCAGGCCGAGGAATCGCTGGCGCTGTTCCGCCAGATCGCCGAGACGCTCGGAATCGAGAGTGATGCGCTACATACGCGGCTTCCGTGACGGAGCCGCCGCCCGTGGCCTGGCGCGGCTGATCGCCGCCGAGGCGCGCACGGATCGCGACTACCACCTGATGGAGTTTTGCGGCGGGCACACGCACGCGGTATTTCGCCACGGTATTCCGGACCTGCTCCCCGACAACGTCCACCTCGTCCACGGCCCCGGCTGTCCGGTCTGCGTGCTCGCCATGCCGCGACTCGATCTCGCCATCGACCTGTCGTTCGATGAGCGCGTGATACTTGCCAGTTATGGCGACATGCTGCGGGTGCCGGCGTCGCGCAAGCGCAGCCTGCTGAAGGCCCGTGCGCTCGGCCGGGACGTGCGCATCGTGCAGTCGGCGATGGAGTCGATCCTGCTCGCGCAACAGAACCCGGAGCGCGAGGTCGTGTTTTTCGCGATCGGCTTCGAGACCACGACGCCGCCGACGGCGCTGGTCCTCCTCGAGGCGCAGCGTCTCGGGCTCGAGAATTTCAGCGTCTACTGCAACCACGTGCTCACGCCGTCGGCCATTCGCAGCATCCTCGACGCACCCGAAGTGCGCGAACTGGGGCAGGCGAGGGTGGACGGGTTTCTTGGCCCCTCGCATGTCAGTACGATCATCGGCGCGCGACCCTACGAGTTCTTCGCCGAGGAATACCAGCGCCCGGTCGTCATCGCCGGCTTCGAGCCACTCGACGTGCTCGCCGCCATCCGCATGCTGATCGCGCAGCTGAACGAAGGCAGGGCCGAAGTGGAGAACCAGTTCACGCGCGGCGTGACGCGCGACGGCAACCGCAAGGCACAGGCGATGGTCGCCGAGGTGTTCGAGCTGCGGCCGGAATTCGAGTGGCGCGGGCTCGGCATGGTCGAGTACAGCGGCCTGCGCATCAAGGAGCGGTACGCGCACTTCGATGCCGAGCGGCGCTTCGAACTCGTCGAAAGGCCTGCCGCGGAGAACAAGGCTTGCCAGTGCCCGGCGATCATCCGCGGCCTGAAGAAACCGCTCGATTGCCCCATCTTCGGCACGGTATGCACGCCGCGCAATCCGATCGGGTCCTGCATGGTGTCCTCGGAGGGCGCCTGTGCCGCCTGGTACCAGTATCGTAACGGCCTCGCCGCCAGCGCCTGAGCCCTTCGCGGTGCGCATCCTCTTCCTGACCCACAGTTTCAACAGCCTCGCGCAGCGGCTTTATACCGAGCTGGCTGCGCTCGGCCACGAGGTGTCCGTCGAGCTCGACATCAACGATGCCGCGACGGTCTCCGCGGTGGAGTTGTTCCGGCCGCACCTGGTGGTGGCTCCGTTCCTGAAACGCGCCATCCCGGAGGCCGTGTGGCGCCGGCTCGTCTGCCTCGTCGTTCACCCCGGAATTCGCGGCGATCGCGGGCCGTCTGCGCTGGACTGGGCGATCCTCGAGGGCGAGGCGCGCTGGGGCGTGACCGTGCTGCAGGCGGAACGCGAGCTGGATGCCGGCCCCGTCTGGGCCTGGCGCGAGTTCCCGATGCGCGCCGCGACGAAGGGCAGCCTGTATCGCTTCGAGGTCACCGAGGCCGCGGCGGCGGCGGTGCTGGAGGCGGTCGAGCGGTTCCAGGCCGGCGACTTCCGGCCGCAACGAGTCGACCCGCAGGATGCCGCGATCCGGGGTCGTCCGCGCGAGCCGATGAAGCAATCCGACCGGCGCATCGACTGGGCACGGGACGACACCGCCACCGTGTTGCGCAAGATCCGCTCGGCCGACGGGTTCCCCGGCGTAGTCGACCAGCTCGCAGGACTCGGCGTACGCTTGTATGACGCCCACCCGGACGTATCGCTGGGTGGCGAGCCGGGCGCATTGCTCGCGCGGCGCGACGGCGCGGTATGCCGCGCGACGACCGACGGCGCGGTGTGGATCGGCCGCCTGCGGCTTGCACAGGGGCGCAGCCTCAAGTTGCCCGCGACGACCGTGCTCGGTGCAGCTGCGGCGGCCCTGCCGGAGTCCGCCTCGTGCGACGAATTGCCGGTCGACGGCCTGACTTTCAACGAGATCCGGTACGAGGAGCGCGACAGGGTCGGCTACCTGCACTTCGACTTCCATAACGGGGCGATGGGTACCGACCAGTGCCGGCGCCTGCTGGCAGCCTTGCGGCAGGCGCGCGCGCGGCCGACGCGTGTCATTGTGCTGCTGGGCGGGCGAGACTTCTGGTCCAACGGGCTGCACCTGAACCTGATCGAAGCGGCGGCCAGCCCCGCCGACGCGTCCTGGGAGAACATCAATGCGATGGATGACCTCGCGGAGGCGGTCGTCGGGACCAGCGAGCAGCTCACGATTTCGGCCCTGGGCGGGAATGCGGGCGCCGGCGGCGCGTTTCTCGCCCTCGCGGCCGACTTCGTCTACGCGCGTGACGGCGTGATCCTGAATCCCCATTACAAGAATATGGGCAACCTGTACGGATCGGAGCTCTGGACCTACCTCCTGCCTCGACGCGTCGGCCCGACAGGGGTTGCGGCGGTAATGGCCCACCGCCTGCCACTCGCGGCGCGAGAAGCGCTGGCGATGGGGGTCGTGGACGAGGTCGGGCCGGGTGATCCGGCAGCCTTCCGGGACTTCGTGGCGTCCAGGGCGGCCGGGCTCGCAGCCGGCACCGATTTCGACGCGCGGCTTGCGGCGAAGAGGCTACGCCGCGAGGCCGACGAGGCCGTCAAGCCGCTGGCGGCTCACCGGGCCGAGGAACTCGAGCGCATGAAGCTGAACTTCTACGGCTTCGACCCCAGTTATCACGTTGCGCGCTATCGCTTCGTGCATCGCACGCCGCACGCCTGGACGCCGCTGTACCTCGCCACGCACCGGCGTCTCGGCTGGCAGGTTCCGCAGGGCAGGGAAGTGCCATCACCCGCCTGCCCGCAACGCAGTTCCGCCCGCAGGGACTAGTCGAACCTGCGACCGTTCCGGCCGGCCTGGCCGCGCCATGAATTTGCCTTGCCCTTGTCACGCTCAGCCCTGGGAGCGGCGCGCGACTCGGTATCACGGCTGCTGGACCGGCTTTCCGCCCTGGCCCGCGGCGCAGGCGCCGTAGCCGCCGGGGCGCTCGAGCGACCCTGCGGCCGGGACTGCGGCGCGCGCGACGTCGACCGCGGCGACGACGAAACAGTCGACCTTGCCGCAGGCGCGGCGGCGCGCGGCGCGGAAGACCTGGCGCGCGACGTGGAGGCGCCGGCCCGTGGAGTGGAGGCCCCGGCGCGCGGCGCGGAGGCTGTCCGCTGAGAAGGCGAGACCGCCCGGCGCGTCACGGTCGCTGGCCGCTGTGTGGGCGCTACGGTCCGTTGTGCACGCTGTTGCGGTCGTGTCGACGCGCGCGTGTCGCGGAGGCGTTCACCGGTGCGGGAGACACTGGGTTGCACGGTGCGCGGCCCGGCTGACAGCCTGGCGCCATCAGTGTCCCGGGCCGTCCGGTTCGTGACCTGACGCTGCGATCGGTCGGCGGCTTCCCGGACCGACCCGCTTGCGCGGTCCGCCGGGCGGGCCACCCGCGAATCGCGGGACACGCGCGAATTCCGGTCGCGCCACGCACCGTCCCGATCCTCGCGGTAATCACGCCTCGTCCCGGCGAGTCGCGAGTCGCGATCCGCGCTGCCCGTGGCCCGCGTCCCGCGATGCTCAATCGGCCAGCGTGTCGAGGGACCCGCTTTCAGGCGCGGCTGGTCATAGCGCTGCCTCACGTCCTTGTGCCGATAGGCGACCCCGCGGCGATGCCGGGGGTTGTGCTTCCAGCGCTCGCCGGGGGTGTAATAGTGCCGCGCCGAGCGGTAGCGCGGCGCATGGTAGTACCGCGGCGCATGCAGGATGACGACGCTGCGCTGCGGCCAATAGAAGCTGCTGAAGAAGAAGCCCGAGGAGAGGCGTATGCCGGAGCCCCAGTAGTACCCTGGATGCCCGTGGTAATAGTACGAGGGCGCGGCCCAGACGACCGGCGGGTAGGCCGGCCACCACCAGCTCCCGTAGACCACGTACGGATCGTAGTAAGGCACATGCACCACGTGAGTCCGTGCGGGTTCGATGATGATCGTTTTCTCTTCGCGGATCACGCGCGCGTACTCGGTCGTCTCGAGATTGCCCTCAGCATCGGCCCGGGCGCGCAGGAACTGGATCGAGTCCATGACCTGCGCTTCCTGGTAAAGCATTGCGTCGCCCAGGTTTCGGGTCCAGTCGAGATCCTCGTCCATGCGCGCGAGAATCTCCGGGAAGGCGACCAGCGCCTTGACGCTGGGATCCCAGTCACGGTCTGCAACGGCCGCGACGGCATTCTCGCCTTCAAGCTGCGGGTTCTGCCGCGACCAGCGCGCGGCCTCGACGACTTCCAGCGGATAGGTCGCCGCGACCAGCACCTGGGAGAGCAGTGAGTCGGGATACAGGGCGATCGGCGCGAGCAGTTGATCGAGCTGCGCCTGGGTATACTCCTGACCGTCGGCGGAGGTCGTGACAACGTCGTCCACGATTGGCTCGACGACATATTCCTCGGCGTGGGCGGGGCCGGCCGCCAGGGCCAGCAGGCCTAGCGTCAGCGCTGCGCGCATGTGAAGGTTGTTCATCGCTCGCTCCCGGTTTTCACCACGCTCACAGGCTAGCACCCCGAACCTGAACATACGGCAACGGTGTGGCGGCCCGCATGCCCCGGTCAGCCCATGTTCTCTCGGACCATTCTGGCAGCTATTGGTTTCCGGTTAACATAGGCGCGCCCGGCGATCGCCGGGCCCCGTCAATGGTGGTCCGCGTCGGTCCCCTCGCGACGGCCAGCCGTGAACCCCGCCAGGCCCGGAAGGGAGCAACGGTAGCGGCAACGCCGGGCGCCGGGGTGTGGCTGGCGCGGGCCACCACCCTTTGCCGGTCACCCTTCGAGCAGCGGGCGGATCTTCTCCGGGCTCAGCACCCTGCCGAAGGACTTCACTTCGCCGTCCACCGCGAGACCGGGCGTCAGCATGATGCCGAACTCGGCGATGCGGTTGATGTCCGTAACCTTTTCCAGGCGGTACTCGAGGCCCAGCGACTTGGCGGCCGCCTCCGCATTCTCCGCCAGCACCTGGCACTTGGAACATCCTCTACCAAGAATCTGTATATGCTTCATAAATATGCACCATATATTTCATGTAAATTATTGTTACAGGCTGGTCAGAAGAACAAGCCGTAGAGGTAGCCGCACAGGGTGCTCAGGCCGACCACCAGGCCGACGAATACGAGGGTCTTCTGCGTGCCGAGGATCGCCCGGATGACCAGCATGTTGGGCAGCGACACCGCCGGACCGGCAAGCAGCAGCGCCAGCGCAGGACCCTTGCCCATGCCGTTGCCGATCAGCCCCTGCAGGATGGGCACCTCGGTCAGCGTGGCGAAATACATCAGCGAGCCGGCCATGGCCGCGAACAGGTTGGCGGACAGGGAGTTTCCGCCGACCAGGCCAGCGATCCAGTGCCCGGGGACCAGTCCTTCCTCTCCCGGCCGCCCTAGCAAAAACCCGGCGACCAGCACGCCGACCAGCAGCAGCGGGGTGATCTGCTTGGCGAAGCCCCAGCTCTGTTCGACCCACTCGCGGTTCTCGTCGCCGGCGTCGCGGCTCGAGGACAGCAGCACGATCCCGGCCACCGCGACGGTGAACGGCAGCATGGCATGCCATGGCAGCCCGACTTCAAAACCGGGCAGCAGGTGACCCCAGGCCGGCAGCGCCCACGTATGCAACAGGACGGCAGCCAGGGCGACGGTCAGCGCGAGCAGCGCCATTTTCCACCAGCGGATGCCGAACCACAGCACTATCATGGCGCCGAGCGCGGCGCCGAACAGCCCGGTCAGCGCCCACTTGGCGCTCCAGATCTCGAACCACGGCCCAGCCGTGGCTTGCGGCTGGCCCCAGTTGGCGAACACCAGAACGCCGATGAGGGCTGCGAAATAGCTGGCGGTCTGCCACAGCGGCCGCATCCCGTCCTCCTCAGGGATGAGCAAGGTGCCGCCTGCGCGGGCGCGCTCCTCCTTGCGGTAGATCAAGTGCATCGCGAGGCCGATCAGCACGCTGAAGGCGATTGCGCCGACGGCGCGGGCGACGCCGAGCTCGGCGCCCAGCACTGAGGCCGTGAGCACCACCGCAAGCACGTTGATGGCCGGACCGGAGTAGAGGAAGGCGATTGCCGGGCCGAGGCCTGCGCCGCGCCTCCAGATGCTGCCAAACAGCGGCAGGATCGTGCAGGAACACACCGCCAGGATCGATCCGCTGATCGCGCCCATGCCGTAGGCGACCGGCTTCGGCGCCGCCGGCCCCAGGTACTTCATCACCGCCGGCTGGCTGATGAACACGGCGATCGCTCCGGCGATGAGGAATGCCGGCACCAGGCAGAGCAGGAAGTGCTCCTGTGCGTACCAGCGCGTCAGCGCCAGGGCCTCGTGGACCGCGCCGTCGAAGCGGGCCCAGCCGACCGGCAGAGCGAACACGAGCATGAACACGGCCAGGCCCGCGGCCAGGAGTCGCCATTCGCGGCTCAGGATCGGGGCTTCTCGCAGCGCTTCCAACTCAGGCGTCCGCCAGGACGCGGGCCCGTTCCTCGAGGTCGTGCTCGAGCGTGCGGGTGGCGCAGGCCATGAAGTCCGTTATGCAGGGCGTGCGCAGGCGATAGAACACCTTGAGGCCGTCCTTGCGGGTGCTGACGATGCCGCTCCTGGCCATCACGGCCAGGTGGCGCGAAACGTTGGAGCGTCCGGCGCCGACCGCCGTGGCGATGTCGCAGACGCAGACATCGCCGTCGCGCAACAGGTCCACGATCGCAAGCCTGATCGGATGGGCCACGCCGTGCACGACTTCGGCCTGCAGCTCGTAGCGCCGCCAGTGCAAATCGCGATGCTGTTTTTTCATTATGTGAGTATTTCATCACATAAGGACGCAAGGTATCCGGACTTGCCGAAACCCGGTGCTCGACGGGAGGGTATGCGGGGTGCCGCCCTGCCCGGGCCCGGCGCACCGGGATGATACACTTCCACCCCTCCCGCAATGATCCAGGTTGCCCCGACAGGCTCATGAGTTATCAAGCGCTTGCCCGCAAGTGGCGACCCCGTCTGTTCGCCGACCTGGTAGGCCAGGAACATGTCCTGCGGGCCCTCGTGCACGCGCTGGACAATGACCGGCTGCACCACGCCTACCTGTTCACAGGGACGCGCGGCGTGGGCAAGACGACCATAGCGCGGATTCTCGCGAAAGCCCTGAATTGCGAGCAAGGCGTGTCCTCGACGCCCTGCGGTGCGTGCGGTTCCTGTCTCGACATCGATGCCGGGCGCTTCGTCGACCTGATCGAGGTCGATGCGGCGTCGCGCACCAAGATCGAGGACACGCGCGACCTGCTCGACAACGTGCAGTACTCGCCGGCGCGCGGGCGTTACAAGGTGTACCTGATCGACGAGGTCCACATGCTGTCGCGGCATTCCTTCAACGCCCTGTTGAAGACGCTGGAAGAGCCGCCGCCGCACGTGAAGTTTCTGCTCGCGACGACCGACCCGCAGAACCTGCCGGTGACGGTCCTGTCGCGCTGCCTGCAGTTCAACCTGAAGCGCCTGCCGGTGTCGATGATCCGCGAACGGCTGCGCCTCGTGGCAGACAGCGAGGCGCTGGAATTCGAGGGCCCAGCGCTGGACCTGCTGGCGCGCGCGGCCGACGGCAGCCTGCGCGACGCCCTCAGCCTGCTGGACCAGGCCGCATCCCACGGCGGCGGCCGCCTCGCGGAGCAGGACGTTGCGGCGATGCTCGGCACCGTCGATCGCGAGCATGCGGTGCGCCTGCTCGAGGCGATCGTGGCCGGCGACGGAGCGCGCGTCCTCACCGAGGTGGCGGCGCTGGACGAGCACGTCCCGGATTACGACGATGTGCTCGGCACGATCGCAGCGCTGTTGCAGCGTGCCGCGGTGCTGCAGGCGGCGCCGGACCTCGACGACGAAGAGGACGGCTTAACCGCCAGGGCGCGGCCGCTGGCGAACACGGCGGCGCCCGAGGACCTCCAGTTGTGGTACCAGGTGGCGGTGGCAGGGCGTCGCGACCTGCCGCTCGCGCCCTCGCCGCGCGCGGGCTGCGAAATGGTCCTGCTGCGGATGCTCGCTTTCCGCTACGCGGAGCCGACGGCCATCCGGGCCGGCGCCGCATCCAGGCCCGCGACGACGACGGCTGGCGCGGCGATTCCGGCAGGCGCAGTGGCGCCGGCCGGGCCGCAGCAGGCGGCGCGTGAACGGGTGACGCCCGGGACGGCACCCGGCGCCGCGGCCGGGTCGCCGGACGAGTGGGAGCAGATCGTGGAGCACCTGGGCCTCGCCGGCGCGACGCGCCAGCTGGCCCGGCATTGCAGTTATGCCGGCCGGGCGGGCGGGGTCGTGCGCCTGGTGATCGATCCGGCCCACGAGATCCTTGCCACGAACGCACAGCAGGACCGCCTCCGCAAGGCGCTTGCGAGCCACTTTGGCGAGGCCGTGCGCCTGCAGCTGGACATTGCGAAACCCGCTGCAGAAACGCCTGCGGATAAGGAGCGGCGCGCCGCGGCCGAACGTCAGCTGCAGGCGGAAAACGCCATCGAGGATGACCCGGTAGTGCGCGAGATGCAGAAGGTTTTTGACGCCAGGGTGGATCACGACAGCATCCGCCCCGCGGACTGATCAGCAACAGGAGCAACTGAATGAAGGGGCAGATCGGGCAGCTGATGCGCCAGGCTCAGCAGATGCAGGAGAACATGGCGAAAGCGCAGGAGGAGCTCGCGGCGATCGAAGTCGTGGGTGAGTCCGGCGGCGGCATGGTCAAGGTGACGATGACTTGCCGGCACGAGGTGCGGGGCATCGCCATCGACCCCGCCCTCGTCGGCGACGACCGGGAAATGCTGGAAGACCTGGTGGCAGCCGCCGTCAACGACACGTTGCGCAAGGTGGAACGGACGGTGCAGGAGAAATACGCGGGCATGACTTCCGGCCTCGGCCTCCCCGGCGGCATGAAGCTGCCGTTCTAAGCCGTCGATGCGATATCCGCCGCGACTCGCGGGGCTGATCGAGGCACTGCGGCGCCTGCCCGGCGTCGGGCCGCGCTCGGCGCAGCGCATGGCGTTCTACCTGCTCGAGAAGGACCGCGACGGCGCCACGGCGCTGGCCGAGGCAATCAACGCCGCGATTGCGGTCATCGGCCGCTGTTCGCGTTGCAGGATGTTTACGGAAACCGAGCTGTGCGAGATCTGCCGCGCACCCGGGCGGGATGCGGGGCTGCTGTGCGTCGTGGAGACGCCCGCGGACGTCGTGGCCGTCGAGACCGGCTCGGGTTATGCCGGCCGCTATTTCGTGCTGATGGGGCATCTCTCGCCGCTGGACGGGATCGGGCCTGACGAACTCGGCCTGGAGATGCTCGAATCGATCCTCGACGAGGAGGGCGTCAGCGAGGTCATTCTCGCCACCAATCCGACGGTCGAGGGCGAGGCCACGGCGCACTATATTGCGGACCTGTGTACACGCCGGAACATCCGGGCGACGCGCATCGCCCACGGCGTGCCGGTCGGCGGCGAACTCGAATATGTCGACAGCGGCACCCTGTCGCACGCCTTCGCGGGCCGCCAGAACATCTAGCTGCTGATGGGGCTGATGGGGACACTCCTGAAAGCGCGCTTTCAGGAGTGTCCCCATCAGCAGCCATCAGCCGTGGCCCTGCAGATCCTCCGTCAGCCGCAGCAGGCGCCGGTAACTCTCGTAACGGCGCGCGCTGATGGTCCCGGCCTCGACCCCGCCTTTCACGGCGCAACCGGGTTCGCGCATGTGGCGGCAATTGGCGAAGCGACAGTGTTCCGCTGCGGCGACGATTTCACGAAAGCCGGCCGCGGCAAGGCGCGGATCGCCGAGCGCGGGGGCGAAGTCGCGCACCCCCGGCGAGTCTAGTAACGCCCCGCCACCCGGCAGCGGGTAAAGCGTCGTGGCGGTGGTGCGGTGCCGGCCTTCGCCGGTCGCCGAGGAAATTTGCGCGGTCGCCAGGTCCAGCCCGGGGAGCAGCGCATTCAGCAGAGAAGACTTGCCGACGCCGGACTGCCCGACCAGGATACTGCAGTGACCGACCAGGCCGGCGTGCAGCGCGTCCAGGCCGGCCGCGGCCTGCGCACTCACACGCAGCACCGGGTAGCCGATCGAGTGCAGCTCGCTCAGCACCTCGAGCTCGTTGCTCCCGGGCAGGTCGATCTTGTTGCAGGCCACCAGCGTGGCGGCCCCCATGACCTCTGCCGCCGCCAGGTAGCGGTCGATGATGAACGGATCGGGCATCGGCTCCGGGGCGCACACGACCACGACCTGGTCGATGTTGGCCGCCAGCACTTCCACCCGGCCGCGCGAGTCCGGGCGCGTCAGCTCGGTGTCCCGCGGCAGGCGTTCGACGACGGCGACATCACCCTCGTCGTCCGACAATTCCCAGCGGACGCGGTCACCGCACACGAGCCGCAGGCCCCGGCGCCCGACGAACGCCGGATGACGATCGCCGCCTGTATCTTCTACCAGCAGGCGTTGTCCGAAGGCCGCCACGACGCGCCCCTCGGACAACCCATCGGCAGGGGGGATGTCCGCCGCTCTGTTAGAATTCCGGGATTGCAACGAGGCTACCTGCGAAGCTTATGAAAGACGCCGACAACCTTGTCTGGATCGACCTCGAGATGACCGGCCTGGATCCGGGCCGGGATTGCATCATCGAGATTGCCACCGTGGTCACGGACAAGCAACTCGAGGTCCTTGCGGAAGGGCCGGTCATCGCCATTCGCCAGGACGATGCCGCACTCGAGGCCATGGATGAGTGGAATACGCGCCAGCACGCCAAGTCCGGCCTGACTCAACGCGTCCGCCAGTCCCAGGTGACCGAGCGCGAGGCCGAGCTCGCCACGCTTGCATTCCTGCAGCGGCATGTCGGGCCCGGCGAATCGCCGATGTGCGGCAACAGCATTTGCCAGGATCGCCGTTTCCTGGCACGCCTGATGCCCGAGCTCGAGCGTTATTTTCATTACCGCAATCTCGACGTCAGCACGCTGAAGGAACTGGCGCGCCGCTGGGCCCCGGCGGTCGCCGAGAGTTTCCGCAAGGAATCCCAACATCTCGCGCTCGCCGACATCCACGATTCCATCGAAGAGCTCCGCCATTACCGCGCCCTGCTGTTCAAGCTGCCATGACTTACCCGCCGGTGTCGCCCGCGTGCGAACGTAATCGCGAGCCGATCCTCGCCTGCATCGCGCCCTTGCTGGCCACGGCGAAGCGCGTCGTGGAGATCGGCAGCGGTACCGGCCAGCATGCAGCGTGGTTTGCGCCGCGTCTCCCGCACCTGGCCTGGGTGACGACCGACTTGCCCGCCAACCACGACGGCATCCGTGCCTGGATCGAGGCCAGTGGCGCCGCCAATCTGGAGGGGCCGCTGGCGCTCGATACGTTGCAGCAGCCGTGGCCGGCGCTTGGTGCGCCCGACGCGGCCTTCAGCGCGAATACGGCGCACATCATGCCGGAGCCCGCCGTCATGGCCATGTTCGAGGGCCTCGGCGCGGCGCTCCCGGCCGGCGCGCCGTTCTGTCTCTACGGCCCCTTCATTGAACAGGGTCGGCACACGAGCGCCAGCAACCTTCGATTCGACGAGGAACTGCGCTCGCGGGGCGACGGCATGGGTGTGCGTGATACGGCATGGCTGACACAGGTAGCGGCGGTGGCGGAATTCGACCTGGAAGCGATCGAGCCGATGCCGGCGAACAACAGGGTATTGGTATGGCGGAGGAACTGACGGATCTGCCGACGGACGCCGACGTCTTTGCCGCGGCCGGCAGGATCGCGTCTTATATTCATCGCACGCCCGTACTGACCTCGACCAGTCTCGACAAGGAGTCCGGTGCGCGGCTGTTCTTCAAGTGCGAGAATTTCCAGGTCGGCGGGGCATTCAAGGCACGCGGCGCGTTCAACGCCGTGCTGTCGCTGGATGCGGCGAGCGCCGCGCGCGGCGTAGCGACGCATTCTTCCGGCAACCACGGTGCGGCGCTGGCGCTGGCGGCCGCGCGCCGTGGAATTCCCGCATGGGTCGTCGTGCCGACCGACGCCGCTGTTTTCAAGCGAAACGCGATCGCCCGCTATGGCGCCGAGGTCGTGGATTGCGCGCCCGGTCAGGCCAACCGCGAGGCGCGGCTCGCCCGGCTGGTGGAAGAATGCGGCGCGACGGTCGTGCACCCTTACGACAATGCGGCCGTCATCGCCGGGCAGGGCACGACCGCGGTGGAATTGATGGAACAGGCAGGAAAGCTGGACATGCTTGTGGCGCCTGTGGGCGGCGGTGGACTCATCTCGGGCTGTGCGCTCGCGGCCCGGGCGAACTGCCCGGGCGTGCGTGTCATCGCCGCAGAACCGGCGGGGGCGGATGACTGCTGGCAGTCGGTGCAAAGCGGGCGCCGCGTACGGCTGGAGCAGGTCGCGACGATCGCGGATGGCCTGCGGGCGTCGATCGGAGAGCGCAACTGGGTGCTGATCTCGCGACACGTGGACGAGGTCGTACGGGTGGCAGACGACGAGATCGTGGCGGCCATGCGGCTCGCGTGGGAGCGCCTGAAGATCGTGATCGAGCCGTCCGCGGCCGTGCCGCTCGCGGCCGTTTGCTCCGGCCGATTGCCGGTGACCGGCCTGCGGATCGGCGTGATATTTTCGGGCGGCAACCTTGACCTCGACGGCTTGCCGGCGCTGTTCTCCTAGGCCCTAATCGCTGAGGATATTCACGGGCTGACCCGCGCGCAGCCGCTCCGCGCCGCGTACCACGACACGGTCCCCCGCGGAGATCTGGCCGGTCACGGCCACGAGCTCGCCGGCTCCCACGCCGGGGATCACGTCGATCCGCTCCGCCGTGTCGTTCGCACCGACCCGGAACACGCTGGCACCCTCGCGTCGCAGCACCAGCGCGTCGCGCGGCACGGCGAGCACTTCGGTCGGCGTGCCTGTCGGCACGGACAGGCGCACATTCTCGCCGACTCGCCACGGCGAGGACGGCACGCTGAGCCTGAGCTCGAACATGTGCGAGCGACTGTCCCCGAATGGCACCAGCGCGCGTACGACACCCGTGCCGACATGCCGCTGGCTGTGAAACTGCAACTCGCCCCCGGTTTCCACGAAGCTCAGCGACGACAGCGGTGCCCGCGCGACGACTTCGAGCTCGCCCGGGTCGACCATGCGCACGACGTCGTCACCCGGACTCGCATACTCACCCGCGGTGAGCAGGCGTTCCGTGACGATCCCGTCAAACGGCGCGCGCACGCGCGTGCGCGCCAGTTGCAGCTCGATCTGGCCGAGGCGCGCGCGCGCGACCGCGATATCGCTGATGGCGGACTGCAGTTCCGTCTCGACCTGGTCGAGCTGGTTCTTGGCGGCGTTGTTTTCCGCCGCCAGGCGCCTCAGTCGCTCCGCCTCGCGCTCGAGAAACCCGCGGCGACTTTCCTGGGATGCCAGTACGCCGCGAAACTCGTCTCGCTGCAGGATGAGTTCGGCATCGTCGATCCGCGCGACCGGCTCGCCCGCGGGAACGCTTGCGCCGATCTCCGCGATCCAGGTCAGGCGCCCGCCGACCTCCGCAGCCACGCGCGCGTCGTTGCGGCTGACGACCGTGCCCGGCACCTGGATACTGGGCGCGAGGCTCGCCATTTGCGCCTCGGCGACGCGGACCGGCGCCGGCGGCGGTCCGCCCTGCGCGGCTGCGGTGACCGGAAGGAGATACAACAGGCACAGCAAGGGCTTCAGGACGGCATCTTCCATGAATAATCGGGCTCCGGAAAAAACTGGATGATCACGCAGACCGCTCGGGCCCGGCGTAGCGTGTGCGCAGGTCGCCGGGGCCGGCGACAGCCGGAACGGAGGCGTCCTCGCCGATGCGCAGCAGGCTGGGCAGCAGCACGAGCGTGAATAGCGTGCTGACGGCCAGGCCGCCGACGATCACCGACGCGAGGCCACGGTAAAGCTCGGTTCCTGCGCCGGGCATCAGCAGCAGCGGCAGCATGCCGAACAGGCTGGTAAGGGTGCTCATCAGGATCGGGCGCAGGCGATAACGCACCGCCTGCTCCACCGCCGCGGCGCGTGCCATGCCCTCGCGCTCCGCCGCGCGGGTTTGCGCCACCAGCAGGATGGCGTTGTTTACGACCAGGCCCATCAGGGTGATGAAGCCGATCATGGTCAGCAGGTCCATCGGCTGGAATGTCAGCAGGCCCGTGAGGCGCAGCGTGATCACGCCGCCGACGATTGCCATCGGCAGGGCAACGATCACCAGCAGGCTGTCGACGAAGGAACGGAACAGCGCGCTCATCAACAGGTAGAGGATCACGATGGCGAGCGCCAGGCTGCGCGCCATGTTGTTGATCGCGCGGTCCTTGTCATCGGCCGTACCGCGGTAACTGATGTCGCCGTCCTCGGGCAGCTGGTCGCGGATCACCGGATCGACCTTTTCGCGGATGAGGTCGATCGCAGTACCCAGCGCCATATCGGCCGGCGGAGTCACCACGAGCGTGATCGTCCTGCGCCGGTCGACGCGCCGAATCTGGTCGGGGCCGGCCGTGCGGTCGACCGAGATGAACTCACCGAGTGGGCGGGTGGACCCGTCGGGCGTCGCAATCGGAAGGGACGCGAGTTCCTCCGGTGTCTCCCAGGCCGCCGCGCGCAGGATCATGTCGAGGCGTTGCTCGCCGTCGAAGTAGTCACCGACATAGAGACCGTCACCCAGGGCGCGCACGACGCTGGCCATCGTCTGCCGGTCCCAGCCGACCTCGGCAAGTCGCCGTTCCTCCGGCACGAGGCGCAGCTCCGGCTGTGCCAGTTCGACGCCGGGCACGGGACGCGTGCTGGCGCCAGGCAGGGACTGCGCGACCGCACCCATGCCCGCGATCGCCGCGCCCAGCAGGGCGTCGATATCGCGGCTCTGGATATTGACGGCGATGCCGCGGCCGCCGCCGAGCCGGCCAAACAGCGAAGCCCTGTTAGCGAAGGCGAGCGTGTCCGGGAACCCGCCGAGTATCTCCCGGTTGAGCAGCTGCACCAGCTCGTCGACCTGGCGGCGGTCAGCGGCGCGCGCGCCCATGAAGCCCGTGTTGCCGAACATCCCGAGGAAATAGCTTTTTACGGCCGGCTGCCTGGTGCCCTCCAGATGTGCCCGCATACGCTCGTTGACGACATCGATGAACTCTTCCTGGGACGTCGAGACGCTCACTCCCGGCGGCGGCAGGACGAAGCCGAAAATGAAGTTCTGGCGGCCCTCGGGCAGGTAATCTGTCTCCGGCAGGAGGGTCAACGTGAGGCCGACGGCTGCGACCGTAAGCCCCGCGATAATGCCCATGCGCCGCCTGCGCGTCCCGGTCAGGCGCATGATCAATGCCGTGCCGCGGTCCCACCAGGTTTTGTGCGGGTCCGTGAGGTGAATATTGCGGAGCCAGTTGTTGGCGGCGGTCGGGATGACGGTGATCGCGACGAACAGCGCGGCTACGACAGCAATCGCGATCGCCAGCGCAAGGTCGGCGAACAGCTGGCCCGCGATGTCGCGCAGGAAGACGATCGGCAGAAAGATCGCTACCGTCGTCGTGGTGGATGCGATCAGGGCCGCCTGCACCTGTGAAGCGCCTTCCTGTGCCGCCTCGTCGCTGGGCTTGCCGCTCTCCCGCAGGCGCACGATGTTTTCCAGCACGACGATCGCGGAATCGAGCACCATGCCTACGGCGAACGCGAGCCCCGCAAGACTGATGATGTTGATCGTGCGACCCGCGGCATTCAGCGCGATAAACGTCACGAACAACGAAATCGGGATCGCGAGCGCGACCATCATCGTCGCCCGCCAGCGCCGCAGGAACCACCACAGCACCGCGATAGCAAGCAATACGCCGAGCAACAGGTTGTTGCGCAGCATGTTGATCGAGTCCGTGATGTACAGCGTCTCGTCGTAGTCCTGCGAAATGTGCAGCCCGGCCCGCTTGGCCGCGCCTTCGTTGAGTTCGGCGATGACGGCCTTGAGCTCTGTCATGACCTCCAGGACGTTGATGTTCTGCTCGGGCTGGGCATTGACCGCGATCGAGGGCCCGCCATTCTGGTTCAGCGAACCACGGGCGTCGCGCAGCGCCACCCCTACATCCGCCACATCATGGAGATGAATCGGCTGGCCGTCCCGCCACGTCAGCACCATGTCGTGCAACTGCTCCAGGTCGTACTTGCCGGAAAATCGGATCGTGTATTCGCGCCGTCCCACGTCCTTGAAACCGCCCGAGACGTCGGTATTGCCGCCGGTCATCCGCGCCAGCAAGGGTATGTCGATCCCGAGCGCGGCGGCACGATAGGGATCAAAGGTGATGCGCACCTCGTTGTTGCGTCCGCCATAGATATCCGCGTTCGAAATCCCCGCGACGCGCTCGATGCGCGACTGGATCACTTCCTCCACGAAATCCTGGTAACTCGTAATGTCACGATCGTTGCCGGGAAGGGGGCGGACGGCGAACCAGGCGATCGCGCTGCCGAACTGGCCGCGACCGGCATAGACGATCGGCTGGTCGACGTCGAGTGGGTAGCTCGGCACCCGGTTGAGGCGATTCATCACTTCGATCAGGGCCCGCTCGAGCTGGGTGTTGACATCGAACGTCAGCGAGATCGATCCTCGCCCGCGCGTGGCGCTCGACTGCATGATCTCCAGGCCGGGGAGGCCACGCAGCGCATCTTCCTGCGGCTCGACGATCTCGGCCTCGACTTCCTCGGGGGCGGCGGCACGCCAGCTGGTCGAGATCTCGATCAGCGGACGCTCGACGTTCGGGATCATCTGCACCGGCATGCGCAGCAGGGAGATGACGCCAAACAGCAGCACGAGCAGGATGGCGACGATCACGGCGACAGGATTGCCGAGCGCTGGCTTGGTCAGGTTCACGGGCTCGTACCTGCCGGGGCGGGGGAGGCGTATTGTACCCGTTATTCCTGCCCGGGCTGAGTACCCCCGGTTTCGGTTATCATGCTCGCCCCGCCCCCCGCAGAGGCCGTATTGCAGACATGACTGGCAGACTGATCGTCCTGTGCGTCCTGGTATTGGCGGCGTCCGCCGCGGACGCGCAGACGCGCTATGTCTCGGACCGGCTCGAAGTGACGCTGCGGACCGGCATGTCCACGCAGCATTCAATCATCCGCATGCTGACGAGCGGCGCGCGGGTCGAAGTGCTCGAGTCCGACGCGAGCACCGGGTATTCGCGCGTGCGCGCAGCCGACGGCGAGGAGGGCTGGGTGCTGAGCCGCTACCTGATGGACCAGCCGGCCGCGCGCGACCAGTTGGCGGCTGCCAGCGCCCGCGTGGAGTCCGTCCAGGCGCGGCTCGCGGATCTCACGGCTGAACTCGAGGTCATCCGCGGCGAGCGCGACAGCCTGGCCGCGGAACGTACCGGGCTCGGCGCGGAAGTGGAGGACGTCCGCTCGGAACTCGAGCGCATCAGGCAGGTGTCGGCGTCTGCGGTGGAACTGGACAAGGCTAACCGGGAACTCCGCACCCGCCTCGCGGCGGCGGAGCAGGCGGGGGACAACCTGCGCGCCGAGGTCGCGCAACTGAAGGGCAACACCCAGCGAGACTGGTTCCTGGCCGGCGCAGGAGTGCTGATCGCAGGACTGTTCCTCGGGCTCATCCTGCCGCGGCTGAAGCTCGGCCGCCGCTCCAAATGGGGCGACCTGTAGCCCTCAGCCGGGCGACCGGACCCCCTGTCACTCGACCTTCTTGCCCGCGAGGAACATCCAGGTCTCGACGACGGTATCGGGATTGAGGGAAATGCTCTCGATGCCCTCGTCGAGCAGCCAGCGCGCGAAGTCCGGGTGGTCGGACGGCCCCTGCCCGCAGATGCCGATATACTTGCCCTGCCTGCGGCAGGCCGAGATCGCCATGTGCAGCAAGGCCTTCACGGCCGCGTCGCGTTCGTCGAACAGCTCCGCAATGACGCTCGAGTCGCGGTCCAGGCCCAGGGTGAGCTGCGTCATGTCATTCGAGCCGATGGACATGCCGTCGAAGTGTTCCAGGAACGCGTCCGCGAGCAGCGCGTTCGACGGGATCTCGCACATCATGATGAGCTTCAGCCCATTCTCGCCGCGCTTCAGGCCGTTATCCGCGAGCAGGTCGACGACCTTGCGGCCCTCATCGACTGTACGCACGAATGGGACCATGACCTGCACGTTCTCCAGGCCCATGTCCTCGCGCACGCGTTTCAGGGCACGACACTCCAGTTCGAAGCAGGGCCTGAAGCTGTCCGCGACGTAACGCGAGGCGCCGCGAAAGCCCAGCATCGGGTTTTCCTCGTGGGGCTCGTATTCGCGGCCACCGATCAGGTTGGCGTATTCGTTGGACTTGAAGTCCGACAGGCGCACGATGACCGGGTGCGGCGCGAACGCGGCGCCGATCGTGCTGATGCCCTCGGCCAGCTTCTCGACGAAAAATTCGACGGGATCATCGTAGCCGGCCATTTGCTGGGCGATGGTGTGCTTCAGGTCATCGGTGAGCGAGTCAAATTCCAGCAACGCGCGCGGGTGTACGCCGATCATCCTGTTGATGATGAATTCGAGTCGCGCGAGACCGACCCCGTGATGCGGAATCCCCGCGAAATCGAAGGCCCGGTCCGGGTTGCCGACGTTCATCATGATCTTGACCGGGATCTCCGGCATCCGGTCGAGCTCGATGGTCTGCTCCTCGTAATCGAGGCGGCCCTCGAAAATGAATCCCGTGTCGCCCTCCGCGCAGGACACGGTGACCGGCTTGCCGTCGGGCACGGTCGACGTCGCGTCGCCGCAGCCGACGACCGCGGGGATGCCGAGCTCGCGCGCAATGATCGCGGCATGGCAGGTACGCCCGCCGCGGTTCGTGACGATCGCCGCGGCACGCTTCATGACGGGCTCCCAGTCGGGGTCCGTCATGTCGGCGACCAGCACGTCGCCGGGCTGGACGCGATGCATTTCCTTCGCGTCACGCACGATGCGCGCTTTGCCGGCGCCGATGCGCTGGCCGATGCTGCGCCCGGAGGCGATCACCGTGGAGCGGTCCTTCAGCTTGAAGCGCAGGATCGAGCGGCCCTGGCGGCTCTGCACGGTTTCCGGCCGTGCCTGCAGGATATACAGTTTGCCGTCGCCCCCGTCCTTGCCCCACTCGATGTCCATCGGGCAGCCGTAGTGCTTCTCGATCTCGACCGCGTGCCGGGCGAGGGTCTCGATATCCTCGTCGTCCAGGCAGAAGCAGGCGCGGTCCGCGGTGGCGACTTCCTGTGTCTGCGTCCCATGGCCGTCGTCGCCGTAGATCATCTTGATGGCCTTGCTGCCCAGGGTCCTGCGCAGGATGGCGCGCTTGCCCGCGGCGAGTGAAGGCTTGAATACATAGAACTCATCCGGGTTGACGGCGCCCTGGACGACCATCTCGCCGAGCCCCCAGGACGCCGTGATGAACACCACGTCCCGGAAGCCGGACTCCGTATCCAGCGTGAACAGCACCCCGCTGGCGCCCGTGTCGCTGCGGACCATGTGCTGGATACCCGCCGACAGCGCCACCTGGGAGTGGTCGAAGCCGTGATGCACGCGGTAGGCGATCGCGCGGTCGTTGAACAACGAGGCGAAAACGTCGTGGATGCGCTCGATGACCTGGTCGATGCCGCGGACGTTGAGATACGTTTCCTGCTGCCCGGCAAAGCTCGCCTCCGGCAGGTCCTCCGCGGTCGCTGACGAGCGCACCGCCACGGCGATATCGCGCCCTTCGGACATCTCGTCCCACGCCCGCCGGATGTCCTCGTGCAGCCGTGGGGGCAGCGGTGTGTCCTTGATCCAGTCGCGAATCCTCTGTCCCGTCTTAACCAGTTCCTCGACATCGTCGACGTCGAGGTGCGCCAGCACATCCCGGATACGGTCGGCGAGGCCGTCCTGCGCCATGAAGTCACGGTAGGCATCGGCCGTGGTTGCGAAGCCGCTCGGCACCGCGACGCCGAGGCCTTCGAGGTTGGCCAGCATCTCGCCGAGCGAAGCGTTTTTTCCGCCGACTCGCTCGACGTCGTCCATGCCGAGTTCGTCAAGCTTGAGGATATACTTTTTCAACTGGGCCCCCTTGAGTTTCCCCTCGCAGGGAAAGGACAATGCGCGCTGCTCCGTCGCACGGGTGAGGAAATGAATCATCGCACCGTTTTCTTCGTGTCCGACCAGACGGGCGTCACCGCAGAGACCCTCGGACACAGCCTGCTGACGCAGTTCGACGGGCTGAAATTTCGCGGCGTGACTGTGCCATTTATCAACACCCCTGACAAGGCGAAGGAATGCGTACGCCGCATCAACCTGACCGCCGAGGTGGAGGGCTCCCGGCCGATCGTGTTCGCCACCATGGTGCAGGATGACCTCAGGGATATAGTAGCGAAAAGTCAAGGGCTTGTACTCGATTTCTTCGGTGCTTTCATAGGTCCGATGGAACGCGAGCTCGAGACCCCGTCGAGTCATGCGACCGGCAAGGCGCATGGCGTCGCGGACCGGCGTTCCTATACCCGCCGCATCGACGCGATGAACTATGCGCTCGAGCACGACGATGGCGCGAGTACGCGTGACTACAGCAAGGCCCAGCTGATCCTGGTGGGCGTATCGCGGTCCGGGAAGACGCCGGCCTGCCTGTATATCGCTCTGCGCTACGGCGTCTACGCCGCCAATTACCCGCTGACCGAGGAGGAGTTCGAGCGCGGCAAGCTCCCGGCGCCGCTGGAACGGTACAAGGATCGCCTGTTCGGCCTCACCATCGCGCCCCGCCGCCTGCAGCAGATCCGCCACGAACGCCGCCCGGAAAGCAACTATGCTTCCGCGCGCCAGGTCAGTTTCGAGCTGCGCTCCGCGGAAGCGCTGTTCACCCGCTACGGCATCGGATACCTCGATACCACCGAGTGCTCGGTCGAGGAGATCGCCAGCACGGTGCTGGACCGCACCGGCCTGTTGAACCGCCTGCAGGACCTCACCGACACGTGATTGCGCGGATGGGGCGGATGGGGACACTCCTGAAACCGCGGTTTCAGGAGTGTCCCCATCCGCCCCATCCTCAGATGACGGCCGGCGCGGCAATGCCGGTAAGTTCGCGAATTCGCGCGAGCGCGGCGGCGGCCCTGCCGAGTCCGGCAGTCAGTGCGGCGCCGGTGCCGCCGTGATCGGCGTCCGGCGGCAGGTACTTCTCGAGGTAGATGCGCAGCGTCGCGCCCGTGGTGCCGGTGCCCGACAGCCTGTAGACCAGTCGCGAACCGTCCGCCAGGAACACCCGTATTCCCTGGCGCGCGGCGACGCTGCCGTCCACTGGGTCATGGTAAGTGAAGTTGTCTGCGCGCTCGACCCGGGAGTCCGCCACACCGGTGCCGGGGAGGTCGTCGACGGACTGCTCCAGGGCGGACATGACTGCCGCCGCACGATCGCCGTCAGGGATGTGCCAGTCATGGCGGGCGAAGGCGTGGCGGCCGAAGCGACGCCAGTGACGCTCGACCAGGTCGCTGACCGTAGAGCCGGTGGACGCGATCAGGTTGAGCCAGAAGAGCACGGCCCAGAGGCCGTCCTTTTCGCGCGTGTGGCTCGAGCTGGTACCGAAACTCTCTTCGCCGCAGAGATCCACCCGGCCGTCTTCGAGCAGGTTGCAGAAATAGCGCCATCCGGTCGGCGTTTCGTAGCAGGGAATGCCCAGCGCGTCGGCCACCTGGTCGACGGCCCGGCTCGTCGGCATCGAGCGCGCAACGCCCGCGAGCCCGTTGCGGTAACCGGGCACTCGGTGCGCGTGTTCGGCCAGCACCGCCAGGCTGTCCCCCGGACTGACCATCATGCCGCGACCGACGATCATGTTGCGGTCGCCGTCGCCGTCCGAGGCCGCGGCGAGGTCGCCCGCGTCCGGTCCGGCCATCCATGCCACGAGGTGCGCGGCATCGAGCGGGTTCGGGTCGGGGTGCAGTCCTCCGAAATCAGGCAACGGCGTTTCGTTGACAACGCTGCCACGTGGTGCGCCGAGGCGGCGTTCGATGATCTCGAGGGCATAGGGCCCGGTGACGGCATTGAGGGCATCGAAACGCATGCGGAATCTGCCGTTTGTCAGCAGACTGCGGATGAGCCCGAAGTCGAAAAGCTGCTCCATCAGGGCGGCATAGTCCGCCACGGGATCGACGACCTCGATCTGCAGGGGGCCGGCCTGCTGTAGCCCGAGCCGATCGAGGTCCGGCTCCGGAATGTCCGCTGTGCGAAACTCTGCCAGCGACGTGGCTGCGCGCCAGACCGCTTCGGTCAGCGACTCAGGTGCCTGCCCGCCGTTGGCCGTATCGAACTTGACGCCAAAGTCGCCATCCGGCCCGCCGGGATTGTGGCTGGCCGTCAGCAGGAAGCCGCCCGCGGCGCCGTGCAGCCGGATCAGGTGCGACGCGGCGGGCGTCGACAGCAGACCGTCACGGCCGACGATCATCCGCGCGACGCCGTTCCCTGCAGCAATGCGGAACAGCACGCTGAGCGCCTCGCGATTCCAGTAGCGGCCGTCACCGCCGGCAACGAGCGTTGCGCCCGCAAAGCTGCCACCGGCCTCGAAGACGGCCTGGAGGAAATTTTCGAGGTAATGCGGCTGGCGGAAGACGCTGACTCTCTTGCGCAGGCCGGCGGTGCCGGGGCGCTGGTCCGCGAAGGGCCTGGTGGGTACGCTGCGCACGATCATGGGCGGCTCTCCATCGCGTCGGCTGCACGAATTCCCTGTGCTATATTGCCGCGCATGATAGCAGACGGCTCAATCGCGCTGCCGTGTCCTACGCAACCGGGCAGCTTCACTGCGCTCATGCACCTCTACGAGAGCAATTATCTTCGGCTGAACTGGCTGTTCGAGGACGTCAGGCTGCTGCCGGACACGCAGTGCTCGCGTGTCGTGGCCGATCTGCCGCTGCATCTGGCGGTTATCGAGCGCAGCCCGTACACGACCACGCTCAGGCTGACTTACTATTTCGAGGACGATTGCGGGCGTGTCGCGGATCCGGACCTGACGATACGGATCTACCAGGACGCCGGCCTGGCCGAGGCGATGGCCTGCCGGCGACAGCACCTGCATCATGCCCTGCAGCATTTCGACACCGCGCCCGGTGTCGAGCTGAGTCGCCGCTGGGCGAGGAACAGTATGCTGAACAAGTGGCTCGAGTATTGCCATGATCACGGCCATCGATTTCGAGGCCGGGTGAAGTGTCCGGCAGACGCGTGCTGAGCCGCTCTGCCGTCGTGCCGTTCGGGAGCATCGCGTGACGGAACAATCCGAGGGTCCGGCAAAGCGCGCCCTGAAGCGAACCGGGCGCGAGGAGGAGATTGAAGAAGAGCGCCTGCTCAACCTGTTTCGTAACCGGGCCGAGCTGAAGAAGGCGTTTTCCGACCTGCAGAAGGCCCTGCGGCTCGCCGAGGAAAAGCTCGCGAGCCAGGAGGCGGCCACCCGCCGGGCCGAGGAGCGATTCCAGGCCATCGAGCAACTCCTCGCGCAGCCCGGGACTGGTTACACGGCCCTCGTCTACTTCCAGCTGCGCGCATTGTGGCGGGTCTGCCACGATCGCCTGCAGGCGATCTCGGATGACCTGCGCGGCCGGCACGAGGAGCGCCAGCGGCGCGCGGAGCTGATGCGCTTCAACCAGGAGAAGCAGCACCAGCTGGCCGCGCTGGATCAGCAGATCACGCAGGCCAGGGACGAGGTCGAGGAGCGTCTCTCGCGGCGCAACTCTGTGCGGGCCGAGCTCGAGGGCGCGCAGAGGTTCTGGGAGTTCACCCGACGCCGCAAGCTCAATGAATTGCTGCAGCAGCGCCGCGTCGAACTCGAGGCGTCGCGATTGCGCCTTGCGGAACTGCAGGATCGGCGCGCGGCCGTGAGTGCGGAGCCCTGGCCGGAGTTCACGGGCCTGGATATCGCGACCAAGCGCGAGATCAATATCATGATCATCGCGGGCGCGCAGGAGCTGTACCTGCATTTTTCCACCGACGAGCTGGCACGCAAGGCCCGCGACGCCAACGTCAATGCGATCCAGGAGATGCGCTACGGCTCGGAGGACGAGTGCAAGGCACTTATCGGCAGGATTCGGCACGTGGTCGCGGCCCTGGGCGCGGGGCGTCCCACGGCCATGGACGTGGAAGCGCGGGCGCAGGAGATCGCGCAGCAGGCCCAGTTTCGCAGCCCGCGCGAGACGGTGCCGATGGCGACCTCGGTCGCCCGCATCGAGATGCCCGTACGCCCGGCGGAGGGGAGCGCGTTGCGTCGCATCCCCCTCGAGGTCAACGTCCTCGCGGAGGAATACTGGGACATCTACGATGTGCTCATTCCCTGACCGGTTGAGCACGCGCCGTCGCGGCCGCGCCGCCGCCCGTGGGCCTGCGGCGCGCCACGGCGAGCACCCTGCGCATCCAGCGCCCGGCGTCATCGAGCAAGGCATAAGTCCACGGCACCAGCAGGAGTGACGTGACGGTGGAGAAGCCGAGTCCACCGATGATCGCGCGCGCCATCGGGAAATAGGGCGGGGCGCCGACTTCGTCGCCGCCGACCTTGGTGGCGCTGAGCGCCAGTGGCAGCAGCCCCAGGATCGTCGTGGCAACTGTCATGAGAATGGGACGAAGCCGGTCCCGACCCGCCTGAATCAAGGCCTCGTCCCGCACCATTCCGTCGCGCCGCAGGTTGTTGACGTGATCGACCAGTACGATGCCGTTGTTCACCACGACCCCGACCAGGATCATGATGCCGATGGTGGCCATGAACGAAAAAGTCGTGCCGGTCAGCATGAAGAACCAGAACACGCCGATGACCGAGAAGCCGATCGAAGTGATGATCGACAGCGGGTAGATCGTCGATTCGAACAACGCCGCCATGACTAGAAAGATCAGTGCGATCGCCAGCAGGATGTTCTGTGCCATGACCTGCTGGGTCTGGTCCACTTGCTGGAACCCGCGCCCGAAGCTCCAGCTGTAACCCGCAGGCAGCTTGTAAGCGTCCATGAGTGCCTTGACATCGGGCCGGACCTCGTCGAGGGAGCGGCCGTCGAGATTCGCGTTGATGACGACCGCTGTGGCGCGATCGACGCGCTGGATTTCGTCGTGGGCCGTAGCCACGCTGAAATCCGCAACCGAGCCGAGCGTCACCCGTCGCCCGTCGGGCGTCTGCAAGGGCAGATCGGCAAGCTGCTCGACGCTCTGGCGGTCGTCCTCGCGAAAGGCGATGCGCACGCCGATTTCGCCGTCGCCACCGCGGAAATCCCGCAAGCGCTCGCCCCGCATGGCGACAGACAACGCAGCGGCGACATCCTGCGGGCTCAGGCCGACGCGAATCGCACGGTCGCGGCTGACCCGGACGCGAACTTCGCGGTCGCCCGAACCGATGTCCGCACGCACGCCCTGCAGCCCCTCGATGGTCGACAACAGGCGCACTACCTCGGGAGCGAGTCCGCTGAGCACCTCCGTGGATTCGCCCGAGAGCTGGAGGCTGAAGCCTTCTTCACCACCCTGGGAATTGAGCTCGAATGACGGCTTGCCGATGATGATTTCCGGGAGATCGGCCAGGACCCGCTTGATGATTTCGCCGGTCGGTACCTTCGCCTCCGAGTCGTCGTTCAGCAGCAGCACGGTCTGCGCCCGCCCTTCCTCGTAGTAGCTGTACACCGAACGCACGTCGAAGGCTTCCTGGTTGGCGAACAGGTACTCCTCGATCAGGTCGACGGCGCGCTTCATGACCGGCAGCGGATGCTTCTCCTTGACGTTGTAGGCCAGCATCAGCTGGCGGCCGGCTTCCTGCGGAAAAGTGTCGAATTTCACGAACTTTATCGGAATCGCGACGCTGGCCACGATCAGCACGACGACCAGCGCCGTCCACCAGCGATGGCCCAGGGTCCAGCCCAGCGCACCGGCATAGCGTTCCGTCAGGCGATTCATCCAGGAGCCGCCGCGCGCCGGGGGAGGGGGTGCAATGCGCGAGGCAATCATGGGCACGAAGGTCTGCGCCATGACCAGGGATGCGAGCATCGCCACGACGATGCTGATGGCGACGTGAGTCAGGAACACCGTGATGTTGGTCTTGATGCCGAACAGGATCGGCACGAACACGATGATCGACGTCAGCGTTCCGGCGGTGACGGCCAGGGCGACCTCACGCACGCCGGTGAGGGTGGCTTCGAACGGCCGATCCGGCTCCAGCTGGCGCTGGCGGAATATGCTCTCGGTCACGACGACGGCATTGTCGACGAGCATGCCGACGGCCAGCATCAGCCCCATCATCGACAGGATGTTGAGGCTGATATCGAGAAAATACATCACCCCGAGGGTGATGAGGATCGAGAAGGGCACGCAGGCCACGACGATCAGCGTCGTCGTCGCCTGACGCAGGAAAAGGTACAGGATGCCGAAGGCGAACAGGGCGCCGATGCCGCCTGCGGTCAGCAGGTCGGACAACGAGGATGTCACGCCATCCGCCTGGTCACCGAGCGCGAAGACGCGAACGTCGCGCATCTGCGGGTTGTCGGCGGCTCGTTCCACCTCGGCCTCGACCCGCCGGGAGACGTCGACGAGGTTCGCTCCCGGCTGCTTGTACACGTCGAGCCCGATTGAGTAACGCCGGTCGAGGTGCCTGGCGTTGAGCTTCTCGGGACTGCGCAGCTCGATGTCGGCGATGTCCCCGAGACGCAGGTTCTCCCGCACGAGAATATTGCGTACGTCCTCGATGGAGGCCATTTCTCCGATCGGCCGCAGATCGAAGCGTCGCCCCCCGTCGGTCAGGCGCCCCGCACTGACCGAAAAGTTCGACCGCTCGAGCAGCATGCGCAGTGAATTCAGGTCCACCCCGTGCGCGGCGATGCGGTCCGCGTTGAGGAGGATGCGTATCTCGCGCTTATCCACGCCGTAAAGTTCGACGCGGGAAACGCCGTCGACGCGCTCGATGCGGCGCTTCAGTTGCCGATCGAGCATCTCGTAGGCATCGGAAAGGTCCCGCGCGCTGCTGATGCGCAGGTTCAGAATCGGCTGGTCGCCCAGCGATCCCGTGAAAACGAGCACGCGGCGCACATCATCGGGCAACTGGTGGCGCATCGCGTCGACCTTGGCGCGGGCCTCGATTCCCTTGGCCGCCGCGTCCTCGTCCCAGCCGAACTGCAGGAAAATCTGCGCCCCGTCCTGCCGTGACGTGGATTGCATGCGCTCGATGCCGCTCAGGGTGGCAAGTGCCTCCTCGAGCGGCCGCGTTATCAGGCGCTCAACTTCCTCCGGCGTGGATCCCTCGTAGGGAATATTGACGAAAATGCCGGGAAACTGGATGTCCGGAAACTTCTCCAGGGGCAGCAGTTTCGCCGCCACCAGGCCGATCAGGCCCAGCGCGACAAACACCATCACGGTTGTGACCGGCCGCTTGATGGCTGTTCGCGTCAGGATCACCCCGCGGCCTCCACGGTCGCGCCGGCGTGGTCGAGTGCCCGCACGCCCCGGTCAAGCAAGGTATAGACGACCGGGATCACCACGAGCGTGAGCAGCGTGGCCACGATCAGTCCGCCGATGACGGTGATGGCCATCGGCGTGCGCACCTCCGCGCCTTCCCCAAAGCCGAGCGCCATCGGCAGCAGGCCGAGCACAGTGGTGAGTGTCGTCATGAGGATAGGCCGCAGGCGGGAGCGCCCCGCCTCCATGATCGCGGCGGTACGTTCCATGCCGTCGCGACGCAGCTGGTTGATCAGGTCCACGAGCACGATCGCGTTGTTGACGACGATGCCGGCCAGCATGATCAAGCCGATGAAAGCGACCACGCTGACCGTGGTGCCGGTGAGCCAAAGGGCCCAGGCCGCGCCCACCAGCGCCAGCGGGATCGTGAACAGGATCACGAACGGGTGCACGAGCGACTCGAACTGCGAGGCCATGACGAGGTAGACCAGGAAAACCGCCATCGCGAGGGAGAAGAGCATCGAGCGAAAGGAGTCCTGCATCTCGGCGCTCTGGCCCGAGACACTGGCGACGATGCCCGGCGGGCTCGGCGCACGCGCAATGACCTGCCGCATCTCGTCTGTGGCCGCGGCGAGGTCGCCGAACGCGAAGTTGGCCGATACGAGCGCGACGCGCGCCTGGTCCGCGCGCCGAATTTCCGCCGGGCCCACCGCGATGCGAACGTCGGCAACAGCTTTCAGGGGTACAGGCCGGTCGCTCTGCGGATTGACGATCAGGTTCTCGATTTCCGCGAGGGAGGAATTGCGCGTATCCACGCTCCGCACGAGAACATCGATTTTCTTGTCGCGCCAGGTGTAACGCGTCGCCACCTCGCCGCGCACCTTGGAGACCACGGTATCGGCGACGTCGCGCACGGCGAGCCCGAGTCGGGCAGCCCGCTCCTGGTCGAACAGGATCTGGATTTCCGGGTTGCCGGCCTCGACGGTACTGCGTACGTCGGCGAAGCGTGGCGATTCCTCGAGTGCCTGCTGCAGCCACTCGGCCACTTCATCCAGTTTTTCGAGATCGTAGCCGACGACCTCGATTTCGAGCGGCGTGCGAAAGCTGAACAGCGTGGGTCGGGAAAACTCGTAGGATACCCCCGGCATCTGCTCGAGTGCGGCGCGCAACGCCGCGATCGTGTCGGCTTCGGCTTCCGGCCGCCCCCCGGCTTGCAGCTGGACGTTGAGCTGACCGGAATGCTCGCCGGCGTCGACCGGGCTCGCGTCGAGCCGGTTGCCGGTGCCCGCAACGGAGTAACTCAGTTTTACGTCGGGGTATTCCTTCGTCAGTTCCTGCAGGCGGCGGATCGCCGCATCGGTCTCGGTCAGGGGCGCCCCCGCCGGGAGGCGGACGTCGATCTTGAACTCGCCCTGGGCCAGCTGCGGCAGCAGCTCGTAGCCGAGCCTGGGCAGTAATGCGACGCTGGAGCCCAGCGCGGCGGCCGCCACGACAAGGACGAGCCAGCGGTGCCGCAGGGAACCGGCGAGAAGGGGCGTGTAGGCGCGCGCCGCCACACGATAGAACCCCTGGAACAGCCAGACCAGGGGCCGCATCAGCCGCGCGACGAGCCAGGCGAGGGCCGCGAGAGCAAGGCCGCCCAGCCGCAGGCCGCCGCCCGCCACGCGCGTCACCCGGCCCGGTGGCGCGTCTTCGGCCGCGTCGGCATAGCGGCGGGGCGCGCCGCGTGACGCGAGCATGGGAATCAGCGTCAGGGCGACGACGAGCGAGAACAACAGCGCGAAGGTCACGGTGAGCGCCTGGTCGCGAAACAACTGGCCCGCGATGCCCGTGACGAACACCATCGGGAAGAACACCGCCACGGTGGTCAGCGTCGCGGCCGTCACCGCTCCCGCGACCTCCGACGCGCCGGCCCGCGCCGCCGAGACGACGTCGGCGCCTTGTTCCTTCTTGCGCACGATGTTCTCGAGCACCACGATGCTGTTGTCCACGAGCATGCCGACGGCCAGCGCGATGCCCCCGAGGGACATGATGTTCAGGCTCACGTCGGCCGAATACATCAGCAGGAACGTCCCGACCACGGAGACGGGGATGGCGATGCCGATGACGAACGTGGCGCGGGCGTCACGCAGGAACGCGTACAGTACCAGGACGGCCAGCAGTCCGCCGAGCAATGCAGCATTGCGAACCTGGCTGATCGCCTGGGCGATGAATACCGACTGGTCATAGACCATCGTCAGCTCGGTGTTTTCAGGCAGTCGTTCCTTGACCTTGGTGATGCGGTCGGTGATGCGTTTCGCCACCTGCACCGTGTTGCCGTCACCTTCCTTGTATATTGCCAGCTCGACGCTCTCTCGGCCGTCGACCCGCGTGATTGCCTCGCGCTCCTTGAAGCCGCGCGACACCTGCGCGATGTCGCGCAGGTAGATCGGCCGTGACGCGGGCGTCGCGATGATGGTGTCGGCGATTTCCTCGACGCTGGTGAACTCGTTGAGCGTACGAACGAGAAACCGCTGCTCGCTCTGCTCGAGGCGCCCCCCCGACAGATTGACGTTCTCCGCCCGCAGGCGCGCGGCTATGGTCTGGATCGAAAGGCCGAGCTGGGCCAACTTGTCCTGGTCCACCAGGATCTGGATTTCGTCCTCCAGCCCGCCGCTGACCTTGACTGCGGCCGTGCCCTCGACCGATTCGAGGTCGCTCTTGAGCTGGTCCTCCGCATAGCGCCGCAACGCGCGCAGCCGCTGGGGATCGTCGGCGGGACCGGTCGCTTCCCGGTCCATGAAAGCCAGTCGCTGGATCGGCTCGTTCGCCGGATCGAAGCGCAGCAACAGCGGCCGGCTCGCTTCCAGCGGCAGCTCGAGGACATCGAGCCGCTCACGTACCTCGACTCCTGCGACGTCCATATTGGTGCCCCACAGGAACTCGAGGGTCACGTCCGATTGCCCCGGGCGTGACACCGAGCGCACCTGGCGCACGTTCTTGATGACGCCGACGACTTCCTCGATGGGCTTCGTCAGCAGGTTCTCGACTTCGAGGGGTGCGGTGCCGGTCAGTTCCGTGCGCACCGTCAGGGTCGGATACGAAAGATCCGGGAGCAGGTTGACCTTGAGGCGGGCGAGGGAGACAAAGCCGAATAACACGATCGCTATGGTGAACATCGCAATCGTGACCCGGCGCTCGGTGGCGATATCGATCAGCCTCATCGCGATACCCCGTCGTGTCGCGTCAGACGTCGTCGTGCGCGACGCGCGCGGTGGGGCGGCGTACAACCTCGACGACCGCCCCGTCGCTCAGCCCGGACTGGCCGATGACGACGATCTCCTCGTCGCCGCTGAGCCCGTCAACGACCTCGACCTGGCCGTTCTGCACGTAGCCGGTGCGCACCGGGCGGCGCTCGGCCTTGCCGCCGACGACGACGAATACGGACTCCGACGTATCGTCATCCAGGATCGCTACGCGCGGCACGAGCAGCACGTCGGATCGCTTGTCCCAGACGATATTGAAGCGGCCGAACATCCCGGGCTTGAGCCGGCCGTCCTGGTCCGGAACTTCCATGGTGACCTTGAACGTGCCGGTCGCCGGGTCGACGACCGGGCTGATGCGTTGCACGCGCGCCTGGAACCGCTGGCCGGGGATGGCGTCGAGACTGAGCTCGGCGAGTTGCCCTTTCTCCAGGCGCCTGAACTCGCGCTCGGGCATGTGGATGTAGGCGATCAGGGGGTCCAGCTGCGTGACCCGGAAGGCCGGCTCGCCGGCCGAGATGGTATTCCCGACGCGGATGTGCCGCTGGGTCACCACGCCGGAGATCGGAGCGCGAATCTCCGTGTAGCTGTATTCCAGCTGCGCGAGGCGATAGATGGCGCGCAACGCATCGAGCTCATACTTGAGGTCCTCGAACGCCCCGGAACTCACCAGGCCGCGTTCGAACAGCTGGACGCTGCGGTTGTATTCCTGCTCGAGCTTCAGCAGGTTGGCGTGCGCGCGCTGCATCTCGAGCCTGAGACGGTCGCCGTCGAGACTGGCGAGCACCTGCTCTTTCGCGACGCGATCGCCTTCTTCCACCAGGACCTTGACGACTTCGCCGCCGACCTTGGCGAGGACGAGTGCATCTGCATCGGTCTCCAGCGAGGCCGTCCCCGTGTGCACGGCAAAGACGTCACCGCGCGAGAGAGTCGCTACCTCGACGGGCACCCCCGGCGCGTCTTCTTCGCCCGCGGCCTTGCCGGCATCGGCTTCGCCCTTGCATCCGGCAAGGAGCAAGGCCGCCAGCGCGAGGACCGCCGAGGCCGCTACGGCTGCGCGGGGGGGGCGGGACTGGTACAGGGGCTTTGTCATCACGGGGCTCCCGACTCGACCAATGGTTCACTACAGTAGTGTTGTAGTGAAGTATAACACTGGCTCTGCAAGACGCAAGCCCCGCGTGGCGGCCCCGCCAATCAAGGCGTTGCGCCTATTTGCTTCGGGCGATGACCGCCTGCGGGACCTTTGCGAGGTCGGCGACCACGGCGGCTGCCTCGCGGAGCAGCACGTCCGGCGCGTCGTCCGCGTCCAGTTCCTCGAGCGATGCCACGGGCTCGAGGCCCAGCGCCTCGCGACGCGCATTTTCCCGCGCGAGACGCTCTTCCTGGAGCCGGCGGTTTTCCCCCCGACGGGTGTCGATATTCAGTGAGACGGACTTGCGGTTTCTCTGCGCATCGATGGCTTCAATGTCGCCAAGCAGGTAGCGGAAATCCGGATCGGCCGATCTGCGCTGCTCGTGCTCGGCGGCCAGCAGCTGGATGGCCTCGTCCAGGCGACCCTGCGGGGTGAAGCGGGCGGCGCGAATCTGGTCCCAGGGGAGGGCGGTCTCGCGGCTGCTTTCGCCGACGACGTGGGTATCCACGGCGGAGGGAACGGAGATGTCGGGGATGACGCCGCGATGCTGTGTGCTCTCGCCCGTCACGCGGTAATACTTGCCGATCGTCAGCGTCAACTGGCCGAACTGCGGATCGGCGCCGGGCGCATAGCGATCGAGCGGGTAGAGATTCTGCACGGTGCCCTTGCCGTAGGTCTGCTGGCCGATCACGACCCCGCGCCCGTAGTCCTGGATTGCGGCGGCAAAGATCTCCGACGCAGAAGCGCTGAAGCGATTGACGAGCACGGCCAGCGGACCGTCATATACGGGTCCGCCGGCCTGCTCCTCGAGCACCTCGACGCGGCCGCTGGTATCGCGCAGCTGTACGACCGGGCCGCCGGGGACGAACAGCCCGGTCATCGATGTCGCCTCCGACAAGTGCCCGCCGCCGTTGTTGCGGAGGTCCACGACCATGCCGTCGATGCCCTCGTCGACCAGCTCCTGCGCCAGGCGTCGCACGTCGGCGGTCGTGCTCGTGTATTCGCGGTCTCCGGACGCGCGCGCGGAATAGTCCTGGTAGAAAGAAGGTACCGTGATGACGCCGATCCTGTGGACCTGATCGTCGCGCTCGATTTCGAGCACGTCCTTGCGCGCTGCCTGTGCCTCGAGCTTGACCTTGTCGCGTACCAGCGGAATCTCCTGCGGCGGACTGCCAGGTGCGGCGCCGCCCGGCAGGACCTGCAACCTGACCGTCGACCCGCCGGGCCCGCGGATCAGGTCGACGACTTCGTCGAGCCGCCAGCCCACCACGTCCACCATCGCGCCTTCCTCGCCCTGGCCGACGCCGATAATGCGGTCCTTGGGCTTGAGCGTGCCGTCGAGCGCCGCCGGGCCGCCGTCGATGATATTGATGATGGCGACGTATTCGTCCTGGATCTGCAAGGTAGCACCGATGCCATCGTAGTTGAGGCTCATCTGGATCCGGTACTCCTCCGAGTTCCGGGGCGAGTAGTAGCTCGTATGCGGATCCATCGTGTTGGCGAAGGCGTTCATGAAGGTCTCGAACACGTCGTCGCTCTTGACCTGGTCGAGTCGCTTCAGCACCTGCTCGTACCGTCCGTGCAGGATTTCCCGCGATTCTTCCCAATCCTTTTCCGCCAGCATCAGTCCGAGCGCGTCGTTCTTGACGCGCTGCCGCCAGAGGTCGTCCAGCGCTGCGCGTGAAGACGGCCAGGTCTCGTCGGTGCGGTCGAAGCGGAATTCCTCGTCGACCGAGAAATCATGCTCTTCGTCCAGCAGTTCCAGCGCGTAATTCAGCCGGTCGCGTGCCCGTTCCAGGTAGCGGCCGTAGATGTGGAATACCGGCTCGAGCTTGCCGCGCTTGACCGCGTCGTCCAGGTCGGAGCGCCACTTGGCGAATTCGGCAATATCCGACGCAAGGAAATACTGGCGATTGCCGTCCAGGGCGTCCAGGTAGGAATCCAGCATCTGGCCGGAAGCCACGTCGTCGACCGGGGTGCGCTGGTAGTGGGAGCGCTCGAACAGGGTGGTGACGAGGCGGCTGATCTTGCCATGCCGTTCCGAAGGCTCCAGCGCCTCGAGCGCCGGCGCGGGCTTGGCGACGGCCGTGGCGGCCAGCAGCAGTGCCACCAGCAGGCCGATTGCCTTGAAGCGGGTCGATGTCATTTCAATACGCATCTTCACTCCGTGAACCTTGGCGAACCGGGGTCGGCCCGGCCAGGCTGCGGTTTAGGCTAGAAGCCTCCGGCCCGACAATCAAGCGTACCGGTGGCGGAATTTGACTAAATTCATCTGTCTCGGGATGCTTGCCAGTCTGGCTTCAGGCTTGGCCGATACCACCACGCTATGACAGCCAGTTGGCCCACCAGTTTCATCCGGTGCGCAGCCGGGGGGAAATGATGCATGAGATCGGCCGGTTCATCGGGTCGCTGCGGCGTCGATTGAGGCTGCTGGTGCCCAGGCGTTGGCTGGCATCCAGCCCTGTGCCGCGGCCCGGACTCCGGCCCCGGCGGCCCGCGAGAGCGCGCATGGAACTCGACCCAGGGTCGCCCGCAACGTCGTGGGTGGCATGGGAAATCAGCCGGCGGGGCAGGCCGCCGGGAACCTGACTGGCGGCGCTCCGAGTCAGAACAGCCGGAACGGGGAGCGCGTGCCGCTGCTCCTGGCGCGCCGTTCTCTCTCGCGCTTGCGCCGGTTCCTCATCCGCGATTGCAGGGCCCTGCGCCGCGCCGCAAGCCACTCTTCCCGCGTGACCTGGTCTTCGCCGCGCCTGGCACTCGCATCCCGCGCGTCCCGGAACGCGCAGAAATCCTGGTAGGCCTCGATCTCGTGGCGCAGTTCACGCACCACCAGCTCAACCATGATCGCGTCATCGAGAAAGCCGAGGCCCGGCACACTGTCGGGAATCAGGTCCTCCGGCTCGGAGAAATAGGCGAGGGCGTTCAGCACTCGGCCCGTGTCGGCCTCGGGGAGCTTCCATTCGGCATCCCGGACCATGTCCGTGAGTGTCCTGATGCGTTCAAGGCGGTCGCGAATGAATTCCGGAACTTCGGTCACCTTGATCCGTGAAAGCAGGCCTTCCGCCGACGCCAGCACCTCGTCGGGGCCCAACTGCCTGGCAACGTCGCGGGCCTGCCGCATGACGGTGCGGAAGTGGTCCAGATCTGCATCCGCGAGCTCGAAAGTGACCTTCAGGGACATGGCGTTATCGCTCTGTGAATCGCGCAGCAGGAGAGTACGACGCGGCCGGGGTAGCGTCAAATGACGGCATCCGCCGATTCCTCGTCGTCATCCTCGTGGGACGGGCCGGACTTCGATCGCAGGAACGTCCCCATCGGCAACCAGAACAGTCGCAGCATCTGGATGGCCAGCCAGGGCCCCATCACGAGCAGCCATGCCCAGATCGAAAAGGCGGCGAGCTGCCTGTAGAGGTCGGCGTAGAAGGCGCCCATCGCGGCGTCGGGGCGATACTCCCCCAGCAGCTGCAGGCCCACGAAGTAGACCAGCGCCGGCAGTACCAGCAGGCCGAAGCCGCCGAACACCGCGAACAAAATGGCCTCGCGTCGCAGCCAGTGCAAGGATGTGGCCTCCCGGGCCGAACGGGGTTACACGCGGATTCTCGCAGGCCGGCCGCCATTGGACAACTCGGGGCCGCGCCTCCCGCGACCTGATATCCTTGCCTGAAATTCACAGGGACCCGAGTATGAACGCGATTCTCGCGTGGCTTCGGCGGCAGCTTGCCAACCCGCAGATTGTCGCCCTCACGCTGATCGTCCTCCTGCTCGCGCTCACCGTTTGGTTGTTCGGGCGCATGCTTGCGCCGCTGCTGGCCTCGCTGGTGATCGCCTACCTGCTGGACAGCATGGCGCAACACATGCGCGCGCGGGGCATACCTCACCTGCTCTCGGTGCTGCTCGTGTTCATGCTGTTCATCGCGGTCCTGTGGGCTTGCTTCTTCTGGCTCCTGCCGCTGTTGACGCGCCAGATGGGCCAGTTGTTCCAGCAGATTCCCTCCATGGTGGGGGAGGTACAGAAGGCGCTCCTTCTGCTGCCCGAGAAGTACCCGGCCTACGTTTCCGAGCAGCAGATTCGCGAGGTATTCGCAGGGTTCAACACGGAGCTCGTCCGCTTCGGCCAGCGCCTGTTGAGTTTCTCGGTTGCGTCGCTGATGACGTTGATCACGATCGTGATCTACCTGGTGCTTGTACCGTTCCTCGTGTTCTTCCTGCTGAAGGACAAGGAACTGCTGATACGCTGGATGGCGGGATTCCTGCCGAAGGACCGTCACCTGACACTCGAGGTCTGGGGAGACGTTGACCGCCAGATCGGCAACTACGTGCAGGGCAAGCTCGTGGAAATCCTGGTCGTCGCCATCGTTACCTGGATCGCGTTTCAAGTCCTCGGCCTGCAGTACGCTCTGTTGCTGGCGGCGCTCACCGGCGTGTCCGTGCTGATTCCCTACGTGGGGGCCGTGGTCGTGGCGCTGCCGGTGGCGCTCGTGGCCTACTTCCAGTTCGGGCTTGCAGCGGCTTTTTATTACGTGATGGTCGCTTACGGGGTGATCCAGTTTATCGACGGCAACGTGCTGGTCCCCGTCCTGTTCAGCGAAGTCGTCGATCTGCATCCCGTGGCGATTATTGCCGCGATATTGTTCTTCGGCGGGCTATGGGGCTTCTGGGGCATCTTTTTCGCGATCCCCCTCGCGACCGTGATCCAGGCGATATTGCGCGCCTGGCCGCGCCACGGGGGCCCGGAACCGGCCACGGAATAGCCGGCCGCCTATAATCGGAGGGTGGGATCGCCAGGAACAGGAGTTCGACCATGAAGTATCTGCATACCATGGTGCGCGTCAGCGACCTGGAGGCCTCGCTCGATTTCTATTGCGACAAGCTGGGACTCGTCGAGTTGCGACGGCATGAGAACAGCAACGGGCGGTATACGCTGGTCTTCCTGGCCGCCCCGGGCGACGAGAGCGCGCAGCTGGAGCTCACCTGGAACTGGGACCCGGAAGACTACGGCAATGGCCGCAATTTCGGCCACCTGGCCTACGCAGTCGATGATATCTATGCAGCCTGCCAGCGGCTGGCGGATGGCGGCGTGGTCATCAATCGCCCGCCGCGCGACGGGCGCATGGCGTTCGTGCGGTCTCCCGACATGATTTCGATCGAGATACTGCAGAAAGGCGATGCATTGCCGGTCCGCGAGCCCTGGGCCAGCATGCCGAATAGCGGCTCCTGGTGAGTTGCCGGCGCGGCAGCGGCCGGCCATCGAGTTGTCGCGCGCCGGCCGCGGCGTTAGATTCAGCTGCCGCATGGGAGGCTTGCCATGGAATGTCCCAAGTGTGGTCACCGGATGGAGCAGGTTGTATACAGCGACATCGAGGTCGACCGGTGCACGCTCTGCAAGGGGCTGTGGTTCGATGTGCTTGAGCACGAGGAGCTCAAGGTCATACCCGGGGCTGAATCGATCGACACAGGCGATCCAGAGGTCGGCGCGATCTTCAACCGCGACGACCGGATCCGCTGCCCGCGGTGCGCGGGACCGATGATTCGCATGGTTGTCCCCGACCAGCCGCATATCTGGTACGAATCCTGCGGCACGTGCCACGGCGTGTATTTCGATGCCGGCGAGTTCACCGACTTCAAGAAGCACACGCTCGGCGATTTTTTCCGGCGCCTGCGTGCCGCCGAGCGACGTTAGCCTTCCCGTGGCGACGCCGCGCTGCCAGGCAGGCACATGGCCATGAATGGACACATGCTCAGAGGTGATTGTCGGCGTGCTCACTGAAGAAGGCCTGGACAGCTTCCACCTGAGGCGGCAACCGTTCATCTCCCGCACGGGTGAGGCGGCGTTCTATGCGGGACCCCAGCATCGCGAGGCGCTGGGTTTCCTGGACCGTGCGCTCCATTCGAACGACCTCCTGCTGGCGTTGACGGGCGAGACAGGCACCGGCAAGAACGTCACCCTGGACTTTGCGCTCAAGCAGACGCTCCCCGGTGCGCTGGTTGCGACCGTGGGCAGGATATCGGCCGATCCGGACGAATTTCTCATCGGCCTGCTCAGGGGCTTTGGTTTCGACGGCGTCAAGGCCAACCGCGAGGAGATGCGCGGCCTGCTGACGGTCTACCTGGGACACCAGCGTCAGAAAGGCGTGACCACCGTGATCGTCGCCGACAATCCGGAAGTCGTGTCCGGCGGCGTCATCGAGGAAATCGGCTGGCTGGCATTGCTCGAAGCCGTGCGGCTGGGACGCCTCAAGCTGGTGCTGCTGGGCGGCGAGGCGCTAGAGCGCCAGCTCGCGGCGCCGCGGATGCATGCGCTCCGACAGATGATTCGCTGGCAGCACCGGCTCGAGGCGCTCGGCGCGGAGGAAACGCGCGACTACCTGGAGTTCCAGCTGGAAGCGGCCGGTTGCCCGCGACCCGGCGAGGTATTCACGAGCGAGGGCGCAGCGCGCGTCCATGCATATTCCGCAGGCCTCCCGGCACAGATCAACCAGATTGCCATCATGGCGCTCGAGGCCGCGGCGGAATCGGGCTCGGCAACGGTCGGCCCGCAGCATGTCGACCTGGTCAGCGGCGGAGCGGCCGGCAAGGGCCGGCCGAAGCCGCGCCGCGTGGCCTCCATGGATATCCTGCTGGACCGTGAGCCGAAAGCCCGGATCCGGCTCACGGCGCTGCGCCTGCTGATCGGCAGGCACCCGTGGAACGACGTGCAGCTTGACCACGATTCCGTCAGCCGGCATCACGCGATGCTGGTCAGGGAAGGCGGGCACTGGACTGTGGTGGATCTCAACAGCACGAACGGGATCAGGGTCAATGATCATGTCGTCAGGCAACAGCGGCTGCGCCACGGCGACATCGTACAGATCGGTCGCTTCCGCCTGATGCTGAACGATGGGCTCGGCCCGGCGCAGGATCTGCCCGCCGTAGGAGAAATGGGCGAGACGACGGTGATTCCGGGCTAGGGCCTGTTCACACTTGAACGGGCCCTCAGGGCATCACGTCATCCATCATGCCGGCCTCTTCACCGTCGGGCTCGGCCGACTCGAGTTGTTCCATAAGCGTAATCGCGACACCCAGGAAATCGGCATCGGTGACGATGCCGCATAGCGCGCCATCCCGCATTACCGGCAGACAGCTGCGTTTCAGCCGGAACATCTTCAGGGCGGCGTGACGCACGTTGCTGCGTTCATCGACCGTGTCGATACGGCGCACCATGATGTCCCGCACCTGTCGGTCGGCATGATCGCCCGCCAGCAGCACGTCGGTGCGGGAAACCAGCCCGACCAGCTTGCCCGTGTCATCGAGGACCGGCAAATGCCTGATGGCATGCGCGGTCATCGTGCGGCGTGCCTCGCCGACAGTGGTATCGGGGCCGATGATCACGAGGCTACGCCGCGGCGTCATCAGTTCGCTGACATCCAGCATGTGCTCAGGCTTCCATCGAATGTGGAACCATCATCGCGCCGTGGCGCCGCGGCGCATTGACCTGCGTCAAGAGCACGACGTATCGCACCGGGATCACTCGCTGTCCGCGGCGCGCGCCGTGCCCATCAGGTCCTGTTGCACCTTCGGCGGTACCGGCTCATAGCGATCGAGCTGCATCGACCACGCGCCCGAACCGCCGGTCATCGCCTTGAGCTGGTTGGCATAGTCCTGCAGCTCGGAGAGCGGCGCCTCGGCGTCGATCTGGATCCGCTGCCCGGACAGCGAAGTCGAGCCGAGCATCCGGCCGCGGCGCGACGAAAGATGTCCCGTGATCGTGCCGAGGGCATCGATCGGGACCGTGACCTGGAGACGCACTATGGGCTCCAGCACGATCGGTCCGGCGTCCTTGATCGCCTCGAGGAACGCGCGCCGGCCCGCACTGATGAACGCAACTTCCTTGGAATCTACCGGGTGTGTCTTGCCGTCGTATACGGCGACGCGAATATCGTGCAGCGGAAATCCCGCGATGGCACCGCTCTCGAGGGCCTGCCGAACGCCTTTCTCCACCGCGGGAATGAACTGCTGCGGGATCGAGCCGCCCACGACCTCGCTGGCGAATTCGAATCCCGCCCCGCGCCGCAGTGGTGCGATCCTGAGAAATACCTCGCCGAACTGGCCGGCTCCGCCGGTCTGTTTCTTGTGGCGGTGGTGACCCTCGGCAGGCCTCGTGATCGTCTCGCGGTAGGGAATCGTCGGCGCGTGGGTTTCGACCTCGACGTTGAAGCGCTCCTTCATGGCCTCGATGACAAGCCGCAGGTGCAGCTCGCCGCTGCACAACACGACCGTCTCGTTGGTGGCGCGGCGATGCTCGACCCGCAGCGCCGGGTCTTCGGCGCAAAGTTTCTGCAGCGCGTCCGACAGTTTCTGCTCGTTGCCGCGCTGGGCCGGCTGGATCGCAATGCCCATCATGGGCGGAGCCACTTCAGGAAGGCGGACGTGGAGGTGGTCCTCGTCATGAGAATCGTGCAGCACGTCGTTGAAGTTCAGGCTGTCGATGCGGGTCACGGCGATGATGTCACCGGGGCCGGCCTCGCTGACCTCCTCGGTCTGCTTGCCTTGCAGTCTGAACAGGTGATTGAGCTTGACCGGCTTGCGCGACTCGCCCACGAACAGCTGTGCGCCGGTCCTGATGGTGCCCTGGTGGACGCGCATGATGGCCGTGCGGCCCACGTAGGGATCGACGACGACCTTGAAGACGTGGGCCACGACGTGCCGGCCGGGCTGGGCCGCCACCACGACGGGCTCCGCGTGCTCGCCTTCGCCGCGCGTCAGAGGCGGCGGGTTGGCCTCGCGCGGGCTGGGGAGCAGCTTGACGATGTAATCCAGCAGGGCCTCGACCCCCGCGCCCGTCTCGGCGGACACGAACACCACGGGGATCAGGTGCCGCTCGCGCAGGGCCTGTTCGAAGGCGTCGTGCAGCTGTTGCGGGTCGAGATTCTGCCCCGAATCGAGATAAGCCTCCATCAGGGCCTCGTCCACCTCTACGACCTGGTCGAGGATCCTGGTATGTGCCTCCTCGACAGAGGAGAAATCGGTGGCCTCGCCGCTGTCCCGGAAGAAACAGTCGACGGCCTTGCGGCCGCTTTCCCCGGGCAGGTTGACCGGCAGGCAGCGCCTCCCGAAGGCCTCCTGAATGTCGGCGAGCAGGAGATTCAGCTTGTCGGGGTCGGTATCCATCTTGTTGACGATGATCAGGCGCCCGAGCGCCGCGTCGCCGGCGGCCTTCATCATTCGCCGTGCGCCGGTCTCCAGGCCGCCGGCCGCGGACAGCACCAGGGCCGCACACTCGACCGCCGGCAGCACCGCAATCGCGCGCGGCAGGAAATCCGTAAAACCGGGCGTGTCGATGATGTTGATCTCGCACTCCTGCCACGTGCAGTGGCAGACGGCGGTATCGAGAGAATGCGCCATCGAGATCTCGCGCGGGTCGAAATCGCAGACCGTGTCACCGCGCTCCGTGCGGCCGCGCTGCTTGATTGCTCCGGCGGCGTGCAAAAGCGCATCGGCCAGGCTGGTCTTGCCGGTCCCGGCGGGACCGATCAGGGCAAGGTTCCGGATGGCGTCGGTTCTGTCGTTATTCATGTTGTGGACCTTTCCGTGAATGCAGCAAGTATAAGAAAAAAGAGACGCTTCAGGCCGTCGCCCCATCTCGTACCCAGACAGCTTCGCCCTCGCCGAGACCCAGCGTCCCGGCGGCGTCGGCGCCGTTGAGCGCGAGTTCCAGCAAGCCGAAGGCATTGATCAGCGCCAGTGGCCCGCCTGCGGCGGCGGCGCCGTACGTGGGCTGCAGCGGCCAGTCGCGCCGCGCCGCCTCCACCGTCGGCTGGCGATATGACGCGAGCAGCTCTGCGCCGATGTTGGTGATCAGGTTGCCGAAGCGATCGGCCAGCACGACCTGCCCGCGGGTCCCGCCCGCGTCCCGGCACGGCACCGGCAGCGGCGCAGGATCGTCGGGCGAGGCCGCCGCGCCGAAATCCTCCGGCGCGAGGGCGCCGGAGGCAAGCGCCGCAGCAATCGGGGCGAACAGGTCGCGGCCGTGGAAAGTGCGTGACAGGGTTTCGATGCCGAGGCGCGCGGGAAGGCGGGCGTCCATCCCCAGCCAGCGGACGTCCGCGCAGGTGCGCAGGGCTTCGGGCAGCAACCCGTTGTCCGGTGCCAGCAACAGCCGCTCTGCCGCGAGCGCCAGCATGACGCGGCGAGCTGTGCCGACACCGGGATCGACGACGGCCAGGTGCACGGTGCCCGGCGGAAAATCCAGCCAGGCGCGTGCCAGCCAGAAACCCGCGAGATCCGCCCGGCCCGCCGGAATTCCGTGGCTGAGGTCCACGATCCGTGCCGCCGGGAAGCGCCCGAGAATGCGCCCGTGGACGATGCCGGCGAATGGCTCCGTGACGCCGAAGTCGGTGGTCAGCGTGATCAGCCCATGCGGCGCAAACGGCATCCGTCCTCCCGCCGATCAGCAGATCCGGGGCAGCGGATCGTCCTCGAGTTCCTCGAGTATCCGCCTGCCGCCGAGTTCCGTTGCCATGACTACCGGCCGGCCCTCCGCCTCGATCCGGCCGATGATCGCCGCGTCCTCGCCGCCGGGCAGGTTGCGCCAGGCCGAGAGTGCGCGCTCGGCATCGCCGGGAGCGAGGACTGCGACGACGCGACCTTCGCAGGCCAGGTAGTAAGGATCGTAGCCGAGCATCTCGCAGACGCTGCGCACCGCGTCGCGTACAGGGATCGCCGCCTCGGCGAGTCGCACCGAGCAGCCGGTCGCGCGGGCGATCTCGTGGGCGACGGTCGCGAGACCGCCGCGGGTCGGGTCGCGCATGAAGCGCAACCCCGTGAAGTCGAGCAGGGCGCTGGTAAGCGGCAAAACGCTGGCGGCATCCGAGGCGAGATCACCGCGCAGCCCGAACTGCTCGCGGGCGAGCATCACGGAAATGCCGTGATCGCCGACGCTGCCGCTGACCAGCACCTGGTCGCCGGGGCGGATGTCGCCCATGGTCAGTCGCAGACCGGTTCGGCGCACGCCGATCCCCGTGGTCGCGAGATAGAGCCCGCCGCCCTGGCCGCGCGGCAGCACCTTGGTGTCTCCGGCCGCGACCTGCACGCCGACCTCGCGCGCTGCCCGGGCGAGGCTGCCTACGATACGCTCCAGCAGCTCGACCTCGAGGCCCTCCTCGATAAACACGTTGAGCGAGAGATACAGGGGCTTCGCACCCGCGACGGCCAGGTCGTTCGTCGTGCCGTGCACTGCCAGCGAACCGATGTCCCCGCCGGGAAACTCGAGCGGCTGCACTGTGAAGCCGTCCGTCGTGAATACGACCTCGCCGTCCGGCAGCTGCGGCAGCGGGCAGGCGTCGAGATCGGTGTCCAGGACGCCGCCGCCGAGGTGACGTGCGAACACTTCCCGGATGAGCTCCCGCATGTAGCGGCCGCCGTTGCCGTGGGCCAGGCCGATGCGTGCCTCTTCGAGCGCCATGCGCGAATCTCCTCTCGGGGAATTCAGGGATGCGGAATCGGGCCTGCCATTCTACCTGCCTCGCGCGTCGGCCGCGGCCTGCTCGATCAGCTGGCCGTACGCGATGCACGCGTCATTGGCGGGGAGGCGCGTCGGCAGGGCCAGGCTTGTGCCGGCGGCGGTGAACGACGCCTGCATGCTGTCGGCCAGCCGACGGTTCTGCAGCACGCCGCCGGTGGCGCCGACCGCCGCGATGGCATGGTTGTCGCGCAGCCGCATGTACATGGCGCAGGCGGTCGCCGCAAGCGTCTCGTGAAACCACGCGGCGCGTACCGCGACGGGCCGTGAGGCATCGAGCAACGGGGCCAGCAGCGGGCCCCAGTCGGCGCGCAGGATCCCTTCCGCGTCGACGGCCAGAGGCAATGGCGCGGCATCTGGCGACGCCGTGTCTGCGGCTGTTGCCTCGAGCCGCATGGGGCCTTCGCCTTCGTAGCCGGCGTGCAGGCACAAACCTGTCAGCGCCGCGGCGGCGTCGAACAGCCGGCCGACGGCACTGCTTGCGGGGGTATTCAGACCGCGCTCCCAGGCCGCCCGCGCGAGGCCGTCCGGGTCGGGGCAGGCGGGCCAGTCGCAGCCGGCTTCCCAGCACAGCGCCGCGGCGCTGCGCCAGGGTTCGCGCCCGGCACGCTCGCCGCCGGACAGCCGGAACGGACGGAAGCTCGCGACACGGTGCCAGGCCCCTGGCCGACCGAGGAATGCTTCGCCGCCCCACAGGCTGCCGTCGCCACCGTAGCCGACGCCGTCCCAGGTGAAGATGAGCAGCGGCTCCGAACCGGGCATCTCCGCGGCGAGCGCGCCGGCATGGGCGTGGTGATGCTGGATGGCCGTTACGGGGAGGCCGCTGCGCCGGGCCCAGCGTGCCGTCGCATAGCCCGGATGGGCATCGCAGGCCATCGCCTCGACCCGCACACCGTAAAGGGCCTGCAGGTCCGACGCGACCTGCTCGAAGACTTCGAGGCTCCGTTCCGAGTCCATGTCGCCGATGTGCGGGGAGACCACGCAGCGGTGTCCCCAGGCCAGCGCGAGCGTGTTCTTCATGTGGGCGCCGACGGCAAGCACGGGTCGGGATACGGGCGTGACAAGCTCGAGCTCGACCGGCGCGCTGCCGCGACCGAGGCGCAGTGGCCGCGGGCGGCGGCCGATGCTGCGCCAGACGGGGTCATCGGCCGGCCGGACGATGGGCCGGTCGTGGTGCAGGCATCCCTCGACGAGGTGCGCGAGGCGGCTCTCGACGTCCGCCCGGCCGGTCAGCACCGGCTCGCCGCTGATATTGGCCGAGGTCGCGACCAGCGGCCGGCGCAGGTCACCCAGCAACAAGGCATGCAGCGGGCTGTAGGGCAGCATGACGCCGAGTTCGGCAAGGCCCGGCGCGAGGGCTGCCGGCAAGGTGCCAGGGCGCCGGCGCACGAGCACGATCGGCCGCTGCACAGAGCGCAGCAGTGCCACTTCGGCATCCGTCGGCACCGCGATGCGGTGCAGTGCGGCGAGCCCGTCATCGCCCTCCAGCGGGCACATCACGGCGAGCGGCTTGGTGGGGCGGGGCTTGAGACGCCGCAGTCGCGCGATCGCAGCCTCGTTGGCGGCATCGCAGACGAGGTGATAACCGCCGATTCCCTGCACCGCGACCAGCCGGCCCGCGGCCAGCGCCGCGACGCACGCTCGCAGTGCCGCCTCGGTGGACAGCAGGGGGGCGGCGCCCGGCGCGGTCCATTCCAGCCGCGGGCCGCAAGCTGGGCAAGCGACCGGCTCGGCGTGGAAGCGCCTGTCCGCCGGCGTTTCGTATTCGGCTCGACAGGGCGCACATAGTGGAAAACCGGCCATCGAGGTATTGGCCCGGTCGTAGGGCAGGGCGCGGATGATGGTGTAGCGAGGGCCGCACTGCGTGCAGTTGATGAACGGGTAGCGGTGCCTGCGGTCCGCCGGGTCGGCCAGCTCGGCGAGGCAATCATCACAGGCGAAATAATCGGGTGGCACGAAGATGCGCGGCTCGGCCGCGGCCTCGCTGGCGAGGATGTCGAACCGCGCCGGGGCCGCACCCCGCCAGTCCTCGACACGACGCAGCTGCGGAGTTGCGATGGCGGGGGCCGCGTCGATGATGTCGCGCGTGAAGGCATCGAGATTCCCGGCCGCGCCGCACACGAGGACCTCGACTTCGCCGACCGTATTCCTGGCCCAGCCCGTGAGGCCGTGTTGCTGCGCGAGACGGAACAGGAACGGGCGGAAACCGACGCCCTGGACCTGGCCGGAAATCCAGAGTCTGCGCCCGGAGTTCAGGCCACCTCCCGGGTGCGCACGCCGTTCGACCACCAGATCCGGCAGGCGCCCTCGTCGGACACCATGCAGGGGCCGATCGGCGTGCGCGGCGTGCAGGCAGAGCCATAGATGCGGCACTGGTTGGGGTAGATCTTGCCGAGCACGACGCGCGCGCAGTCGCAGCCTTTCGGCATCAGGCCCGCGCGCTTGCGGTCGTGGGCGCCGTAGTCGGGAAAGTGCAGGCGCGCGTCGCGCGCCGCCAGGTGGGGCCTGAGGCGGTAACCGGATGCCGGGATCGTCCCGATGCCGCGCCAGGAGGCATCCACGACATCCATCGTCTCCGCGAGAAACCGCCGCGCGGTCGCATTGCCGCCGGGGCGCGCGACCTCGCGATAGCAGTTATCGAGAAAGCACCGGCCCTCGACGACCTGGCGCAGGACCGAGTAGGTTGCCGCGAGCAGGCTCTCGGGGTGGAAGCCGGAGACCGCCGTCGGCAGGCGGTGACGTTCGACGACGAACTGCCATTCCTCCGGGCCCATGATCGTAGCGACATGGCCGGGCGCTATGAGCGCGTCGAAGCCCGGGTCCTCAGCTTCCAGCAGCAGCGCCACCGCGGGCCACGTCCGCCGCCCCGACAGCAGCACCAACAGGTTCGGTGGCGCGTCGGCAGCGAGCAGCGCGGCGACCGGCGCGGTGGTCGTCTCGAACCCGGCCGCGAAGAATACGACGGGCCGGCAGGGATTGTGCGCAGCGATCTCCGCCGCCTCGAGCGGAGAGGCCACCGGGCGGACATCGCCGCCGGCAGCCTTGGCCTGCTCCAGGCTGCGGGTCTCCTTGAGTGGCAGGTTGACCGGCACGCGCAGCATGTCGCCGAAACTCACGACGATGGCGTCGGGGTCATGCAGCGCGATCTGCATCGCGTGGTAGACGTCCTCTTCGGGGCACACGCACACCGGGCAGCCGGGGCCGGGAATCAGCTCCACCTGCGGCGGCAGGGCACCGCGCAGGCCGGCCATCGAGATCGAGCGCTCGTGACCGCCGCAGACGTTCATGATGCGGACGCGTGGGGGCAACGGCAGCGCCCGGATGCGGTCGAGCCATGCACGCGCCGTAGTGCTCACGCTTTCGCGGCTCCCTCGTGAACGTTGACGTGCGTATGCTCATGATCGTGGCTGTGGCCGTGGCCGCCGTGCGCGGGATGCACCGCGTGCAGCCGCGTGCCCTCGGCCTGGACCGCCGGACGGCGCGTCGTGCCGGCCGCGATGCGCGCCCGCTGCGCGACGAGCTCGGCTTCGACCCAGGCGATCCACTGGTCGATGCCGGCGCCCTTGCGCGGCGAGGCGTGCAGCACCGGAGCCGCTGACCCGATGAGGCGCAGCGCGCGCTCAGCCTCGAGCGGGTCGAAATCGTCGAGGACCGCCAGCAGGTCGGTCTTCGTGAGGAGCATCAGGTCCGCCGCACGAAACATCACCGGATACTTCGCGGGCTTGTCGTCACCCTCCGTGACCGACAGCAGCGTCACGTTAAGATGCTGCCCGAGGTCGAAGCTCGCCGGGCACACCAGGTTGCCGACGTTCTCGATGAACACCAGGTCGACGTCATCGAGATTGAGCCGGTGAAGCGCGCTGTGGACCATGTGGGCGTCCAGGTGGCAGGCGCTGCCGGTGGCGACCTGGATCGCCTCGACGCCCCTGGCGCGAATGCGGGCCGCATCGTTCTCGGTCTCGAGATCGCCTTCGATGACCACCATGCGCGAGGGATCTACCAGCGCGTCGATCGTCGCCTCGAGCAACGCGGTCTTCCCGGAGCCGGGCGACGACATCAGGTTGACCGCAAGGATGCCGCGCGCATCGAAATGCGCCCGGTTATGAAGCGCCTGGTGGTCGTTCTCGTCGAGCAGGCTCTTCAGCACGGTGACGGCGGAACGGCCGTCCGCCGTCTGTTCCAGGCGCCCGCCCGGAGACACGAGGTGGCGGTTGCCGTCAGTGATGTTGCAGCCGCAGGTATCGCACATGGCGAACTCCCAATGAAAAAGTGGACGACACTTTAAACTCTATGACAATGCTGCCGGCGCTGCCGTGGCGGTCGCCAGCTCCACGGACTCGAGCAACATCTCGTTGCCCGACACCAGGCGAACGCGATAGCCGTTGCAGGCGCCGCACAGCATGCGATTGGGCGCCGCGTCGGTGCGGGCTCCGCACTCATTGCACTGCACAACGACCGCCGCGGCCTCGATCACGAGCTCGGCATCCGCCGCGATCGTCCCTGCGGCGGCGAGCGGGAAGGCCTGGCGCAGCAGCGACGCTTCCACACCCGACAGCGGGCCGATGCGCAGCCGGACGAGCTCCACGGCGCCGCCACCGTTGGCCGCTGACACGGTCTCGAGCTGCGTTACGAGGGCCTGGCAGACAGACAGTTCGTGCATCGCTCAGGCACCGCCTTCATTGGCCAGCATCCGGTCGTAGATTTCCCAGGCGGAGCGCGCGTCCTGTTCCGTCATCTTCTGAATGGCATAGCCGACGTGGACCATGACGAACTCGCCGATATCCACCGGCTCGTCCTGCATCATGAAAAGGCTGACGTCGCGCTCGATGCCCTTGGCCTCGCAGCGCGCCAGGTAGCCGTCCACGGCGATGACTTTCATCGGGATGCCAAGGCACATGAACAAGGTCTCCGATATTCGATTCCCGGGAGGATCAAGCTGCCATCCGGCCGCCCGCGGCGCAAGCTCGTAGATGTCCTGATGCGGACGATTCTCATCCCGGTATGCTGCGGCCACGCCCCTGGTCTTGCCGGCGCGGAGTTTCGCGGATGTCAGAAGCAGAGCATGTGAAGCACGGCACGCTGGTCCTCGGCGTCGGCAACACGATCCTGACGGACGAGGGGATCGGCCCGTGGGTGGTGGAGCGCCTGCGCGCATTGAATCCGGAGGTGCTCGACGTCACGTGGATGGATGGCGGCACGCTGAGCTTCTCGATCGCCACCTGCGTCGAAGACGCCGACCGGCTGATCGTGGTCGATGCGACGGAGCTGCGCTCGAGCCCCGGCACCGTGCGGGTCTTCGTGGACGAGGAGATGGACAGGATGCTTGGCGGGCATGGACGCAGCATTCACGAAGTCGGCCTCATGGACCTGATGAACATGGCGCGTCTGACCGAACGCCTGCCGCGACGGCGGGCGCTCGTCGGGATCCAGCCCGAGAGCATCGACTGGGGCACGGAGCCGAGTCCCGCCGTGGGCGCGGCGATGCCCGCGGCGGCGCGCGCGGTGGCCGCCCTGATCGAGGAGTGGACGGGCGTGTCGATCGTCGCCGGTTGAGGCCTGTAGCGATGTGTGAATTGCGTATTGATGGCTCATTGGCGACCGCATAGATTGCTCACTAAGGTATTGAAGCAAGGACGAAGTCCGATGCGCGACGAGCGTCCGTGAGGACGCATGCCGCGCTCGGCGGAGGCACGATGGACCGTCTCTCGGGGATCGGGGTCAAAGTCGAGTCGGGCCAGGGACTGGAGCCCGAACTCCGCGGCAACGCGCTACCCCTGCTGCACGAAATCCGCCACGCGCTCGCCCGCCTGATCGAGGAGGGCGAGCCGACCACAATCGACGTCCAGAGTCTGCCGATGGGTCCGGGCGATCTGCGGCGTCTGCTCGACGCGCTCGGCGAAGGCGAAGTCAGGGCGGAGCTCGAGGCGCTGGGCAAGACCGTGATGCGCGAGTCGCGCTATTCGGGCGTCTGGATCATCGAGCATTTGAACGGCTCCGGCGGGGTCGCCAGCCGTTTTATCGAGATCAGCTGGGTGCCGTCGCTCCTGCAGGCGCAGGTCGAGGACGTCCAGAAAGGTCTCACGGAGCTTGCCGACGCCCTGGCGACGGCCGGTAACTGAAGCCGATTGAAGGCCCTTGTGAAATGGAATGGCAGGGCAGTGCGGAGGAGCACAGCATGGCAGCAAATAACACCGTAGGCGACGTCCTCCGGGCGAACGGCGTCAGCCGGCGCGGATTCATGAAGTTTTGCGCAGCCACGGCGTCCATGATGGCGTTGCCGCCAGGCATGGTAAGCACGGTCGCCGCGGCGATCGAGAACGCACGGCGTCCGTCGGTCCTCTGGCTGCCGTTCCAGGAGTGCACCGGTTGCACCGAGTCGCTGACGCGCTCGCACACGCCGACCGTCGAGGGGCTGATCTTCGACGCGGTGTCGCTGGATTATCACCACACTCTGCAGGCGGCCGCCGGGCAGCGTGCCGAGGATGCACTGCACAAGGCGATGGAGGAGAACTACGGCAACTACCTGTTGCTCGTGGACGGCTCCATTCCGACCGGTGATTACGAGGCGTATTCCTGTACGAACGGCCACACGCATCTCTCGATGCTCAAGGAAGCTGCGGCTGGTGCAGCCGCCATCGTCACGATCGGCACTTGCGCCGCATACGGTGGTATCCCGAAAGCCAATCCCAACCCGACCGAGGCGGTCGGCGTACAGGACATCATCAAGGACAAGCCGATCATCAATGTGCCGGGCTGCCCCCCGATTCCGACGGTGATTACGGGCGTGCTCGCGCATTACCTGACGTTCGGCACGATCCCCGAACTCGACAAGTTCGGCCGGCCTATGGCCTTCTACGGCCAGAATATCCACGATCGCTGCTATCGCCGTCCGTTCTACGATCGCGGCCAGTTCGCGAATTCCTTCGACGACGAGGGTGCGAAGAAGGGTTACTGCCTGTTCAAGCTCGGCTGCAAGGGGCCGGTGACGTACAACGCCTGTGCCACCCTGAAGTGGAACGAGGGCGTCAGCTGGCCGGTGCAGTCCGGGCATGGCTGCCTGGGGTGCTCGGAACCCGACTTCTGGGACAAGGGCAGCTTCTATCGGCCGGTCTCCGCCGCCTACTGGGGCGACGTCAAGACAATCGGTATCACTGCCGCCGCCGGCGCCGCCGCCGCCCTCGCCGCAGGCGCGCTGGCCCGCGGCAAGCAGAAGAAGGCGCAGGAGGAGCAGGCATGAACGAGGGACTGTACCTGCAGGGCATGTCGCTGCTCGATTTTGCCCGCGGCCCCGCGCTGCGCTGGGCCGTCGCCATCTTCGTGATCGGGGTCGTCTGGCGGCTGGGGGCGCTGTTGCTGTACAAGCGGCAGGACCTGTCCAGGCCCAGGGGCGCGACGTTCGCGGGCGGAGCAAAGACTCTGTTGACCCGCTCTGCGCCCCCACATGAGCTCGAGAAGGACATCAAGTTCCAGCACTACTCCGGCTATGCCTGGCACATCAGCATGTTCATCGTATTGCTGTTCGGCACGCCGCACATGCTGTTTTTCAAGGGCATCCTGGGCTTCGGCTGGCCGACGCTGCCGACCGTGTACATCACGGTGTTGAGCGTGCTCACGACGGCCATCCTGCTGGTGCTGCTCGCGCGACGCGTGATGAATCCCGTGCTGCGGAAGATTTCGACCACGGATGACTACATCAGCTGGTTCATGGCGTTCCTGCCTTTCCTGACGGGGCTGATGGCCTACATGCACGTCACTTTCGGCATGCGGTACGAGACGGTGCTGGCGTTGCACATCCTTAGCATCTGCCTGCTGCTGGTCTGGTTCCCGTTCGGCAAGCTGATGCACGCCGTGATGATCTGGCCGTCCCGCTACAAGGTCGGGGCCGCCTTCGCGCGCAGGGGAGTACGGGCATGAGCGCGACCATGATTCCGGATTACGGCGTGCTGGGCGCTCGCGCGGCAGCCGGCGTAAAACCGACGACCCTTTCGGACGACCAGCAAGTCGCCCGCGCCAAGGCCGCCTTCATCGCCGGTATGACGGGCGATATGGCGACTTACCTCGAATCCTGCATTCACTGCGGAATGTGTGCCGAGGCGTGTCACTTCTACATCGCCACGGGCGACGCCAAGTACACGCCGATCTACAAGGCCGAACCGCTGAAGAAGGTCTACCGTCGCGAACTGGCGCCGATGCGTTGGCTCTACCGGCTTACGACGCGGGACATCACCGTCGAGGATCTCGCGGACTGGCAGGAGCTGGCCTACGACTCCTGCACCCAGTGCGGGCGGTGCAGTTTGCTCTGCCCGATGGGCATTCACATCCAGAGCATGATCCAGGTCGTGCGTAACGGCCTTGAGGCCGCAGGGATGGCGCCGGCCGAATTGCAGGCCCTGTGCGAGGAACAGTCCGACAAGGCATCGATCCTCGGCGCGGGGCCCGACAAGCTGCGCGAGGTCGTGGAGCGCGTCCGTGCCCAGGGCATCGAAGTGCCGCTGGACAAGGACCAGGCGGAAGTCATGGTGCTCTCTTCGGCGCTGGACTTCCTCAAGGATGACGGCGTGGTGGCTGCCACCGCCAGGATCATGAACAAGGTCGGCGCGGACTGGACGATCCGCAGCGACGGCTTCGAGTCCGCGAATTTCGGCGCCCTCGCCGGCGACGTGCGGGCCCAGCGGCGCATCAGCAATCGCATCATCGACGCCGCGATCGCTACCGGGGCGAAGAAGGTGATCGTGGCCGAGTGCGGCCACGCCTACCCGGTGTTGCGTTGGGAAGCCGCGACGCTTTACGGCCAGGAACTGCCCTTCGAGTTCCTGTCCGTGGCCGAGTTCCTCGGCCAGGAACTCCAGGCCGGCCGCCTCAAGCTGAAGAACGCCGGCAACGGCGCGAGCCATGTCACTTTCCACGACCCGTGCAAGATTGGCCGGATGGGCGGTTCGTTCGACGACGCCCGGCAGGTACTGGATGCGCTCGGACTGAAGCTCACGGAGATGGAGTCCCACGGCCGCACGAATCTCTGCTGCGGCGGCGGCGGGGGCGTCGCGATGCTGAAGAGCGCCCAGCACATTCGCGAGCAGGCCTTCGAGCTGAAGCGCGAGGAAGTGGAGCGGACCGGTGCGCAGTCGGTCGTGACCGCCTGCAACACCTGCATGCAGAGTCTCGAAATGGGCAAGGCGCGACTGAACTGGGACAAGGACGTCGTGAATCTCGTCAACCTGGTCAGCGACAGCCTGGCCTGAGCCCGGCACGCCGGCAGCGAACGACTTACAAGGATCGGGGTAATTAACTATGAGCAATCGAGTCGTCGTCGACCCGATCACCCGCATCGAAGGCCACCTCCGCGTCGAGGTGCAGATGCAGGGCGATCGCATCCAGCAGGCGTACTCTTCGGGCACGATGGTACGCGGTATCGAGATCATCCTGCGCGGTCGCGACCCGCGCGATGCGTGGGCGTTCACCCAGCGCATCTGCGGCGTCTGCACCCTGGTGCACGGCATGGCGTCGATCCGGGCGGTGGAAGATGCCCTGAAGTACGAGATCCCGCCGAACGCACAGCTGATCCGCAACCTGATGATCGGCGCGCAATTTGTGCATGACCATGTCATGCACTTCTATCACCTGCACGCGCTCGACTGGGTCGACGTCGTGTCGGCGCTGAGCGCCAACCCGGCCGCCACGGCGGACTTGGCCAAGGCGGTCTCCCCGAGCTGGCCGAAGTCTTCCGAGGGCTATTTCCGCGACGTACAGAAGAAGCTGCAGGGCTTCGTCGAGGGCGGACAGCTGGGTATTTTCGCGAATGCGTATTGGGGCCACCCGGCCTACAAGTTGCCGCCCGAAGCCAACCTCATGGCGGTGGCGCATTACCTCGAAGCGCTTGCCTGGCAGCGTGATGCCGCCAAGCTGCACGCGATCTTCGGCGGCAGGAACCCGCACCCGAACTTCGTGGTCGGCGGCGTGCCGAGCCCCATCGATCTGAACTCGGATTCGGCGATCAATGCCGAGCGCCTGTCCATGGTGCAGAACATCATCAGCATGATGACGACCTTCGTCGACCAGGTGTACGTGCCCGATACGCTGGCCATCGCCGGGTTCTACAAGGACTGGTTCGGCCGCGGCGAAGGCCTCGGCAACTTCCTGTCCTTCGGCGACCTGCCGTCGAAGACCATGAACGACGTCGACAGCTTCCTGTTCCCGCGCGGCGCGATCATCGGTAAGAATCTCAGCGATATTCAAGAAGTGGATCTTGCGGATCCAAACGGCGTCCAGGAGTTCGCCTCGCATTCCTGGTACGACTATTCGGGCGGCAAAGACCAGGGCCTGCATCCCTGGGAGGGCGAAACCAAGCTCGACTACCAGGGGCGCGGCGGCCCGCAGCCGCCCTACAAGCAGCTCAACGTGGAGGACGGCTACAGCTGGCTGAAGTCGCCGCGCTGGAAAGGCCACTCGATGGAGGTCGGCCCGCTGGCCCGCGTGTTGCTGATGTACGCTCGCGGCCACGACCAGACCCGGGAACTCGTCGACTACACGCTCCGCACCATGGATGCACCGGTCTCCGCACTGTTCTCGACGCTGGGCCGCACGGCGGCACGGACGCTGGAGACGAAGATCGTCGCCGACGCGATGCAGGGCTGGCTGGACCAGCTGCTGGACAACATCCGGGCCGGCGACACGAAGACCTTTAACGAGATCAAGTGGGAGCCGTCATCCTGGCCGAAGGAAGCCAGGGGCGTGGGCGTGCACGAGGCGCCGCGCGGCGGGCTGTCGCACTGGGTCGTCATCAAGAACGGCCTGATCGACAACTACCAGTGCGTGGTGCCAAGCACGTGGAACGCCGGTCCGCGTGACCCGCAAGGCGTGCCGGGGGCCTACGAGGCGGCGCTGGAGGATAATCACCAGCTGTACGATCCGGAGCAGCCGGTCGAGATCCTGCGTACCATCCACAGCTTCGATCCCTGCCTGGCCTGCGCCGTCCACGTGACGGATCCGGACGGCAAGGAGCTGGTGCAGGTCAAGGCCTTGTAAACGCCCGGCGCAGGCTTTCGCCCGCGCGGCGGCCACCTCGGAAAGCCCGGCACCGGCCGGGCTTTCTGCTATGCGCGGGATGGTATGCTGCACCGGGTTTTGAGGGTGCCCGGGAGGCCTCCGATGGCGGAGTGGTTCAGTCCGGAAAGCGCGATGGCATTCGCGACGGACGCTTGGATCTGGTTTCGCGACCAGGTCCTCGTCGTGCCGAACCTGCTGCAGCTCGTCGCGATCGCCGCCGCCCTGGGCGGGGCGGCATTTGCGGCGCCGCGCCTGCGCACGCTGCTGGCACGCATGGCCGCCGCGGGACGCTGGCGGCGCCTGGTGGATGGGGCGCAGGAGCTGGTCCTGCCGTTCCTCTGGCTGCTGCTGGTCGGGGTCGCATGGCAGGCTGCTGTAATGCAGGCGGCGCCTGCGCGCATCCTCGAGATTGCGGCGAGCCTGCTGATGGCCTGGCTGGTGATCAACATCGCCTCCCGCCTGATCAGGAACCCGGTCTGGGCGCGCGCAGTGGCGATCACCGCCTGGACCATCGCCGCCCTGAATATCCTGCGCCTCCTGGACCCGACGGTCGCCCTGCTGGATTCCTTCGCGATCCAGTTCGGCGCCGTCCGCATCTCGCTGCTGACGGTCACCAAGTCCGTGTTCGCGCTCGCCGTGCTGCTGTGGCTCGCGACGATCGTGTCGGAGGCGATGGAGACACGCCTGCGGCACAGCCCCAACCTGACTCCCTCGGTACAGGTGCTGTTCGGCAAGTTGCTCAAGTTCAGCCTCGTCACCATCGCCGTGCTGGCCGCAATCTCCACCACCGGCATGGACCTCACTGCGTTCGCGGTGTTC
>DATKAZ010000091.1:0-55992 GCA_035514535.1 Gammaproteobacteria bacterium
GTGCCGCCCGCGAAGCGGGCGGCACGCTCGATCTCTCCCCGGAAGAATTCCGCTGGCCGGACGGACACAGCCCCGAAGCGCCGGCGGCAAGCGACGTCCAGCGGCTGACGGTGCGCGCCGCGCTGGAAATGGCGCTGGAGACCGAACGCAGCGCCTGCGACTTCTATTCCGCCGTGGCCGGCCAGACGCGCTCGCAGCAGGTCCAGGAACTGGCGCAGGAATTCGCCGAGGAGGAGGCCGAACACGTCGCGGCCCTGGAGCGCTGGCTGGAGCGGCTCGACAGTCCCGGCGGTTGACAACATATCGCCCCTGAACGACGATATGCGGCTTCGCGCAGCGGCCTGTCGTCGTCGCGCCACCTGACGATTCTATGGGAGTCGGTACCTTGGCGAATATCAAGTCGGCCCAGAAGCGCGCTCGCCAGAGCGTCAAGAACCGGGCCCACAACATGGCGATGCGCTCGAAGATGCGCACGTACCTGAAGAAGATCGTGACGGCGATCGAGTCCGGCGATCGTGCGGCGGCCGAGGCGAGCTACAAGGAAGCTGTTCCCGTGCTCGACTCGATGGTCACCAAGGGCATCGTCCACAAGAACAAGGCCGCCCGTCACAAGAGCCGCCTGAACGCCCGAATCCGGAGCCTGCAGGCCTAAGGCCGCGACTCGGTCTCGAGGTAGGCCGCCACCGCCTGGACGAGTTCCCCGGTACCCTCGCCGCTGACCGCCGAGACGCAGAATACCGGGCCGCCGTGCTCGATGGCGGTCGCCACGCGCCGGGCGACTTCGTCCACTTCCCCGTGCGACAGCTTGTCGGTCTTGTTGATGACCAGCCAGCGTGGCCACGCCAGCAGCTCTTCACTGTACGCTTTGAGCTCGTGGATAATGTCGCGCGCGCCCTGTTCCGGCCGCGGCTCGCCCTCGCACCAGGACGCATCGACGATATGCAGCAGCAGCCGCGTGCGCTGCAGGTGCCGCAGGAACCGCGTCCCCAGTCCGTGTCCCTCGGCAGCGCCCTCGATGAGGCCGGGAATATCGGCGATGACAAACGTCTTGCCCTCGGGCAGTTCGACCACGCCGAGATTGGGATGCAGGGTCGTAAAGGGGTAATCGCCGACCTTGGGCCTGGCGGCGGTCACGGCCCTCAGGAGGGTGGACTTGCCGGCATTCGGCAGGCCGAGCAGGCCGACATCCGCGAGCAGCCGCAGCTCCAAAGCGAGGTGACGGAGTTCGCCCGGGGTGCCGGGCGTCGCCTTGCGAGGCGCCCGGTTGATGCTGCTCTTGAAGTGAATATTGCCCTTGCCGCCGGTCCCCCCCTGCGCAACCCGCAACTTCTGGCCGGGTTCGACCAGGTCGCCGAGGATTTCGCCGGTGCTTTGCTCGTGCACGACGGTACCGACGGGCACTGGAACCTCGACCGAGGCTCCCGCCCTGCCCGAACACTGGCTGCCCGCGCCGGGGGCGCCGTTGCCGGCCTGAAAGCGACGCCTGCGGCGGAAGTCCGCGAGGGTATTGAGGCCGGAGTCGGCGACCATCCAGACGCTGCCACCGTCCCCGCCGTCGCCGCCGTCGGGACCGCCGAAGGGGATAAATTTTTCGCGCCGGAAACTGATGCAGCCGTTGCCGCCCGCCCCTGCCTGGACAGTGATGGTCGCTTCGTCTACGAATTTCATCCTGGCGCCCCCCGCGCTGATCGCGCCCCCGCCGCATCCCGACAATCGTGGTGCCCGGAAACGCAAAGACCCCGGACCTTGCCGGGGTCTTCGAGGGAAAGCTCCACCGCCAGGCCTAGTCCGTGACGATGTTCACGAACTTCCGGTTATGCGGGCCCTTGGTCTCGAATGCGACGCGTCCGCTCGCCTTGGCGAACAGCGTGTAATCGCGGCCGCAGCCCACGTTGACCCCGGGATGGAACTTGGTGCCGCGCTGGCGCACGATGATGTTGCCGGCCAATACCTGCTCGCCACCGAACTTCTTCACCCCGAGTCGCTTCGACTGGGAATCGCGGCCGTTACGCGTGCTGCCGCCTGCCTTCTTGTGTGCCATTTCCCGTTACCTCTGCGGATTCGACCGTGCCTCAGCCGGCCACGATTCCGGTGATCTTGATCTGGGTGAAATGCTGACGATGACCCTTGGTCCGCCGGTAGTTCTTGCGCCGGTGAAACTTGACGATCTCGATCTTGCGTCCCTTGCCTTGCGACATGACCGTCGCCTGGACCTTGCCGCCCGCAAGGAATGGCTTGCCGACGCTAATGGTAGCGCCGTCGCCGACGAGCAGGACGCGATCGAACTCGATGCTCGCGCCTTCCTCGGCGTCGAGCTTCTCGACCCGCAGGACCGCGCCGTCGCTGACCCTATACTGTTTACCGCCTGTGGCGATCACGGCGTACATGGATGCTCCCGGAAACACGCGCCCGGACCGGACTGGCCCGGAGAAAGCCGGGTATTCTATGGACTTCCCACTCCCGGGTCAAACGTTCGGACAGCGGGCGTTGCGGGGCTGCGGCTGCCGGCGGAATCCGAGATAATACGGCGTCCCGGGCGCGTGGCGCCCCTGCTGTCCCGCGAGCTCCGATGCCGACACCACTGCCCGCTCAAGACCCCGCCGCAGCCAATGGCCGGCTGTCCCTGGCCGAAGTGCGGGAACTGGTTGGGGAAGACATCCTGGGCCTGGACCGCTGCATCGTCGCGAGCCTCGACAGCGAAGTGGCGCTGGTCAACCAGGTGGCGCACTACATCGTGGCCGGCGGCGGCAAGCGACTCCGGCCGCTGCTGGTGCTCCTGGTAGCGCGCGCCTGCGGCTACCGCGGCGCCAGCCACGTCCCTGCGGCGGCGATCATCGAGTTCATTCATACGGCGACGCTGCTGCACGACGACGTGGTGGACGGCTCCAACCTGCGTCGCGGCCGCGATACCGCCAATGCCGTGTTCGGCAACGAGGCCAGCGTGCTGGTGGGTGATTTCCTCTACTCGCGCGCGTTCCAGATGATGGTGCGAATCGGCGAGGCGCGCATCATGGAGGTCATGGCGGATGCGACCAACGTGATCGCCGAAGGTGAAGTCCTGCAGCTGATGAGCTGCAACGATCCGGACACCGACGAAGCCCGCTACTTCGAGGTCATTCGCAGCAAGACCGCCAAGCTGTTCGAGGCCGGTGCCCGTGTTGCAGCCATTCTCGCCGGCGCGGACGATGCCGCCGAAGCCGCGCTGGCAGACTACGGCATGCGGCTCGGGACCGCCTTCCAGCTGGTCGATGACGCGCTGGACTACAGCGGCGCGGCCGATTCGATGGGCAAGAACATGGGCGACGACCTGGCCGAGGGCAAGCCGACGCTGCCGCTGATCCATGCATTGCGCGAGGGGACGGCGGACCAGCGGGCGACCATCCGGCGCAGCATCGAAAACGGCGGCCTCGACGATCTCGAGGCGATCCGGCAAGCTATTGAATCGACCGGGGCGCTCCACTACACTGAGCGGCTTGCGCGCGAACAGGCCGATGCCGCGGTGAACTCACTCGCGGCGCTGCCCGAGTCGGCATACAGGGACGCCCTCGCGTCGCTGGCGCGCATCGCCGTCGAGCGAACGGCCTAGGCCTGGCGGTCAGCGGACCGAGTACGGGGTGTAGCGCAGCCTGGTAGCGCGTCTGCTTCGGGAGCAGAAGGTCGGGAGTTCGAATCTCCCCACCCCGACCACCCGCCCCTGGCAGGGCCTCACTTCTCGAGTAAAGCGTCCAGGCTGGCGTCGATGTGCGTCGCGAGCTCGGCCACGGCCGCCGAATGCGCGCCAATGAACGAGGCGAAGACCTCGCCGGCCGCGATCTCGGTCTCCACCTGTTCGACTGCCAGCACCTGCCGGTCCAGCCCCCCAAGAATCACGTAGCGCGCGCTCAGCGCCACCGTCCCGCCCGGTCGGCCATCGAACCGCTGGACGTCCACCTGCACGCGGTAATCGACCTCGTAATGCGGTTGTACAGGGTACGCGCTGACCCGTCCCGACCCCAGGCTGCGGCCGAGATTGGCGGCCAGCGTCCGGCCGATGCCCTCGGCCAGCGGATCCGCCCAGCGATGCTGTCCCACCGGCTCCACCCGCGACGGGTCGAGTCGCACCAGCACGTGCGGGCGATCGAGATAGCGCGGCAGCTCGACCGGGCCGATGGCGACGGCCGGGGCCGCCGGATCCAGTGTGGCCGGCGCATTGGCCAGCGCCGCCAGGGTCCAGTAGTCGACAGCCGGGCTGCGCACCGAGCAGGCCGATGCCATGAAGCTGCACGCGAGCAGGCAGGCGGCGAGTCTCATTGGCTTTCCTTCCCGTAGATCAGGGACTCCGGATGTTGTTCAAGATAGTCCGCCATGACGCGCAATGAGCGGGCGGCCTCGGCCAGCTCCCGCAGCAGGCGCTGCAGCTCGTGCACGGCGGGGGCCGCCGGACTCAGGATGCGCTCCGCGTTCTCCAGGACTTGCCCGGTCTGTTCGAGGGTCGCGGTGAAGGCCGGCGCGACTTCACCGCGCAGTTCCTCGGTCAGCGCCCGCACGGACTCCAGGGTCTCGGCGAGCGATGCGATCGAGCGCTTCATGTCCTCGGAGTTGATCAGCTCGCTGAACCCCGTGGCCGCCTCGCTGACGCTCTTGCCGATCTGCTGGATCGGCAGCGCCTCGAGCTGGGCCGCGATGCTGACCAGTGCGCCGGTCACCTCTTCCAGAAGGCTGGGGTGCGTGGGCATCAGGAGATATTCGCCCTCGCGCAACAGCCCGGCCTTGGGCGCATCCGGAAACATGTCGAGGTTGACGTACAACTGGCCGGTGAGGAGGCTGCCGGGCTGCAGCTGGGCACGCAGGCCACGCTCCACCAGCTTCGCCAGGTACTCGGCCGGGTCGTCCGGGAATTTCTCGATCCCGGCGATCCGGTCGGGCTGGATCTCCAGCAGCACCGGGACCCTGAACTGCAGGGCCTCGGCATCGAGCTCCAGCCTGATGTCCGCCACCTGACCCACGCGGATGCCAAGCAGCTCGACCGGGGCACCGCGGCTCAGTCCCCGGACCGACTGGTCGAAGTACGCCAGCAGGTAGTCCCGCTGGCCGAAGATCTCGTCCTCGATGTGGCCGCGACTCGGGAACAGTGCGAACTCGGTGCCCTGCGGCGCGGCGCCGCCGATCCGCAGGCTGGGCGGCGTGTCGAAGGCGATCCCGCCCAGGAGCATGCTCAGCAGCGAGCCGGTCTCGACGGACAGGCCATCGGCGCCGAGCGCCACTTCCAGGCCGCCGACATTCCAGAAACGCGTGTTCAGCCGGACGAAACGCGTATAGGGTTCCCGGATGAAGACCTGGATCGTCACGGACGCCCCGTCGTCGGCGAGTTCGAAGCCGACGACCTCGCCGACGCGGATCTCGCGGAAGTAGACGGGCGAACCGATATCCGTCGAGGCCAGGCTGGGTGCCCGGAGCATGTAATGGCGACCGGGTTGGTCGCCGAAGATCGCCGGCGAAGCCTCAAGGCCATCGAATTCATGGGTGCGGCTCCCCGCGTCCGAGGGGTCGACGGCGATGTAAGCGCCCGAGAACAGCGTCCCAAGCCCCGTGACGCCACCCGGGCTCACGCGCGCGCGAACGATCCAGAAGCGGGCTTCGTCGGTGAGGAAAGGCTCCAGCTCACGCGCCATGCGTGCCTTGACCACGACCTGCTTGAGGTCGGGAGACAGGGCGATCGACTCGACCATGCCGATGTCCACGTCCTTGTGCTTGACCGGGGTCTGGCCGGCCTTCAGGCCCTCCGCGCTGTCGAACACGATCGTGACCAGGGGGCCCATCTCCGCGAGGGTCTTCCAGCCCAGCCAGCCCGCCGCGATCGCCGCGACGATCGGAATGATCCAGATCACGGACAAGCGGCGCCTGGATTCCACCGCCGCCTCGGGCAGCGAATCGGTCGCGCCCCGCACTGATTCCGGCTCAGCCATCCCGTTCCTCCGTCGCATCCCAGATCAGCCGGGGGTCGAAACTCATTGCCGCCAGCATCGTGAGCACGACGACCGCGGCGAAAAAGAATGCCCCGGCCTCGGCATGCACGGCCGCGAAATTGCCCATGCGCACGATCGCGACCAGGACGCTGACGACAAATATGTCCACCATCGACCATCGTCCGACGAGATCAACGATCCGGTACATCCGGCTGCGGTCCGCCGGGCGCCATTGCCACCGCATGCTGACGGAAACCAGCAAGAGCGACAATACGGTGATCTTGAGCACCGGGATACAGATGCTGGCCACGAAGACGATCAGCGCCAACGGCCACATGCCCTCGACCAGCAGGTAGCGCACGCCGCTGAGGATGGTGTCCGACTGGGTTACCCCGAGGCTCGTCGAGGTCATGATCGGCAGGAGATTGGCGGGGAGGTAACAAAGCAGGGCAGCGATCAGCAGGGCCCAGGCGCGCACGAGGCTGTCCGCACGCCGGGTTCGAACCCGGGCCGCACAACGGGGACAGCGCAGTGCGCCCGCGGGCGCGGCGGGGGGCCGGCTCAACAGGCCGCACACATGGCAGTTCAACAGCCCCGCGGCCCTTGCCGTAGGAATCTTCGTCCCCATGGCCGGCGCGCAGGGTGCGGGACTGCTCATCGCGCGGTCTCCAGTCGAGTCCAGAGCTGCCGCGGCTCGAGCACCGCGGCCGAGGCCGCCAGCAGCAGCACCAACGCTGCGAGTGCCCAGAGCGCGGCCCCCGGAATCACTTCCCCGACATCACCCAGCTTCACCATCGAGATGATGACTGCCAGCAGGAAGATTTCGGCCATGCCCCAGGGCCGCAGCAGCCTGACCGCCCGGAACGCCCTCTGCGCGCCCCACGGCACCCGTCCGGCGAATACCGGCCCGGTGACATACAGCATCAGGCCGACCTGCAGCCCCGGCGCCACGACGGTCGTGAACAACACGAGCGCGGCCAGGGCGAGTTGTCCCTGCTGCCAGAGCTGGGTCACGCCGGTCAGCAGCGAGCTCTGCACGCGCTGGCCGGAGAGTTCCATGGACATGAACGGGAAACTGTTCGCGATCACGAACATCACCAGTGCGGTAAGGCTCAGCACCAGCGCAACCTCGATCCCACCACGCCGCCCGGAACTCAGGATCGCGCCGCAGCGCCGGCAGCGCGCGAGGCCCCGGTCGGGCAACGGGCGAACCCGGTGCAATGCATCGCAATCGGGACAGGCGACGACGATCTCGGTGCTCATGGACCTCCGCAGCGCAGTAGCCGGGCCCCGGCCTCAGGAGGCCTGCTGGTAGAGATGCACATCCCGCTGCGGGAACGGAATGCTGATGCCTTCCCGGTCGAAGCGCTTCTTCATTGCTTCCTGGAGGTCGAAAAACACCGACCAGTAGTCGCTGCTCCGCACCCACGGCCGCACCGCGAAATTCACGCTGTTGTCCCCCAGCTCGAGCAGGCCGATCAGCGGCTCGGGTTCCTGCAACAAGCGCGGCTCCGCGGCGAGCACCTCGTTGATCACGCGCTTTACCTGGTCGAGATCGTCGCTGTAGCTGACCCCGAAGACGAGATCGAGCCGGCGTGTATCGCGGGCGGAATAGTTGGTGATCGTGCCGGCCGTGATCTGGGCGTTCGGGATGATGATCGTCTTGTTGTCCGGCGTACGCAGCATGGTCGTGAACAACTGGACTTCCTCCACGACGCCGGCCGTGCCCGCGGCATCGATGAAGTCACCGGCCTTGAAAGGCCGGAAGATGATCATCAGCACGCCCGCGGCAAAGTTCGCCAGCGATCCCTGCAGCGCGAGACCGATGGCGAGGCCTGCGGCACCGAGCACGGCGATGAAGGACGTGGTCTGCACGCCGAGTTGCGCCACCGCGGCGATGACGACCATCACGAGCAGGCCGAAATAAATGATGTTGCGGAAGAATCCGACCAGTGTCGGATCCGTGCCGGCACGCTCCAGGCCGCGCTCCAGCAGGCCCGCGACCCGGCGCGCGATCCAGCGACCGAGGACGAATACAACGATCGCGGCAATGACCTGCAGGCCGAAACTTGAGACGCCCTCCACCAGGGCCTCGACGCGGTCCGGCCCGATCAGGCCACTGAGCTCTTCCATGGCGGTCCTCCTGAAATATCGCAAGTAATTGCGTGGCAACCGACGCGCTAGTGTGCAGTCATTCGGACCACGAGGCAAAATGGCGGCACGGCGGGTGTTGGCGCCTGCCAGCGCCTCGCGTATGCTCGGTCGGCCTGTTGCGTGGAGGAGATGTCATGGGCTCGTGGATCCTGATTGCGATCGTTCTCGCCGTCGTCGCCTGGGCGGTGATGACGTACAACAAGCTCGTCAACCTGCGCAACGCCGTCAAGAACGCGTTTGCGCAGATCGATGTACAACTGACGCGCCGCTACGACCTGATCCCCAACCTGGTCGAGGCGGTCAAGGGGTATATGAAGCACGAGCGCGAAACCCTGGAAGCCGTCATTTCCGCGCGCACCCGTGCTGTGGCGGGCCTCAAGGAGGCCGCGGCCCACCCGGAAAACGCCGCTGCCATACAGGAATTGTCCGGCGCCGAGTCTGCTCTGTCGTCCGCGCTCGGCAGGTTGTTCGCATTGTCGGAGTCCTACCCGGACCTGAAGGCCGACCAGAACATGATGCAGCTGCAGGAGGAGCTCACGAGCACGGAGAATCGCGTGGCCTTCTCCCGCCAGGCTTTCAACGACGCGGTCATGGGTTACAACAACGCCCGCGAGAATTTCCCCAACAACATCATCGCCAACTTCTTCACGTTCGATGCCGCGGCATTCCTGCAGATCGAATCCGAAACGAAGCGCGAGGTGCCCCAGGTGAGCTTCTGATTCACGCCCGCTGATGCTGTAGGGGAACGGGCCGCATGGATTTCTTCGGACGCCAGGCTGCGGCGCGCGGCCACTCGCGCTGGCTGCTCGGCGCATTCGCAGTGGCGACCGGGGCGGTCGCCCTGGCACTGGCTTTGGTGCTCACGCTGATTCTCGGCGTGGCGGCCACGCCCGAAGGAGAAGTTCCGAGCGTCGGCGTCGATCCGCTGACGTTCACGTTGGTCGCCATGAGCACCGCCACTTTCATCGGCCTGGCCTCGCTATGGCGTCTCCACGGACTGCGTAGCGGTGGCGGCGCGGTCGCAGTCGCGCTCGGCGGCGAACGCGTGACGGGGCTGGAAAGGGACCCGTTGAAGCGCCGCCTGCACAATGTCGTCGAGGAGATGGCCATCGCAGCGGGGCTGCCGGTGCCGGAGGTCTATGTGCTCGAGAACGAGCCGGGGATCAACGCCTTTGCCGCGGGGCTGCAGCCCGCGAATGCTGCCGTAGCCGTTACGCGTGGCGCGCTGGAGCGCCTCAAGCGGGACGAATTGCAGGGCGTCGTGGCACATGAGTTCAGCCACATCCTCAACGGGGACATGCGCCTCAACGCACGCTTGATGGGCTACGTGTTCGGCCTCGTGGCCGTGAGCATGGTCGGGCGGTTCTTGCTGCGTGGCGGGGCTTACGGCGGTGGCCGGGTTTCCACCGGCGGCCGCCGGGGCGGCGGGCGGGGTGCCGGAGCCCTGCTTGCCGCCGGTGTCGCGATGATGGTGCTCGGCTCCCTCGGCGTCCTGGCCGGCAGGATTCTGCAAGCCGCGCTATCACGCCGCCGCGAGGAACTCGCCGATGCCTCCGCCGTCCAGTTCACGCGCAACCCCACCGGTCTCGCGAACGCACTGAAGCGCATCGCCGCGTCACCGCTGTCGACGACGGTCAGGGCGGTGCGCCGCGAGGAGATCGGCCACATGTTGTTCGCCAGCGGACGACGCAGCCTCGCGGGACTGATGGCGACGCATCCGCCGGTCGAGCGGCGCATTCGCGCGCTCGACCCTAACTGGAAGCCGGGCGATGCTCCGCCGCCCTTGCCGCCCCCCGCGGAGCCTGTCCCGACGGCACGCGAGAAGGCAGCCGCGGCGCGCGAGGCATCCGGCCCGTTGCCCGGTATGCCGGGCATTCCCGGCCTCGCCGCACTGGACCCGGTCGCGGCTGCGGCGCTGGTGGGCGTCGTCGATCTCGCCATGGCCGAACGCGTGCTTGCGAACGTGCCGGAGGCTGTCCACCAGGCCGTGCTCGAACCCGAGGGTGCGGCCACGATCTGCCTGGCTCTGCTCCTGGACGCACGCGAGAAACTGCGCAACAGCCAGCTTGCCGTGCTCGAGGCGCGCCTCGGCAGCGCGGCATCGGATCGCGTGGCGCAAGCGGCCGGACACCTGGTCGACCTGCCACAGAGCATGCGCCTCACGCTGCTGGACCTGGCCTCGCCGGCCCTGCGGCACCTGCCCGACGCACGCCGCGACGACCTCGTGCATCTCGCCCAGCGTCTGATCGAACTCGATGGACACATCAACGCCCACGAGGCCGCATTGGCGGCGGCGCTGGAAGCGCGGCTCACGCCCGAGGCCGACGGCGAACCCGACCCCGCGGGCGCCCTTGCGGTACTGGCCCTGCTGGCACGAGCCGGCCACGAGGTCGAAGCCGAAGCGGCGGCGGCCTGGACCCAGGGCGCGGCGAAACTCGAGGCGGGCGGCTTCCCCTTGCCCGCGACCCTGCCGGCCTACGCGGCTGTTGATCGCGCCGCGGGGATCGATGTCGCGGCGCACGCACCCCGCCTGGCGGCAATGACGGAACAGCACCGCCGGCTCCTCATGCAGGCCATGGCGGACGTGGCCGCCCATGACGGCGTGATCCGCCCCGCCGAGTTCGAGTTGTTACGCTCCACCGCGACGGCCCTCGGATGCCCGCTGCCGCCCCTGGACCCTCAGGGTGAGGATGCCGGCTCGATCCGGTAAAGCCCGCCGTCACTCTCGTCGCTGAGGACGTAGATGTACCCATCGGGGCCCTCGCGCACATCGCGGATGCGGCCGACGATCCCGAGCAACAGCTCTTCCTCGTGCACGACCTCGCCGTCTTCCAGCACGACCCGACGGATCCGTTCCGACCTCAGGCCACCGACCAGCAGGTCGCCGCGCCAGCGCGGGAAGCGGTCCCGCGTGACCAGGGCGAGCCCGGACGGGGCATGGGTCGGCAGGAATTCGTAGACGGGGTCTACGAATCCCTCGCGGCTGCGCGCTTCGCCGAACTGCGCCTGGGTGCGGTAGTCGCGCGCCCTGCTGACCTGCGGCCAGCCGTAGTTGTCGCCCGCCCGGATGCGATTCAGCTCATCGCCGCCGCGGGGTCCGTGTTCGACGGCCCAGACGTCGCCGCTGTCGGGCACCACGACGAGACCCTGGATGTTGCGATGGCCGAGCGTATAGACCTCCGGCTTGACGTCGTCGCGCCCCGCAAAAGGATTGTCCGCGGGCGCGTTGCCGTCGGCGTCGAGGCGCAGCACCTTGCCGGCATGGTCGAGCGGGTCCTGGGCACGGGGCGGTTCCGTCCCGCGATCACCGATGCTCATCAGCAGCGTGCCATCGGCCAGCCAGGCGATCCTGGAGCCGTAGTGGATGCCCGGCGCGGAGGCGCGATCCTGGACGAACAGTTCCTCGAACTCGACCAGCCGCGTGCCGTCGAGGCGGCCGCGCCCGAGGGCCGTGGCATCGCCGTCGGCATCGCCCTTGGAGTAAGTGAGATAGACCCAGCCGTTCTCGTCGAAATCGGGATGCAGTGAAACATCCAGCAGCCCGCCCTGCCGCATGGCGTGAATCCCGGGCAGACCGGACACGGGCGTGGCCCCGCCTTCCGCGACGATGTTCAGGCGACCCGGCCGCTCGGTGACCAGGAAGCGGCCGTCGGGCAGGAAGGCTACGGACCACGGGTTTTCCAGCCCGCCGATGATGCGCACGACGCGAATGCGCTCGTATTGCGTCTCGATCTTCTCTTCGACGACGTCTGCCGGCGCTGCGTCGGCGGCTGCCGGGCACGGCACGCCCGCGATGATCAGAAGGATGCCCAAGTTCTTGATATAAAAGTTCATTTTTTCACCTCGCCTATTCTCACCTTAATCCTGGCAGCGGCCCGGCGCAATGCATATGCCCTGCGGTTAGGCGCGCCAAACCACAAAATCGTTCAACCGCGCGAACCACCCGCCTAGCCTCCAGCGGTGACTTGATGATGGCGCCGGGGTCCCGCATACAAATGAAAGCAGCACTGCAACGAGAGTCTGTCGGTCTCGGCGAGGCCGCCCTGGCGGGCTTCCGGAGTGCGGTCACGGGCTTCTCTGCCGAGCAGCTGCTGTGGGCGAGCGGCTACCTGGCGGGGCTGGCGACAGTCGGTGCCGCGCCGGCCGCCCCCGCCCAGGCGGCCGATCCGCGTCCCCGGCTGACGATCCTGTACGGCTCGCAAACAGGCAACGGCCGGGCGCTCGCCACGCAGCTCGAGGCAGCGGCGGCCCGACGCGGCGTGGCGTCCGAACTCGTCAGCATGGCCGACTACGCGACCGCGCGCCTGAAGCGCGAGCAGCTGCTCGCCATCATCGTCAGCACACACGGCGAAGGCGATCCGCCCGACGACGCCATGGAACTGCACCGCTTCATTTCCGGCCGCCGCATTCCGTCGCTTGCGTCGCTCGACTACTCCGTCCTCGCGCTCGGCGACAGCAGCTACGAGAACTTCTGCCAGACCGGGCGCGACTTCGATGCCCGGCTGGAGGCCGCGGGGGCCAGGCGTCTTGCCGACCTGGTGGAATGCGACCTCGACTACACGGCCCAGGCGGCGACCTGGGCCACGCGGGTGCTGGAGGAGGCCGAGGCGCAGATCGGCCGCCACGAGGCGGCGAACGTGCCACAGTTGCGCGTGGTCCCGGCGCCACCGCGTGCCGGCAGGAGTGCGCCGTTCGAGGCGGAGCTGCTCGTCAACCAGCGTCTCACCGGACGGGGTTCGACCAAGGACGTACGTCACCTGGAACTGGATATCGAGGGGTCCGGCCTCACGTGGGAAGCCGGCGATTCGCTCGGCGTGGTCGTCCGCAATCCGGCCCGCATCGTGGAACCGCTTCTGGAAGCGCTGGCGCTCGACGGCGCGGCGGCGGTCGATGCGCCGGACAGGACGCTGCGCGATGAGCTCGTGACAGGTCGCGAAATCACGACCCTGAACCGGCCCTTCCTCGAGGCGTGGGCGGCAGCCGAGCCGTCCGGCAGGCTGGCTGACACCTTGGCGGAGCTGCGCGGCGCCGGCTTCGGTCAATGGATGAATTCGCGCCAGCTGATCGATATCGTGCGCGAGTTTCCGGCCGAGGTCGCCTCGCAGCGCCTGCTCGAAATGCTGCGCCCGCTCCAGTCACGCCTCTATTCCATTTCTTCCGCGCCGGAACTTGCGGAAGAGGAAATCCACCTGACCGTCGCGCTGGTGCATTACGAAGCCTTCGGCGCGCTGCACTGGGGTGCCGGCTCGAGCTGGCTCGCCCTCGACCGCGACGAGGGCGAGAGCTTGTCCGTCTACGTCGAGCCCAATCCGCGCTTCCGGCTCCCGGCGGACGATGCCCCGATGATCATGATCGGTCCCGGCACCGGCATTGCGCCGTTTCGCGCGTTCATGCAGGCGCGCGCGGCACGAGGGGCGACCGGGAAAAACTGGCTCGTGTTCGGTGACCGGAATTTCGCGACTGACTTCCTGTATCAGGCGGAATGGCTGCGCTACCGCAAGCAGGGACTGCTCCAGCGACTCGACGTCGCCTTCTCGCGCGACCAGGCCGGCAAGCGTTACGTCCAGCACCGCCTGCTGGAGGAGTCACGCGAGCTCTACCGCTGGCTGCAGGACGGCGCGCACCTGTATGTCTGCGGCGATGCCAGCGCCATGGCTCCGGACGTGGACCGGGCGTTGCGCGAGATCATCGTCAGGGAAACGAATTGCGACGAGGACGGCGTCGAGAATTACCTGGCCGAGTTGCGCCGCGCCGGGCGCTACCAGCGCGACGTTTACTGAGGTCCGACATGAGCCCCCCGGAACAGTCCGCAGTAGTGGAGGTCGAGCGCATCAAGGCCGCGAGCAGGCGCCTGCGCGGCACGATCGCGGACGGGCTTCGCGACGAGGCCACCGGCGCCATCGCGGACGCCGACACGCAGTTGACCAAGTTTCACGGCATTTACCAGCAGGACGATCGCGACCTGCGCAACGAGCGCCAGCAACAGCGCCTCGAGCCGGCCCACAGCTTCATGGTCCGCGTGCGCGTGCCGGGCGGAGTGTGCTCCGCGCCGCAGTGGCTGGCCCTCGACCGGCTCGCGCGCGAGCACGCCAACGGCACGCTCCGCCTGACCACGCGGCAGGCCTTCCAGTTCCACGGCGTGATCAAGCGGCGCCTCAAGCCCACGATAACAGCCATCAACGGGGCGCTGCTCGACACCATCGCCGCCTGCGGTGACGTCAACCGCAACGTCATGTCGAGCCCCAACCCGCAGCTCTCGGCCCTGCACCAGGAAACCTGGCAGATCGCCTGCCGCATCAGCGAGCGGCTCACGCCGCGCACGCGCGCCTATCACGAGATCTGGCTGGACGGAGAAAGGCTGCCGGACTCCGGCGCGGAGGACGAACCGCTGTACGGCCCCACCTACCTGCCGCGCAAGTTCAAGATCGGTGTCGCCGTGCCACCGTGGAACGATGTGGATGTCTACACCCAGGACCTCGGCTTCATAGCCGTCAGCGAGCAGGGCCGGCTCGCCGGCTTCAACGTCACGGTCGGCGGGGGAATGGGCGCGACGCACGGCGAGCCCGACACGTACCCGCGGCTCGGCGACGTGGTCGGCTTCTGCACACCGGCGCAGGCGGTGGACGTGGCCTGGCACGTCGTCGCCATCCAGCGTGACTGCGGCGATCGCACGAATCGCAAGCACGCACGCTTCAAGTACACCATCGCCGATCGCGGACTGGAGTGGTTCGGCGCCGAACTGGCTGCGCGGCTCGGCTTCGCCCTGCAGCCGGCGCGCGAGTTCCGCTTCCTGGGCGTGGGGGACCGCTACGGCTGGAGCAAAGGCCTGGACGGGCGCTGGCACCTCACGCTGCACGTTCCCTCCGGGCGCCTCGCGGATACCCCCGGCCACACGCTGTTGAGCGGCATGCGCGACCTCGCGCAAATGCACGGCGGCCGCTTCCGTCTCACGCCCAACCAGAACGTCATCGTGGCGGGCGTCCGGGAGGCAGACAAGCGGCGTATCGAGGCGGTGGCGCGTCGCCACGGCCTGATGCACGATCAGTTGCCCTCCGCGCTGCGCCGCGAAGCGCTGTCCTGCGTGGCGCTGCCGACTTGCGCGCTGGCGATGGCCGAGGCGGAGCGTTACCTGCCGGAGCTGGTGGGCAGGCTCGAGACGCGCCTGGCGGCACTTGGCTTGCTCGACGAGCCGATCACGCTCAGGGTCACGGGTTGCCCCAATGGCTGCGCGCGGCCCTACGTCGCCGAGATCGGCCTCGTGGGCAAGGGTCCCGGCCGATACAACCTGTTCCTCGGCGGCGGGTTCAGCGGCGAACGCCTGAACCGCATGCTGCTCGAGAATGCCGACGAAACCGAGATTCTCGCGGCGCTCGAGCCGTTGTTGGCCGCCTATGCCCTCGAACGCCTGTCCGGAGAACACTTCGGCGACTTCCTGCACCGTAGCGACCGGCTGAGCGGCTCGAGCGGGGCGGAGCGGCGGCAGCCATGAGCCCGACGCGCACGCTCGACGAATCGCAGTCGGAGACGCTCGCCGTCGCGGCGGCGAACCGGCGACTCGCCACGCTGGATGCCGCAGCGCGCGTACGCTGGGCGCTCGCCAACCTGCCGGGCAAAGCGGTGCTCAGCTCGAGTTTCGGCGCGCAGGCCGCGGTCAGCCTGCACATGATCACGCGGGCGGCGCCGGAGATCCCCGTCATACTGATCGATACGGGCTACCTGTTCGCCGAAACCTATCGCTTCATCGACGCCCTCACCGAGCGCCTGGCTCTCAATCTGCATGTCTATCGCAGCGAACTGAGCCCGGCGTGGCAGGAGGCTCGCTACGGGGAGCGCTGGCAGCAGGGCCCGGCGGGGCTCGACGCCTACCACCGGGACAACAAGATCGAACCCATGCAGCGCGCATTGCGGGAGCTCGGCGCCGGCACCTGGTTCGCCGGCCTGCGACGCCAGCAGTCGGTGTCACGCCGGGACGCGCCGCTGGTGCTGCGCAGCGGCGACTTCTGGAAAGTACACCCGATCGCCGACTGGTCGGACCGCGATATCTATCGCTACCTGAAGGCCCATGATCTCCCCTACCACCCGCTCTGGCACCAAGGCTACGTTTCCATCGGGGATCGGCACACTACCCGGCCGCTGGGCGAAGGAGAACACGCGGAACAGACGCGATTCTTCGGCATCAAGCGGGAATGCGGCCTGCACGAGCAGGCCCTGATCGACCAGGTCGCAACCAGCGCATCCTAGGCGCCGGCGATCACGTCGGCGCAACGTCCCTTCAACGGCAGTCGCACCGTCGCCAGCAACGCATCTATTTCTTCCTGGGTGCCGCGCTCGAGCGCGTCGCGGACGGTGCGTTCATCGAGGTGCGCCGCGAACAGCTCGATGAAGTCGAACATGTACTTGCGCAGCACCACGTCGCGGCGAAAGCCGATCCAGGTAGTGCAGCGGGGAAACAGCCCGGTAGCATCCAGCGCGACCAGCCCGCCTTGCACGCAGGCGCTCTGCGCCATGCTGGCCACGATCCCGATGCCCAGCCCAAGGCGTACGTAGGTCTTGATGACGTCCGCATCGCGCGCGGTAAACACCACCTTGGGCTCGAGTCCCCGTGCCGCGAAGGCGCGTTTCAGGCTGGAGCCGCCGTCGAAGTTGAACACGTAGGTCACGAGCGGATGGTCAGCGAGCTCCTCGAGCGTCGCGCGCCGCTTGAGTTCCGTGAGCGGATGCCCTTCCGGCACGATGATGATGCGATCCCAACGGAAACAAGGCAGCAGGACGAGATCGGGAAACCGCTGCCTGGACTCCGAGGCGATGACGAAATCCACGAGGCGTTTCTCGACCATCTCCGCGAGCTGCTCGGAGGTGCCCTGGTGCAGGTCCAGCGTCACCTCCGGGTAGCGATCGCGAAAGCGCGCGATGACGTTCGGCAGCACGTAGCGCGCCTGCGTGTGCGTGGTCCCGATCGCGAGCCGCCCGGTCGCTTCGCCGTACAGGTCGGGGGAAATGCCGCGAATCGCTTCGACCTCGCGCAGGATGCGCGTCGCGCGCCGCACGACCTCTTCGCCTTCGGCGGTCAGCGCCACCAGGCTCTTGCCCTTGCGCACGAACAGGCTGAGTCCGAGTTCCTGCTCGAGCAGCTTGAGCTGCTTGCTGACGCCCGGCTGGGACGTCGCCAGCCGTTCCGCGGCCAGCGTCATGTTGAGGCCGTTCTCGGCGACCGCCAGCAGATAGCGGAGTTGCTGCAGTTTCATGCCGAGACGATATAACGAAAGCGTATGCGCCCCCAAGCAATCGGTATTTCCGTGCCGTGTGCGACGGCTTATATCCTCCGGGGCATAAGCTCAGGAGGCCGTGCTCATGCGTTATTTCCCGCTGTTCGCCGATCTGCGAGATCGCCCCTGCATCGTGGTCGGCGGCGGCGAGGTGGCATTGCGGAAGGCGCGCCTGCTGTGCGCCGCCGGAGCCGCAGTCACCGTGAATGCGCCGCGGCTCAACGCGACACTCTCGGCCTGGCTGCGCGATGACAGGATCACCCACATTCCGGGCAGGTTCCGGCCGGAACTCCTGGCCGGGCAATTGCTTGCGATCGCGGCGACGGACGATCGCGAAATCAATCGCCAGGTCTGGGCCGAGGGCAACCGCCGGGGCATCCTCGTCAACAGCGTCGATGACCCGCAGGCCAGCAGCTTCATCGTGCCCGCCATCGTCGATCGTTCGCCGCTCGTAGTCGCGGTCTCTTCCGGCGGCGCCGCACCCGTGCTGGCACGCCGCCTGCGGCAGTGGCTCGAGACCGTGCTGCCGCGCAGCCTCGGCGCGCTCGCGCAACTCGCCGGTGAGCTGCGCCCCAGGGTCAAGGCGCGGCTGCCCGCCGCGGCGCGCCGCACCTTCTGGGAGGCGCAGTTCGGGGGCGAGTTTGCGCGTCATGCGCTGGCCGGACGCGATCGCGAGGCGCGCAAGGCTTTTCACCTCGGGCTCGAGCATATGGCCGCCGGGCCCGCGCCGCGGGGACGGGTCAGCCTCGTCGGCGCGGGACCCGGCGATCCCTCGCTGTTGACCCTCAAGGCGCTGCGACGACTCGGCGAGGCGGACGTGGTGCTGCATGACCGCCTGGTCGGCGGAGAAATCCTCGCCCTCGCGCGGCGCGACGCCGAGCTCATAGCCGTAGGCAAGCACGCGGGCGGCGGCTGCAGCCAGGAGCGGATTCATGCCCTGATGATCCGCCATGCGGAGGCAGGGCGGCGCGTCGTGCGCCTCAAGGGCGGGGATCCGTTTATCTTCGGGCGAGGCGGCGAGGAACTGGCGGCGGTAAGTGCCGCCGGGATCGCCTGCGAGGTCGTGCCGGGCATTACCGCGGCGCTGGGCTGCGCAGCGGCCACCGGGCTGCCGCTGACGCTGCGGCACAGCGCACATGCCGTCACCCTGGTCACTGCGCAGGGCGGCGGCGACCTGGATACCCTCGACTGGCCCGCACTGGGTGCCGCCAATCACACGATCGCAATCTACATGGGGGCGGGCCGCGCCGCCGCCATTCGCGACCGCCTCATCGTGCACGGCCGGGATCCCGCCACGCCCGTGGCCGTCATCCAGGACGGCACCACGGACGGCCAGCGGCTGGCCAAGGGCACCCTGGCCGAGCTGCCCGACCTGTTCGTCCGCTACACTATCGGCGCGCCGGCGTTGATCGTCGTCGGCGAAACGGCCGCCCTTGCCTCGGCAGGTAATGGTCATTCAGCAGGCTCACCGGCCGGCGCGCGCTGGAGCGACGTCGCCCTCGCCGGATGACCTTTCACATCCATCCCAGGTCGGAAACATCATGATCCACGACGACATCCTCAGCACCATCGGCTCGACCCCGGTCGTTCGCCTGAACCGCATCGGCCCCGAGCACACGACCATCTATGTAAAGATCGAGTCCTTCAATCCCATGGCCTCGGTCAAGGATCGCCTCGCCTTCGCGATCATCGACGATGCGGAAAGGCGTGGCGAGCTGAAGCCGGGCCAGACCGTCATTGAGGCGACCTCGGGAAACACCGGCATCGCCCTCGCGATGGTCTGCGCGGCGCGCGGCTACCCGTTCGTCGCCACCATGGTCGAGACTTTTTCGATCGAGCGTCGCCGCGTCATGAAAGCGCTCGGCGCCAGGGTCATCCTCACGCCGGCCGCCGAGCGCGGCACCGGCATGGTACGGCGTGCCGAGGAACTGGCGAAGCAGCACGGCTGGTTTCTTGCGCGCCAGTTCGAGAACGAGGCCAACCCGGCATTTCACCGCCAGACCACGGGCCCGGAGATCCTGAGCGATTTCGCCGGGCGACGCCTCGATTTCTGGGTGACCGGCTGGGGCACGGGTGGCACGCTCACGGGTGCCGGCGAGGTACTCAAGCTGGCGCGGCCCGAGGTGAAGATCGTCGCCACCGAGCCTGAAGGCGCCTCGCTGCTCGGCGGCAAGGAGTGGCAGCCGCACAAGATCCAGGGCTGGACGCCCGACTTCATCCCGGCCGTCCTCAACCGTGACGTCTACGACGAGCTGGTGACCGTCACGGACGAGGAATCGCGCGCCTGCGCCCGCGCGCTAGCCACGAAGGAAGGCATTCTCGTCGGCCTGTCTGCAGGCGGCACGCTGGCCGCCGCCCTGAAGGTCGCCGAACGCGCCGAGCCGGGCACGGTATTGCTGGCGATGCTGCCCGACACCGGCGAACGATACCTCAGCACGTACCTGTTCGAGGGCATCGACGAGAGCTCGGACGACGACTGGCTGGCGGGCCTCGCCTGAATCCGGCCGGCGGCCGCTATGGCCACGCGCGGCGGCATGATTTTCGTCCGGCACGGATTTCCCGGAGAATGGGCGCGCCGCGGCAACGCCCGGGCGGATCCGCAAGCACAACTGGAGGCTATCGAGAGTGTTACACGACAATAGCTGGATATCGGGCTCGGGCGCCTTGCCCGCTGCCTTGCTGGCCCTGGGTCTGCTCACCGGCTGTGGCCGGTCCGAGCCGCCGCCGGCTGCGGATGCGCCTGCACCGCAAGCCGAGACCCGTCCAGCGCAGCAGGCTGCGAAGGATACACCCTCGGCGCCGACACTGACGCTCACGGAAGCTGACGCCGATCGCGCCGTGACGCTGCGACCCGGACAGGTGGTCGAGATCCGGTTGCAGGCCGATCGGGCCGCGGGCTTCAGCTGGATCCCCACACAGAATGCGCTGCCGGTCATGAGCACTGACGGCATGCCCCGCTTCGAGGGCGACGAGCGCGACCCGGTGGATGCGTCGGGGACCGAGGTGTGGCGATTCATCGGCCGCGAGCCGGGCCATGCGCACCTGGTGATGGATTACCGCAGGCTGGCCGAAGCCGACGCACCGCCCCGCCGGACAATCGCCTATCACTTCGACGTCGAGTGACCCGACCGCAAGCCACAGCCGCCGTCGGCCTGGATGACCCGGCCGACCCGGCGGTGCCCCTGACCCTGTTGACCGGATTCCTGGGCGCCGGCAAGACGACGCTCGTCAATCGCGTGCTCAGCGGCGCCCTCGGCGGTCCGATGGGTGTCCTGGTCAACGACTTCGGCGCCGTCGACATCGATCGTGCGCTGGTGGCGGGCGAGTCCCGGGACGTCCTGACCCTCGTGAACGGCTGCATCTGCTGTTCGCTGCGGGACGATCTCGTGACCTCGGTCATGCGCCTGCTGCAGGGCCCGGACGCGCCGAGTCGCGTGCTGCTGGAAGCCAGCGGCGTCGCCGATCCCGTTCCCATTGCGAGCACCTTCCTGGCGCCGGCGTTCCGTCATCGGCTCCGCCTGGACGGCATCGTGTGCGTCGTGGATTCCGAGCAGGCACTCGCGGATCCCGACCTGGTCCCGCTGCAACTCCGCCAGATCGGCTATGCGGACCTGGTCATACTCAACAAGGCCGATCTCGCCGGGCCCGCCCGCCTCGCCGCGCTCGCGGCCCGCATCCGCGCAGCGTTTTCCGGCGCGCGGCTGGTCGAGGCCGCACATTGCGATATACCCGCGGAAGTACTGTTCTCCGCGCAACAGCCGCGGCACGCCTCCGGCGCCGCTCGACTGCCCGGCGCGCTCATGACGCCCGACGAACGCGAGCCGCCGCGCTTCGACGCCTGGTCGTTCGAGACGGCGGAAGCATTCTGCCGCGATGCGCTGCACGACCTGGCACGCCGGCTCCCGCCGTCGGTGTATCGCGCCAAGGGCCTCGTGCGCCTGAGCGCAAGCGACGGCCGACCGGATCGGCGCGGCGTCCTGCAGATCGTCGGCCGACGCGCGGACCTCGTTGCCGACCGGGCGTGGCGGCCCGGGGACGATCCTTCGCGCCTGGTTTTCATCGGGGCGGCGGGGAAGCTGCACAGTGAACGGCTGGCGGCGCTCGTGCGGGCGTGTCTGCGTCCCGAGACCTGAGTAGGACTTCCATGTGGCGCCTGGCCGCTCCCGTCATTGCGCTCCTGCTCACGGCCGCCAGTTTCCTGCGCGCCGGAGAGACGCTCCTGATCATCGCCTGCGGCCTGCTGCTGATGTTGCTCGCTATATCTCGGCCGTGGGCGGCGCGGGCCGTGCAGCTGGCGCTGGTGCTCGCCGCCGCGCGCTGGCTGTGGCTCACGTGGGCGCTCGCCTCCGCCCGTGCCGCTGCCGGCGTGCCGTTCATGCGGATGGTCGCGATCCTGGGCACGGTCGCGCTGCTCACGTTGCTGGCGACACTGGTGTTCCGCAGCCGCGTATTGCGGCGCTATTATCGGTTCGAGCGGCCGGAATCACCGTGAATTCGACCCCGCGTGATGACTAAGCAGCCATCCCGGCGCCACCGCCTGCATGATCCGCAGACCCACCTGGATCATGCCGCCCGCTGGATGCTGATCACGGCCGGGATGATCTGTGTCGGGTTGGGCGCTATCGGCATCGTCCTGCCGGGACTCCCTACGACGCCGTTCCTGCTCCTGGCGGCCTACTGTTTCGCGCGCAGTTCCGAGCGCTTCCACGGCTGGTTGCTGAATCATCGCTGGTTCGGGAGCTACGTGCGCAATTTCGAAGAGGGGCGCGGCATGACGCGGCGCGCCAAGGCGGCCACCCTGCTGATCATGTGGCTGTCGTTCGGCATAACGATCATCCTGTTCGTGCCGGTGGTCTGGGGCCAGGTCGGAATGTTCCTGCTCGCGACCGCGGTATCGACCTACATCGCGCGCCTCCCTGCGCCGGCGCCCGAGCAGCGTTAGTTACAGCTTGTCTACCGGCACGCGCAGGTAGCGGGTGCCATTGCCCTCGGGTTCGGGCAGGCGACCGGCGCGAATATTCACCTGCACCGCCGGAATGATCAGCGCCGGCATGCTGAGGGTCGCATCGCGCTCGCGCCGCATCGCTACGAAATCGTCTTCGCTGGTGGCGGCCTTGATATGGATATTGCCCTCGCGCTGGTCGGCAATACTCCATTCGCACCGTGGTTCGCGGCCGTCCGGCGGGTAGTCGTGGCACAGGAACAGCCGTGTGTCCGCAGGCAGCGCGTAAAGCCGCCTCACGGACCGGTAAAGCGTCGCGGCATCGCCGCCCGGAAAGTCGCAGCGTGCGGAGCCGTAGTCCGGCGAAAACAGCGTATCGCCCACGAAAGCGGTGTCGCCGATGAGATAGGTGACGCTGTCGCTGGTATGTCCCGGCGTCGCGAGCACCTCGACCTCGAGTTGCCCGAGCGGGAAGCGCTCGCCGTCGGGAAACAGGCGCTCGAACTGGCGGCCATCGGTCGCAAATCCGGACCCGAGGTTGTAGATTTCCCGGAAGGTCTCCTGGACTGACGTGATGCCGGCGCCGATGCCGACCGGCGCGCCGGTACGCTCATGGAGATAGCCGGCCGCCGAAAGATGATCTGCATGCGCGTGAGTGTCGAGAATCCAGCGCAACTCGAGCCCCTCGCTGTCGACAATTGCCAGCAGGGCGGCCGCGCTCTGCGTGCCGGTGCGGGCCGCGGCCCCGTCATAATCGAGGACCGGGTCGACAATCGCCGCATGCTTCGTAGCCGGATCCCAGGCCACGTAGGAAAACGTGGATGTCGGTCCGTGATAAAGGCCCCTGACCTCGAGTGCCTGCGCCATAATGCTCTCCAGTCGCTACCGCGCTCGCCAGGGGAGACCCCGGGACGCGGTCCGGCGTATATTATTTCCCATTCATCTAATTTAGAAAATTTTCGCTCAGCCGTCCGTTGCATAGGATAGCGACATGATCGACAAAGCAAGCCGGGATCTGCCTTCGGACCGCTGCGCGCCGGTGCTGTCGATCGACCCCGAGGAAATGCGTGCCCACGCAGACGACGCAGCGCGGCTCCTCAAGGCGCTCTCGAACCGGTCCCGCCTCATGGTCCTGTGCAGCCTCGCCCAGGGAGAGCGGACCGTGGGCCAGATCAACGAGCGCGTGCCGCTGTCGCAGTCTGCGCTGTCCCAGCATCTCGCGGTCCTGCGACGCGACGGGCTCGTGCACACGCGCCGGTCGGCCCAGACCATTTACTACAGCCTCGCCGCGGGTCCGGCGGGGCGCATCATCGAGACCCTCCACGAGATCTTCTGCGGCACCGCCTCCCGCTAGGCCCTAAGCCGCCCCGCGTCACAACATCTTCATCCCGATGAATCCACCGGCCCGGCCGGTGGCGAATACGGCGGCGTGTCCGTCTCTCCGGGAAACCCGCTCACATGGTATTCAAGGCAGCTCTCGGCCCCCTGCTCCTGGCGTGCGGGCACGGCTCATGAGAATCGCAATCATCGGCAGCGGCATCTCCGGCCTGACGGCCGCCCGCAGGCTGCACGCCGACCACGACATCACGGTGTTCGAGGCGAACGACTATATCGGCGGCCATACCAACACCATCGACGTCGAGCTCGAAGGCCGCAGCTGGGCCGTGGACACGGGGTTCATCGTCTTCAACGACCGGACGTATCCAGCTTTCACCACCCTTATGAATGCGCTCGGCGTCGAGTCACAGCCGAGCGACATGGGCTTCGCCGTGCATTGCGAGCGCACGGGCCTAGAATACTGTGGCAGCTCGCTGGACCGCCTGTTCGTCCAGCGCCGCAACCTGGTCCGCCCGCGCTTCTTGCGCATGATCAGCGAGATCCTGCGTTTCAACCGGGAAGCGCCGCGCCTTCTGGAGGGTGGCGAGGACGGCCTCGAGCTCGGAGACCACCTTGCGCGCGAGGCTTACTCGCCTGGCTTCATCGAACACTACATCGTACCCATGGGTGCCGCCATCTGGTCGACCGACCCGCAGACGATGCTCAGCTTCCCGGCACGCTACTTCGTCGAGTTCTTCGCCAACCACGGCTTGCTGTCGGTCGACGAACGGCCGCAATGGCGTGTCATCAAGGGCGGCAGCCGCAGCTATATCGCGCCGCTCACCGCCCCGTTTGCCAGCCGCATCCGGCTGAAGGCCGCCGTTGTCGGCGTGCAGCGCAACGATTACGGAGTGGAACTCACCCTGCGCGACGGGCACCGGGAGAAATTCGATGCGGTCGTATTCGCCTGCCACAGCGACCAGGCGCTGGCGATGCTGGCGGCACCGACCGATGCCGAGCGCGAGGTGCTGGGCGCGATTCCCTACCAGCCGAACCTCGCCGTGCTGCACACGGACGAGCGCCTTCTGCCGCGCAAACGCAAGGCATGGGCCGCTTGGAACTACCGCATCCCCGCCGGGCGCCGGGATGCGGTCTCGGTGACCTACAACATGAACATCCTGCAGGACCTGGACGCGAAGGCACAGCTGCTTGTAACGCTGAATCCGACGGTGGCGATCGATCCGGACAAGGTCATACGCAGGATCGTCTACCAGCATCCCGTCTATACGCCGCGCGGTATTGCCGCGCAGCGGCGGTGCGCCGAACTCATGGGGCAGCAGCGCAGTTTCTACTGTGGCGCCTGGCTGGGTTACGGGTTTCACGAGGACGGTGTCAAAAGTGGTCTCGCGGCGGCGGACGCCGTGCGCGCCTGGAGCGGTAATGAACAGCTGCCTCTACTTCGGGCGGGTTAGTCACCGGCGCCACGGCGGCGGCGACGATCCTGTTTCGCATGCGTTCGAGTACCGCATGTTCATGGCCTGGCTCGACCTCGACGAGCTGGACGAGGTTTTCAGCGGCCGCTGGTTCTGGTCCACCCGGCGGCGCACGTTCGCCTGGCTGCGACGCAGCGACCACTTCGGCGACCCGGCAACACCCCTCGCCGAAGCGGTACGCACGCTGGTCGAGTCGCGGAGCGGGCGGCGACCCGTGGGCCCGATCCGCGTCCTCACGCACTTGCGCTACTTCGGCCACTGCTTCAATCCCGTGAGCTTCTACTACTGCTACGACAAGGCGGGAGCAGAGCTCGAGACGATCGTGGCGGAAGTCAGCAATACACCCTGGGGCGAGCGGCACTGCTATGTCCTGCCGCGTGAGCTGGCGCGCGCGCGCGGCCCGCTACAGGAATTCACGCTGGACAAGGAGTTTCACGTCTCGCCGTTCCTGTCGATGGACACCCGCTACCAGTGGCGATTCACGACCCCGGGCGCGCGCCTCGCGGTACACCTGCGCAACGAGCAACACGGACGGCATGTTTTCGACGCAACACTCCACCTCGAGCGTCGCGAGATCAGTGGCCCGGCGCTGGCCGGTGCCCTGCTGCGATTTCCGTTCATGACAATAAGGGTGGTCCTGTTGATCTACTGGCAGGCGCTCAAGCTGCAACTCAAGGGCGCCGTTTTTCACGCCCATCCGGCCAGGCAGGCGACCGGCCTGGATGACTCGCGATGAATACTAGCATTGTCCCCGCCGGTATCGCCGGCGACCGGCCCGGGGCGCGGGTCCGCACGAGCCGGCTGCAACGCCTCGCGCGACGCATTATTCTGCAGCGCATTGCCCGTGTCACGCACGGGAGCCTCGAGGTCCACGACCCGGAGGGTACGTCGCGTTTCGGCAGCGCGGAGCCGGCAGCCGGGCTGCATGCGCGCATTGAGGTCCTGCACCCGCAGTTCTGGGCCGATGCGGCGTTCGGCGGCACGACCGGCGCGGGCGAGGCATACATTCATGGCTTGTGGAAGTGCGATGACCTAACCGCGCTGGTGCGCATCATGGTGGCGAATCGCCACGTGCTCGAGGGACTGGACGGCAGCACGGCATTTCTTGCCCGGGGGACCCGGCGGCTCGCTCACTGGTTGAACCGTAACAGTCGCAATGGCAGCCGGCGCAATATTCAGGCGCACTACGACCTCGGCAACGACTTCTTTGCGCTCTTCCTCGACCCGACCATGAACTATTCATGCGGCATCTTCGAGTCCGCGGATACGACCATGGAACAGGCCTCGATCGCCAAGATGGACGCAATCTGCCGCAAGCTCGACCTGCAGCCCGGCGACCACCTGCTGGAAATCGGCACCGGCTGGGGCGCGCTCGCAATTCACGCGGCGCGGCATTTCGGCTGCCGCGTCACCACGACCACGATCTCCAGGGAACAGCATGCGCTGGCTGCCGCCAGGATCCGCGAGGCCGGGCTCGGCGAGCGAATCGAGCTGTTGCGGCGCGACTACCGCGACCTGGAAGGCAGCTACGACAAGCTGGTCTGCGTCGAAATGATCGAGGCGGTCGGTCACAGGTTCCTGGACACCTATTTCCAGCGTTGCTCGTCGCTGCTGAAGGACGACGGACTGATGCTGTTGCAGGCCATCACGATTCGCGACGAGCTTTACGCGCAGGCGCTGAAATCAGTCGATTTCATCCAGCGCTTCGTGTTCCCCGGCGGATTCATCCCCTCCGTCGCCGCGATGAGTGCCAGCATGGCACGGACGACCGACCTGCAACTGTTGCACCTGCAGGACATCGGCTTGCACTACGCGACGACGCTGCACCGGTGGCGACAGCGCTTCTTCGCCAACATCGAGGCCGTGCGCGCCCTGGGCTACCCGGACAGTTTCGTCCGCCTGTGGGAGTTCTACCTCTGCTACTGCGAGGGCGCCTTTCTCGAGCGCAACATCGGCGACGTGCAGATGCTGCTGGCAAAGCCGCGCAATCGGCGTGCTTCCCTCGGCTGGTGACGCAGTCCGATCCGGGTCGGCGGGGCTAGCGCTGCTGGGGATTGCGCTGCCTGGCGCTGCCGCCGTCCAGGTCGAAGGAGGCCCCGAGCGTCTCAAGCGCCGCGGGATCCAGGATCTCGACCTCACGGCGGCGGACCGCGACGATGCCATCGTCCTGGAAGCGGGCGAAGAGCCGGCTCACGGTCTCGGTTGCGAGGCGCAGGTGACTGGCGATGTCCCGCCTGGGCATCGGCAGCGTGAGCCGCGTACCGGGCAGGCCGCGACGCGCGAAGCGTCGCGACAGGCTGGCGAGGAAGCCGGCGAGCCGTTCCTCCGCGCTGTGATCCGTGGCCAGCTGATTGCTGGCCGTCAGCTCGCGGCTCATGACGCGCAGCACCTGGGCCTGCAGACCCGGCACTTCGTGGATCAGCTGCTCCAGCCGGGGGAACGGCAGCGCACACACCGATGTCGTCTGCAAGGCCACGGCGTTACAGCGATTGTGCCCGGAGTGAATACCGTCGAGGCCCACGAGCTCGCCGCCGATATGGAAGCCGAGCACGTGCTCGCGACCCTGCTTGTCGATCGTGTAGGTCTTCAGCGAGCCGCTCTTGACGGCATACAGCGCCTGGAAATTGTCGCCCTCGCGAAACAGGTGCTCGCCGCTGCGGATCGGCCCGCGCGTGTGGACGATCGACTCGAGTCTTTCCATGTCGTCGTTGTCCAGCCCCAGCGGCAGGCAGAGATCGCGCAACGAGCAACTCCTGCAACTCTGCCGGAGGTGCGCGATGCTCACTACCTTAGAGGACCTGTCCTGCAAAACTCGAACTCCTGTAAGAACCTCAGTCGGGATTGTAAACAATCACTTGCAGTCTTCAGGCTAGTGAAAGCACCTATTTACCCCTCGGAAGACCGCAGTCCAGAATTGACGCAGGTCAATCGGGGGATGCGGCGCGTGCATAGAATTCCATGCAAATTCAACAGCAAAGCATGGGAGTTCGATCATGCGTACGTTTGCTTCAGCACTGGCTTTGGCGGCCGCCCTCGGCCTTGCAGCCCCGGCTTCCGCCCACGAGGCGGGCGACTGGCTGTTCCGCTTCGGCGGCAGCCTGATCGATCCGAAGAGCGACAACGGCGAGCTGGACATGAGCGCCGTAGACCTCGGCACACTGGGCGTGGACGTAGACGACCAGCTGGGTGTCACCTTCAACATCACCTATATGTACACGGCGAACTGGGGCATCGAGCTGCTGGCGGCCCTGCCTTACGAACACGATATCATGGTGGAAGGCCTGCCCGGCACCGTCGCCACAGTCACGCACCTGCCGCCGACGCTCAGCCTGCAATATCATTTCCTGCCGGATGCCGCCTTCCAGCCGTATGCGGGCATCGGAGTGAACCTGACCTGGTTCCTGGACGAGAGCAAGGAAGGAGGCCTGCGTGCGGCGGACGACCTGCTCGGCGTCACGACGGACATCAAGGTGGACAGCACGTCGGTGGGACTCGCCGCGCAGCTGGGTTTCGACTACATCATCAACGAGCGCTGGTTCTTCAATGTGGATGTCCGCTGGATCGACATCAGTACCGACGCGACGCTGATCGTCGACGGTGCGGACTTTACGACCACCGAGGTCGATATCGACCCGATGGTCTACGGCATCCACCTGGGCTATCGCTTCTGACGGTAGAGCGGGGTCATAGCCCCGCGCCGGCGATGATGCCCCGGGGCGCTGCGCGCCCCGGTGGCCCTGCAAGGAGCCGCGCTGCGCGCGGCTCCTTGCTTATGCGAACGATGCACAACATTCTCCCACCCGGGCTTGCTCCCCGCGGCCCGACACTTCCCCCGGCAGCCGGTAGAGGACAATGACGACAGCAAGTGCATACAACGACAAGGTCGTCCGCCAGTTCACGATCATGACCATTGTCTGGGGCGTGGTCGGCATGCTCGTGGGCGTGATCATCGCCGCCCAGCTCATGTGGCCGGCACTCAATTTCGACATTCCGTGGCTCAGCTACGGGCGGCTGCGGCCACTGCACACCAACGCAGTGATCTTCGCGTTCGGCGGCAGCGCCCTGTTCGCGAGTTCCTACTATGTCGTGCAGCGCACCTGCCATGTCCGCCTGTTCGGCGGCGGCCTGGCGGCGTTCACGTTCTGGGGGTGGCAGCTCGTCATCGTGCTGGCCGCGATCACCCTGCCGCTCGGCCTCACGCAGGGCAAGGAATACGCCGAGCTCGTCTGGCCGATCGATATTCTCATCACGGCCGTCTGGGTGTCCTACGCAATCGTTTTCTTCGGCACCCTGGCGATTCGCAAGGTCAGGCACATCTACGTCGCCAACTGGTTCTTCGGTGCCTACGTCCTGACGCTCGCGGTGCTGCACATCGTCAACAGCCTCGCTCTGCCCACGAGCATCGTGCATTCCTACCCGGTCTATTCGGGCGTCGTGGACGCGATGGTGCAGTGGTGGTACGGCCACAATGCCGTCGGCTTCCTGCTCACCGCCGGGTTCCTGGGGATCATGTACTACTTCGTCCCCAAGCAGGCGGGCCGGCCGATCTACTCGTACCGCCTCTCGGTCGTGCACTTCTGGGCATTGATCTCGCTCTACATGTGGGCGGGACCCCACCATCTGCACTACACGACGCTGCCTGACTGGGCGCAGACCCTCGGCATGGTGTTCTCGCTGATGCTGCTCGCGCCCTCCTGGGGCGGCATGATCAACGGCATCATGACGCTGTCCGGCGCATGGCATAAGCTGCGCACCGACCCGATCCTGAAATTCCTCATCGTCTCACTGTCGTTCTACGGCATGTCGACCTTCGAAGGGCCGATGATGTCGATCAAGACCGTGAACGCACTGTCGCACTACACGGACTGGGGTATCGGCCACGTGCATTCCGGTGCGCTGGGGTGGGTGGCAATGATCTCCATCGGCTGCGTGTACATGCTCGTGCCCAGGCTGTTCGGCAAGCAGTCCATGTACAGCGTGAAGGCCATCGACGTGCATTTCTGGGTGTCCACGATCGGCGTGGTGCTGTACATCGCATCGATGTGGATGGCCGGTGTCATGCAGGGCTTGATGTGGCGCGCGGTTAACGAGGACGGCACGCTCACCTATACCTTCATCGAGAGCATCGCGCGCTCGCAACCCTTCTACGCTGTCCGCCTGCTGGGCGGCCTGCTGTTCCTCGGCGGCATGCTGATCATGTGCTGGAACACGTGGCGTACGATTCGCGGCGCGCGCGCCGCGGACGTCCCCGTCATGGCCCCGGCGCACTAGGGAGTAGCTGGCATGAAGCATGAATTCATCGAGAGAAAGGTCGGCATCATGGCCGTGCTGATCGTGCTGGTGATCAGCATCGGCGGGCTCGTCGAGATCGTCCCGCTCATCTTCGACTCGCAGGTGCGCGACCCGGCCGCCGGCGTCGAACCGTACCCGGCGCTGGAACTCGCCGGCCGCGACATCTACATCCGCGAGGGCTGCTACGGCTGCCATTCGCAGATGATCCGGCCGTTTCGCGCGGAAACGGAACGCTATGGGCACTATTCCCTGGCCGGCGAGTCGGTCTATGACCGGCCGTTCCAGTTCGGCTCCAAGCGCACCGGACCCGACCTGGCCCGCGTGGGCGGGCTGTACAGCGACGAATGGCATCGCCTGCACCTGAATGACCCGCGCCTGCTGGTACCGGAATCCAACATGCCTGCCTATCCGTGGCTGGAGCAGCGCGAGCTCAGCTCCCGCGACGTCGAGCACCGCATGCGCGCGTTGCGTCGCCTGGGTCATCCCTACTCTGATGACGATATCGGCAGCGTGGCCGACACCTTGTCCGGCAAGACCGAGATGGACGCCGTGATTGCATACCTGCAGGGACTCGGCACCAATCTCGGCCGCGGACGACAGTAATGCGCGCGGACACGTGGCACCTGGTCTGGACGCTGCTGCTTATGGTCGCCTTCGTGGGGATCGTCCTGTGGGCCTGGAGCCGGCGCCGTCACAAGGATTTCGAAGAGGCCGCGAACCTCCCGCTGGAGGAGGACAAACGCGGACCCAAGAGCACTCCTGAGAACGGGGAATCGCGATGAGCAGTTTCTGGAGCGGATGGATCATCCTGCTGACGGTGGCCAATATCATCGGCGCCGTCTGGCTGCTGTGGGTCACGTCCCGCAGCCGCCCGGGCGAACAGGCCTCGGATACGACGGGGCATGTGTGGGACGGCGATTTACGCGAGTACAACAACCCGTTGCCCCGCTGGTGGCTGTGGCTGTTCTACCTGACCGTCGTGTTCTCGATCATTTACCTGGTGCTTTATCCCGGCCTGGGCAATTTCAAGGGCGTGCTCGGCTGGAGCCAGACCAGCCAGTACGACGAAGAGGTCGCGCGCGTGGTGGAGCGGCAGCAGGAATTCTTCGCGCGCTTCGACGGCCTTAAGCTCGAAGATCTCGCGCGCGACGCCGACGCCATGGCGGCTGCGGGCAACATATTCGGCAACCGGTGCGCCCAGTGCCACGGCTCGGACGGCCGCGGCGCACCGGGCTTCCCGAACCTCACCGACGACGCCTGGCTCTGGGGAGGCGACGAGGAGGCGATTCTCACGACCATTCGGGACGGCCGGACCGGGATGATGCCGCCGATGGGCGCCGCCATCGGCGGCGAGAGCAGCGTGACGCAGATGGTCGAGTACGTGCGCGGCCTGTCCGGGCTGGAGCACGACGCGGAGATGGCCGCCGCGGCCGCGCCGCTGTGGGCGGTGTGTGGCGCCTGCCATGGCATGGACGGCACGGGCATGACTGCGCTGGGCGCGCCGGACCTCACCGACGGCAGCTGGGTTTACGGCTCGGACCGCCACGTCATCACGGAGACCGTCACGTACGGTCGGCAGAACAACATGCCGGCCCAGCTGCCCATCCTCGGTGAGCAGCAGTCGCGCCTGATGGCCGCCTACGTGCTGCGCCTGTCCGGCCAGGTCGGCGACTAGAGGATCTCCATGGACCGCAGGCCCGCAAGCGCGCACGACGAGTCACGGCCCTGGCGGCGACGCCAGCGCGACATCGCATACGTCGCATGGGCATCGTTCCTCATGGCGTGCGCCGGCACCGCGGTGTTCTTTGCGATGGTGGACCCGCAGGTGCTCTCGGGCACGACCACGCCCGGCTGGGAAATCAGCCGCGAGGCAGGCTACGCAATCGGCTTTTTCGGTTTCTGGCTGCTGACCGCCGCAACCGGCGTGTTCCTGATCTGGCTCGTGCGCACGGAGAACGGGCCGCGCGCCGGAAACGCGTCGCGCCGGGCGGATGAGCCGCACGCCGGCCGCCGTCGCAGGGACCCGCTGCGGCGACGCAGCCGTCGCCACGCCGGCCAGGATCAAGAGGAAAGACCGTGAACGCCCTGCCGCGGGGCGGCGCCGGCGGCGCCGCCCCGGACTCCTTCTATGCGGTCCACGAAAAAGTCTATCCGCGGGAGGTCAAGGGCCGCTACGCGTCGCTGCGTAACCTCGCTGTCTGGGTCCTGCTGGGCATCTATTACGTCCTTCCGTGGATCTCCTGGCACGGCCGGCAAGCCGTGCTGTTCGACCTCCCGGCGCGCAAGTTTTACATCTTCGGCCTGACTTTCTGGCCGCAGGATTTCTTTTTCATGGCGTGGCTGCTGATCATCGCCGCGCTCGCCCTGTTCTTCGTCACCGCCGTCGCCGGGCGCCTGTGGTGCGGCTATGCCTGCCCGCAAACGGTCTGGACCGAGGCCTTCCTGTGGATGGAGCGCATCACCGAGGGCAATCACAGCCAGCGGCGCAAGCTCGACCACGGGCCGTGGACGCGCGACAAGGTGCTGCGCAAGTCTGCCAAGCAGGTCCTGTGGATTACCTTCTCGCTCTGGACCGGCTTCACGTTCGCGGCCTATTTCACGCCCGCCGCCGAACTCGGGCAGAAACTGCTGACGCTCTCCGCGGGACCGTGGGAGTCGTTCTGGGTGCTGTTTTACGGTTTTGCGACCTATGGCAATGCCGGACTCCTGCGAGAGCAGGTCTGCAAGTACATGTGTCCGTACGCGCGCTTCCAGGGCGCGATGTTCGACAAGGACACGATGATCATTTCCTATGACGAACGGCGCGGCGAGCCGCGCGGCGGGCGCAAGCGCTCGCTCGATCACATCGCGGCCGGGCTCGGTGACTGCATCGACTGCAACATGTGCGTGCAGGTCTGCCCCACGGGTATCGACATCCGTGAAGGACTCCAGATCGAGTGCATTGCGTGCGCGGCCTGCGTGGACGTCTGCAACGAGGTGATGGACAAGATGGCATACCCGCGCGGCCTGATCCGCTATTCCACTCACCACGCGATGGAGGAACAGCAGCCCGTGCGCGTGATGCGCCCGCGTGTCATCGTCTATGGCGTGCTTCTCCTGGCGCTGCTCGTCGGCTTCGGCACGGCGATCGCCAACCGCAGTACACTGATCGTCGATGTGATCCGCGACCGCAACACGCTCTACCGGGAACTGCCGGGCGGCGTAGTGGAGAACGTCTACACCGTGACCTTCGTGAACAAGACCGAAGTGCAACGCCGTTACGAAGTCTCGGCCCGTGGCGTTGCCGGGCTGGAACTGGAGTTCGATACTCCCTTGCCGCTGGTTTCCGCGCCCGGCGAGATTCGGCGCGTGCCGCTACGGCTCAAGGCGCCCGGCAAGGTGCTGCCGCCGGGGGGCGCGGAAGTCACTTTGACCGTCGAGGCGCTTGGCGACGCACCGACAACCGTCGAGCGCACTACGCGCCTGATTGGCCCTGGCGACGGCCCCGGAGCAACGCGATGAGCGCGGGCAACGATCAGCGCGGCCGGCCCGACCCCTGGTACCGCCAGTTCTGGCCATGGTTCCTGATCACCCTCCCCGCCACGGTGGTCGTCGCCAGCTTCGTGACGCTGTGGCTCGCCATGAGCACGCCGAACCCGATGGTCGTGGACGACTACGCACGCATTGCCCGTGCTACAGAGCTGCGGCTCGAACGGGACGAGGCGGCGGCGGCCCTCGGCTTAGAGGCGGAAATCCGTTTCGTTGCGGGCGCAGACATCGTCGCGGTCCGGCTGCGTCCGGCGACCGTCGTCCCCGCGTCGCTGCAGCTGCGCCTGTCGCATCCCCTCATCGAGCAGCGCGACCTGGTCGTCGACCTGATGCCCGTGCCGGGCGGCTGGAGCGCCGGCCTCAAGCCGCCGGAGGGCCGCTGGTACCTGCAACTGTACCCGGGCGACGGCGCGTGGCGGCTGTCCGGCGAAGTCACGGGTCAACGCGAACTGTTGCTGGTGCCCACGCGGGGCCGCTGAGTCATCGTGCAAGCCAGCGACTGCTTCCATTGCGGCGAGGCACTCACCGGCACCGAGCCGTGGTTCGTCCGGATCGATGGCCTGAGCCACAGGGTCTGCTGTCCCGGCTGCAAGGCGGTCGCCGAACTGATCCGCGATACCGGGCTCGCCGATTTTTACCGCTTCAGGACCGTGGCGGCGGTGCGGCCCGCCGGCGGCGTCGCCCCGGACACCCCCGAGTTGCAGTGGCATCCGTTCGACCGTACGGAAATGCTCGAGGCCGTCAGTGCACCCGCCGGCGACGGGCTGCGCAGTTGCACGATGTTGGTCGAGGGCGTGCGCTGCGCGGCCTGCGGCTGGCTCATCGAGCGCAGCCTCGAGCAAGTGCCGGGCGTGCGCGAGATTCGCGTCAACCCCGCCACGGCAAGGGCGCGTCTCGTATGGGAACCGGGCGTGCTGCCGCTCAGCGGCGCACTCGGCGTGCTGTCGCGGCTCGGCTACCAGCCGCATCCGGGCAGTGCGGGAGGCGCCGACATAGCGCTACGCGAACGGCGCGGCGCATTGCGCAGGCTCGGCGTGGCAGGCATCGGCATGATGCAGGTGATGATGTACGCCGTGGCGCTGTATGTCGGCGCTTTCCAGGACATGGATCCCGGTCTCGAGGCACTGCTGCGCTGGGTCAGCCTGCTCGTCGCGACCCCGGTCGTGCTGTACTCCGGCCGGCCATTTTTCACCGGCGCGTGGCGCGATCTCCGCTCGGGACGACCGGGCATGGACGTCCCCGTCGCGCTGGCCGTGGGTGGCGCCTGGGTGGCCAGTGTCCTCCATACCTTCGCCGGCCGGGGGGAGGTTTATTTCGACTCGGTGACCATGTTCGTGTTCCTGTTGTCGCTGGCCCGTTTCCTGGAGATGAACGCGCGCCACCGGGCCGGTGATACCCAGGAGGCGCTTGCGCGGTTGTTGCCGCAGGCGGCCCGGCGACGCGCCGCGGACGGCCGGTGGGAGTCCGTGGCATTGCGAGAGTTGCGACCCGGCGACGTCGTCTCCGTGCGCCATGGCGAAACGCTGCCGGCCGACGGTCGCCTTCCGGCCGGCGATGCGCGGCTGGACGAGTCCATGTTGACGGGCGAATCGCGGCCGCGATTGCGGCGCGCCGGCGAGCCGGTGCTCGCGGGGAGCATCAATCTCGGCGACCCGCTGGAACTGGGCGTCGAACGCACGGGGAGCGATACCCTCGTGGCCTCGATCGGAAGACTGCTCGACCGGGCGCAATCGGAACGCACGCCGATCGCGGCGGCCGCCGACCGGGTGGCGCGCTGGTTCGTCATCGGCGTACTCGGTGCCGCTGCGTTGACCTGGTTCGCCTGGAACGCCCTGGATCCCTCCCGCGCCTTCGAGATCACACTCGCCGTGCTGGTCGTGACCTGCCCCTGCGCACTGTCCATTGCCACCCCGGCGGCCATCACTGCCGCCACCGGCTTCCTGGCACGCCGCGGCCTGCTGGTGACGCGCGCCGGTGCGATCGAACGGCTCGCGCGCGTGGGGCGGGTCATCTTCGACAAGACGGGCACGCTGACGCTGGGGCAGCCCCGCATCACTACCGTGGAACCGCTCGGCGACCTCGATGTGCAGCAGGCGCTCGGCATCGCGGCGGCACTCGAGGCCGTGTCCGAGCATCCGATTGCCCGGGCCTTCTCAATCGCGCATCCGGCCGGAACGGCGACCGCGGTCAGGGTGTCACCTGGGCTCGGCATCGAGGGCCTGGTCGTGGGACAGCGCTGGCGACTCGGGCGACCGGACTGGGCCGCCGCACTGTGCGCCGCCGGCGCGCCCGTGACCGCCGGCGGCGAAACAGCCGTGTGCCTCGCCGGCGAGGCAGGCGTCGTGGCGATTTTCCGCCTCTCGGACCCGCTGCGACCCGGTTCGAGCCACGCGCTCACGTGCCTCAGGCAACTCGGCCTGGAAACCGAAATCGCCAGCGGAGACACCGCGGATGTGGTCGGCCCGATCGCGGTGGCGGCGGGCATCGACAGCTGGCGGGCCGGCATGACGCCGGAGGACAAACTGGCGCTGCTGCACGAGCGCCAGGCCGCGGGCGGGCCTGTGGCTATGGTCGGCGATGGCGTGAACGACGCCCCGGTCCTGGCGGGCGCGGACGTTTCCGTGGCCATGGGCCGCGGCAGCGCGCTGGCCCAGACCAGTGCCGACCTGGTGCTGCTGGGCGAGTCGCTGCAACCGCTGGCAGACGGTATCAGCCATGCCCGGCGCACACTGGGAATCGTGCGGCAGAACCTGGCGTGGGCCGCCGTCTATAACCTGACGGTGCTGCCGCTTGCGGCCGGCGGCTGGATTACGCCGTGGATGGCGGCGATCGGCATGTCGGCCAGTTCCCTGCTGGTCGTGCTGAACGCGCTGCGCCTCGCGCGGCCACCGCGCGGGATACGATCCGCAGGCGCCCCCGCGGTCGCGGAAGGAGCCGGCGCGTGAGCATCCTCTACCTGATGATCCCGCTCGGCATCATCATCGTGGCAGGTGCGCTGTGGGCTTTTTTCTGGGCCGTCGACAGCGGCCAGTTCGACGACCTCGAGAGCCCGGCCTGGCGCATCCTCCTCGATGACGACAGCCGGCCGCCGGATGCAGATCGGCAAGCCCCGTCCGCCGGCCGACCGCCGGACGAATGAGCATGGCAGACACGGGCCTCCTCGCGGCGCTGATCGCGGGCCTCGTCGGCAGCGTCCATTGCTTCGGCATGTGCGGCGGCATCGCCGGTGCGCTCGGCGTGGCCGGCGGCGGGCGCGCCTCCTTCGCCGTCGCCTACAGCACGGGACGCATCGTGAGCTATTCCCTGGCCGGCGCGCTCGCCGGCGCGCTCGGCGCGGGGCTTGCCGGCGCCGCCGGACTCGGGCCGTGGCTGCGGCTCGTGATGGGAATCATGCTGATGCTGCTGGGCCTGCAGGTCGCGGTGAATCTCAAGTTGCTCGCGCCGCTCGAGGCCGTGGGCGCGCGCCTGTGGCGCGGCCTCGCGCCGATGGCCCGGCGATTGGTGCCGCCGCGCCATGTCGGCCAGGCACTGGCGCTCGGCGCACTCTGGGGCTGGCTGCCCTGCGGCCTGGTCTACGGCATGCTGGCCGCAGCCGCCGGCAGCGGAGGCGCCGTGAACGGCGCCGCATTCATGGCGGTGTTCGGCCTGGGCACCGCCCCGGCGATGGTCGGCCTCGCCTGGGCATCCGGCCGGAGCTCCGGCTGGCTGGGGGGCCGTCGCCGCCGCGCGCTCGGGTGGCTGCTAGTGGCCTTCGGTGCCTGGACCGCCGCGACGCCGCTCGGACATATGCTCAGCGGCGACGGACACGGCGGGCATCAGGGGCACTCGGGGGGGCTGCCGAATGCCGGGTGTCACTCGTCCTGGTGGTCCGCGGGATCCTCGGCGTCGGTCGGTGCCGCGCCCTCGGCCTCCTTCGGCTGGCTGGGGGTCGAACCGGATAGGGCCTGCAAGCGTGCTTCCCTGGCCTGAGCTTCCGCCTGGATGCGCAGCTCGCGCTCGCGATCGAGGCGCGCGCGGTATTCGGCGCGCGCCGACTCGAAGGCCTCCTGGCGAACCTTGATCAGCGCGCGCTCTTCGATAGCGGCGACCCGGTCTGCCGCCTGCCGCGCATTGCGACACTCGACATCGTTCGCCGCGGCCGGATCGGTTTCGCAACGCGTCAGCGTGCCGTAGAGCGCCACGTCATCTTCCATGAACTGCGCGACGGTCCGCGGCGCCAGCGGTTCCGTGCACCCTGCCAGGGCAAGCGCCGCAAGCGGCAGTGCCAGCGCATATTTCATCAAAGACCTCCGGCAGTGCGGAATTGCTGAGTTTAACGCCTCTGCGCCGGCCAGGAGCTTGCGCTGTTTCACATTCCCGGGCCATCCGCCGCCTGCGGGGCCGCGACGACGGGCAGGGGTCGGGGCGACAAGCCGTCTTCCAGCTCGCCCGCCCTGAAATAAAGTTTCAGCTTCTGCTGCCAGCCTTCGAGATCCGGCTGCCAGTCATCCGGCGGCAAGGGGACTCGCTCGAGATCCAGCACCGCCATGGTCTCGCTGTGCGCGCCGCCGACCAGTACGAGCCGCGTCCCGTCCGCTGTGGCAATGCGCCACGCGCCCGGCGGCACCGCCGCGGGCAGCATGCGGCTGCCCAGGACCGTCAGCCGGCCGTCGACAACCCCGAGACGATGCATCCAGGAGGCCGTCTGGGCCAGGATCGTCTGGCCGTCGGGCGCGAACTGCAGCGCGGACACCGGCGCCGCGAGCACGGTGCTTACCGGCCGCCCACCCGGATCCAGGCCCCAGGCCTGCACAAGTCCGGTCTCGCTGGCGGCGGCCAGGCCAAGCCCGTCCGCGCTGACCGCGATTCTCGACACCGGCGCCTCCACACTCCCGAACCACAGCCGCTCGCCGCTCTGGACATCCCAGCTTTCGACTTCGCCCCCCGGAGTACCGGTGAACACCCGCCGCCCCGCGGCATCGAGCGCGACCGAGCTGACCGCCCGCCCGGGTCCCAGCGCCGGGCCGGGCTCGCCGGTTTCGGCGTCCCACGTGCGTGCACCCAGTTCACCGGCCGTCACGAGGCGGCGCCCGTCCGGCGCCAGGTCGATCGCCGCAACGCGCCCGCTGCCATGTTGAAACAAGCCGCCGATGTGCCCGCCCGTGGCCGCGTCCCACAGCAGCACGCTGCCATCGGCGGCCACGCTCGCGAGACGCCGGCCATCCGGCGAAAAGGCCAGCGCAGTCACCGTCCCGCCGTGCCGCGCTTCGCCGGTGGTGACGAGCGTCTGGCGCAAAGTCAGTGAATCGGGGTCACGCATGCGCAGCATGACGCGACCATCTGCGAGCCCGGCGCCCATTCGCAGCCCCGAGGGTGCCAGCGCCACCACGAGCGCAATGGGCGGGAGCTCGGTCGGCGCGGCATCCTGCGTGACCTGCCAGACAGTCGCCTTGCGGGTGCCGCGCCCGCCTACCAGGAGACCGTCCTCGGCGAGGATCATCTGTCGTCCCGCCAATCGATCCGCGGTGCCCGGCAGCGTGGTGCGCACGCCGCCGTGCCGCAGGATCGGCCCGTTGGGCATGGCTTCCGGCAGCCCCCAGATCTCGTAACCCCCGGCGGGTCCCAGTGTCACGAAGCGACGCCCGGATGGGTCGAAGGCAAAATGCCGCGGGTCCCCTCCCGGCCGCGACAGGAGGGGCGGGGCCTCCGGAGAGGCCAGGTCCCAGACCCTCAGCTGGCGGTCGAGATCGGCCATCGCAAGCCATCGACCCGTAGGATCGAACGCCAGGGCGGAGACCGGCGAATCCTGTGGAAACCCGGCAAGCAACGCGCCGTCGGTCGTATGCCACACGCGAACCACGTCTCCCGAATCCGCGACCGCGAGCAACAACCCTCCGGGCGCGACGGCGACCGCCGTCGCTTCTCCCGCGGTCTGCAAGCGGAATACCTCGCGTGCCGCATCGATGTCACGAATCCAGGCGACACTGGGTGCCGCCTCCGCCACGGCGACGTACCGCCCACCGGGAGACACCGCCGGCCCCGCTGCAATTCCTCCCGCGGCGATGTGCGACAGGCGCTCCTCGCCGCTGAGCACGTCCAGGATACGCAGCCGCGGCCTGGCGGCCCCCGTCTCGAGCAGCAGCAACAGGCTCTCGCTCGCGAAACCGATCCATCGGTCGCCCGCGCCGACGTCGACGCTCGCAAGCGCGCGCCCGGACGCAACTTCCCACGCCTGCAACCTGCCGCGCGCTTCCGCGTTGCGCGGCAGTGCCGCCACGACTGACGCTCGCGGCGACAGCGCGACGCGCACCGCCGAAGTGCGCGCCGGCGCCGGCAGGAGCAGTGGATTCTCGGGGCGGTCCTCCGCGCGATGGGCGGCGGACGATGAAGCGGCCAGCGTCCAGCCACGGAGAAACCCGGTCTCGCTGCTCTCGCGGTCCTCGATCTCAAGCATCCACGTCCCGAGGGTCTGCTCGCCACGCATGCTGCGCAGCTGGGGTGCCCGCGCCTCGTTGAACAGCAGCATGCCGTCACGGGTGTCGGCGCGGGCCACCGGCAATTCCGCCCGACGCCCGGCCGGCGACGTCAGCACAATGTGCAGGTCCGCCGGACGCGGGTGATCCACCGACAGTGCGACCACCGGCCCGGCGACCCGTCCGCCACCGTCGAGGCTGAGCCGCCGGCGTACCGTGATGAATTCCTCGGCCAGTAACTCGAGGCGGACGCCGGACTCCGGTTCCCCGCTGCCTGCACTCCAGCGTTCGACGATGTTACCCGCGCTCACCGTCACTACGCTGCGTCCGTCCGGCGTCGGAGCGAGGGCTTCCACGACCCCTGCCGGCCGGATCACCGTGCGCAGTTGCCGATAATCGCCGCCCGCCAGCTCGGCGGCACGACCCGAATCCGCGGTCGGCCCGGCCACATAGGCCCTGAGTCGATAAAGCAGCGCTGCATCCCGCTGCTCGGCGGCCTCCGCGTCGGCAGCACGGCGTTCCCAGAACTCGACCAGCAGGGCATCCGCCCGCGCTTCAAAACCTGGCAGGGCGCGCAAGCGTGCATCGACGACTTCCACCTCCGGCCAGCTGTCGAGCAGGCGGCTGCGCCTGGTGAGGACCCGCGCGAGGAGCCGATTCGCCCGGTCGGCGAAGCCCGGAATGCGCCGCATTGCCGACCAGGCCCCAAGCGCCTCATCCATTTCCACCGACACGACCCTGAGCGTTTCCTCGTAGGGTCGGGGCAAGACCTCGATATAGGCCCAAACCCCTCCGATGACGATACCGAGCAACGCGGCGACGCGACCGATCCTGCCCCACTCGACGGGGAGCGCCTCGCGTGCCCAGCGGTGCGTGAACACCTCCGCATAGATCCTGTTGCGCACGACGAGCCTGCGCTCCGCAGTGATATTCACGAGACCGCACACCCGCAGCAGCTCCTGCTCCGGGTTTCCCGGCACGTACCTTGGCCGCCGTCCGCGACTGATGCGCCGGTAGTGCCGCAGCGCACGGCGCGCGAGCTTGCCGGCACGGTCCAGGCCGTCGAGCACGCGGCTCATGCTCGTCTCGCTGGTGATCCTGTTGCGTGCGAAGAAGCGTGCTGCGACCAGGCGATCCACGGCTTCGTCGGAATTGATGCGGGTGGCGTTGCGCGCGACCGCCTGGCAGAGCTTTTGTGTCAAGTAGGGATGCCCGCCGGTCCAATAGAGGACGCGGTACAGCGCGCGCTCGGCGTCGCCGGGCCGCATCCCGAGGCCTTCGGCGAATGGCCGGACATTTTCGAAGCGGAAATCCGGCAGCTCGAGGCGCGCGCCGACTTCCGCGTCGAGACTGCCGTGTCCCGACGGGCCGCTGGGCAGCGCGGTACCGAGCAATACGAACGTCAGGCGGCGGTATTCCGGTTCGCCGGCCCGCGCGTCATGGCAGGCGCGCACGATACTGAACAACTCGGTCGCGTAATCAAGCTGGTCGACACTGTCGATCTCATCGAGGAAGATCGTCACGGGCACGCGAGTCGCGCCGATGACGATTTCCCAGAAAAATTCACCCAGCCTTTGCGCCGGCGGCAATGGCATGCGCTCCTGCCACCAGGCCTGCAGGTCGAGCTTGAGCCGCAGGTCGCGCAGGACGCGATAAGCGAGACCGTAGTACCAGCGGCCCACGTCGGTCGAGCCGTCCCTGCTGCCGAGCTGGGAGAGATCCACGATGGCCGCCAGGCGACCTTCCGTGCGCAGGCGGTGCGCCGTCCGTGCCGCCAGGCTGCTCTTGCCCGAGAACCGCGGTGCGATGACATGGCAATAATCGCCGGCGAGCAGCCGCTCATAGATCTGCCGGTCAGTCGTCCGCGCGATGTAGCATGGCCGGTCCGGCGCCACGGGCCCACCGGCGACGAAAAACGACTCGCCGCGCCGCACGTGCCGGGGCGCCGGCGCGGCCGGCGTGTTCGCGGGAGTCGACGGTTCGCCCGATTCCACCATGGGCTCATTCTCCGCGACCCGGGCCGCGACGCCAAATCACCGCTTCAGGGGCCGCTGCGGCTAGACTTTCCCGCCATGGAGAAAATCAGCCAGCCGTCTGCGCCCGCTGCGACCGGGATTCTCAAGCGCGACCTGTTCGGCACGGTCTCGCTGGCATACGGCCCCGGCGGCCCCGAAGTGCGCCGCGACACCCGCAGTGCCCGCTGGTGGACGCGCTGGCTGGCACGGCGGCTGGCACGCAGCGAGGCCATCGCGCTGGCCGCGGCAGCGGCCGTGCCGGACATCCCGCGCCTGATCTCGTGGGACGGCCATGTCCTCGTCAGGTCATGGATGGAGGGCCGACCGATGCACCATGCAAGGCCGCACGACCCGGCGTATTTTCGCGCCGCACTCCGGCTGGTGCGCAAGTTGCACAGGGCCGGTGTCGTCCACAATGATCTCGCCAAGGAGCCGAACTGGCTGGTCCTCCCCGACGGACGGCCGGGCCTGATCGACTTCCAGCTTGCCTGGGCGCCACGGCGCCGCGGACGACTGTTCCGCGAACTCGGCCGCGAGGACCTGCGCCACGCTCTGAAACACAAGCGCTGGTATTGCGACCGGGCGCTGTCCGGGCGGGAGCGCGCAATACTCGGCCGGCGCGGCTGGCCCTCCCGGATCTGGATGGCCACGGGCAAGAAAGTCTACCTGGTCGTGACGCGGCGCTTGCTTGGCTGGGCGGACAGGGAAGGTGCGGGCGATCGCTGAAGGCTGGCAAGGACGCGCGTGCCCGCGAATAATGATTACCGGCAGACATGACAAGGGATCCTCATGACCAACGCGTGCCACGAACATAATCGCAGCCGGCCCGTGCCGGCTGGCCCGAAGGCCTGGGGCATTCGCCTGAGCCTGCCGGCCAACGACCCGATGGCGCCCTTGCTGGGCAACGACTGGCATGAGTATCAGTGGTTTGCCAGTGAAGCGGCCCGGGAGGCCAAGCTCGAGCAACTGCGCCGCCAGTTCGTCTATTACCGCAAGGGTGACACGCCCAGTTTCGTACTGGAACGCGTCAACCGGGATACCGCCCGGGGCGGATGATTCGCGCAGGTGCAAGGCCATACGACAGCAAGGACTTCGCGCCGGACTCCGGTTTCCCGCCTGGGACGGCTGATCGCCTCCGCCGCGTGGCTGGCGGCCGCCGCGAGTGCCGCACAGGAACTGGAGCCCATGACGGTGACGGCGACACGTTCCGCGGCCCCGCTGATCGCCACGCCAGGCAATCTCGGGCTGATCAGCGACGACGCCACCGAGTCAGTCGCGCCGACGCATGCATCCGAAATTTTCTGGCGCGTGCCGGGCGCCTGGGTGACTCGAAACAGCGGCCAGGAGAGCCTCGTCGGCATCCGTTCGCCGGTGCTGTCCGGCGCCGGTGCCTGCGGCGCGTTCCTGTTCCTCGAGGATGGCCTGCCGGCACGCCCCGCCGGTTTTTGCAACGTCAACCAGCTGTTTGAACTCAACGTAGAGCAGGCTCGCGGCGTGGAAGTCGTGCGCGGCCCGGGCAGCGCACTGTACGGCTCCAATGCCCTGCATGGCACCGTCAATGTCCTGATGCCCACGGCGGCGCACGGACGCGACTACGCCCTGCTCGATGTCGGCCCGGCGGACTATCTGCGCGGGCGCTTCAGTGCGGGGCGGTGGAGCGGAACGCGGGGCTTCCGCGTCACCGGGCAGGCATCGCATGACGGCGGCTGGCGCGACGACACGGGCCACGAGCAGGGGAAAGCAAACGTGGCGTGGCTCGATCGCAACGGCGCGTCGGAGCGCGAGGCGAAGCTCGCGGCTACGGCCCTGCGCCAGGAGACGGCGGGCTATATCACGGGTTTCGAGGCCTACCGCGATTCGCGCCGGCGGCGCAGCAATCCGAATCCCGAGGCGTTTCGCGATGCCGACAGCCTGCGCGCCTCCTTTGCCTGGCGGCGCGATGACGGCGAGCGCCGGCTCGAATTGCGCCCCTATGTGCGTGCCAGCAGGATGGAGTTCCTGCAGCACTTCCTGCCGGGCCAGCCGCTGGAGGAGAACGGCCAGCTCAGCGCCGGATTGCAATCGACGGCGCGCACGGCCGCGGCCGGTGGGACATTGCATTACGGCCTCGACCTCGAGGCGGCTGAAGGCTACCTCGAACAGTTCCAGGCCGGCGAAACCACCGGCCTGCCGCCGTCCCTGGCCGCCACTCGCCCGCCCGGATTCCACTATGACTACGAGGTGCGGGCCCGCGCGGCGGCGCCCTGGGTGCACTGGGAGCGGCCCCTCGCCGCAAGCTGGAGCCTAGGCCTGGGCCTGCGCGCCGAGCGCCTGCACTACCGCTACGACAACCGCATGCTTGCCGGCAGCACGCGCGATGACGGCAGCGAGTGCCTGGGAGGGTGCCTCTACACTCGCCCGGACGACCGCAGTGACCGGTTCGACAATCTTGCGCCCAAGTTGAGTCTCGGCTGGCGCCCTGCCGCGCGGCAGCTCGTCTGGCTGGCGGCACGGCGCGGCTTCCGCGCGCCGCAGGCCACCGAATTGTACCGGCTGCAGAGTGGCCAGTCGGTCGCGGACCTCGCCAGCGAGCGGCTCGACAGTCTCGAGCTGGGGTGGCGCGGCTTCGCGGGGCTGCTGGGCTGGGAGCTCGCTGCATATCGCATGGACAAGCGCAACTATATCTTCCGCGACGGTGACGGTTTCAACGTCGCGGATGGCCGCACCCGGCATGTCGGGCTTGAGGTGTCGCTCCAGTGGCAGCTGTCGTCCACCCTGCAACTGGCCACCGACCAGGCGTTCGCCCGGCACACCTGGCGTTTCGACCGGGACGTCGGACGCGGTGAGATCATCACCTCGGGGAACGATACCGATTCAGCCCCGCGCCGTTTTGGCAGTACGCGGCTCGCGTGGGAGGGTCCGCGGCGGTGGCGCGCCGAACTGGAGTGGATCTCGATGGGATCTCACTGGCTGAACGCGGCCAACACTGCGCGCTACGACGGCCACGACCTGCTGCACTTGAGGGTGCAGCAGCCGCTCACGGACCGCCTGCACCTGGCGTGGCGCGTCCACAACCTGGCCGATACGGCTTATGCGGAGCGCGCCGACTTCGCGTTCGGCGAATATCGATACTTTCCCGGCCGGGAGCGCAGCGTGTTCCTCGAGATCGGCTGGCGCGGCCTGTAGCCGCCGCCGGCCGCCCGGACCCTACCCTTTCGGCCCGAAAAGAAACCACAGCAGCAGGCCGAGGACCGGCAGCACCAGGATTACGACGACCCAGATTACCTTGGTGCCGGTGTCCGCGCTGCTCTGCAGGGTCTTGACGATTGCGTAGACATCCAGGATAAGGATGATCAGGCCCAACAGGCCGCCGACTTCCATCATGGCAATGTCCCTCGTGTGTCCGGTTCAACCGGTGACGTATCGTTCGAGTTCCTGGATGACGGCCTGCTGATCGGCGATCACGGCCTTGACGAGATCGCCGATGGACACCAGGCCGGTCACGCGCCCGTTCTCCATCACCGGCAGGTGGCGGAAAAAGCCCTCGGTCATCATTGCCAGGCACTGCTGCGCCGTCTTGTCCGGGGTGGTCGTTACTACTTCGAAGGTCATGACCTCGGCCACCAGCGTCTCCGCGGAGCGACGTCCCTGGAGGATGATCTTGCGTGCGTAATCCCGCTCGGAAACGATCCCGACCAGGCGATCGCCCTCCATCACCAGCAGCGCCCCGATGCCGAGCTTCGCCATGCGCGTGATCGCCTCGAGCACCGTATCGCCGGGGGACACCGACCAGACCTCGGCGCTCTTCTTGTTCTTCAGGATCGTCCGGATGGTATGCATGCAACGCTCTCCCGCCTAACGTCATCAAAACGGTACCCCAACCGGCCGGATGGAGCAAAGCATTTCGAGTTAGGATGATCGGCATGAGACACGCGAGCGTTGCGACCGCGCTGTCGCTCGGTTTGCTGCTGTATTCCGCCTGCGTCCTGCCAGCCGACGACGCCTGGGCGGCAGCGCGCGCCGAAATGGTGGTGCGACAGCTGGAGGCGCGCGGCATCAGGGATCCGGTCACGTTGACCGCCATGGGCCGCGTGCCGCGGCACGAGTTCGTACCGGAAGCCCGGCGTCGCCAGGCCTATTCCGACCGGCCGCTTCCCATCGGCTACGGCCAGACGATCTCGCAACCCTACATCGTCGCCTACATGACTGAATTGCTGCGGCTGGAGCCCGGCATGCGGGTTCTCGAGATCGGCACGGGATCCGGTTACCAGGCCGCCGTACTGGCGGAGTTTCTCGACCAGGTCTACACGATCGAGATCGTGCGCGAGCTCGCCCGCCGGGGCGAAGACAACCTGCGTCGCGCCGGCTACGAACACGTCAGGGTGAAGCAGGCGGATGGCTACCACGGCTGGGCTGAGCATGCGCCCTACGACGCCATCGTCGTCACGGCGGCCGCGGACCACATCCCGCCGCCCCTGGTCGAGCAGCTGCGCGACGGCGGTCGCATGGTCATCCCGGTCGGCTCGCCGTTCCGCACCCAGATGCTGATGCTGGTGACGCGCGAGGGCGACGACGTCCGAACCGAGAACCTCATTCCGGTCCGGTTCGTTCCGTTCACGCGCGCCCCGGAGTGACCGCGGCGCGCGTGCCGCTGGCGGTAGCATTCGCGTCCGCCGCGGTGATCGCCTTCCAGCTGGTACTGATGCAGCTCCTGGCCATCGCCCAGTGGCATCACTTCGCCTACATGGTGATCTCCATGGCGCTGCTGGGTTTCGGCGCGGCCGGGACGGCGCTGGCGCTCATGCCCGACTTCTTCGTGCGCCATTACCACGTCGCCCTGCCGGCGCTGCTGCTGGCCGCCGGCATGGCCATGGCATCGACATCCTGGCTGGTTGGACTGGCAGGCGACTTCGACGCATTCCTGTTGTTCTTCGACCGCGGCCAGGTCGGGTTGCTGCTGTTCTACTATGCAGCCTGTTGCCTGCCTTTCTTCTTCGCGGGGCTGGCGATCACCCTGGCCTTCTACCGCGAAGTGACGCGCATCGGCACGCTGTATTTTGCAAACCTGGCCGGCTCCGGCGCGGGCGCGGTGCTGGTCATCGGGCTGTTGTGGATGCTCCCGGCCGCGCGGCTCGCCGGGCTGCTCGCGCTCCTGCTGATGGCCGCCGCCTGGATGTCGCAGCCGACCGTGCGGCGAACGCATGCGGCAATCGGGGCCGGTGCGCTGCTGTTGCCGCTCTTGAGCATCGCGTGGCCGGCCGCGCCCGCCTCGTCGGAGTACAAGGACATTCACGGCGCGCTTCAACTGCCCGGCGCCCGGGTCACGTATCGTACATCCAGCCCGTACGGCCTGCTCGAGGCGGTCAGCGCCGACAGCCAGCGCTTCGCGCCGTCCCTCAGCCTGCGCTTCCGCGGGGAGCCCCCGGTGCGCGACGTGCTGTTCAACGACGGCGAATACTTCGGCACCCTGCTCGGCCGCGACGCGGGCCGCACCGGTCATATCCTCGATCACACCACGCGCGCGCTGCCCTACGAGTTGCGTGCCGCCCGGAGCGTGCTCGTGCTCAACGCGGCCACAGGCAACGACGTCTCCCATGCGCTGAGCCGCGGCGCCGGCCGGATCGACGCGGTGGAGCCGCACCGCCAGGTGAACGACCTGCTGCAGAATCGCCGTCCCGAGTGGATCGACGCGCTGTACGGGGATCCCGCGGTGCGCTTGCACGGCAGCAGCGCGCGCGTGCAGCTCGGCCGCGCCGCCGGATCGCCATACGATCTCGTGGTGCTGCCGGTGATCGGCAGCTTCGGCGGCACCGCGGGGGTGCGCGCCCTGCAGGAGCAGTATCACCTGACCCTGGAAGCGTTTCGCGCCATGTGGGCCACGCTGGGCAAGCAGGGCATGATCGCCGTCACGGTCTGGCACGAGGACCCGCCGCGCGCAAGCCTCAGGTTGCTGGCCACGTGGCGGCAGCTGCTCGACGAGCAGGCGGTCGCAAACCGCCTCGCGCATGTCGCGGCAATCCGCAGCTGGGGAACCATGACTTTCCTGCTGAGCCGGGCGCCGTTCGATCGCGACGAGCGCGAGCGGCTGCGGACGTTCGGCCACGCGATGGCGTTCGATCCCCTGCTGCTCGAAGACCTGGGACCCGACGAGCGCGAACACTACAACCGGGTGGGCGACCGCGCCTGGTTCGAGGCCCTCGACACCCTGCTGGCAGGCGACCCGGAGGCATACCACGAGGACGCCCTGCTGAACACTCGGCCGGCCAGAGACGACAGACCATTTTTCAATCATTTCATTAAATTGCGGAACATTCCTCAACTCTATTATACGTATGGCGCCCGGCAGTTGCCCTACCTCGAGCTCGGCTTCGTGCTCGCCGGCGCGACCTTCGTGCAGATCGTGCTGGCCGCCGTGCTGCTGATCGTCCTGCCGCTGTTCCGACTCGGCTGGGCCGGCACGCGCCGGCGCTGGACATTGGCCTATTTCGCTTGCCTGGGGATCGGCTTCATGTTTTTCGAGATCGTCCTGATCCAGAAACTGTTGCTGTATCTCGACCAGCCCGCCTATGCCGCAGCCACGGTGCTCACCGCGCTCCTTGTGAGTTCCGGCGCGGGCAGCTGGTGGTCGTCGCGCCGCGACGCATCCGCGCGCGTGCTCGCGGGTACCGGGCTGCTGGTCGCCGCGCTCATCGTGCTGTATACCTTCGGCCTGCGACCGGTCCTTGGGCTGTCCATGGGCTGGCCGCTGGCGGCCAAGTCCGCCGCAGTTTTCCTGTTGCTCGCGCCGCCGGCATTCTTCATGGGCATGATGTTTCCATTCGGTCTGCGTCGCCTGTCCGTCGCCGATGCCCGCCAGATCCCCTGGGCCTGCGCGATCGACAGCTGCCTGTCCGTGTCGGCCACCGCGCTGGCCACCCTGGTCGCGCTGGATGCCGGCTTCACCTCGGTAATGCTGGCCGCCGGTGTCGCGTATCTGCTGGCGGCGCTGGCCGGGCCGCGGCTCGGTGCGGACACGCCTCTGCAGGTCGGCCGATGATTCCCCGCACTCGGGCGCCCAAGCGGGAGATCTTCGGCTGGGCCATGTTCGACTTCGCCAACCAGGCCTACACGCTGCTCATCATCACCGTCGTATTCGGCGACCTGTTCACCCGCGTCATCGTCGGCAACGACGGCGATTACCGGCTGGGCAACTTCCTGTGGAGCCTCGCGCTGTCCTCCAGCTACCTGCTGGTGGTCGTCTGTTCGCCAATCGCCGGGGCGATCATGGACTTCACGGCCTCCAAGAAACGATTCCTGTTTGCGAGCTACCTGCTGACGATCGTGGCGACGGCGGCCCTGTATTTCGTGGCCCCGGGCTACGCGCTGCTGGGCGTCCTCCTGCTGATCGTATCCAACTTCGCGTATTCGATCGGCGAGGCATTCATCGCCAGCTTCCTGCCCGACCTGGGGCCACCCGAGGATCTCGGCAAAATCTCGGGGTTCGGCTGGGCGCTGGGCTATATCGGCGGCATGGCCTCGGCTGTCTTCGTGCTGCTGGTACTGGGCGAGGTCAGCGTCGAGAACTTCGAGCGCATCCGCTGGGTCGGGCCGTGGGCGGCGGCGTTTTTCCTGTTTGCCGCGATCCCGACTTTCGTCTGGGTGCGCGAGCGCGGCACGCCGCAGCCCCTGCCGCCCGGCAAGTCCTACGTCACGATCGGCGTGAATCGCGTGCGCGCCACACTGCGCAGCTTCGAGCGCCACCGTGACCTGGCGGTACTGCTGACGTCGGTGTTTTTCGCCATGAACGGTATCTACATAATAATTACCTACGCATTTATCTACGGTGCGCAGGTCATCGGCTGGCACGAGCACGTGCGCACGCTGATGTTCATCATCGTGCAGATCACCGCCGCAGTCGGCGCGCTGGGTTTCGGCTTCGTCCAGGACCGGATCGGCGCAAAGCGCACGTACCAGATTACGCTGGTCATGTGGATGATCGCGATCGCCATGATCTACCTGACTCCGGCGCTGGCGGACGGGCTGTCACAGGCGCTGGGCCGACCGATCGAGGCCCAATACGTTTTCCTGGTCGTGGGCTGCATGGCGGGGCTCAGCCTCGGCTCCTGCCAGTCGGCGACGCGCACGCTCGTAGGACTGTTTTCGCCGCTGTCGCGTGCCGCCGAGTTCTTCGGCTTCTGGGGCTTGTCGCTGAAGCTCGCCGGCGTTTCCGGCCTGCTGGCGATCGGCCTCTTGCAGGCGGCATTGGGGCTGAGAGTCGCGGTGCTCGTGTGCATCCTGTTGTTCGCGGCGGCCCTGCTCGTCAGCCGACGCATCGATGAGGCCCGTGGGCGGCGCATGGCGGAAAGCGATTCCGGGGACTGACCGGCCGCCGCCTGCTTCGCGCGCAGCGGAGAGGGGCCGGGCAGGTGTATCATTCATGACTTGGCAACGCGGTCCGCAGAAGGCCGCTCACGGAACAAGGAGTCTCCAATATGTCTGTAGCGAAGATCGTCGTCCCCGAGGGCGGCGCGAAGATCACCATCAAGGACGGCGTCCTGCAGGTACCGGACAACCCGATCATCCCGTTCATCGAGGGAGACGGCACCGGGCCTGACATCTGGCGCGCCACGGTGCGGGTACTCGATGCGGCCGTCGCCAAGGCCTATGGCGGGAAGAAACGCATCCACTGGATGGAGGTCTTCGCCGGCCAGAAATCGAATGATCTGTTCAATTCATGGCTGCCGGACGAGACCGTGCAGGCCTGCCGCGAGTACCTGGTGTCGATCAAGGGCCCGCTCACCACACCTATCGGTGGCGGGATCCGCAGCCTGAACGTGGCATTGCGCCAGCTCCTCGATCTCTACGTCTGCCTGCGCCCGGTCCGCTGGTTCAAGGGCGTGCCATCGCCGGTGAAGAAGCCGGGGGACGTGGACATGGTGATTTTCCGCGAGAACACGGAGGACATCTATGCGGGCATCGAGTTCGAGCAGGGCTCACCTGCGGGCAAGCGCTTCCTCGACCTGTTCCGCGAGCATTTTCCGGATGAGTTCCGCAAGATCCGCTTTCCGGACTCGAGCGGTATCGGCATCAAGCCCGTCTCGCGCGAAGGCACGGAGCGCCTGGTGCGTGCCGCCATCCGGTACGCGCTGGACAACGACCGCAAGAGCGTAACCTTCGTCCACAAGGGCAACATCATGAAATTCACCGAGGGCGCGTTCCGCAAGTGGGGCTACGCCCTGGCGGAGCGTGAGTTCGGTGAGCAGACCTACACGTGGGACCAGTGGGAGCGGAAGCGCGACGAGGACGGCGAGGCGGCGGCCAACGCCGAGCAGAAGAAAGCGCTCGCCGACGGCAAAGTCCTGATCAAGGACGCGATCGCGGATATTACGTTGCAGCAGGTCCTCACCCGCCCGTCGGAGTTCGACGTGATTGCCACGCTGAACCTGAACGGGGACTACCTGTCCGATGCGCTCGCGGCACAGGTCGGCGGGATCGGCATCGCGCCGGGTGGCAACGTCAATTCCGTCACGGGTCACGCGGTGTTCGAGGCCACGCACGGCACTGCGCCGAAATACGCCAACCTCGACAAGGTCAACCCGGGCAGCCTGATTCTTTCCGGCGAGATGATGCTCCGGCACCTCGGCTGGCTCGAGGCCGCCGATGCCATCATCGGCGCCATGGATCGGACTATCGATAGCAAGACTGTCACATATGACTTCGCGCGCCTGATGGATGGAGCCAAGGAAGTGAAGTGCAGCGAGTTTGCCGACGCACTGATCGCCAATCTCCATTGACACAGCGACGCGATGCCTGACCGGGTTCCCGATACGGCCCTGGCGCGTGACTGCGCCAGGGCCATTTTTGATGCCTTCGGCGACTACAACGCCGAATTCCGGGCGGTGACGAGGCGCGCGCGCCTGCGTTTCGAGACTCGCGACTGGGTGGCCGGGCGGCGCGACGCCACGGAACGCATCGATCTTTACGATCGCTATGTAGCCGAGATGACGGAGCGCCTCCGCAACCCCCTGGGCGAACGCGCGACGGATCGCCGGCTGTGGGTCAGGATCAGGCAGTGCTTCGAGGACGAGATCCGGGACTTCATCGACCTCGAGTTCGAAAAAACTTTCTTCAGTTCCATCTCGCGCCGCCTGTTCGGCACGGTCGGCGTGGATCCCGAGGTCGAGTTCGTTGCGCTCGACCTCGACCCGCTGTCAAAGATCCGCCCGCCCCAGGCACTCAACGTGTACGAGTACGCGGGCGCGCCTGAAGAGCTGTTCGAGGAAATTCTCGAGGACCACAGCTTCGAGTCGCCCTGGGAGGATTTCAAGTTCAGCGTCGACTTCGTGGTCGCCGAGCTGGCGCGCGCCTGGGAGCCGCTGGGCGGCATCGAACGACTCACGCGCATCGAGTTCATGCGCCCGATCTTCTACCAGAATACGCGCGCCTACATCGTGGGCCGCGCGCTGGGCGCCGCCCAGCCGCAACCCGTGGTCATCGCGCTGAAAAACGGCGAAGCCGGCGTGTCCGTGGACGCCCTGCTGACCTCGGTACGCGATACCAGCATCCTGTTCGGCTTTACGCGCAGCTACTTCCACGCCGACCTCGAGACCGTGCACGACGCCGTTGTGTTCCTGCGCACGATCCTGCCGCGCAAGCCGCTGGCCGAACTGTTCACCGTGCTGGGTCGTGCCCGCCAGGGCAAGACCGAGACCTATCGGACTTTCTTCCGCCACCTGCAGCATTCCCGTGACCAGTTCGTCGAGGCCCCGGGTGATCGCGGCATGGTGATGGCCGTATTCACGCTGCCGTCCTTCGACGTCGTCTTCAAGATCATCCGCGACCGCTTCGCATATCCTAAGACGGTGGTGCGCAAGGACGTGGTGGACAAATACTATCTCGTATTCCGCCACGATCGTGCGGGGCGGCTGGTCGATGCTCAGGAATTCAAGATGCTGCGCTTCCCGCGCACGCGTTTCGATCCCGTACTGCTCGAGCACCTGCTCGAATCCACGGCGCAGACGGTGCATGTCGACGGCGAGGACGTCGTGGTGGCGCATTGCTATGTCGAGCGGCGACTGCGCCCGTTGAACCTCTACCTGGAGGAGGCGTCACTGCTCGCGGCCCGACACGCCGTACTCGATTATGGCCAGGCGATTCGCGACCTCGCGGCCACCAATATCTTTCCCGGCGACCTGTTGTTGAAGAACTTCGGCGTGACGCGCAACGGACGCGTCATATTCTACGACTACGACGAGCTCTGCCTGATCACGGAGTGCAACTTCCGCAAGCTGCCGCGACCCCGCAATCTCGACGAAGAGATGCAGTCGGAGGCATGGTTCTTCGTCGACGAGCATGACGTATTTCCGGAGCAGTTCATCAATTTCCTCGGCTTCGAGCCGCAGCAGCTGGAAGTCTTCCTCGAGCATCACGAGGGTCTGCTGATGCCGGAATTCTGGCGGGATGTGAAACGCCGCCACGAGGCCGGCGAGGTCCTCGAGATCCTGCCCTATCGGCCGAGTCTCTCGGCGACTCCGGGTGGCGGCTGAAGCCCGCCGCCGGCGCGGGCGCGGCCACTTGTGGCTGTTGCTCCCGGCCGCGGCGCTCGCGGCGCTGTGGCTCTCGTGGCGCTGCCTGGCGCTCGTGGATTTCCTTTATCCGGCGTTTTACGGCCCGCTGGAAATCGGCCAGCACATCGATCGCTTCGGGCCCGAGAACCGCTACCGGTCCGGGTTCGAAACGACGAGCCGCGGGGAGCGCGTGCGGCTGTTCGGCGCGATCGTCGACGCGATCCATGAGTCCGGCCGCGGGCTCGAGTCGCTCGAGTATCACGATGCAGAAGGTCGTGCAATCGATCGGTTGTTGCGCGAACCGGAAATCCTCCACCTGCAGGATGTCGCACGACTCGTCGACCGCATCGCGCCGGTGGGCTGGCTCGCTGCGGCATGGACGGCCGTCCACATGCTGCTGATCAGGGCACTGGCGTGGCCGGTGCCGCCGCTGCGGAGGCTGCTGGCGGCAAGCCTGGGCGTTGCCGCAGCAGCCGCCGTGCTGGTGCTGGCGATCGGTCCGAAACAAGTCTTCTACCGGCTCCACGACCTCGTGTTCCCGCCTGAGAATCCCTGGTTCTTCTATTACCAGGACTCGCTGATGTCGACGATGATGAAGGCGCCCGACCTGTTCGGCGCGATCACCGTGACGCTGGTGCTGCTCGGGCTGCTGCTCTATGCCGGCCTGCTGCTGGCTGCGCGCCGCCTGGCTCAGCCCGGATAGCGGCTCGCCAGCATGGCGAATGCCGCCCGCAGGCCCTGCCCCATGCCGCCTTCCGGCCGCCCCGGACGGCTGCGAGGGTTCCAGGCAAAGACATCCACATGCGCCCAGGCCCGGGACTTGTCGACGAAGCGCTGCAGGAACAGCCCGCCGTAAATTGCCCCCGCGAACCCGTCCGAGCTGACGTTGTTCAGGTCCGCGATGCCGCCGCAGATATTCGACGAGTACGGCGCCCACAGCGGCATTCGCCAGAGCGGATCACCCTGCTCGCGCCCGGCGTCCGCCAATGCCGCCGCAAGCTCATCGTCGCTCGCGAACAGCGCCGGCAGGTCCGGGCCGAGCGCCACGCGTGCGGCACCGGTCAGCGTGGCGAAGTCGATCAGCAGCTCGGGCGCTTCCTCGTCTGCGAGGGCCAGCGCGTCGGCGAGCACGACGCGACCCTCGGCATCCGTATTACCGATCTCCACCGTCAGGCCCGCCCGTGTCGGCACCACGTCGCCGGGACGATAGGCATTGCCCGATATACTGTTCTCAACCGCCGGAATGAGTACGCGCAGCCGTACAGGCAAGCGGGCATCCATGATCATCTTTGCGAGCCCGAGGACATGCGCCGCGCCGCCCATATCCTTCTTCATATTGCGCATGCCCTGCGCAAGCTTGATATTCAGCCCGCCACTGTCGAAACAGACGCCCTTGCCGACGAGCGTAATCCGTGGTCGCGCGGGCTCGCCCCAGCAGATATCAAGCAGGCGCGGTGCCCGCTCGCTGGCGCGACCGACAGCATGGATCGCTGGGAACCCCTCTGCGAGCAGGGCATCGCCGACGATTTCACGGAACTCCGCGCCCGCCGCGGCAGCCAGCGCCGCCGCCGCCTGCGACAGTTCCGCCGGCCCCATGTCGCCCGCCGGCGTGTTGACGAGATCGCGCACCAGCACATCCGCATCCACGACGGAGAGGATCGGCGCGGGCTCCGTCCCTTCGGGCCAGGCAAGTTTGCGCGGGGGCGTCGCCTCGCGCCCCGCCTGCCGGGTGAACGCATACTGGCCTATTCCCCAGGCCAGCGCGCGCCGGCGAGTTTCCTCCCCCGTGGACTCTCCCGCAAAGGCATAGCTGCCTGCCGGAACGTTGCCCGGAATTGCAGCAAGCGCCCAGAAGGGCTCCGGACCGCCGACACCCGCCAGCACGGCCGCGATACTGCCATCGCTCCCGGGAAGCGCGAGCACCGTGCCCGGTTTCGCCTGCCAGCCGGAACTGCGCACCCAGCCACGATGCGCGTCGGTCAACTGGCCCAGCAACTCTTCCAGACCCTGCGTGTCGACGGCATGAATGGGACACGCACCGCTTGCGCGGTCGGTGTAGAAAT
>DATKAZ010000092.1:0-44248 GCA_035514535.1 Gammaproteobacteria bacterium
GCCGACGCCGATGATGAGTACGCGCTTGCCGATCCGGTCGATATGCCGGAAGGCGACGGACTCGAGCCAGTCGATGCCGATGTGGATGTTGGCGGCGGCCTCGTCGCGGCCGGGCAACTTCAGGTCCTTGCCGCGCGGCGCCCCGCTGCCGACGAACACGGCGTCCCAGTCCTCGGCGAGCAACGCCTTCATGCTGCCGATGCGGTGGCCCAGCCTGACCTCGGCGCCCATGCCCTCGATCAGGCCGATCTCTTCGTCGAGAGTCTGCGCCGGCAACCTGAACGACGGGATGTTGGTGCGCATCAGGCCGCCGGGCTTGTCGAGCGCCTCGAAGATCGTCACCTCGTAGCCGAGCGGCAACAGGTCGTTGGCCACCGTGAGGGAGGCGGGCCCCGCGCCGATGCAGGCGATCCTGCGGCCGTTCTTCTTTTGCGGCACCGCGGGAAGCAGGTGCGCGATCTCGCCCCTGTGGTCGGCGGCGACGCGCTTCAGGCGGCAGATCGCGACGGGCTTGGCCTCGACGCGCCCGCGCCGGCAGGCGGGTTCGCAGGGTCGATCGCAGACGCGCCCCAGGATTCCCGGAAACACGTTCGACTCCCGGTTCACCATGTAGGCGTCGGTGTAGCGGCCCTGGGCGATGAGCCGGATGTATTCGGGGACGTCCGTGTGCGCGGGACACGCCCACTGGCAATCGACGACCCGGTGGAACCAGTCCGGGTGCTGGGTATCGGTCGGCTTCAAAGGTCCTCTCGCCGCGCCGCACCATTCGCGGCCGCGGCACTCTCCAGATTAGCGGCCGTCTGCCGCGGCCGTCATCGTGATGTGCAGCATAACCGCATGGGCGCAGAAGGCAATATCGAGCGCGCGCCACCCGGTACCGTTGAGCGGTTTATACTCGGGTGAGCTTCGCCGCCCGGGGGAAACGCGATGCGCAAGGATCTGGCTGGACAGCGGCTCATCGCCGTGTGCCTCGCGGCAACACTGCTGTTCAATTTTCCGCTGCTATCGCTGTTCGATCGACCCGCGGAGGTCATGGGCGTGCCGCTCCTGTACGTCTACCTGTTCGCGACCTGGGCCGCGGTCATTGCCGCGATCACCTGGGTCGTCGAGCGCCGCCAGGGCTGAGCCCGGTCATGCTGTCCGGCGCACTGGTCGTCACGATCTCCTTTGCGTATCTGCTGCTGCTGTTCGCGGTGGCGCACTTTGGCGATCGCCGCGCCTTGCAGGGCCGCTCGATCATCGCGAATCCGTGGACCTATGCCCTGTCGATGGCGGTCTACTGCACAGCCTGGACCTATTTCGGCAGCGTAGGGCGCGCGGCGTCCGGCGGCCTGCTGTTCCTGCCGATCTACCTCGGTCCGACGCTGGCCATGACGCTCGCCTGGGTCGTACTGCTGAAGATGATCCGCATTGCGAAGAGCTACCGGATCACTTCCATTGCGGATTTCATCGCCAGCCGCTACGGCAAGAGCCACCTGCTAGGCGGGCTGGTCACGGTGATCACCGTCGTGGGCATCATTCCGTACATCGCCCTGCAGCTCAAGGCGGTGTCGATGGGCTACGCGGTGCTCATCGGGGAGCACGACGCGCAGTACCACCCGATGCAGGTCATGCACTGGTTCCAGGACAGCACGCTCTATGTCGCCATTATCCTCGGCATATTCGCGATCCTGTTCGGTGCACGCCACCTCGACGCCATGGAGCGCCACGAGGGTATGGTCGCGGCGATCGCCTTCGAGTCGGTGGTCAAGCTGGTCGCCTTTCTCGCGGTCGGGCTGTTCGTCACCTACAGCCTGTACGACGGCTTCGGCGATCTCTTCGAGCGGGCAGCCGCGAATCCGGAGCTGGCCAGGCTGATGACGCTGTCCGGAGCAGAGCGGAGCGACTACGGCGGATGGTTCGCGCTGACCCTGATGGCGATGCTCGCGGTGATCTTCCTGCCGCGCCAGTTCCAGGTCGCGGTGGTGGAAAACGTCAATGAACAGCACCTGCGCCGCGCCGTCTGGATCTTCCCGCTGTACCTGCTGCTGATCAATATCTTCGTGTTGCCCATCGCGTTCGGGGGCCTGCTGCATTTCGGCACCGGCACGGTCGATCCCGACACCTTCGTCCTGTCGCTGCCCCTGGCGCACGGCCGTGAAACGCTCGCCCTGTTCGTGTTCGTCGGCGGCCTGTCCGCCGCCACCGGTATGGTGATCGTCGAAACCATTGCAGTCTCGACGATGATCTGCAACGACCTGTTGATGCCCCTGATCCTGCGCAGCAAGCGGCTGGGCCGGGCGGCCCGGCAGGATCTCACTGGCCTGCTGCTCGGCATCCGGCGCGGGGCGATCGTGGTAGTGGTGCTGCTCGGATACGTATACTTCAGGCTCGCGGGGGAAGCCCATGCGCTGGTCAGCATCGGGCTGATCAGCTTCGCCGCCGTCGCGCAATTCGCCCCCACCATGCTCGGCGGCATGTACTGGCGGGGCGGCACCCGCGACGGCGCGCTCGCCGGCCTGCTGGCTGGCTTCGCCGTCTGGACCTACACGCTGATGCTGCCCTCGGTCGCGAAATCGGGCTGGATCGATCCAGGTTTCATCGCCCACGGTCTGTTCGGCTTCGAGCTGCTCCGGCCCGAGCAGCTCTTCGGGCTTACGGGCTTCGACAGCATCACCCACGCGCTGTTCTGGAGCCTCGCAGCCAACACGGGCTGCTACGTGGCGGTCTCGCTGATGCGGGCGCCGACCGGCCAGGAAGCCAGCCAGGCAATGCTGTTCGTCGACGTCTTCAAGCGCGAGCGCGCGGCGCCGTCGACATTCTGGCGCGGCAGCGCCCAGGTGCAGGACCTGTTGCCGCTGGTGGCGCGTTTCCTGGGCGCCGCCCGGACACGCGAGCTATTCTCCAACTATGCGCGGGAACGTGGCCTGGCCGGCATCGGGCAGATCAAGGCCGACGCCGACCTGGTGCAGTTCGCCGAGAGCCAGCTGGCCGGTGCGATCGGCAGCGCGTCGGCGCACGTGATGGTGTCCTCGGTGGTGGAGGAGGAGCCGCTCGGGCTCGACGAGGTCATGGACATTCTCGACGAGGCCTCGCAGGTGCGCGCCTACTCCCGCCGGCTGGAGGAAAAATCACGCGAGCTCGAGTCGGCGACAGCGGAGTTGCGGGCCGCCAACGAGCGGCTGACCGAGCTCGATCGCCTGAAGGACGACATCATGTCTTCCGTCACCCACGAGCTGCGCACGCCGTTGACGTCGATCCGGGCATTGTCGGAGATGCTGCTCGACGATCCGCGCATGGAAGTCGAGGACCGCATGCGCTTTCTCGGCATCATCGTCTCGGAGACCGAGCGCCTGACGCGCCTGATCAATCACGTGCTGGACCTGGCGAAGATCGAGTCGGGCCACGCGGAATGGCACAACTCGGTGATCGACATGAATGAACTGGTGGAACATGCTGTCGAGGCCACCAGCCAGTTGTTCCGCGACAGCGGCACGCGAGTCGAAGTCGCGCTGCCGGAAGAGTCGCCGCGCGTGCTGGCCGATCATGACCGCCTTATGCAGGTCATGCTCAACCTGCTGGCCAATGCGGTAAAGTTCGTACCGCACGGTGAGGGCCTGGTGCGCGTCCGGCTGACGGTGGACGACGACGACGAGGTACGCGTGACCGTAACGGACAACGGGCCGGGAATCGCGCCCGAGTTCCTGCCGGACGTATTCGAAAAATTCCGCCAGGGCGGCGACCAGCGGGACCGGCCCCAGGGCACCGGTCTCGGCCTGCCGATCAGCCGGCAGATCATCGAGCACTTCGGCGGTCGCATGTGGGTGGAATCGCCGCCGGGCGAAGGCGCGACCTTCTTGTTCGCGCTGCCGCAGCTAGGCGCGGACACGACGCCGGCCGCACAATGATGGACAATGTGGGGGATTCCAGGGAGTCGCCATGGCGCACAAGATACTGATCGCTGACGACGAACAGAACATCGTGATATCGCTCGAGTATCTCATGCGACGCGAGGGATTCGAGGTATCGATCGCGCAGGACGGTGACGAAGCCATCGCCAAGACCCGCGCCGAGCAGCCGGATCTCGTGCTGCTCGACATTATGATGCCGAAGATGAACGGCTTCGAAGTCTGCCAGGAGATCAAGTCGGATCCGACGCTCAAGGCGGTGCGCATCCTGATGCTTACGGCCAAGGGGCGGGACACCGAGGTCGCCAAGGGACTGGCGCTCGGTGCGGACGGGTACATGACCAAACCGTTTTCCACCAAGGAGCTGGTCGAGCGGATTCGCGCCCTGCTCGCCGACGACTGACCGGGAATGAACGCCCGCGTCCGCTTCATCATCGGAGTGATCATCGTCGGCCTGCTGATGACCGGGCCGTTCTTCGTCACCGCGCTGGTCACCTGGGCCAAGTCGGACCCCGTGGAGTGGCGCCTGCTCCTGGATGTGCTCGGCCCGCACCTGCTGATCGGCGGATTCGTCACGGTGGTGGGCCTGATCGTCGGCGTCGCCGTCGTGCACCGGCTGTTCCGGCAATACGTTCACGGACTGTCGCGCATGGCCGAGAACCTGAACTTGATGCTCAATGCCAACCGGGACTTCCGGATCCAAGAAAACGGTCCGCCGGAAGTGCAGGCGCTGGCGCACTCGGCCAACGCCCTCGCCCGGCAACGCGACGAACTGAATCGCGGCGTCGAGCTGCAGGTGGAACAGGCGAAGCAGTCGGTCGAGCAGGAGAGGAACCGCCTGGCGGCGCTCATGGCGGAACTCCACCAGAGCGTGGTGGTGTGCAACCTCGACGGCCGCATCCTGCTCTACAACAGTCGTGCGCGACAGCAATTCTATGCGCTGTCCGATGCGCCGCAGGTCGCCGGCGGCGGCGAACTGATCGGCCTCGGGCGCTCGATTTACGCGGTATTCGATCGCAATCTCATCAGCCATGCGCTCGATACCATCCAGCAGCGCCTGCGCCGCCGCACCGAGCAGCCCGTGGCCCACTTCGTCACCACCGGGCGGGCCGACCAGCTGCTGCGGGTCCAGGTCTCGCCCGTGCTGGCCGGCAATCTCGAGGCGGCCGGCGAGACCGAGCTGGAGGACGGCGCGGCGCCGCCTATGACCGGCTTCATCCTGATGCTCGAGAACGTCACGCGCGACTTCGAGAACGGGGCGCGGCGCGACCTGATGCTGCATTCCCTGACGGAATGCAATCGGGCGGCACTGGGCAACATCCGGGCGGCGGCCGAGATGCTCGAGTTCCAGGACCTCGACATGGCGACGCGGCGGCGTTTCCGCACCGTCGTGCGCGACGAGGTCATGGCCATGAGTGAACGGCTGGACGAGGCCGCGCTGCAGTACGCCGACGCGCTCAAGGCCCGCTGGCCGCTCGAGGAGATGCTTGGTACCGACCTGATCGCGGCCGCCGAGCGGCGTATCCAGGTGCGGCTCGACGTGGCCACGCAGCGCGATGCAGTGGACGAATCCGCTTGGGTGATGGTGGACAGCTTCTCCCTGCTGCAGGTGCTGCTCTACCTGGTCGGCCGGCTGGCCGGCGAACTGAAGGTCAAGCAGGTCGGCTTCCGGCTGGCCGCCGTGGATCGGCTCGCATACCTGGACCTACAGTGGTCCGGCGAAGTGCTGAGCGCCAAGGATTTCCGCAACTGGGAACGCGAGCCGATGCAGGTTGCCGGTGAAGGCAGTCCGCTCACGGTGCGCGACGTGATCGACCGGCACGGGGGAGAGATCTGGCTGGAGTGCGACAAAAGCGGCGACAGCGCGTTTTTCCGTATCCTGCTCCCCGCGACGGAGCCCCCGGAGCAGATCGACGCCAGACTGTTCGTGCGCGCCGAGGGCCGCCCGGAATTCTACGATTTCGACCTGTTCAAGTGGTCGGAACGCTCGCGCGAGCTGGACGACCGCCCGCTGTCAGAACTCACCTATACCGCATTCGACACCGAGACCACCGGGCTCAATCCCTCGCAGGGCGACGAGATCATCCAGATCGGCGCGGCGCGCATCGTCAACGGCAAGCTACTGCACCACGAGGCTTTCGAGCAGCTCGTCGATCCGCGGCGCCCGGTGTCGATGGAGTCCATCCAGATCCACGGCATCCAGCCCGAGATGCTGGCCAATCAGCCGACCATCGAACAGGTGCTGCCCGCCTTCCATGCGTTCGCAGCCGATACAGTGCTGATCGCGCACAACGGCGCCTTCGACATGCGCTTCCTGGAAATGAAGGAAAAGCAGACCGGGCTGGTGTTCGACCAGCCGGTGCTCGACACCTTGCTGCTGTCGGCCGTGCTGCATCCTCACCAGGAATCCCACCAGCTCGAAGACGTGGCGGAACGCCTGAACCTGACCATCGTCGGGCGTCATACGGCCCTGGGCGACGCCATCGTCACCGCGGAAATATTCATCAAGATGATTCCGCTGCTGGCGGAGAAAGGCGTTCACACCCTTGGCGAGGCGCGCCGCGCCGCCGAGAAATCGTACTACGCCAGGTTCAAGTACTGACTGCCGGGGCGGCTAGCTTCCGCCGCCCGGCGCGACGATACCCAGGAACTCGGCGCCGCGCAGCAGCGCGCGGAAACTCGTCTGGTCGACGTGCACGAGGTCGACATGATCGCCGGCCTCGAAGTAGACGTCCTCGAGGTCGCGCAGGCCCGTATCCACGACCGTCGGCACGCGGTAGTCCGGGCCGAGGGGCGGAATCGCGCCCTTCTCGCAGTCGTAGAACAACTGGTCGAGCAGTTCCTCTGGCAGAAAGTCCAGGGCCGGGCGGCGCAGCGCGGTGCGCAGCCGCTCCAGGTCGAGTCGCTCGCTGGCCGGGACGACCGCGAGCAGCGGGCCGATCTGGTCCTGCAGGACAACCGCCTTGGCGAGCGAGCGCGGATCCACGTGCGCGGTACGGGCCGCCGCGAGCGACGTGCTGGTGTGATGGTGGCGCAGAATCTCGTAATCCACGCGTGTCAGGGCGAGCGCGTAATCCACTGTTCTCGCGAGGCTCATCTCGAATCTCCGCCGAAGGTATGCGTCGATTATAGCGGTCCGGGAGCGCGCGATCTGAAATGAATCCAGCGCGGCATCAGCCGCCCGGAAAGGGCTCGACGCGCCCCGGGAGCGCGCCGGTCTCGACCAGCGCGGCAAACTCCTCGCCGAGGCGCCGCGCCTGGTCGATCGTGATCCGCCAGCGGCGCAGCCGCTCGGCGTCGTCGAACGCCAGGAAGTCGTGCCGATCGGGAATTCTGCCCCCCGGCAGCCCGGCGACGAACGCCTCCGACGGACAGAGAACGACCGTGCGCTCCAGCGCCCGCGGACCGGCCCGCCGCCAGGGGAGGCGCTTGTCGAACCAGCCCGGGACGAGGTGCGGGTAAAAATGCGGGTATAACACCATGCCCTCGTCGCCGGCCAGCGGGCAGTCGAAATGGTAGTCCACGATGCCTCCGTCGCGATAGAGGCCCGGCGGAGCGCCGGGGATCGACGGCATGCCCCTGAGCACCACCGGTACCGCGCCGGTGGCCATCACCGCGGGGAAGAGGTTGTCGCGCGTCAGCGCCACCGGCCGCGCCGGCAGCAGCTCCGTGTCCATGAAGGGCGCGCGGTCGCGTGGATCGTGGAACAGCACGCGCTCGAACAGCAGGCCGAGTGCGCGGCGGGAAACGACGTTGCCCAAGGCGGCGACGCAGAGCGTCAGTTTCTGCACCCAGGGCGTCTCGACCGCCGCCAGGTGTTTCGCGCGCACGGCGACCAGGTTCAGTCGCAGCAGCGGATGGGTGAGGATGTCCGCGACGCCTCGCTCGCCCAGCAGGGCCGCGAGGATGCCGGACGTGACGCGACTGACTTCCGCGGCCGCAGGCCGTCCGCTGTAGTGCTGCTCCAGGTAGGCGTGTTCGAAGCGATCGAAGGCGGCGAGCGCGTCAGCCTGCGCGTGGCAGCAGGAGCGCCACGCCCCGATCGATGAGCCCAGCAGGAACAACCGGGCGCGCCGGCCGGCGACGAAATGCGTCGCGAGCGTGCGGTCGAGCCCGCCGAGTACCAGCCATTTCGCGCCCCCCGAAGCACCGGCCATGACCGTGAATGCGTCGCGGTCGAAACCGTTCTCGCGCAGGCTGCGCAGTGCCGTCGGGCCGGCGAGGATTCGCAGGGCGGGTTCATGCATCGCGCGCAAGGATAAAGGGATGGGGACACTCCGGAAAGCGCGCTTTCCGGAGTGTCCCCATTCGCCCGATTCAGGAGTGTCCCCATTCGGGTCCCCATTCGAGTATCCCCATTCGAGTAAGATTCCGGGCCATGATCGAGACCGGTCCCGCCGTCACGCTCACGTTCGTGGTGTATCTGCTGGTCGTGCTGGCGATCGGGATCGTGGCCTGGCGCAGCACCGCCGACCTGCGCGACTACATCCTCGGCGGGCGCCGGCTCGGCCGCTGGACCACCGCACTGTCGGCGCAGGCCTCGGACATGAGCGGCTGGTTGCTGCTCGGTCTGCCGGGCTACGCCTATCTCGCGGGGCTGGAGTCCCTGTGGCTCGTCGCCGGACTGCTGGCCGGCACCTGGCTCAACTGGCGTTTCACCGCGACCCGGCTACGGGTCGCGACCGAGGCTTATGGCGATGCCCTGACCCTCCCGGAGTACCTGCAGCGCCGCTTCGCCGACCCGCACGGCCTGCTGCGGCTGCTGGGTGCGGCCGTCGTGCTGCTGTTCTTCACCTTCTACACGGCCTCCGGCCTGGTCGCCGGCGGCAAGCTGTTCGAGGCCGTGTTCGGCCTGCCTTACCTCTGGGCCGTGTCGGCCGGCGCCGGCGCGGTGCTCGCCTACACCTTCATTGGCGGCTTCCTCGCGGTCAGCTGGACCGATGCGCTGCAGGGCATCCTGATGCTGGCGGCCCTCACGCTCGTGGCCTGCGTCGGCGTGATTGCGATTGGCGGCTTCGACGGCCTCGGGACCGGTCTCGAGGCTCGCAACCCCGCGTTGCTGGGTGCCTTCACCGACGTTGCCGGCGCCCCCCTGACGGCGATCGCCGCGCTCTCGCTGCTCGGCTGGGGACTGGGCTACTTCGGCCAGCCGCATATCCTCGCGCGCTTCATGGCGGTGCGCTCCGCGGGCGAACTCGACGCGTCCCGCCGGATCGCGATCGCCTGGGTGACGGTGGCGCTCGCGGCGGCCACGCTGGTCGGCCTGGCCGGCGCCGCCTGGCTCGATCCGCCGCTCGAGGGGGCGGACAGCGAGAAGGTGTTCATGGCGATGGCCGCGGCGCTGCTGCACCCGGTGCTTGCCGGCATCTGCCTCGCGGGCATACTCGCGGCCGTGATGAGCACCGCCGATTCGCAGTTGCTGGTCGCGTCCTCGGCCGTCTCGGAGGACCTCTATCGCGACCTGCTGCGGCCCGACGCCCACCAGGGCGAGCTGTTGTGGATCGGCCGCTGCGCCGTCATCGTCATCGCCATCGCCGCCTTCCTTCTGGCGCTCGACCCCGACAGCAAGGTGCTGGACCTCGTCGCCTATGCCTGGGCGGGCTTCGGCGCCTCGTTCGGCCCCACCATCCTGGCATCGTTGTACTGGCGGCGCATGAGCCTTGCCGGTGCCTACGCGGGCATCCTCGTCGGCGGCATCACGGTCGTCACCTGGAAGTCGCTTTCCGGTGGCATCTTCGAGCTTTACGAGATCGTGCCCGGCGTGCTCCTGTCCGCACTCGCCGTCGCGGTGTTTGGCAGAATCGGTCCGCCCGCTCCGATGCCGGCGACGCTGCGCCGCCCCTGAGCAGCCTCAGGCGCTCATCAGCGCCAGCAGCCACGCCGCCGCGATCGCGCCCAGCGCGGCGAGGCCGGCGAAGAGCTGCAGCCTGGGCCGCGCGAGCGCCGGCTGTGACAGTCGTGCGGCCAGCAGGCCCGCGCCGAGTCCGGCCATGAATCCCCAGATATGGGCGCCGATGTCGGTGCGCTCGCCGCCGGCCCCCGTGTAGGCCAGCAGCGCCACCGCCGCGATGATCGGGCCCCAGCGATGGATCCGGCCCCGCACGCTGTGGCGGCGTCCCGCCCAGCCCAGCGAGCCGAGCAGGCCGAGTGCCGCGAACACGGCGGTCGAGGCACCAATCGCGCGGTGCCCCGGTCCCATGACCAGCACATTGATGATGTTGCCGCCGGCGCCCGCCAGCAGGATGAGCAGCCAGGCCACGCCCGAGCCGAGGTAGCGCCCGGCGAACCCGCCGAACACGCTGCCGAAGAACATGTTCGCCGCGAGATGCTCGAGGTCGGCATGCAACGTCAGCCCGGTCAAGGCCCGCCACCATTCGCCGGCACGCATCGCGGCACCATCGATCCGCCCGGCCGCCAGCCAGTCGTGGCCGAGCGCATAGTTGCCCACGGCCAGCGCCACCGTGATCACGACCATCAGGTAGCCGAGGATGCCCGCGCGGCCGTTCGCCAGCGGCCGGCGGGCAGGCGGCTCCGGGCGCACGGTCTGCCGCTCCGCCCGCCAGGCATCGATCTCGCGGCGGGCTGGGGCGGCCTCGTGGGCCGCCACGACGACGATCCAGTGGCCCTCGAAGTCGCGGATGACGGGCCGCAAGCCGGCCGCCTCGAGCACCAGCCCCGCCTCGCCGCAAAGCTGCCGGCTGGGCGCGCGAAAAACGATTTCCGGCGAGCCGGCCGCTGTTTCCATCCCGCGTATCCTCGCTGTGCGCGGGCAAGGACTCAATGCGCGCGAGACCCGCGGGGCGATCATATTGCAAACATCTTTGAAAATGCTCGATTTGCTACGAAAATCAGCCTATATGTATTGATAATTGCCGCAAAGCGACGCTCGGCGGGCGCGGCATTCCGGTGGCGCCGGACGCCGGAAAGTGCTATGCTGCAATGCAGCAGACCACTTTGCGGAGACCTGTGCGATGTCGAGTCGGGTATTCGACGAAAACTACAGCGAGGTCATTACGCTGCCGGATGGCGGCGTCATGCGCCTGCGCCTGGTGCGGCCGGAGGATCGCGAGGGGATCATCGAGGCCTTCGAGCACCTGTCGGCCGAGACCCGCGTGCAACGCTGGTTTTACCCGAAGCAGCGCCTCAGCGAGGAGGAAATCACAGCGTTGATTTCGCCTGCCGACGACGCACACGGCGCGCTGACGGCGATCGGGCTCGACGCCGACGGCAACGAGTCGTCCGGCATCGGCATGGCCCGCTTCGTGCGCAGCAGCGACGACCCGGAGACCGCCGAAATCGCCATCACCATCGTCGACGACTGGCAGGGCCTCGGCATCGGGCGCATCCTGTTGCACCGCCTCCTCGCGATGATGAGCGAGCGGGGGATTGGCTTCGCCGACGGCCGCGTGCAGGCGGACAATCGTCCCATGCGTCACCTGCTGGAGCCGTACGTCCCGCAGGGCGGCTTCCGGCGCGAGGACTCGATCCTGCTGTTCCGCTTCCCGGTGCCCGCCGCGGACGATCCGCTGATGGCCCACCTGGCGCGCAATGCCGCGGCGGTGGTGCGCATGTTCAAGCGCATGGCAGAGGGCGGCATCGTGCTGCCGCTGGCGCGAGCCGAGCAGCGGCTGCAGTCCCTCGGACCCAAGGCCGTGCTCACCGAGCTGCGCCGCAAGGAGAGGGGATCACCGTCCGCGACGGGGAAGCGGGAACAGGGCAAGTAGAGCCGCGCGACGCAAAGCGGCCGGAGCAGCCTTGCGCCGCTCCGGCCGTCGGGCCGCGCTTGCGGCGGCCCCATGCGCAGGCGGGGGATAGCCTAGCGCACGTTCACTTTGTGACGGCTGACCTTGGTGGCCTTCGGGATGACCAGCTCGAGAATGCCGTCCTTCAGTTCGGCCTTGGCCTTGTCGCCGACGACACCCACAGGCAGTGGAATCGTCCGCTCGAAGGCGCCACGGGCCATCTCGGCACGATAGAAGTGGTCGGTCTCCTCCTTCTCCGACACTTCGCGATGCACCGAGAGCGTCAGGAAATCATCGGCAATCGTGATTTCCAGGTCCTTCTTGTCAATACCGGGGAGCTCGGCGCGTACCAGCAGTTCGCTGTCACGATCCACCATGTCGATCCGCGGGAACTTCATCTCGAAGCTCTCCAGTTCGGCCAACAGCGGACGCCTCCAGCCAATCGGCTCCATCCACGGGCGCGAGAAGAGACTTTCGATCAGCTCTTCCATGCCCAGAGGCTTGCTCATCCGCGCGACGCTCCTCGAACCCTTCCCCATCGTCGGGGTCAGTTCGCGTACCGTCGACATGCTCATCACCTCCCATATGGGTTTGCCGCGGGAAATTCTCCCTCCGGCATATGTAAAACTAGCTCGCCGGCCCCGCCGCGCCATGGCGGCAATCCCGGATTGACGGTGAGCGCGCCCGGGGCCGCGATGGCAGGCCGGAAAACCTGCTTTTTCAGTCACGTGAACGCTATGTCGCGGGCCCCTTGCAGGACTGCCAGCGGCGTCTAGACTTCAAGGACCGGCCGGCGCGGGGCGGGCAGGAATTGGCATGCCCTTCGCCTTTCCATTGATATGGGGGAGAACAGGATGAAAAGGATCACCACGGCAGTTGGCATCATCGGCCTGTGCCTGGCGCCTCTCGGCGCGGGCATGGCCCAGGACGACGACGGCGGCAACATCGGGCGAGTCTATATCGTCACGGTGAAGGATGGCCAAGGCCAGGCATTCCAGGATGGCGTCAAGGCGTACTTCGCGTGTTACGGCGAGAATGGCGGCAAGAAATCGTACGACGTATGGCAGAGCGAAACCGGCCGGCTCGGGCGATATGCCTTCACCCTCGGGGGCCACAAGTGGGCCGACTTCGACCAATTGGAGGAAGCCAGCCAAGCCTGCAACGATGTCTTCCAGGAGCGATTCCTGGCGCACATCGACAAGGCAACCAGTGAATTCACCACGTACATGGAAGCACAAAGCACCATCAAGGACGGCGAGTACGACGTGGTCTGGGTGTTCAATTTCGTAATCAAGGACAATCGCAAGTTCATGAACGGCATCTCGAAGATCACGGCAGCGGCGAGGGAGTCGGACTGGGGCAACTACGCCTGGTACAACATCCAGGCCGGCGGCCGCCACGCCGGCGATTACATCCTGGTGGTGGCGGAGGAGAATTTCGCCGGCTTCGACGAGGACAACAAGCCGCTTTGGGAAATGGTGGCGGGCGTGCACGGCGAGGAAGCCTCCGAGTCCATCCGCAATGACCTGATGAACGCCATCGAGAAGGACTGGTCCGACATATGGCGCCGGCGCCCGGACATGGGCTACAGCGCCGGGGGATCGGAGTAGATCCTCTTTACTACCCAGACTTCACGCTAATCTGCGAAGAACCATGAAAAAGCCCCGGGGACGCGAGGTCCCCGGGGCTGCAGCCTGCGACCAGCGCAGTGATCAGAAGGTCACGGTCGCCTCGTTCGAGCAGGTGCTCGTGCCGGCCTCGCAGACCTTGTAGATGTATGAGCCGCCGCCGCGCTGGCCGATGTTGTCGGTGTGCACGCCGTCGTTCGCCGTCGTCGTGATATATGCCCAGTCCCGGTAAATGTCGACGTTCGTCGACGTCGCGCCCGACCAGGTGAGATCCGCGTGGTGTACGCCACGGACCTTGTAGCCGTTGGCCGAGAGCGCAAAGCCATCGCCCGGGTCTGATCCGGCTGACACGTTAACCGACTTGCTGGAACTATCCGTCGCGAGGTCGTCGTCGGTGACCGTCAACTTGACAGTGTAGGTGCCGCCAACGGCATATGTATGGCTGACCGTGACGCCGGTGCCGGTATTGCCGTCGCCGAAGTCCCAGCCGTAACTGCTGATGGAACCATCGCTGTCACTCGAGCCGCTGCCGTCGAAATCGCAGGCGAGATCCGTGCAGCTGTAGGTGAAGCTCGCGGTCGGCGGGCTGTTCGCTGGGTCTTCACCACCACCACCCCCGCTCAGCAGAGTGTGTGCGGCCTTCGCCTGCACCAGGCCGTAGCCGTAGGCATTGTCCTTGCCGGCCGCACCGAGATCCTCGGCGGTACTTTGCAGCGCAGCGCGGATGTCGGCGTTCGACCAGGTCGTATTGTGGCTCCACACGAGTGCCGCCACGGCGGAGACGTGCGGTGTCGCCATCGAGGTGCCGTCGAAGAAGGCATAGTTGCCCGGGCCCGTGGTCACTGTGGCATTCTGGCCAAGTTTCCCGAGCAGGATGGAGCCGGTAGTGCCCGAAGTGCCGACCGACGGGATGGTAGTCGCCGTGTCGCCCAGCGTGCCGGAGAACAGCGCCTCGGCGTTGTTGTAAATCACCGCGCCGACGCCGCCGCCGGCCTGGCAGTTGAGGACCTTGTCGGCGAACGAGATGTCGCCCCTCTGGATGAGGCAGACCTGCCCGCCGCCACCGGGACAGGTGGACTTGCCAAGGTCGCAGTCGACCAGCGGGCCCGTGTCGCTAGCGTTCGGCGAGCCGTCCATGCCGACCACCTCGTAGGTTGTTCCACCGACGGCCAGGCTCTCCTCGGTTCCGGTTCCCATGGGCACGGTGGAGCGCACCGCGACCCCCGGGGCCGCCAGTTCCACCGCGTCGTTCTGCTGCGAGAACGTGGCCACTACCTTGGCCGAATCCACGGCCGCCACCGAGATCACCGACTCATAGGACGCCGGGTAGCTCTTCGCGGTATTGCCGTCGTTGCCGGCCGCGGCGACCGAGAGGATGCCTTTGTCGTAATGAGTCTGGAAGGCGTTGTTCTCGGTGGAACTCGAGCAGGAGAACGGGCCGCCGCCACCGCCGGAGCAGCCGAGGCTCATGCTGATGATGTTGGCCCCAGCGTCGGCGCACTTGTTGGAGGCGTCGATCAGGCTGGAGGCGTAGGACCAGGAACAGTCGTCGCCGAATACCTTGATGTTATAGAGGTCGATATTCCCGCCGAAGACCCCCACGACGCCCGTGTTATTGCCGGCGATCGCCGCGATCGTGCCGGCCACATGAGTCCCATGGCCGCAGCCGTCGGTTTTCCAGCCGGTCGTATCCAGGCCCAAGATTCCCCCATGCCGGGGAAGATCTTCGTGGTTGTAGTCATACCCCGAGTCGATGATGCACACCATCCGGTCGCCCGTACCCGGCCCCAGCCCATCCGTGCCGGCCTGCACCATCGGCACGCCGTAGGGCACCGTCTCCGCCATGGGGTAGCGCGGCGGATCCCGCTCGATGTACTCGATGCTGGGATGGTTCTCCAGGCCGGCCAGCGCCGCCGCCGGGATGCGGGCAGCGGCCGCATTCTGCGGTGCCAGCTCGAGCAGCACTTCGGCGCGAACACCGATCAGCGCGGCGAGCCCCTGCTGGCCCTTGCCTTCATTGAATTTGACGATATACCGGTCGCGATCCGGGCCCTGCGCGAGGGCGGCGCCGGCGAACAGCATCAGCGCGATGATCATCATCGCCGTCAGGATGCGTCCCAGTGAATCTCTCGAGACGGCGTCTGCCGTCCGGGGGCCGTGAAAGTGTCGCATTACTGCCTCTCCTATGTGGACCAGTCCTGTGTGGACCAGCGCGCGGTCTGTCGCCGCATTGTCGCCGGAGTCTGCCACCACGGCGCGCCGGATGCGAACCTTGCATGACATAAGCGGCCCAGCGCGTCAGGCAGCCGGTGCCTGCAGCCGGTTCACGCGGCCGAGGTCGCCGCCGACATGAGCCACCACCCGCGGGTCCATCACGCGGCGCCACAACGGCGGCACCAGCGCGACGAGAAACATGCCGAAGTAGCCTGTCGGCAGCTGGGGGGCCTCGGCGCAGTGACGCAGGCACTGGTAGCGGCGTGCCGGCCGGGCATGATGATCGGAATGGCGTTGCAGCTGGTAGAGCAACAGGTTCGATACGGTACGGTTGGAGTTCCAGCTATGTTGCGGTGCGGGGCGCTCATAGCGCCCGTCGGGAAGGCGCTGCCGCAGCAGCCCGTAGTGTTCCACGTAGTTGGCCGCCGACAGCAGGCTGTAGGCGAACACCGCCTGGGCGAGCATGAACGGCAGCACCGCCGGCCCGAAGATGAGCAGCAGGCCGCCCCAGAACACCAGGCTCAGGCACCAGGCCTGCAGGTTCTCGTTGCGGCAATCGAATGGATGCCGCCCGAGGCCGTCGAGGCGCGCGCGCTCGAGCCGCCAGGCGCGCCGCAACGCGCCCGGAATCTCGCGCGCCATGAAGCCGTAGTAGCTCTCGCCGAAGCGCGCCGAGGCGGGGTCTACCGGGGTGGCGACATCGCGGTGATGACCGCGCACATGCTCGACGACGAAGTGGCCGTAGCACGCGGGCGCCAGCGCGAAGCGCGCGAGCCAGCGCTCCAGCGATCCTTTCTTGTGGCCGAGCTCGTGCGCCGCGTTGATCCCTGCGCCGCTGCTCCAGCCGGCCGAGCCCGCGAGACCCAGCCAGCCGAACGGTCCCATTCCGCCGCGCGTGGCCGCCCAGGCCGCGACGCACACCGTCGCCCACACCGCGGGTACAGTCAGCCAGGTCAGCCAGCGATACCACGTGTCCCGCTCCAGCGCCGGCAGCAGCTCCTCGGGCGGATTGTTCGGATCCTCGCCGAGCCACTGGTCGAGCAGTGGCACGAGCCCGTAGACGACTGCCGGGGTCAGCCAGAGCCATGCTTCGCCGCCGCTCACGCGCCAGCCAAGGACGCCGGCCAGCGGCAACATCGGCAGCAACAGCGACACCAGCCAGAAGCTCCGCCGCCCGTCCGTCCAGACTGCCGTGTCAACCGCATTCGCCGCCATGCTTCCCTCCCCGCCCGGGTACCGCGCCTGATTGTAGCGCTCCGGGCTGCTTTTCGTTACGGATAACCGCAGCCGGGCGCACGGCGATCTGCGCTAACATTCCCGCTTTGTCCTGCGACGCCCTGCGTCCCCGGGGTCCGGTCACTTGAGCATCATGGATCGTCTGCTGACGGCGGCATTTCGGCACAACAGCCGGCGCCTGACACGCTTCGCGCGGCCGCAGCCCAGCGAGTCGCTGCCGCGGCCCGACCCGGCGCGCAGCTACATGCTGTATCTGCACGTGCCATTTTGCACGGTGTTGTGCCCGTTCTGCTCGTTCCACCGCGTCTGCTTCGAGGAACAGAAGGCGCGCAAGTACTTCCAGAGCATGCGGCAGGAGATCCGCATGGCGCACGATGCGGGCTACCTGTTCTCGGACGTCTATGTCGGCGGCGGCACGCCGACCGTCATGCCGGGCGAGCTGGCCGGGACCCTGGAGCTGCTGCAGTCGCTGAGCCCGATCAAGAGCATCTCCATCGAGACCAACCCCGACGACCTGGTCCCCGGGATCATGTCGCAGATGCGCGACGCGGGTGTCACGCGCGTCTCGGTGGGCGTGCAGAGCCTCGACGATTGCCTGCTCCGGGAAATGGACCGCTACGACAAGTACGGCTCGGCGGCCCAGGTCATGAAGCGGCTCGAGGGCGCGCACGGGTTCTTCGAGACGCTCAACGCGGACATGATCTTCAACCTGCCGCACCAGGACGAGAACTCCCTGCGCCGTGACGTCGACCTGCTGACCCGCGAGCTCGAGGTCAGCCAGGTCACGTTCTACCCGCTGATGAGCGCCGAGAGCACTATGCGCAAGATGTTCAAGACCATGGGCGCAGTGGATTTCGACCGCGAGGGGCGCATGTACCGGCTGATTCTCGACGCGCTCCCCGATACCTACCGGCCCTCCTCCGCGTGGTGCTTCAACCGCAACACCGGCACCGTGGACGAGTACATCATCGAGAACGAGGAATATCTCGGCCTCGGCAGCGGCTCGCTGAGCTATCTCGACGGCGTTCTCTACTCCAGCACCTTCTCGCTCAACCACTACAACCGCCAGATCGAGGCGGGGCGCTTCGGCATCAGCCGCAGGCAGCCGCTGACCCGGCGCGACCGGCTGCGCTACTTCCTGCTGATGAACCTGTTCGGCATGTCGCTGGACAAGCAGGTCGCGGAAAACCGCTACCCGGGCTTCTTCCGCAAGCTCGCCCCGGAGATCCTCGGTCTCAAGCTGCTCGGCGCCATCCGCTACGAGGGCGACCGGCTGGTCATGACGCGCTACGGAATGCGCATCTGGATCCTCATCATGCGCGAGTTTTTCATGGCCGTGTCGGACTTCCGCGACCTGATGCGCCACACCATCAGCGAGGAGCTCGACGCCCCCGGGCCGCTGGAGACACGCCTTCCCACGCCGGATCTGCGCCCCCCGGGTACGCATTGACCCTGATTGCGACGGCACCGCCGCAGCGCAAAATTGTCCCCGCCTGAGGTCTGTGCCTGCATGCCATGCGCTTGCGGGCCCGACTGCTTGACGGTCCGCGGACCACGTACCTGGATGATAACCATGGTCAAATTCTCCTTTCTTTCCGCGTCCGTGCCCGGCCTGCTCGCCGCGGCGGCGCTCACGCTGCTCCCCGCAGCTGGGAGTGCCCAGGAGCGCCAGATCAATTGCGTCGGCTGTCATGACGACGTGCATGTCGAGTCGAGCGCCCATGCCGAGCTGGCCTGCAAGGACTGCCACACGAATGTCGAGCGCCCGCGCCACAAGAAAGAAGACCTGGCCGAATTGTCGGGCGACGCCATCTGCGCGCAATGCCACGCGGTCGCGCAGCGCACGATGAGCCGCAGCGTGCACGCCGACAAGATCGGCTGCATGGACTGCCACGGCGACTCGCACCAGATCACGCGCAACGACGAGTTGCTGTCCCCGATGTCGCCCGTCGGACAGGTCCGCGTGTGCGGCGACTGCCACGCGCAGCACCCGGGACAGGAAGACCTGATCGACGCCTTCATCGGCAGCGTGCACGGGCGCGGGCTGCTGCGCTCCGGCCTGCTCAGCTCGCCGAGCTGCAGCACCTGCCATGGCAGCCACCGGGTCGTGGAGGTGGACAACGAACGCTCGCCGACCTCGCACAAGAATTCCCCGCAGATGTGCGGCGACTGCCACGCCTACATTCTCGACGAGTGGCTCAACGTCAGCGCGCACGGCGCGGCCTGGAAAGACGGCAACACCGAGACCGCCACCTGCGTCGACTGCCACGCCTCGCATGCGATCGGCGATCCCACCGTCGGCCTGGACCGTCTCCATATTGTCGATGAGTGCGGCGACTGCCACGGCGATCTGTACAACACCTATCGCGGCGGCTTCCACGGCAAGGCCACCAACCTCGGCCTGCAGACCGCCGCGACCTGCTCGGACTGCCACACGCCGCACAGCACGCTCGGCAAGGACGACCCCCGCTCCAGCATTCATCCCGACAACGCGCAGGCGATGTGCGGCAACTGTCACGGCGACGTGACGGCGGCGTTCGCGTCGTTCAGCCCGCACGTGGATCCGAGCAACCCGAGCGACAACTTCTGGGTCTACCTCATCGCGATGGCGATGCACGCGCTCGTCATCGGCGTGTTCGGCTTCTTCGGCATCCATGCGATCCTGTGGCTGCAACGCGGCATCGTCGGCCTGAAGCGCGGCGAGTTCGTCGGGCACCATAGCGCCAGCGGCCAGTACGTGCGGCGCTTCAAGTCGCGCGACATCCAGATGCACATCCTGATCATCGTCACCTTCCTGACGCTCGCCTCGACCGGCCTGCCGCTGAAGTTTAGCCACGCGCCGTGGGCGCAGTTGCTGATCGGCTGGTTCGGCGGCCTGGAGACCACGATGTTCCTGCACCGCGCGGCGGCCGTCGGTACCTTCGGCTACTTCGTCTGGCACCTGGGCATCCTGGCGCATCGCTTCTTCGTCAAGAAGGAGAAGGGCCTGTTCTGGGGGCCGAACTCCATGACGCCGCAGCTGAAGGACGGCAAGGACATCGTCGCGATGTTCAAGTACTTCTTCTACATGGGCCCGCGGCCGGCCGGCGATCGCTGGACCTACTGGGAGAAGTTCGATTACCTCGCCGTGTTCTGGGGCATGATGATCATCGGCGGCTCGGGCCTGGCGCTGTGGTTCCCGAACTTCTTCACGCAAGTGCTGCCGCTGCCGGGCTGGGCGCTGACCGCGGCGTACGTCGTGCACAGCGAGGAGGCCTTGCTGGCCACCGGCTTCATCTTCCTGTTCCACTTCTTCCATACGCACCTGCGGCCGGAGAGCTTCCCGCTGGATCCGGTCGTGTTTACCGGTAGCCAGCCGCTGGAACGCTTCAAGGACGAGCGGCCGCTGGAGTACCAGCGCATGGTCGACGAAGGGACGCTGGAGCAGCACCTGGTGCCGGCACCGACCGACGCGCAGGTGCGGAAGATTCACTTCTGGGGCTTCCTGGCCGTCGTCATCGGCCTGGCCCTGGCGGTGGGGATCTTCTCGGCCCTGTTATTCTACTGATCGACCGATGCATCCGGGCGGCCAGGACGGCCGCCCGGATTTTCATCCAGGGATTGGCGCAAGGTTCATTAGCCGAGGGCTGCTCATGGCCAGACATTTTTTCGCGTCGTTGACCCGCAACCCGATCAGCCTCGTGGGCACGGCCCTCGCGGCCGCCGCGCTGACGTTGATCATCTCGCTGTTCGTGGTCGAACTGGTCGGCTTCGAGGGCGGACCGTATCTCGGCATCCTCACCTATCTCGTCCTGCCGATGGTGTTCGTCGCCGGGCTGCTGCTGATCCCGGTCGGCATCATGCGCCAGCGCAAGCTGGCCGCCAGGCAGGCCGCGGCAGGCGAAGTGGTGCCGCTGTTCCCCGTCATCGACCTGAATCACGAGACGACGCGCAAATCGGTCGTTACCTTCCTGGTGCTGACGATGGTGAACATCATCGTGCTGGCGGGGGCGACCTACAAGGGCGTCGAGATCATGGACTCGACGGAGTTCTGCGGCATGGCCTGCCACGCGGTGATGCAGCCCGAGCACACGGCCCACCAGCGCTCGGCTCATTCCCGCGTCGGCTGCGTCGACTGCCACATCGGCCCGGGCGCCGACTGGTTCGTGAAATCGAAGCTGGACGGCGCCTGGCAGCTGATCGCCGTGGCGCTGGATATCTATCCGCGCCCCATCGAAACACCGCTGCATGACCTGCGCCCGGCCAGGGACACCTGCGAGCAATGCCATTGGCCCACCAAGTTCGTCGGCGACAAGCTGAAGATCGATACGGTCTATGACGAGGACGAGGCCAACACCGAGTTGCGCAGCGCCCGATTGTTGAAGATCGGCGGCCTGCACGGCCGCGGCTCCTCCGGCATCCACTGGCACGTCGATCCCGACCTGCAGATCCGCTATCGCTCCGACGAAAGGCGCATGGAGATCTACGACGTCGAGCTGACCCAGGCCGACGGCACGGTGAAGGTCTTCCTCGCCGGCGAAACGCCGGAGGATGCCACCGACTGGCGCGTGATGGACTGCGTCGACTGCCACAACCGCCCGACGCATGTCTATCGCTCGCCGGCCGAGGAGATCGATACCCTCCTCGCGTCGGGACGGATCGACGGCGCCCTGCCGTACGTCAAGCGCGAGGGCGTGCGCATCCTTGAAGAAGCGGAGTACGCGACGCACGACGAGGCACGGACGGGGGTCGCCGAGTCGCTGAACGCCTTCTACCGCGAAAACCATCCCGACGTCCTCGCGCAAAACGCGGTGGCCTTGACGGCCGCGGGCGACGCGCTCGGCGATATCTACAGCTGGAATGTGTTCCCGCACATGCAGGTCCGCTGGGACACCTATCCGAACCACAGCAGCCATCCCCCGGTGCGCGCCCGCGAGGACGCCCCCGGCTGTTTCCGCTGCCACAACCGCCAGCACGAGACGGCGGACGGGGAGCGCATCTCGCGCAGCTGCGACCTGTGCCACACGATCCTCGCGGACCGCGAGCAGGACCCCGATATCCTGAAGGCGCTGAATCCCTGACCTCGATGGGGACCTTCTTGATCCGACAACTCGCCGTCCTGGTGGTCCTGCTCGCCGCGCCGGTATGGGCCGGCGCCGAGCCGCAATGGCTCAGCACGGGCCCGGACGGTGAGACGCGGGTCGTGGTTTATTACTTCTACTCGGACACGTGCCCGCACTGCATCGAGGCCAGGCCGTTCGTCGCCGGCCTCGACGCACGCAACTGGATCGACCTGCGCGCCTACGAAATCACGAAAAGCCGCGACAACGGCCTGCTGTACCGTGACACGGCGGCGGCGATCGGCGAACAGGCCCGCAGCGTCCCGGCATTCATTTACTGCGGCGCGATGCACACCGGCTACGACCGCGCGGAAACGACCGGCGCGATGCTGCTGGGGCGCCTCGAGTCCTGTCACGCCGATCCGGACAGCTTCCTGGGCGCGCTTGACGGGCCGGCGCCGGTTGGCGGCGAGGCCGCGGCCGTGCAGGTGCCCGTCCTCGGCCTCATCGACCCGGCGGACTGGGGACTGCCGATCCTCACGATCGTCATCGCCGGGCTCGATGCCTTCAATCCCTGCGCCTTCTTCGTGCTGCTGTTCCTGCTCAGCCTGATGGTCCACGCCCGCAGCCGTACACGCATGATGCTGGTCGGCGGCACCTTCGTGGTGATTTCCGGCGCCATCTATTTCGTCTTCATGGCCGCCTGGCTGAACGTCTTCCTGCTGGTCGGCGAGCTGCGCGTGGTGACGCTGATCGCCGGCCTGGTCGCAGTGAGCCTCGCCGCGATCAACATCAAGGATTACTTCTGGTTCCAGTCCGGCGGGCCATCCCTGTCCATCCCCGAGTCGAAGAAACCGGGCATGTACCAGCGCATGCGCAACCTGGTCGCGGCCAAAAGCCTGGTCGCGATGCTTGCCGGCACCGCCGTGCTCGCGATCGTGGTCAACAGCTACGAGCTGCTGTGCACGGCGGGCCTGCCGATGGTCTACACGCGCATCCTGACGCTGCGCGAGGCCGACACTTTCGTCTATTACATGTACCTCGTGTTCTACAACATCATCTACGTGATTCCCCTGCTGATCATCGTGATGCTGTTCGTGTTGCGATTCGGCTCGCGCAAGCTCGGCGAGAGCGAAGGCCGGCTGCTGAAACTCATGTCGGGCATGATGATGCTCGGGCTCGGCGGCGTGATGCTGGTGGCGCCGACCGCGTTGAACAATGCGGGCATCGCCATCGGCCTGCTGTTCGCGGCCATCCTCGCGACCTGGGCCATACACTTCACCAGCCGGAAACGCGGCCTGATATGATCGGGCGGTGCCGGCAAGACTCACGCGCGTGTCCCGACCCTGCGGCCTGGCGGTCATCGCCGTGCTGAGCGCGGCCTGTATCGGGCCGCAGCCGTGGTGGCAGCAGGACCTTCAGGAATGGCAGGGAGCATCGGTTTCCGAGCTGCTCGACGCCTGGGGTCCGCCGCTGCACACGCTGACCGGCGACGAAGACGGCACTGTGCTCGTCTACGAGAGCGCCCGGCAACTGGATCACCGCCTCGACGAACTGCGCGACCCGAGCGCGAGGCTCGATCCGGACAGGAGCGAAGCCCGCTACCGGGCCGATGGGCGCAGCGAATGCACGCTGTATTTCGCAATCTCCGGGGAGCACGTCACGGCGGCGCGGCACGAGGGAGCGGCCTGCGACATTGTGCCGCGCGATCCCGCCCGCCGGCACACCGATCCGGTTCCGGCCCGGCGACGCTGACGCGCGGCTAGCGCTGCATCCCCGCCCTGAACGGGTAGCGCGCAAAGATCTCGCTCACCGCGCTGTCCACCGCGCCCGCGGGATCCTCGCGCGTGGCCCGCGTGACGCGCCCCGCGGCGCGCCCTTCCCACACGAGCTGGCGCCGCTCGGCATCCACCAGGTCGATGTAGAGCGTGCCGCGCTCATAGCGGTCCACGTAGGTCTCGTAGGTATACGCCGGCCACGGATAGTAGTAAGCCCCGCGCCAGCCATACCACGGCGGCGGCACGACCGACGCCGGCACGCGCTGCACGTCCTGGATTTCCTCGGTCGTCATCGCGAAGTTGACCAGCAGGTCCGGATTCCCGGCGACTTTACGATAGCCCCGGGCCTCGAGTTCGCGCGTCACGGCCGCAATCACGCGCCGGTCATCGAGGGTGTCGTAGCTCCTCGTCTCGCCGCGCTCGGCCCGCTCCATGAACGCAAACGTGGCGTAGCGGGAGAAATCCGTCGTGTCATCGTAGTCCGAGTGGATTTCGGGGCCGACGGCGGCACAGCCGGCCAGGATCGCGAGCCCGGCCACCGTCAGCGTGATTCGTGTGAACATCGCTCTCATGTCCTGTACTCCTGCCCGGCAGGTCCGGGACCCAAACGACCGGCGGGGGCTGCCGGGCGGCTTCATTCTCGCACCCCGGGGCCGGTCCCGCACGGGCCCCGAGCCGGGATCAGAGGTCCTCGAAGCTGTCCAGCTCGGCGAGTTCGCGACTCAGGCGCCGGCTCTCCGCCAGGGCCTCCAGCGTGCGCCGCGCGGCCGTGCCCGGGCCGCTGCGCCGGGCTTCCCGGCGGCCGATGTCCGGCAACACCTCGATCGGCTCCGCGTCCCCGGTGAACTCGAAGTCCGCGTCATCCGAAAAATCCTTGCGCGCATATCCGTTCATGGTCTGGGGTTCTCCACAATCCAGTCTCGATCCCGTGTTCGCCGGCCGGCATCCGCCGGATCCATTCACGCTTCCAAGGGGCTTAGATGGGGTACGGCACGGAAAATTCAATGTCTCGCGCGCTTCCACCGGATGCCCTATATTGCGGGGCTTCGGGACGGTTCGGCAGATGCCGGCCATCCAGCCGCAGGGACCGGACACGGTGTTGAGAGCGAGGCAGAAACTGGGCAAATACCGGATCGAGCGGCGCCTTGCGGACGGGCCGCTGGCGGCGGTATACCAGGCCTTCGACACGATTCACGGCCTCCGCGTCGCCCTCAAGATCCCCCATCGGCGCATGATGGACGACTACTTCCTGGCCGACTTCCGCAAGGAAGTGCGGGTGCTCGCCAAGCTCGATCACCCGAATATCCTGCCGATCCAGAACGCCTGCTTCATCGACGGCTATTTCGTCATCTCGATGCCGCTCGGCATCGATACGCTCGGCGCGCGGCTGCAGCGCCGCATCTCGACCGCGAAGGCGCTGGATTTCACCCACCAGATCCTGTCGGCCGTAGCCCATGCCCACGAAGAGCGCATCATTCACTGCGATATCAAGCCGGACAATTTCATCCTGTTTCCGGATGACGTGCTCCGCCTGGCGGATTTCGGCTTCTCGAAGCTGGCGAGGCGGAGAATCGAGGCCTCCGGGTCCGGGACCGTCGGCTACGTGGCACCGGAACAGGCGATGGGCCGCCCGGTGCTGGCATCCGACGTGTTCTCGGTCGGCCTCGTGCTGTACCGCATGTTTGCCGGCACCCTGCCGCGCTGGCCCTATGACTGGCCACCGGCCGGCGCTGTTCGACTGCGACAGAAGCTGCATGCGAACATGGTCGACCTGATCCGGCGCGCGATTGCGGTGAAGCCGACGCGGCGCTACCGCGACGGCATCCGGATGCTCGATGCGTTCGAACATATCCGCCAGCCCGCGGCGAGACGCTGAGCGTGAGCGACGGTACGGATGCGCTGATCCTTGCCGCCGGCGAAAACACGGTGCAGGGCCTGATGCGCGTCGCGGGCGGAGCGGTGGCGGCCTGGTCGGCGCCCCGGCCGGGCGGCACGCGCAGCGAAGACGCGCTGCTGGTGCTGCCCGTCGGCGAAGACAGCGCGGTGCTGGCGATCGCCGACGGCATGGGAGGGATCCCGGGCGGCGGCACGGCCGCCGCACGCGCGATTTCGGCGCTCGGTGCGGCCGTCGAGGAGGGCCTCGCCGCGGGCCTGTCGTTGCAGGCCAGCATCCTCGACGGCATCGGCAAGGCCAATGAATCCGTGCTGTCGATGGGCACGGGGGCGGCCACCACACTCGCAGTGGCGGAACTGTCCGCCGGGCAGGTGCGCGCGTACAACGTCGGCGATTCGGAGGTCCTGGTGTTCGGCCAGCGCGGCCGGCTGAAGCTGCGCACGATCTCGCATTCGCCGGTCGGGTTCGCGCTGCAGGCGGGCCTCGTGGACCACGAGGAGGCCTTGCACCACGAAGACCGCCACCTGGTGTCGAACTTCGTCGGCAGCCGGGATATGCGCATCGAGGTGGGTTCGACGCTCCGGCTGGCGGCGATGGACACGGTGGTGGTCTGCAGTGACGGCCTCGTCGACAACCTGCGCCTCCCGGAAATCGCGGCAATCATGCGCTGCGGGCCGCTGGATGTCCGTCTCGAGGCGCTCGCGCACAGCGCGCGGGCGAGGATGGCCGGCGAAGTGGACGCGGCGGCCCCGGACGGGCAACCGAGCAAGCCCGACGACCTTTCACTGGTCGCGTTTCGCCGCCGCCCGGGAGACGCGGTGTTGCGCCGCCTCCCGCCGCCACGGCAGATGCCCCTCGGGGACAGCACCGAAACTACCGAATGGGGCGCCGAATGGGGACACTCCTGAATCGGCCGAATGGGGACACTCCTGAATTGGCCGATTCCGGAGTGTCCCCTTACCACCCCTTACCAGGGGATCGGCTTGCGCTCGCGGAAAAAGCCGCCTTGCGGCCCCTCGTCAGGCAAGGTCGCCAGCCACACCGGCGTGTCGGCGCCCTCCTCGGCCGACAAGGGCGCCCGCTCAGAGCCGCATCCCGTGCGTACCCAGCCCGGGCAAGCGGAGTTCACCAGGATGCTGGTGCCCGCGAGCTCGCGTGCAAACAGCACCGTGAGGAGATTCAGCGCCCCTTTCGAGAACCGGTAGGCCGGCGAATCGACCGCCGCAAACGGTGACTGCGGGTCGCTGATGTCCGTGAACGCGCCGAGCACGCTCGACATGTTCACGATGCGCCCGTAGTCCTGGCGCCGCATCGCCGGCAGCACGGCCTGGATGAGCGCCAGCGGCCCCAGCACGTTGGTCTCGAGCGTCTGCTCCAGGATCTGAAGCGGCATGTCCGCGATGCCTTCCGGGCCGTCGCGCTGGATCCCCGCGTTGTTCACCAGCACGTCGATCCGACCGCAGTCCGCGAGAATCTCCGCGATGACCACCGGGATCCTGGCGCGATCTCGCACGTCGAGCCGCCAGGGGCGGGCGTCGGGGACCGCGGCGGCAGCCTGCTCGACGACCGCAAGGTCCCGCCCGGACATGACGACCCGCAGGCCGCGCGCCGCCAGGCGGCGGCTGATCTCGAGGCCGATGCCGCGGTTTGCGCCGGTGACCAGCGCGACGCGTTGTGCCTTCGTGTCCATGCATCATTCTCCCGGCCTGCACGCCGATACTAGTCCAGCCGCTTGCGGAACCGAAGCACGGCGAAGGTCATGACGACCAGGAAGAACAGCAGCAGCGCCTGGATTTCCGTCCACAGTTCGCCGAGCTCCGCGCCGCGCAGCATGATGCCGCGGACCATCCGTACGAAATGCGTCAGCGGCAGCAGCTCGGCGATCAGCTGGGCGGGTCGCGGCATGCCGTCGAACGGAAACATGAACCCGGACAGCAGGATCGACGGCAGGAAAAAGAAAAACGTCATCTGCATCGCCTGGAACTGGGAACGCGCGAGCGTGGAGATCAGCAGCCCGAGCGCCAGGCTCGCGGCTATGAACACCAGCGCGGCGATGTACAGGTCGTCCAGCTGGCCGCGGAAGGGCACGCCGAACAGCAGCTGGCCGACAACGAGCACGATCGTCACCTGCAGCAGGCCAATGAGCACGTAGGGCAGGAGCTTGCCGAGCATCAGCTCGAGCGTGCCTACGGGCGTCGTGATGAGGAACTCGAGATTGCCCCGCTCGCGCTCGCGGACGATGGCCACGGCGGTGAACAGCACCATGGTCATGGTGAGGATGACGCCGATCAGCGCCGGCACGATCTGCACCGCGGAACGCCGTTCCGGGTTGTAGTAATTGCGCAGCTCGAACACCCGTGCGGGCGGCCCTATGCGCCCCGGCCTGCCCGGCGGCGGCATGTCCACGAGCTGGCCGGCGACGCCCAGGATCGCGGGGTCGCTGCCGTCCACCAGCAGCTGGGCCGCGGGCCGCGCCGGATCCTGCAGGCGTCGCTCGAAGTCCGGCGGGATGTAGACCCCCACCACGATCTCCCCGGCGCGCATCAGTTGCTCGATCTCGGCCGCGGATTCCACGGCGGCGACCAGCTCGATCACCTGGCTCGCCTGCAGGCCCATGACGAGCTGGCGCGAGTACTGGGTGCCAGCCTGGTCGGCGACCGCCGCGCGCAGGTGGCGCACGTCGAGATTGATTGCGTAGCCGAACAGGATGATCTGCATCAGCGGGATGCCCATCACCATGCCGAGCGTCAGGCGATCCCGGCGCAGCTGGCGGACTTCCTTGCTGGCGATCGCCCGCACGCGGCGCAGGACGCTCATCGCGCTACCGCGGCGGCTTCATCGGGGTGGGGCCGCCGGGTCGCCGCCACGAAGACATCCTCCAGACTCGCTGCGACGTGCTCGACCTGCGCGGGAATTCCCGCCGCGGACAGGTGCCGGCGTACACGTGCCTCGGGATCGATCCCCGGGGCGTCGTCGATCAACACCCTCAGCCGCGCGCCGAGCTGCGTGATGCTCAGCACCTCCGGCATCTCCTCGAGCAGGCGGCGCGCAGGGAGGGAGTTCTCGACGATCACCTCGACGACGGCGCCGACGACCTGGCCCATGAGTTCGCGCGGCGCGCCCTCGGCGGCGAGCCGCCCGCGGTCGAGGATGGCGAGGCGGTGGCAGCGCTCCGCCTCGTCCATGTAATGGGTCGATACCAGGATGGTCGTGCCGCGGTCGACCAGTTCGAACAGGCTGTCCCAGAAATCCCGCCGGCTCTGGGGATCGACGGCGCTGGTCGGCTCGTCGAGGAGCAGCAGATCGGGCCGATGCAGCGTCGCCGCCGCGAGGGCGAGACGCTGGCGCTGGCCGCCGCTCATCGTCCCGGCACGCTGCCGCGCCAGCTCTTCGAGCCGGTATTCCGCCATGGCCGCGGCAAGCCTGGCGCGCTTTTCGCGCGCGGGCAGGCCATGGATCTCGGCGACGAAGTCGAGGTTCTCGAGCGCCGAGAGGTCCTCGTACAGCGAAAAGCGCTGCGTCATGTAACCGATCCGGCGGCGCACGATCTCGGCCTCGCCGGGAACGGCATGGCCGAGCACCGTCACGCTGCCCGACGAGGGCAGCAGCAAGCCGCACAGCAGGCGGATGGTGGTGGACTTGCCGGAGCCGTTGGGGCCGAGGAAGCCATAAATCCGGGCGCGCGGAATGCTCAGGTCGAGATGGTCCACGGCGACGAGGTCGCCGAAGCGACGCGTCAGCCCCGTCGCGACGATCGCCGCCGTGGCGGTCATTGCGGCACCAGGTCGGGGAAGTCGACCTCGACCGGCAGGCCCGTGGGCAGCTCGCGCGCCGCCGCTTCGGTCAACACCACCTCGGCCGGGTAACTCAGCCGGCCGCGGTCCCGCTCGGTCAGCGCGAAGTACGGCGTGAAGGCGGCCTCCGCCGCCACCGCTCGCAACTCGCCCGCGAACGCGCGCTCGAACCCGTCGACGCGCACTGCCGCGGTCATGCCGATGCGCACGCCGGCGCGGACGGCCTGCGGCAGGTGGACGCGCGCGTAGGGCGCTTCGTCGACCAGCATCACGATGACGACTGCACCCGGCGGCGGCCGATCGCCGCGCTTGTAGGGAATCGCCTCCACGACGCCGGCCCGCGGCGCGCGCAGCGTGAGCCGTTCCACGGCCAGGCGCGCGTCGGCGAGGCGCGCCTCCGCCTCCGCAAGCGCCGCGGCCGCCTGGTCGAGTTCCTCGACGGTCGTCCCTTCCAGCAGCGCCTCGACACGCGCCTCCCACTGGCGCAGCTCCGCTGCCGCGGAGTCCCGCCGCAGCTGCGCCCCGTCCAGCTCGGTCGCGCTGAGCAGGCCGCGCTCGACCAGTTCCTCGACCCGCTCGTATTCCCGCTGCTCGACGACCCGCCGATTGCGAGCCCCGTCGAGGCCGGCCTGCGCCTCGGCGATCGCCTCGCGGCGCGGCCCGCGGACCAGTTCGTCGACGCGGCGGGCGGCCCGCGTGCGCACGGCCTGGGCGTGCGCCACGGCGGTCTGCAGCCTGGCGTCGTCCTGGCGCGCCAGCAGATCTCCGGTGGCAACCTCTTCGCCCTCGCGCACGGCGACCTCGAGCAGGGTTTCGCGCGCCTCGGCGACGATCTCGATGCGGTCCCGCTCCAGCGTGCCGACTGCCGGCAGGCCGGTGCCGTCACCGCCGCAGGCGGCCAGCGCAAGGGCGGACATCGCCAGGAGCAGCGGACGGCTCATGGCCCGGCCCCCTGCTGAAACAGCCGCCCGGCATGGGCGGCCCAGCGCGTGGCGAAGGCGGCGTCCACCGGGGTGCCGAGGACTTTTTCCACCATGGGGCGAAGCAGGAACGGGAACACCGCGGCCGAAAGCAGCGAGAGCACCAGCAGGTCGGTGTCCAGTTCGGCCGAGATTTCCTTGCGTTCGCGTGCCCGCACGATGGCCCGGCGCAACATGTCGCGCAGCCGGGCAGGGAAGCGCCGCACGAACTCCGCGCCCGGGCCGCCGCCGAGGATGACTTCGCGGAACAACAGCGGCGCCACCCAGGGTTGTCGCCCCAGCAGGGCCGTGTGCATGGACAGGTAGATCGCGAGCCCGCCCGGACCCTCGATCTTTTCGCGGGCGGCCAGCATTCCGCCCAGCGCCTCCTCGAGGTAGTCCTCGAGGACGGCGAGCCACAGTCCCTGCTTGCCGCCGAAATAGTAATGCACCATCGCGGGAGTCACGCCCGCGGCAGCCGCGACCTGTCGCAACGACACGGCCTCGAAACCCTGGCGGGCGAATAACTCGCGGGCGGCCGCGCCGAGGCGCGCGCGCACCTCGCGGCGGTTGTGCTCGGCCGGCCGGCCCACCCGCCGCGCCGGCGTAACGTGCTTCGTGGTCATGCGGAAGGCTCCTGCGTCATTACGGCGTAAATTAATTAATTCATTAATTTATTGCAAGCCCCTCGCGGCGCTATCCTGCCCGCCTCACCCGGGAGGACTGCCGTGAACAGAGCCGTAAGCGTCGTTGTTTTTCTCGCCCTGGCCACCGGCGCCGCGGCCGCCGCGCAGCCCGTGCTGGTTATTCACGGTGGCGCCGGGACCCTGCGGGCCGCCGAGATGAGCGCCGCGGACCAGGCGAGCTACGAGGCCGCGCTGCACGAGGCCCTGGAGGCCGGCTGGCGAGTGCTCGCGGACGGGGGCAGCGCACTCGACGCGGTGACGGCGGCGATCCTGCCGATGGAGGACTCGCCGCTGTTCAACGCGGGGCGCGGCGCGGTGTTCACCGCAGACGGACGCCATGAGTTGGACGCCTCCGTCATGGACGGCACGACCCAGGCGGCGGGCGCGGTCGGCGGCGTGCGCTCGGTGCGCCACCCGGTGCTCCTCGCCCGCCGCGTGATGGAGGCCTCGCCGCACGTGTTTCTCGCCGGGCCGGGCGCGCTGGAGTTCGCCATCGACCAGGGCCTCGAACTGAAACCGGCCGAGTGGTTCTGGACCGAGCGTCGCTGGCAGCAGCTGCAGCGCGCGACGCTGCGCGGGGCGCTCCCGGCGGGGCAGGCCGACGGCAGGCTCGGCACCGTCGGCGCCGTCGCGCTGGATGCCGCCGGACACCTGGCCGCTGCGACATCGACCGGCGGCACGACTGCGAAACGCTACGGCCGGCTGGGTGACGTGCCGGTCATCGGCGCCGGCACCTGGGCGGAGCGCGACTGCGCGGTGTCCGCGACCGGCGACGGCGAATACTTCATCCGTGTCGCCGCCGCCCGCACGATTTGCGCGCGCATGGCGCTGGCGGACGCCGCGCCCGGGGACGCCGCTGCCACGGTGCTGGACGAGATCCGCACGCTGGGAGGGACCGGCGGCGTCATCGTCGTCGATGGCGCGGGCCGCTTCAGCCTGCTGTTCAGCACGGAAGGCATGTACCGCGGCCATGCCAATGCAGGCGGCCGGCGGGTGGCGATCTTCGCCGAAGAATAGCGCCCGACGGACTCAGGCGCTGCCGGCCAGCCAGCCTATGTAGGCGATATAACCGGTGATCAGCACCAGCCCCTCGGGCCGGCCGATGCGCTGGCGCACCATGAGCAGCGGCAACAGCAAGAGCGCGAAAATGAGCATCACCGAGAGATCGACCATCGTGATGCCGCCGCGATCCAGCGGGTGAAGCACGGCCGTGATGCCGAGGATCGCGAGGATGTTGAAGAAGTTCGAGCCAATGATGTTGCCGACCGCGATATCGGCGTCACCCTTCAGTGACGCGACGACGCTGGTCGCGAGCTCGGGGAGGCTGGTCCCGATCGCCACCACGGTGAGCGCGATCACGGCGGAGCTGATGCCGAGCACCTCCGCGAGGCTGATGCCGCCGCGTACGAATGCCGCCCCGCCCAGCACCAGCGCGACGACCCCGCCGGCGATCAGCAACCAGTCGATCCAGGCCGCGCGATGCAGGGACGGCACGATCCCCTCGAATTCCTGGCGGACCCGCTCTTCTTCCTGTTCCTTGCGGCCCACCTGGATGTTCCAGTAGAGGAACACGACGAGCCCGACGAGGAACACGAGGCCGGCCGGGCGCTTGATGTGGCCGTCACCGAGAAACGCGACCAGCAGGAGGGAGACGAAAATCATCCATGGGATGTCGAGGCGCAGGATTCGCATCTGGATTTCGACCGGCCGGATCACGGCGCAGATGCCGAGTATCAGCCCGATGTTGCAGATATTCGAGCCGACGACGTTACCGATGGCGATGTCGTCCACACCCGAGGCGACGGCCTGCAGGCTGACGGCGAGTTCCGGCGTGCTGGTCGCGAACGCCACGATGGTCATGCCGATGATGAACGGGCTCATGCCGAGGCGCAGCGCGATGCTCCCCGCGCCGCGTACGAGGCCCTCGCCGCCCACATAGAGCAGCACGAAACCCACCGCCAGGTAGCCGATGCTCACCAACATCCAGGCGCCCCCCCCGAGAAATAACGCGCCAGGTACTGCTCGAAGGGTTCCGCGTCGCTCGCCTCGATTTCACGCTGTGCCTGCAGCGACCGCTCGGCCTCTGCCTGGAACTCCTCCAGACGCCCACGACACATCGGCGGCAGGGCGGCGAAATACTCACGATGCTCGCGCGACATGCGCAGCGCAAACTGGAAGAACGATTCCTGTTCCTGGCGCATCTCCGCTAGGATCCGGGCCGAGGGCGTCAGCGTCGCATCCTCGACCTTCGCGGCCTGCATCTCCAGGGCCGCGGAGTACGAGTGTGCCGGGTCGTCGCGGTCCAGCATGCGGCAGATCGGCACCAGCTGGCGGCATAGCTCCCTGCCCCACTCGGCCAGCGGCTTGTCGATTTCCGAGATGACCAGCGGAAGGTCCGGCCTGCGTCCCGTCACTGCGACCCGCGCGTGATTGTCCTCCAGCCGCTCCATCTCGCCTGCGGCGATCAACGGGCTGTCGTGCAGCATGCAGAACGCCAGGAATGCCTCGAGGAAACGCAGCTCGTTCTGGCTGACACCGGCGGGATCGTAAGGGCTGACATCCAGCGCGCGCACCTCCATGTAGGCGACGCCCGCACGGCGCAGCGCGAGCGTCGGCCGTTCCCCCGTCAGGATCGGCTGCTTGGGCCGGATGAACCCGTAATACTCGTTCTCGATCTGCAGCGCGTTCGTGGAGAGTTGCCGCCAGTCGCCGTTCACGGTCACGCCGATCTTCTCGTAGGGTGGCCACGGCGAGCGGATCGCACCTTCCAGCCCGGCGATGTACTCATCCAGCGAGTTCATGGACAGCTGGATCCCGGCCTGGCTGGTGTTGCGGTAGCCGAGGTCGCTCATCCGCAGCGACGTGGCGTGCGGGCCGTAGCAGGTCGCCGCATCGAAGGCCGGGAGGCCGGGATCACGACCCCCGAGGAAGGACTTGCACACCGCGGGCGAGGCACCGAACAGGTAGAGGACGATCCAGCCGAAGCGGCGAAAATTGCGCAGCAGCGCAAAATACATCTGGTCGCGAAACTCGCGCTCCCCTCCGCCCCAGCCCTCTGCTTCGCGGAACGCATTCCAGAAACGCTCCGGGAACGAGTAATTGAAATGCACGCCGGAGATGGTCTGCATGACGCGCCCGTAGCGATAGCCGAGGCCGAGGCGATAGATGTGTTTCATCCGCCCGACGTTCGAGCTGCCGTAGTCGGCGACCGGGATGCTCGCGTCGCCCCCGACCGCACACGGCATGCTGGTGGCCCAGAGCATCTCGTCTTCCGGCAGGCGCGGATAGACGAACTGGTGGATGTCACACAGGAACTGCAGCGTCTCCCAGCAGCTGGACTGCGGCGGCGTGACGAACTCGAGCAGGGCCTCCGAGTAGTCCGTCGTGATCCAGGGATGAGTGAGGGCTGCGCCGAGCGCCTGGGGATGCGGCGTCGTCGCGATACGTCCATTGGGCGCGACCCTGAGAGATTCTTTTTCGATCCCCCGCCCGCCTCCGAAAAGGCAGTCCTCGTCGATGCGCGCGAGGCGATCGAGTCGCTGGCCTACCATCCGAAACATCGCCTCGCTCCTGTGGGACAGTCCCTGCCGGGACGGCGAACTGGCAATTATACGCACGCGATTCGCGGCACCACAGGCGCAAACTGTGAACTGTTGTGGCCTCGCCTCGCGGCGCCTGGTCTATGCTCTCCTGACGTCAAACTGCCCGCAGGACACGCACATGGATGGCTTTCGCGGTGACTCCGTGTCGGCCGGTCCCGCCGCTCGGGGATCGGGAGTGATCCCGTGAGCGCGGACCTCCTCATCCTGGAGTCCGACCCTTCCGGGCAGGCCGCGCTGGCGGAATACTGCGCGGGCCGCGGCTTCCAGCCGCGGGTGGTCAGCGACTTCCTGCAGTTCACGGCCGGGTGGCAACCCGGCCTGAAGTTGATCTGCCTCTCCCTGCCGCTGGCGAGCACCGACGGGATTGAGGCCATCCGCTTCCTCGCCGAGCACCGCTGCAAGGCCGGCCTGGTCCTGACCAGCGATGCGGACCCGCGCGTCTTGAGCGCGGCCAGCCGCCTGGCGCGCGCGCGCGGCCTGCGCGTGATCGGCGCGTTGAGCCAGCCGTTCAGCATGGCCCAGATCGGCGCCCTGCTGTTGCACCCTGAACCGGAACTCGACCCCGAGACGCTGGTGCTGTCGGTGCAGATGGCCCGCGACGATCTCCGCGAGTGCCTGCGCCAGGGGCTCGTCAAGACCTGGTTCCAGCCGAAGATCGACGTGCGCAGCCTGCAGTTCGTGGCCGTCGAGGCGCTGGTGCGCCTCGATCATCCGGATCGCGGCATCCTGCGGCCGTCCGCATTCCTCGCGCTCGCCGAGGAATCCGGCCTCATCGGCGAACTGACCGAGACCGTCGTGCGCGAGACCTTCCTGTGGGGCTCGCGCTGGTACGCGGAGGGCCTCCCTGTGCAGGTCGCGGTCAACATCTCTCCCCTGCTGCTGTCGGACCTCGATCTCCCCGGCAAGCTGGCACGCTGGGCGGGCGACCTGTACTTGCCGCCGGAGCGAATCATCCTCGAAGTGACGGAAACCTGGTTGACGGAAGACGCGACCGCGGCGCTGGACACGCTGACCCGGTTGCGGCTGCATGGCTTCCAGCTGTCCATCGACGATTTCGGCACCGGCTACTCGACCATGACGCAGCTGCATGAAATCCCCTACGGCGAGATGAAGCTCGACCAGAGTTTCGTGCGCCACGCGGCACGGGACCCCGAGGCGCGCGCCATCGTCGAATCCAGTATCGAGCTCGGCCACAGGCTCGGGATGCGGGTGGTCGCCGAGGGCGTCGAACGCCAGGAGGACTGGGACCTGATCTCCGAGCTGGACTGCGACGAAGGCCAGGGCTACTTCCTCGCCCGCCCCATGCAGCCGGAGGCCCTGGCCGCCTGGCTGACCCACTGGAACGCGTCGCTCAGCTGAAAGATTCAAGGTCTGCGCCTCCATTGAGGGTTGACACGACGATTAAACTGACTTACTAATAAGTCAGTCCTTTCGGAGACCGTCCATGGCTGCCCAGACCGACACCCGCGAAAAAATCCTCGCGACGGCCGACCGCCTGCTGCGCAGCCGCGGCTTCAACGGCTTCAGCTACCAGGATATTTCCCGACCGCTGGGCATCCGCAACGCGGCCGTGCATTACCACTTCCCCGCCAAGGCCGACCTGGCCGTGGCGATCATCGAGAAGTTCCGCGGCATCCTGCGCGACCGGACGGCGGCGTTCATGGCGGGGCATGGCGATCCCGTCGCGCAACTCGAGGGCTTCATCAGCTTCTCGACGACGGAATGCAGCCTCGAGCACACGATGTGCCCGGTCGGGGCGCTGTCGGCCGACTTCTTCTCGCTGCCGGAACCGGTCCGCGTGGCGGGCCGCCGCTTGCTGGACGAGTTGCTGACCTGGATGACGCGCGTCTGCACGGAGGGCCGCGAACAGGGCCGGTTCCGGTTCGACGGGGAGCCGGCCGCCAAGGCGCGCCAGATCGTCGCGACCCTGCAGGGCGCACGGCAACTCGCACGCGTTTGCGGCGAACAGGCGATGCACGACGTCGCCGGGCAGATTCGCCGCGATCTCGGGCTCGACCCGATCCGCAACCGCTGACTTTTTTTGAGACAGACACTTACTTATTAATAAGTAAGCCCTGCTTTAAAGGGCATCACCCGAGGAGAGTCGCCATGTACGCGCTCAACTGGACCCGGGATTTCACCGCCGACGACGGACTCGAGCCGCTGGCCCCGTTCGCACGGCCCGCCGTGGCGCCGGCCCGCCCGCTGCAGGGTTCGTGGGCCCCGGCCATTGCTGCCCTGGGGGGCCTGCTCATCGCCGTACTGATCATGCTCACCGGGTCGTTCGCCCAACCCCTCGTGCTCGCGCTGGGCGGCGGCGCCGGTTTCGTTTACCTGGGCACGGCGATGATCTCGGGGCGGCCCGGCGCGGCGGCGCTGGACCTCGCCGCCGCCGCGGCCGCGGCGGGCGTCGCCCTGGCGGCGGCGGGTCCCGCGGCCAGCGCGCTGCTGGTGCATGTCGTGTGGGGTGTGCTGCGGAGTGCTTCGTCCGACGCTGCGCCCGGGCGTGGCTTCGCGACCTCCTGGGCCGCGCTCCATGCCACCGCGGCGCTGTTCCTCGGCTTCGGCGCCTGACGGCCGCGGCCCGGCCCTGGCCGCGCGCCGCGGTCAGGCCGGGCCCTGTTCCTCGTCCAGCGCCTCGATCACGTGCGCGGCGTACATCAGCGACGGCCCCCCGCCCATCATCACCGCGACAGCCAGGACCTCCATGACCTCCTCGCGCGTTGCGCCACGCCGCAAGGCGGCGGGCAAATGGAACGCGATGCAGGGATCGCAGCGCGACCCCACCGACAGCGCGACGGCGATCAGCTCCTTGGTCCTGGCATCCAGCGCGCCGTCCTGCATGGCCTGGGCATGCATCAGGTTGAAGCCCTTGAGCGTGTCGGGCTGGGCCGTCTTCAGGCTGGCGTTGGCCGTCGTGATGCGCTTGCGCAGGGCGGCGTAATCCTGATCGGTCATAATAGGCTCCTCGATTTCTGACTTGCATGCAGCTTAAACGCTGCGTGGGGAGCGGTAGTTGACGTGGGTCGGCTTGTAGACGGCGAGTGGCGCGACGAGTGGTATGACACGGCGTCCACGGGTGGCGAATTCGTCCGCCAGGATTCAGCGTTCCGCAACTGGGTCACGGCCGACGGCTCGCCGGGACCGAGCGGCGACGGGGGGTTCGCGGCAGAGCCGGGCCGCTATCACCTGTACGTCTCCCTCGCCTGCCCGTGGGCCCACCGGACACTGATTTTCCGGGCGCTCAAGGGCCTCGAGGACGCCATCAGCGTCTCCGTGGTGCATCCCCACATGCTCGAGAACGGCTGGCAGTTCGCGCCCTGCGACGCTGGCGAGTTCACCGCCGGCGACCCGCTGTTCGACAGCGATTACCTGTACGAGGTCTATGTGCGCGCCAAGCCCGACTACTCCGGGCGGGTCACCGTGCCGGTGCTCTGGGACAAGCAGCGCAACACGATCGTCAGCAACGAGTCCGCGGACATCATCCGCATGCTGAACAGCGCCTTCGCGGCATGCGCCTCGTCGGACGTCGACTACAGTCCAGAGGGGCTGCGTGCACAAATCGACGAGGTCAACGCCCGCGTTTACCGCTACGTCAACAACGGTGTCTATCGCTGCGGTTTCGCCACCAGCCAGAAAGCCTACGAGAAGGCCTTCGCCGCGCTGTTCGAAACACTCGACTGGCTCGACGAGCGGCTCGCGCAGCGGCGCTACCTGCTCGGCGAGCAGATCACGGAAGCGGATTGGCGGCTGTTCACGACGCTGCTGCGATTCGACGCGGTCTACTTCGGCCATTTCAAGGCCAACCTGCGCCGCATCCGCGACTACTCGCAGCTGTCAGGCTACGCGCGCGAGCTCTACCAGCTGGCGGGCGTCAAGCCCACGGTCGACTTCCGACATATCAAGCAGCATTACTATTTCAGCCACCGCATGATCAACCCGACGGGCATCGTCCCGGTCGGACCGCGGCTGGATCTGGACGAGCCGCACGGGCGGGGCAAATAGCAGGCAAAAAAAAGCGCCGCTGGTTGATCCCGAAGGATCGCGGCGCCAAGGGGGGAGTCGAAGTCGTGTGCAGGCGGTGCTTCAGGCACGAGCCTGCATGAGAACCTGTTCCATTTCGTAGCCGATGACCTCGCGGGTCGAGGGGTCGATGATGGGCTGAGAGCGACGGAAGCGCGCCGGCGGTACATCCGCCTTCGACGCATCCTCGTGGAGTTCCTCGATCGCCATCCGCCCGTCCGCGAACCGAACCAGCGCCTCGGCCACTCGCCGGCCGTCGGTTCGATCATCCTGCGGCAGCAGCGCGATGAGTTCTCTGTCCATCTCGGACCCCCGGCAAATCCACTTGCGAGGAAAGTTGCAGGAAGCGTGCCAGGACGCACATTTTAAATAAAAACAGTAATATACAGGTCTTTGTCCGATTATGGCGGGTGACGCAATGCGTCACAATCTGACACCACGGCGTAGACTTGGCGAATTACCACGGAGAGTGTCCATGGACATGAAAGGCTTTGGCTCGGGCGTGCGGCACAAGGCATCGCAGAACCGCCGCGCCCTGGTGAGGATCGGCGGCGTCACGGGCGGCGTGCTGCTGCTCCTGCTGTTGCTGGTCGGCTGGTACTGGTCGCGCGAGCCTGGGGTATTCTGGGTCGACTGGGAACAGGACGGTCGCCCGGCGGTGACCGGCTACGCCACGACCAGCACGCTGCTGCGCGTATCGCGCACGCTGCTTGAGAAACCAGGCGGCTACCTGACGAATGACGTCATGCCACCCGGCCTGTGGCTCGACAACATGCCAAATTGGGAGTTTGGCGTGCTGGTCCAGGTGCGCGACCTCTCCCGCGTGATGCGCAACGACTTCAGTCGCTCGCAGACCCAGTCCGTCGAGGACAAGGATCTCGCCGAGGCGGAGCCAAACTTCAATTTCGACAACAACAGCTGGATCCTGCCGTCGAGCGAAAGCCGCTACCGCCAGGGCATCCGCCACGTCGAGAGCTACCAGCGGCGCCTGCTGGACGACGCGGAACCGGATGCCAATTTCTACGCACGCGCCGACAACCTGCGCGAGTGGCTGGCCGTGGTCGAAAAGCGGCTCGGCAACCTCTCGCAGCAGCTCTCGGCCAGTGTCGGGCAGGTGCGCGTCAACACGGACCTGGCGGGCGAAGCGGCCGCGGACGCGAGCCAGCAGCGCGCGGACCGGATCGAGGTGAAGACCCCGTGGCTCGAGATCGATGACGTGTTCTATGAGGCGCGCGGCACAGCCTGGGCGCTGCTGCACTTCCTGCGCGCGATCGAGTACGACTTCCGCCACGTGCTGGAGGACAAGAACGCGGCCGTGAGCCTGCGGCAGGTCATCCGCGAACTGGAATCGAGCCTGGCGCCGATGCGCAGCCCGATGGTGCTCAACGGCAGCGGCTTCGGGATCTTTCCCAACCACTCGCTCGTGATGGCGTCCTACCTGTCGCGTGCCAACCAGGCGATCACGAACCTGCGCGAGCTGCTGGCCGGGGGGTAGCCACCGGCCAGTCGCTTACCAGCAGTCCGTGCCGCTGCCCGTCGCCGTGCGCTGCCCGGCCTGGTTGAGCGTGAAGCTGGTGCACTTGGTGTCCTGCGCCTGTGCGTTTCTCACGTTGGCCGTAACCGTGAAGCTCGCGACATCTGGGCGTGCGACCGTGACCTGGTAGATCGCAGCCCCGCCGTCGGTACCGCTGCGCTGCCCGCCGCGGTCCACGAACAGGGGATCGGCCACATACCCGAGGGCCGTCAGGGTAGTCGCGTAACTCTTGTTGGCGACGTAGAACTGTTCCTGCCGGTCTGCGATCTGCGTCAGCGCGCTCTTCGCCACGGCCCGGTTGGACCGCAGCACGTAGTCCCGGTACTGCGGGAAGGCGAGCGCCGCCAGGATCGCGACCACCACCACGACGATCATCAGCTCGATCAGCGTGAACCCCTGCTGTCGCGCCCCTTCAGGCACACGGATCCTGTTCATTGCTCCAACCCTCATGCTCGTGTCCCCGGTCACTGCACCGGATCCTCTTCCAGGTACCAGAAGGTGCGCCAGCGGGTCGTAATCGGTACCGCCACCGGATCCTCGAGCCCCGCCATCACGCGGTTTGGCGGGATAAACACGACCTCGGAGGGAATACCTCCGGCCGCAAGATCCGTCCAGCGATCCGAATGCACCCCGGTGGTGTCCGTGCTATCGATGGGCTCGCCCCAGTTTTGCGGCGGATTCGCGTTCAGCAACGAAACCATGTAGAGCCTGCCGGAGCCCTCGGCCGGCCCGCAGATATCCGCGTCGCTGGCGCCCGGCGGGAGGTACGTCGTGAAGAACACGGTGTTCGAGACTGTCAGCACCGCGGACAGATTCTTCTCCCCGGTTCCAGTCAGCTGCAGCTTCCATCCAGCGCTGTCGATCGGGATCTCCTGACCGGTCACATGGGTGACGTCCGTGAGGTCCTCCATCTTGTAACTGGTGTCTACACCTTCCGCGAGGATGCCCGTGTTCAAATCCCGGATCATGAAGACCCAGTTGTTCGGCACGTTGTAGAGCGGATTCTCGCGATCCCCGCTGCCGAGCAGCACGGCATCGTACTGGATGGTGGTCGACTCGGCCTCCCCGGTCAGGAAGCTTTCCTTGGTCTGCACGACATCGGGCTGGTTGAAGAAGCGGCGGTCGTTCACACTGCCCGGAGCGGTACCGGCGGCATGGCGGCCGAGATCCGCAAGCAGCGAAATCGTCCAGTCTGCCGGGGTACCCGATGGGGTCATGTCGACGCGCCAGACGCGCCCGCCGAGATCACCGACGTAGATGCGGTCCAGCAGGCCGTCGCCGGCCGTATCCACCGCGGCAACCGTGGACGGCATGCTGTCGACCATCTGCAAATGCTCGACGCGATGAACCAGCGCGCCCGTGAGGCCGTGCACCACATAGATGCTGTTGCCGACCGGGCTGCTGATCGCACCGGTTTCGTTGTCGTACTGGCGATCGTAGCCGCCGGCGAAGATCACCACCGGCTCGGGGACGCCGTCGTTATCCACGTCCATCTTGCCGATCTGCGGCTGCGAGAACGCAAGGCCGAGTTGCTCGAACCCGGGCGTCTCCCCGCCGACGATGCGCCACAGCAACTCGGGCTGCCCGGGAGTGCTGACATCGAGGGCGTAATAGGCGCGCCCACCACGCCTCAGGCCCGCGTAGATGATGGCACGATCCGGCTGGCCCACGGCCGGGTTGCTTTCGATCGTACCATCGCCGTTGCGGTCTTCAACATACAGCGTGGCGGGCCCGTCGAAGCCGTAGATCGTCGACTCGCCGTCGAACTGCGGCCCTTCCTGCCGGACCATCCTGCGGACGTTACCCATCACTTCGGTCGGCAGGAAGGACCAGATTTCCTGGCCGAGCTCCACGCCCGAGCTGCTGGTATTGAGGATGAAACGCAGCGCGCCGTCATTGCCGCCCGCCGCGATGTAGATCAGCGGATTCTCCTCCGTGTAATCGCCGAGCGCACCATAGTTGACGATCAGCGGTCGTGAGTGCATGACGGAGCCAAACATCCACGGCATGGGGACCACGTCGGGATCAACCAGGGGATCTTCGGCGATGGGGTCGAGCCCACGCATGAACTTAATGACCTGCATCGCCTCGGTCTGGTCCGTCGCGCCGATCGCCGCCTGCAGAGCCAATGCCACGGAATCCGTGGCCTCGAGCGGGGCCAGGCTCCCCGGTCCGGAATCATAGAATATCCGCCGTGGGCCGCTCTCGGCCTGGATACCGGCCGCGATGGGATTTAGTCGTTCGGGATTGTGGTCCAGATACCGCGGATAGCCGGGCTTCTTGTGTCCGGCACCGCCGCGGTTCACCGAGCGGCCGTCCTTGCCATCCACGGCATTCTCATCCGGATCCCGCGCCGAGTTCAGCACATCCGCGCCCAGCGGGTCGGTCCAGAATGTGGTGGCGTCATAGCGGATCCGGCCGTCCGCGGCGATGGCGGGATTCCCGTTGGCATCGACGAGGCGCAGCACGTCGTCGGCCGTCCCTGCGCCCGCCAGGCGCAGCTTCTTGATATTGCCCCACCAGTAGCTGTTCGCCGCCGGGTAATCGTCAACCTGTGGCTGGAACAGCGCCAGGAACACATCTCGCAGCACCTGCGCTCGGTCGAAGGTGTTGACCGGCAGTGCCGCGGACGTGAAGGTCGTGCTGACCGAGAGGATCTGCTTGAAGATGTCTGCCAGGAGGGCCACCATCTCTTCCGGATTTTCCGTGATCGGCAGGGCGCTGCCCGTGCCGCCGGCCTGCGCGTAGGCCGCGAAAGTGTTGTTATAGACCTGCGGCGGGGCGCCCAGGAAGTAGGAGGTGACTTTCTGGTCACCCGCCACGGTGGCCGAGAGGTCGGTACGATTGAGGTATTCGATCATTTTCGCAAACTGGCAACCGACACCCTGGCAGTTCTTCGAGAGGCCGATATCGGCCTGGATCGTGTCATTGGAATTGGCCTCCTGCTGCGAGACCTGGAACATGAAGTTGACGGTGTAGATCTTGCTGCAGTCGCCCAGGCCGGTGAGCGGGCTGATATAGTTGCCGACGTCCGTAAACGTGCCCACCGCCGAATCGGCGAGCAAGGCGCCTTGGATGACGGTCGGGTCCGGGCCGAAGCCGTTGATCAAGGCGGACGGAGTGCCGGTCCAGCGAGCGACATATTCCGGCACCAGGTTGATGGCGTTGTTGCCGGTATTGTGGTCGTAGCTGGTAAAGCCGTTCATGCCGTTCCACACGTCGCCCCCGGTCAGGTAGCGGTAGAACTCGTAAAAGAGTTCGCGCCCCTGGTAGGGGTGGCTCGGTCCGGACGGGCTGTCGTCCGGTGCCGGCATAGTCTCCAGGATCGAGTGGAATGCAGCCTTGGCGCCGTTCGTGTCGCCCAGCTGGAATTCCTTGAAGCCCATGGCGATATAGCCGCCGTTGGAGCAGCCGGGAACGGCGCCACTCGGGCCCTCGCACTTGTTCACGTACTGGTGGTTCAGCATCAGTCCGATTTTCACACCCGACAACGGCTCCATCACCAGCTTGAGCGAAGCGCGCAGCATGTCGAAGAACGTATAGCTGTCCTTCGCCTCGAGCACGCCCGCGTCGACGAGGAACTGACATTCACCCTGGGTACACACTGTGGAGCCGAGGTTCGGCCGGTAATCCAGGCTGAACATGACCAGCGGCTGGGAGTCCGGCGGCAGATCCCGCGTATTGGTATAGATCTCGGCATCGTCCGCCAGGACCGGCCCGGGCGGGGCAGAGAGTATGACCAGCGCGGCGGAAAGGAGCGCGGTGCGAAGCGGATGCATGTTCATATCGGATTCCTCTTAAGCCCTAGCTCGTGGGCACTGCGACGAGGACGCCCTCGTTGAGGTCGGCGCGACTGCGCCGTTGTGCGCTGCCGTCGTATTGCGAATGGACGCGGAACGCAGCGCAGCCGAAGCCCACCAGGCTCATGCCCATGCCACGCGGACAGGGACGCGATTCCGCCCCGAGGCGTTCTACGGCTACGAAGCGCTCTTCGGCCGGCATGAGGGTCGTGACGTCGGCCGGCAATGTCAGTGTGTATTCGTCGCATGGCGTATTGCCCGCGATGAGCGGCGTGCAGACGCGACGCCCTACGTCGCCGACGACCGGCGTGGACGCCGGGTTGGAAGAAACCGAGTCCAAAAGCGCCTGGGCCAGCTGCCCGGCACTGACCTTCTCCTCCGCATTCACGGCCATGCGCAACTCCTGGGTGCTCGAGCGCATCGAGGAGAGGG
>DATKAZ010000093.1:0-3139 GCA_035514535.1 Gammaproteobacteria bacterium
GTCGCGCGCGGCCGCGATCTCGGGATTGTTGGCGAGCGCCTCCGCCACGAGCGCCGCAAGTTGAGATTCATTTCTTGTCGGGTTCTCGGCTCCATTGGCCACGGCGATCCCGCAAACCAGGATCAAGCCCATTAGCAGGCCGCCGCGCCGACAGCCTCCTGACCGCGTGTCTCGAAGCACGTTGCACTCCTCAGTTTGCGTCAACGACGACCGGACGGGCCGCCGGCGTGACGAATGATCCGTTTCCCGCGCGAGCCTGCGGGCCCGACGTGGGCCCGGGTTCATGTGCAATCGAATGGATTACCGGTCAGGCGGGAGGACGGAATGGCGCGTCGAATGCGCCCGCGAGGTGCAGTGAGTGTCTGAAAGCCGGTGGATCGGCTGCCGATGGTGCAGGGTGCGACGCGCCGGCGCAAACGCCAATTACGAGGTGGGGCACAAAGCAGCTGCAATCGCAGCCGGATCGCTGGCAACAGTCGTCGGCAGGCCGGTCTTGGCTTTCTCCGCAGGACGCGGCACGTGGCATGCCGTCATGAACCTCGCCGGCGCCCTGGGAGGTCATTCCGGACATGGCCGCCGCGGGCGGAATCGTCGCCCCGTTCACGACGACGGCGAGCGACAGGACAGCGCCCAGAATCCGATTGACCTGCGGTGACGAGGTCATGCAGTAAGCCTGCGCCCGGACGGGCGTTCTTGCAACTCGCTTAATCGCCGGCCGGCGCGGGCGCGTAAATGAGCCGACCCCCGCGGATGGTGCAGCGCACTTTCGCGAAGCTGGCGGTATTGACGCCGGGATCCGACTTGAGCACGACCAGATCGGCCGCCAGGCCTGCCGCGACGCGGCCGCGCTGCGCGCTTTCCTTCCAGCGTGCCGCGGGCGCGGTCGTCAGCGACGCGAGGATCTGCATCGGCTCGAGCGCACTCGCCATCAGCCGGTACTCCCCGGACGGATCGTAGTCCGACATGTAGCCGACATCCGTGCCGAACAGCACCTGCCCGCCGGCAGCGGAAAAGCTGCGGAGCTGGCCGATGGCATCGCCGATCGCCAGATCGATCATGTTGGCCGGCACCTTCGCGCGTTCCAGTTCATACGGCCAGAGCATGAGCGTCGGGATGACCGCGATGTCCTGTTCGACGAGCTGCGACACCAGCGCCGCGTCCCATATCGTCCTGCCCTGGCCGATGGTCGTATGCACGAGTATGTCGACGCCGGCCTCGATCGCGATATTGACGCCGTCGATATCGGTCGGGTGCGCGATCACCGGGAGCCCGCGCCGGTGAGTCTCGTCAGCGGCCGCGAGCGCGATGTCGGGTTCCATGAAGGCGACCTGACCTTCAGGCAGTGGCGTCATCACGAACAGTTTCGTGGTGTCCGCCCCGCGGTCGAGATTCGACTGGACGCTGGCGAGCGCCTCCTCGACCGTTGCGGGCTGCGGCAGCCGCGACAGGAATTCCGCCGGCATGTCGAGCAGGTAAAACGGGATGCCGTTTGCCGGAAACAGCGCCCAGCCCGCGGTCAGGATGCGCGGTCCCGCGACGTCGCCGCTTTCGATGCGTGCACGCAGCGCCATCGTGTTGTCGACGTCGGACGCGGTATCGAGCACCGTCGTGAATCCGTATCGCGTCAGCATCGCTTCGAGCGCCGCGGCGAGCTCCGCGGCCGGGCGGTTTCCGGCATCCGCAAACTTCGGCTCCGTGAAATGCACGTGGCTGTTCTGGAAGCCGGCAGTCACCACGCCGCCTTCGCAGGCGGCCAGTTCCCCGGCGCCGCGCGTCGCGATCGAACGCTCCGGACCGACCGCGAGGATGCGGCCGTCTTTCATGAGCACCGCGCCGTCGTCGATCGGCGGCTGGTCGGGCGCCGTATAAATGCGCGTAGCCAGAAGCACCGTCGCGCCTTCGGGCGCCCGCTCGCCGCAGGCCTGCAGCAGCAGCAGCGTCGTCGTCACGAGCAGAATGGCCGCCATGGGCCGGATGCGCATTGTCCACCTCCGTGTGGGCCCAGTCTAACGCCTGAGTTGTTCCATGCGACAATCAGCGGATGCCCTCTGAACGCGATTTCGTGCTGCACAGCTGGTGTGTGCCTGCCGACTGGGATGCCCCGCGCGTGGTGGGCGGCCGCGGCGCCTGGCTGCTGCTCGAAGACGGCCACGAGCTGCTCGACATGTCGAGCCTCGTCGAATGCAGCAATCTCGGCCACCAGCATCCGCGCCTGGTGACGGCCATCAAGGCGCAGGCCGACCGGCTGTGCTTCGTGACGAGCGCCTGGGGCGCCGAGCCGCGCCAGGTCCTCGCGGAGCGACTGCTGGAATTGTCCGGCTACGAGGCCGGCCTCGTGTTCTTCACGCTCGGCGGCGCCGACGCCAACGAGAACGCGGTGCGCATCGCACGGCAAGCTTCGCGCAAGCCGCGCGGCCTCGTGGTGACGCGCGACCGCTCGTACCACGGCGCGAGCTACATGGACATGGCGCTCTCGGGCGACGCCCGCACCGCGCACCAGGTCGACGCCGAAGCCTGGGGCGTGCGGCATGTGCCGCCGCCCTACGCGTACCGCTGCCCCTTCGGCAGCACGACGCCCGGTGATTGCGCGCGACGCGCGGTCGATGCCGTGACGGACTGCATTGCGAGGGAGGGCAAAGGACGCGTCGCGGCAGTGCTGATGGAAACCGATGCCGGCAGCAACGGCATCGTGCCGCCGGATGATTTCTGGCCGCTGCTTCGCGGCGCGACACGCGGCCAGGGCGTGTACCTGATCGCGGATGAAGTCATGAGCGGCTTCGGGCGCTGCGGAGAATGGTTTGCCTGGCAACGTCACGGCGAGGCCGGCCGCCCGGACCTGATGACGCTCGCGAAAGGACTGACCGGCGCCGCCCTGCCGCTGGGCGCCGTCGTGATGAGCGGGGAGATCGCGCGACGCATCGAGCGCGAGATGTTCTACTCCGGCCTGACCTATTGCGGACATCCGCTGCCCTGCGCGGCCGGCATCGCGGCGATCGATGCATATCGCGACGAGAACCTGATCGGGCGCTCGCGCGAACTCGGCGCGCGCCTGTTCGCCGGTCTGCAGGAGCTCGCGACGCGTCACGCCGTGATCGGCGACGTGCGCGGCGGCCGCGGCCTGTTCGCCGTCGTCGAGCTC
>DATKAZ010000094.1:0-2489 GCA_035514535.1 Gammaproteobacteria bacterium
CAAGCGCCGAAAGGCTCCGAGCCGCCATAAAGCGGCGCACCCGTCGCGATGTGGCGGTCGTCATCAGCGACAGCTTTGGCCGGCCCTGGCGCACGGGCACGGTCGGCGTCGCCATCGGTTGTGCGGGCCTGCCGGCGCTCCAGGATCTTCGCGGCGACCCCGATCTCTACGGCAGGCCGTTGCGCGTCACGGTGGTCGGCCATGCGGACGAGATTGCGGCCGCTGCCTCGCTGGTCATGGGCCAGGCCGACGAAGGGCGACCGGTGGTCGTGGTGCGCGGGCTCGTGCGGGACCGGGAGCCTGCGCCTGCCGCTGCGCTGATCCGGCCCGCCGACGAGGATCTGTTCCGGTGACAGGCGCGGTGGTCGTGCTGTCCGGCGGTGTCGGCGGCGCGAAGTTCGTGCTGGGGCTGTCCCGCGTCCTCGATCCCGCGCAGCTCACCGTCATCGCAAACACGGGAGACGACTTCGAACACCTGGGCCTCGCCATTTCTCCCGACATCGACACGATCCTCTACACGCTGGCCGGCCTATTAGACCCAGAGCGAGGCTGGGGCCGCCGCGACGAAACCTGGATATTCATGGAAGCGCTCGAACGGCTCGGTGGCGAAACCTGGTTCCGGCTCGGCGATGGCGACCTCGCCCTGCATGTCGAGCGGACGCGGCGCCTGGCCGGCGGCGCCACGCTCTCGGACGTCACCGCGCACCTGGCCTGTCGGCTCGGAGTCGGCCCGCGCGTCCTGCCGATGTCCGACGATCCGGTCCGGACCCGGCTTCGCACTCCCGACGGCTGGCTGGATTTCCAGGACTATTTCGTCCGCTGTCGCTGCGAACCGCCGGTTCACGAGATCCGCTACGACGGCGCCGACACGGCGGCGCCCACCGCGGCCGTGCTGGCGGCTCTAAGCGATCCGCGGCTTCGCGCCATCATCATCGGTCCGTCGAATCCGCTGCTGAGCATCGGGCCCATCCTTGCCATCCCCGGGATCCGCGCAGCGCTCGCGAATCAAAGCGCGCCGGTCGTCGCCGTCTCGCCGATCATCGCCGGGCAGGCTATCAAGGGACCGGCCGCCAAAATGATGCGCGAGCTCGGGTTGTTGTCGAGTGCCGAAGGAGTCGCACGCGGCTACGAGGACCTCATCGATGCCTTCGTGGTCGACCCGGTCGATGCGAAAGCGACCTTTCCCTCCGCGATTCGTGTGCTCGCCGCCCCGGCGCTGATGAAGACCATCGGGGACCGCGAGCGCCTCGCGATTGCCGCGCTCGCGGCGGCGGACGGGCTAGCGCGCGGAGCTTCCGTATAGGATTATTCTTGCTGTCCGGCAACAAGGATTGTGTGAGGGATCATGGCCAAGTACAGCCTCTACGTCTTCTCAAACTGCACGGATCCCGCCCGGGAGGAGGAATTCAACCGCTGGTATTCCCACGTGCACCTGCCTGACCTGCAGGGCGCAAAGGGACTCGTGTCGGCGCGCCGATGCGTCAATCTCGATCGCGACAGTCAGGCGCGTTACCTTGCGATCTACGACTTCGAGACCGACGACTTCGATGCATCGGTCAAGAGCCTCTACGACCTGGCGGCGAAGGCCTGGCCGCGCGGCCGTCACATCGAGTGCATCGCCGCCGCCCCGCCCACCGCCGGCGTGTCGGCATTCCGCGAGATTGACCCTGCGACCCTCGCGCCAATGAAAGACCCGAACTACCCGCCCGAGATGCCGGAATCGGTTCGGGCGGGATTTGCACGCAAGTGAGCGGCAGACGCTGATGTGGCGCAAGGGCCTGATGCTTGGCGCTTTCGCCGCGTGCTGGGCGCAGGCGCCGCTCGCCGATCCCGCGAAACTCGAAGGCTCCTACACCGAAGCCCAGGCGACGGAAGGCAAGCAAGCCTATGACCGGACTTGCGCCGAATGTCATCACCCGACCCTTCGCGGCACCGGGCACGGCCTCGAGCTCGCCGGACCGAATTTCCTTGCGAAATGGGGCGGACGGGCCGCCGCCGAACTGTCCGGCGACATCTGCAAACGCATGCCGCCGCAGGCTCCGGGATCGTTGACCGCCGACACCTGCGCCGCCATCGCGGCGCACGTGCTGCGCGTGAATGGCGCGGCCGCCGGCGACAAGGCGCTCGACATCGACGCCACGTTGATCATCGGGCGCGCGGTGCTGGGCTCAGGATGGGATCCCGCGAAGGCAGGCACTGGGGCCGCGGGCGCCGATGCCGGGTGGCAAGCCTGGCGCGGTGCGGGGAGCATCGCCAGCGAGGCAGAGCAGCCACAGGGCTTTCTAAACCGCGAAGTCCCGGGCTTCGTGCCCGTGACGGAACGGATGCTTCTCGACCCGCCTGCAGGTGACTGGCTGAACTGGCGGCGCACACTCGACGGGCAGGGTTACAGCCCGCTCGCGCAGGTCGACCGCGGCAATGTCGGCAAACTGAAGCTTGCCTGGATCCTGACGATGCGCGAGGGCAGCAACCAGGTGACGCCGCTGGTT
>DATKAZ010000095.1:0-3102 GCA_035514535.1 Gammaproteobacteria bacterium
GCTCGGCGTGTCGATCTCCCACATCGGCGACATGCGCGAGCTGTTCGAGGCCCTGCCGCTGGGGCAGATGAACACGTCCATGACCATCAACGCCACGGCCGCCTGGCTGCTGGCGCTCTATGCCGCGGTGGCCGACGAACAGGGCGCGGCGCGGACCGCGCTGTCGGGCACCATCCAGAACGACATCATCAAGGAATACCTGTCGCGCGGCACCTACGTGTTCCCGCCGGAGCCCTCGCTCAGGCTCACCCGCGATACCATCGTGTGGTGCGGCCGCGAGATGCCGAAATGGAACCCGATCAACGTGTGTTCCTACCATCTGCAGGAGGCCGGCGCGACGCCGGTGCAGGAGGTGGCCTTCGCGCTCGCCACCGCCGTGACGGTGCTCGACGCGGTGAGAAAGTCGCTGCCGCAAGCGGACTTCGAGCAGGCGGTGGGGCGCATCAGCTTCTTCGTCAATGCCGGCCTCAAACTCGTCACCGAGATCGCCAAGATGCGCGCGTTTGCCGAGCTGTGGGACGGCATTTGCTGCGAGCGATACGGCGTGACGGACGAACGTTTCAGGCGCTTCCGCTACGGCGTACAGGTGAATTCGCTGGGGCTCACCGAGCAGCAGCCGGAGAACAACGTCCACCGCATCCTGATCGAGATGCTGGCGGTGGTGCTGTCGAAGTCGGCCCGCGCCCGGGCGGTCCAGCTTCCCGCCTGGAACGAGGCGCTGGGGCTGCCGCGGCCGTGGGACCAGCAGTGGTCGCTGCGAATGCAGCAGGTCGTCGCCTACGAAACCGATCTGCTGGCGCACGAGGACATCTTCGACGGCTCCACCGTGATGGCCGGCAAGGTCGAGCGGCTGAAACGCGACGTGCTCGCCGAAGTCTCCCGCATCGAGGCCATGGGCGGAGCGGTCGCTGGCGTCGAGAGCGGCTACATGAAGGCGGAACTGGTGGCGTCCAACACGGCGCGCATCCGGGCCATCGAGTCGGGCGCGGAAACGGTGGTCGGGGTCAACGCCTTCACCGAGACCGAGCCATCGCCGCTCGCCGCCGGCGCCGACCTCGCCATGGCGACGGTGTCGGAGCACGTCGAGATGGACCTGGTGGCGAAGCTCGAAGACTGGCGCAAGGCCCGCGACCGCGACGCGGTGCGCCGCACCCTGGCCGAACTGGAGGCCGCGGCGCGCGAGGATCGCAACATCATGGAGCCCTCGATCGCCTGCGCCAGGGCGGGCGTCACGACCGGCGAATGGGGCGATGCTTTGCGCCGCGTGTTCGGCGAGTACCGGGCGCCCACCGGCATCGCAGGCGTCAGCGCGATCGACGGCGAGGAACTCGACGAAGTGCGGCGCGCCATTGCGGCGCTGTCGGGCAAGCTCGGCGAGCCGCTGCGGATGCTGGTGGGCAAGCCCGGCCTCGACGGCCATTCCAACGGTGCCGAGCAGATCGCGGTGCGGGCGCGCGAATGCGGCGCGCAAGTGATCTACGACGGCATCCGGTTCACCCCGGCGGATCTCGCCGAGGCGGCGGCGGGGGCCCGCGTGCACGTCGTCGGGCTGTCGATCCTGTCGGGCAGCCACGTGTCGCTGGTGCGCGACGTGATGAACGGGCTGAAGGCGCACGGCCTGGGGCATGTTCCGGTCGTCGTCGGGGGCATTATTCCCGAAGAGGACGGCCACGTGCTCAGGCAGCTCGGCGTGGCGCGCATCTACACCCCGAAGGACTACCGCCTGACCGTCATCATGGGCGACGTGGTGCGGCTGGTCGACGAGCGCCTGTGCGCACAGGGCGGCAGCGATGCGGCTTGAGCGGGTGCGTGAACGGCGGGCGGCATCCTGACCCGACCTCCTCTTGACTTGCTCGGGCTTGACCCGAGCATCCATGGGCGGGCCTGAACGCAAGCCCATGGGTCCTCGGATCAAGCCCGAGGACGTCAATTTAGGGATTGAGAAATATCCCCGCTTTCGCGGGGATGAGCGACGGAATACACCTGACAACAATGCACACTATCGAAACCGCCGATGACGTGGCCGCGGCCGTGGCCGAGCTGGCGCGGGCGGAGCCGCGATTCGGGGCGATTGCCGCGAGGACGGGCCTGCCGGCGGTACGGCGCAGGAGCGGAGGGTTTGCGGGGCTGCTGCGCATCGTCGTCGACCAGCAGATCTCGCTGGCCGCAGGGGCCGCGATCTGGGGGCGGCTCGAGGCCCAGCTGGCGCCGTTCGAGGCCGAGCGACTGCTGGCGGCGAGCGACGAGACCTTGCGCGCCTGCGGGCTGTCGGGCGGCAAGGTGCGAACGCTGCGGGCCATCGCCGCAGCGATTGCGGCCGGCAGCCTGGACTTCGGCCGCCTCGAGGCCCTGCCGGACGACGAGGCCAGCGCCATGCTGACCGCGGTGCACGGCATCGGCCCGTGGACGGCCGACATCTATCTGCTCAGCTGCCTGGGGCGCAGCGACGTGTGGCCCGCCGGCGACCTCGCGCTGCAGGCGGCAGCAGGAGCCGCCTTCGACCTCGCCGCCCGGCCGACGGCGGCGCAACTGCGGCAGCTGGGCGAGCCGTGGCGGCCCTGGCGGGCGGTCGCGGCGCGGCTGCTCTGGGCGCACTATCGCCAGATGAATGGGCTGCCTGCGGCATAAGTGCCCTTCACAGACCAGCGCCACCAGATATAGTAAGTGCATCCGATTTGCCGCTTGCGGCGTTATAGGTCGGCTGATGGCGCAGTTGGGACAAGCTAGGTGTACCACGCATCGATCAACCCCGCGAGTTGCCCAGCGCTGGTGCTCAACGCCGATTACCGGCCGCTCAGCTATTACCCTCTCTCGGTGTGGTGCTGGCAGGACACCGTCAAGGCGGTGTTTCTGGAACGCGTCAACATCGTGTCGGAATACGACCGGGTGATCCATTCGCCTTCGCTCGCCATCCGCCTGCCCAGCGTCGTGTCGCTCAAGACCTACGTCAAACCGGCGCGTCACCCGGCCTTCACCCGCTTCAACGTGTTCCTGCGCGACCGCTTCTCCTGCCAGTACTGCGCCGCGCGCGAGGACCTGACCTTCGATCACCTGATCCCGCGCTCCAAGGGCGGCCAGACGACGTGGGAGAACGTCGTCACG
>DATKAZ010000096.1:0-20624 GCA_035514535.1 Gammaproteobacteria bacterium
CGAGATGGTGATGCCGGGCGACAACGTGCAGATGGTGGTGGAGCTGATCGCACCGATCGCGATGGAGGAAGGCCTGCGCTTCGCCATCCGCGAGGGCGGCCGCACCGTCGGCGCCGGCGTGGTGGCAAAGATTTACGAATAAGCCCCCACGGGCTCACTGGACTGAAGACCATGGCTAACCAGAACATCCGCATCCGGCTCAAGTCGTTCGATCATCGCCTGATCGACAATTCGGCCCGGGAGATCGTCGAAACGGCCCGGCGCACGGGCGCTGCTGTCAGGGGCCCCATTCCCCTGCCGAGCAAGACGGAGCGCTTTACCGTGCTGGTATCCCCGCACGTTAACAAGGACGCCCGGGACCAGTACGAGCTGATCACCCACAAGCGCCTGATGGACATTCTGGAGCCCACGGACAAGACCGTGGACGCCCTGATGAAGCTGGAATTGCCGGCCGGGGTGGATGTGCAGATCAAGTTGAACTAGTCAGGGGGCGCGCGTACAATAGCGGGCTCTCTGCGGCCCGGTGCGGAAAAACCCGCGCCGGGCCGCTGATTTCCGGGCGCCAGGGCGCCCGAATCCGCCTCCGCTGCGGTCTGCCCGGTGTTCGGGCGTCCGGCGGTAGCGGCCGAATCCAGCTGCAGCACCGGCCAAACGAAGTCGGTGTGGTGATAGAGGAACAGACAAGATGGCGATCGGTCTCGTTGGCCGCAAGTGCGGCATGACCCGCGTGTTCACGGAAGACGGCGCCTCGGTGCCGGTGACCGTGATCGAGGCGCTGCCCAATCGGGTGGCGCAGGTCAAGACGGAAGAGACGGACGGCTACCGGGCCGTGCAGGTCACGATGGGCAGCCGCAAGCCGTCCCGCGTGCCCAAGGCCCAGGCCGGCCACTTTGCCCGCGCCGGGATCGATGCCGGCGAAGGCCTGTGGGAATTCCGCCTGGAGGGCGACGAGGGCGCCGACCTGGCGCCGGGCGCGGAACTTAAGGTCGATGCCTTCACTGACGGCCAGGTGATCGATGTGTCCGGCGTGACCATCGGCAAGGGATTCGCGGGTGTCGTCAAGCGCCATAATTTCCGCATGCAGGACGCGACCCACGGTAACTCGGTATCGCACCGCGTGCCGGGCTCGATCGGCCAGAACCAGACTCCCGGCCGCGTCTTCAAGGGCAAGCGGATGGCCGGGCACATGGGTGCCGTCAAGGCGACTGCCCAGAACCTCACCGTGGTCCGCGTGGATGCGGCCCGAAATCTCCTCCTGGTCAAGGGCGCCGTGCCCGGCGCGCGCGGTAGCCGCGTCGTCGTGCGGCCGGCCGCGAAGGCGCGGGGTTAAGGACATGGCGATGAAATTGCAGCTGCACGGCGCGGCCGGCAAGGACCTGCAGGTTTCCGAGCTGGCATTCGGCAAGGAATTCAACGAGCCGCTGATCCACCAGGTCGTGACCGCCTTCATGGCGGCAGGGCGGGCGGGGACCAAGGCGCAAAAGAATCGCTCGGAAGCCCGTGGCGGCGGCATCAAGCCGTGGCGCCAGAAAGGCACGGGGCGCGCGCGCGCCGGCAGCATCCGCAGCCCGATCTGGGTCGGTGGCGGGCGAGCCTTCGCGGCGAAGCCGAGAAGCTTCGAGCAGAAAGTGAATCGCAAGATGTACCGTGGCGCGATGCGCTCGCTGCTCTCCGAGCTGATCCGCCAGGAGCGCCTGATGGTGGTCGAGACGCTGGAGCTGGCCGAGCCCAAGACCCGGTTGTTCGTCGAGCGGATGAAGGAACTTGGCATCGACGGGGGATTGTTCGTCATCGAGGCCTTCGAGGAAAAGCTGTGGCTGGCCTCGCGCAACCTGCACCAGGTGGAACTGCTCGAGGCCTCCGCGCTCGATCCGGTCAGCCTGTTGCGGCATGACCACGTCGTCATGACCGTGGCCGCGCTGCGTCGCGTCGAGGAGAACCTGGGATGAATCAGGAACGCCTGATGACCGTGCTGCTGGAGCCGCACGTGTCCGAAAAAGCCACCATGGCGTCCGAGCAGGGCAACCAGGTGGTGTTCAAGGTCCGCCCCGACGCGACCAAGGCGGAGATCGGCAAGGCCGTGGAGCTGATGTTCGAGGTCAAGGTGGAGGCCGTGCAGGTGTCCGTGACCAAGGGCAAGACGAAGCGCTTCGGCCAGGCGCTCGGGCGGCGCTCCGACTGGAAGAAGGCCTACGTCCGCCTCGCGGCGGGCCAGACCATCGATTTCCTGGGCGGCGACTGAGCCCGGCGCTGAAGGACAGGACTTAAGACTCATGTCAGTACATAAAGCAAATCCAACCTCGGCAGGGCGTCGTTTTGTCGTCCAGGTCAAGACCCCGGGGCTGCACAAGGGCGAGCCCTACGGGCCGCTGCTGGCGAAGAAGAACCGCACGGGCGCGCGTAACAACGCCGGGCGGATCACCGTGCGCCACCAGGGCGGCGGCCACAAGCAGCGCTACCGCCTGGTGGACTTCAAGCGCGACAAGGACGGCGTCCCTGCGCGTGTCGAGCGGCTCGAGTACGACCCGAACCGCAGCGCACACCTCGCCCTGCTGCTGTACGCGGACGGCGAGCGGCGCTACATCATCGCCCCCAGGGGCCTGGCGGACGGCGACGCCGTGATGTCGGGCCCGGAGGCGCCGATCAAGCCCGGAAACGCGCTGCCCCTCCGGAATATCCCGGTCGGTTCGACGGTGCATTGCGTCGAGATGAAGCCCGGCAAGGGGGCGCAGATCGCCCGCAGCGCCGGCACGTCGGTGATGATCGCAGCCCGCGAGGGGATCTACACGACCCTGCGGCTGCGCTCCGGCGAGACGCGCAAGGTGCACGTCGACTGTCGCGCGACGGTGGGCGAGGTCGGCAATGGCGAGCATTCCCTGCGGAAGATCGGCAAGGCCGGTGCCAATCGCTGGCGTGGCATCCGCCCGACGGTTCGCGGCACGGTGATGAACCCCGTCGACCACCCGCACGGTGGCGGCGAGGGCCGCAATTTCGGCAAGCACCCGACCACGCCGTGGGGTGTGCCGACCAAGGGTTACAAGACCCGCAAGAACAAGCGTACCGACGCGATGATCGTTCGTCGTCGCGGGCGCAAGTAAGGGAACGGAGAGAAAGCAGTGCCACGTTCGGTCAAGAAGGGACCTTTTATCGACGCCCAGCTCCTGAAGAAGGCGCGCGAGGCGCAGGACAGGAATGATCGCCGGCCGATCAAGACCTGGTCGCGTCGCTCGATGGTCGTCCCCAACATGGTGGGCCTGACGATCGCCGTGCATAACGGCCGTCAGCATGTGCCTGTACTGATTTCGGAAAACATGGTCGGGCACAAGCTGGGCGAGTTCGCCCAGACCCGGACGTTCCGAAGCCACTCCGGCGACCGGAAGGCGAAGTAGGAGTCATCGAGATGCAGGTAGCAGCCAGGCTTCGCTACGCCAGGATTTCGCCGCAGAAGTGCCGGCTGGTTGCGGACATGGTCCGTGGGCAGCCCGTGGGCGCGGCGTTGCAGACACTGGAGTTCACGCCGAAGAAGGCGGCCCGGATCGTGAAGAAGGTGCTCGAGTCGGCGATCGCGAATGCCGAGCACAACCACGGGGCCGATATCGACGAGCTGAAGGTCGCCACCATCATGGTCGACGAGGCGCCGACCCTGAAGCGATTCCGGGCGCGTGCCAAGGGGCGCGGCAACCGCATCATCAAGCGCAACAGCCACATCACCATCCAGGTTGCGGACGAGTAGCACGGGACATATTCATGGGTCAGAAAGTACATCCTGTTGGCATACGGCTCGGCATCACGCGGGAGTGGGACTCCCGCTGGTTCGCCGATACGAAGAACTTTCCGGAATACCTGCACACGGATTTCAAGATCCGCGAGCTGCTGCGCAAGCGTCTCGCCCAGGCGTCCGTCAGCCGGATCCAGATCGAGCGCCCGGCTCGCAAGGCGCACATCACGGTGCACACGGCCCGGCCGGGCATCGTGATCGGCAAGAAGGGTGAAGACATCGAGAGGCTGCGCACGGACGTCGCCGCGATGCTCGAGCTGCCGATCGGCGACGTGCGCATCAACATCGCTGAGATCCGCAAGCCGGAACTCGATGCCCAGCTGGTCGCGGAAGGCATCGCGCAGCAGCTGGAGCGTCGCGTCATGTTCCGCCGCGCCATGAAGCGCGCGGTCACGAACACCATGCGCCTCGGTGCGCAAGGCGTGAAGATCAAGGTGGGGGGACGGCTGAACGGCGCCGAAATCGCGCGCTCGGAGTGGTATCACGAGGGCCGCGTGCCCCTGCACACCTTCCGGGCCGACATCGACTACGGCTTTGCCGAGGCCAAGACGACGTACGGCGTTATCGGCGTCAAGGTCTGGGTTTTCAAGGGTGAAGTCCTTGAGAAGCCTGCGGCCCCGGCGGCCGAAGTGGCAGCGAGCTAGGAGTAATCGGGATGCTGCAACCGAAGCGCACGAAATACAGGAAACAGTTCAAGGGACGCAATCGCGGCGTCGCGCAGCGCGGCGCGGAAGTGTCCTTTGGCGAATTCGGCCTCAAGTCCACGACGCGTGGGCGCCTGACGGCGCGGCAGATCGAGGCGGCGCGTCGTGCCATGACGAGGTACGTGAAGCGCGGCGGCAAGATCTGGATCCGGGTGTTCCCGGACAAGCCGATCACGAAGAAGCCGCTGGAAGTCCGGATGGGCAAGGGCAAGGGTCCGGTCGAGTACTGGGTCGCCCAGGTCAAGCCCGGCAAGGTGCTCTACGAGATGGAAGGCGTGACGGAGGAAGTCGCGCGCGAGGCATTCCGGCTCGCGGCCTCCAAGCTGCCGTTCGGGACGGCGTTCGTGTCCAGGCAGGTGATGTGATGGAAGCCGGGAAAATACGGGGCAAGACCGCGGTCGAGCTGAAGGAGGAGCTGCTGAAGCTTCGCCGCGAGCAGTTCAACCTGCGGATGCAGCGGGCGACGGGCCAGATGGCGCGGCCGGACCAGTTCGGCAAGGTGCGCAAGGACATCGCGCGGGTCAAGACGGTGCTCGGCGAGAAAGCCCGGGCCGAAGCAAAGGGTAAGGCGTGATGAGCGAGACGAGCGAGACGATCGACAGCGCGGCCGCCGGCAGCGTCCGGATCCTCACGGGCCGGGTCGTCAGCAACGGCATGGACAAGACGGCTTCCGTCTCCGTGGAGCGCCTGGTGAAGCATCCCTTGTACGGCAAGTACATCCGTCGCACGACCAAGCTGCTCGCCCACGATGAAAACAACGAGTGCCGCGTCGGCGACAAGGTCAACATCGCCGAGAGCCGGCCCCTGTCCAAGCGCAAAGCCTGGCGGGTGGTCGAGATCGTCGAGCGGGCCGTAGTGCGCTGAGTGAAAGTGGGACGACTTAAGAGAGTGCAGTCATGATCCAGATGCAGACCGTCCTGACGGTGGCAGACAACAGCGGGGCGAGGCGCGTCCAGTGCATCAAAGTGCTGGGCGGGTCGAAGCGCCGTTATGCCGGCGTCGGCGATGTCATCAAGGTGAGCGTCAAGGACGCGATTCCGCGGGGCAAGGTCAAGAAGGGCGAGGTCTATAACGCCGTCGTGGTGCGCACGCGCAAGGGCGTGCGGCGCCCGGACGGCTCGCTGATCCGCTTCGACGGCAATGCCGCGGTGCTGTTGAACAACAAGCTCGAGCCGATCGGCACGCGAATCTTCGGGCCCGTGACGCGCGAGTTGCGGACCACGAATTTCATGAAAATCATCTCGCTCGCGCCCGAAGTCATCTAGGGCGCCGGGGAGCCAGGAATGAACAGGATCAGGAAAGGCGACGAAGTTATCGTTACTACCGGACGCGACAAGGGCCGGCGCGGCACCGTGCTCCGCGTGTACGAGGACGATCGCGTGCTGGTGGAGAACGTCAACATCGTCAAGAAGCACCAGCGCCCCAACCCGCAGCGCGGCGTGGCCGGCGGCATTGTCGAGAAGGAAATGCCCTTGCAGGCGTCCAACGTGATGCTGTGGAACCCCGTCTCCAAGAAGGGTGACAGGGTCGGGATTCGCACGTTGCAGGACGGCAAGCGCGTCCGCTACTTCAAGTCGAACAACGAGGTCGTGGACGTCTGACGACGTCCGGGTGAACTATGGCCAGGCTGAAAGAACACTACGAGCAGACTCTCCTCCCCGCGCTGATGCAGCGACTCGGGCTGAAGAATCCCATGGCAGCGCCGCGGATCAGCAAGATCACGGTGAACATGGGCGTGGGCGAGGCCGTCGCCGACAAGAAGATCGTCGACAACGCGGTCAAGGACATGGAGGCGATCACCGGACAGAAGGCGGTGATCACCAAGGCCCGCAAGTCCGTGGCGGCGTTCAAGCTGCGCGACGGCATGCCGGTGGGCTGCAAGGTGACGCTGCGCCGCGAGAAGATGTACGAGTTCCTCGATCGGCTGATCAACGTCGCGATCCCGCGCGTGCGCGACTTCCGCGGCCTGTCGCTGAAATCCTTCGACGGCCAGGGCAACTTCAGCCTGGGCGTCAAGGAGCAGATCATTTTCCCGGAGGTCGACTACGACAAGGTCGATGCGATCCGCGGCATGGATATCACAATTACGACGACGGCGAGTGACGACGAGGCGGGCAGGGCGCTGCTCGAGGCGTTCGAATTCCCGTTCAGGAAGTAGAGGACTTACAGCCGATGGCCAAGAAATCCATGATCATGCGCGAGAAGCGCCGCACGAAGCTCGTGGCGAAGTACGCTGCGAGGCGCGCCGCGCTGAAGGCGATCATCGTCAGCGACAAGACCAGCGACGAGGAGCGCCTCGAGGCAGTGGCAACGCTCGCGGCGATGCCGCGCGATTCCAGCCCGACGCGCCAGCGCAATCGTTGCGCGATCACGGGCCGGTCACGGGGCTACTACCGGAAGTTCGGGCTCGGCCGCAACAAGCTGCGTGAGAGCACCATGAATGGCGAAATTCCCGGCCTGCGCAAGGCCAGCTGGTGAGCCGGCAAGAGACAGGCGCAAGGATTCAGAAATGAGCATGACCGATCCCATCGCGGACCTGCTGACGCGGATTCGCAACGGCCAGAAGGCCGGCAAGGCCCAGGTGCGGATGCCCTCGTCGGGCGTCAAGAAAGCCATCCTGAAGGTGCTGCTGGACGAGGGCTATATCGACGGGTTCAACGCCGAAGAGGAGGGCCGCGGCAAGGAAGAGCTGGTCGTGGAGCTGCGCTACCACGACGGCCGGCCGGTCATCGACGACCTGCGCCGCGTGAGCAAGCCGGGCCGGCGCGTCTATAGCGGCAAGGACGATCTGCCGACGGTGTTCGGCGGACTCGGGGTGGCGATCGTCTCCACCTCCGAGGGCTTGATGAGTGACCGCGAAGCCCGCGCCAAGGGTCGCGGCGGTGAAGTTATCTGTGTCGTGTCCTGACGGGCACGATCCACGAACTGCGAGATAGAACGATGTCCAGAGTCGCCAAGGTGCCGGTACAGCTGCCCAAGGGCGTCGAGTTCAGGCTCGACGACGGCCTCGCCGTGGTCAAGGGACCGAAGGGCGAACTGTCCCTGCGGCTGGACCCGTCGGTCGAGGTGGTTCACGAGGGCGCGGAACTGCAGGTTCGCACTCCGGGCGCCGAGAAGCCGAAAGGGGCCATGGCGGGCACGGTGCGGGCGCTGCTGGCCAACATGGTGCAGGGCGTATCCGAGGGATTCCAGAAGAAGCTCGAGCTGCGCGGAGTCGGTTACCGCGCCCAGGCCCAGGGCAAGGTCCTGAACCTGACGCTCGGCTTTTCGCACCCGGTGGCCTACCAGGTCCCGGAAGGCATCACGATCGAGACGCCCAGCCAGACGGAAGTGCTGGTGAAGGGCATCGATCGGCAGAAAGTAGGCCAGGTGGCCGCGGATATCCGCGGCTATCGCCCGCCCGAGCCCTACAAGGGCAAGGGCGTGCGGTACTCGGACGAGCACGTGGTCCTGAAGGAAGCGAAGAAGAAGTAGGGCAGGGCGAGGCATGGAAAAGAAAATTGCACGCATTCGGCGCGCGCGCCGCGCCCGGTCCAAGATCCGGGAGCTCGGGTACAACCGCCTCAGCGTTCACCGTACGCCGCAGCATATCTATGCGCAGGTCATCGCGCCGGATGGCGGCACGGTGCTCGCGACCGCATCGACGGTGCAGCCGGCGGTGCGCGAGGGTATCGAGAAGACCGGCAATATCGCAGCCGCCCAGGCCGTAGGCCGGGCGATCGCCGAAGCCGCCAAGGCGGCCGGCGTGAGCAAGGTGGCTTTCGACCGCTCCGGGTTCCGCTATCACGGCAGGGTGAAGGCCCTCGCCGATGCGGCCCGCGAAAATGGTCTCGAGTTCTAGGCAGACGCCCGGGGACAGTTGAAAATGGCAGCACCAGAAAGAAACAGTGCCGGGGACGACCTCATTGAGAAGCTCGTCACGGTCAACCGCGTGGCAAAGGTCGTCAAGGGTGGACGCCAGTTCGGCTTCACCGCCCTGACCGTCGTCGGCGATGGCGCCGGCCGGGTCGGCTATGGCTACGGCAAGGCCCGCGAGGTTCCCGTCGCCATCCAGAAGGCGATGCAGTCGGCGCGCAAGAGCATGCGGCGCATCCAGCTCAGGGATGACACGCTGCAGTACGCGACCGAGGGACACCATGGTGCCACGAAGGTTTACATGCAACCGGCCTCCGACGGCACCGGCGTGATCGCCGGCGGCGCGATGCGCGCGGTGTTCGAGTGCGCCGGCGTGCGCAACGTGCTGGCGAAGAGTTATGGCTCGCGCAACCCGATCAATGTCGTGCAGGCGACCCTCAAGGGCCTCAGCGGCATTCGCTCCCCGGAGCAGATCGCGGCGAAGCGCGGCAAGAAAGTCGCGGAGATCCTGGGTTAGTACCATGGCCGACAAGAAAACAAAATCCCGCCAGCTGCGCGTCAAGCTGGTCAAGAGCGCCAACGGACGGATCGCCCGTCACAAGGCCTGCGTGAGCGGGCTCGGGCTGCGCCGCATGCATCACAGCGTGGTCGTGGCCGATACCCCCGAGAACCGGGGCATGATCAACAGGGTCTCGTACCTGTTGCAGGTAGAGGAAATCTGAGATGCGTCTCAATGACATCAAGCCCGCCGCGGGCAGCCGCAAGGAGCCCAAGCGCCTCGGGCGGGGCCATTCCGCCGGCCAGGGCAAGACCAGCGGCCGCGGCATCAAGGGCCAGCACGCCCGGTCCGGCGGCTACCACAAGGTCGGTTTCGAGGGCGGCCAGATGCCGCTGCACCGTCGCCTGCCGAAGGTGGGCTTCGCCTCGCACATGAGCCGCTACTCGGGCGAGCTCAGGCTCGGCGAGCTTGCCCGGCTCGAGGGCGAAGTGGACCTGCTGGCGCTGAAGACCGCCGGCCTCGTCGGGCAGAACGTCAAGCGCGTCAAGGTGATCGCCTCCGGGTCGATCGACAAGGCGCTGACCATCAAGGGCCTGGCGGTCACGCCGGGCGCGCGCGCGGCCATCGAGGCCGCCGGCGGGACGATCGAGGACTAGCGTGGCGAAGTCTCCCTCCAGCATGAATCCTGCAACGGCCCTCGGCGAGGCCGCCCGCCTGGGCGACCTGCGCAAGCGGTTGTTCTTCCTGCTGGGCGCCCTCGTCGTGTACCGCATCGGCACCTTCATCCCGGTGCCTGGCATCGATCCCGTGGCGCTGGCGCGGTTCTTCCAGGAGCAGGAAGGCACCATCCTGAGCGTGTTCAACATGTTCTCGGGCGGTGCGCTGGAGCGCCTGTCGATCCTGGCGCTCGGCATCATGCCGTACATCTCCGCGTCCATCATCATGCAGATGATGGCGGTGGTCGTGCCGACACTCGCCGCGCTGAAGAAGGAAGGCGAGGCGGGACGGCGCAAGATCACCCAGTACACCCGCTACGGTACGCTGGGCCTGGCGACCTTCCAGTCCATCGGCGCGTCCATCGCGTTCCAGAACCAGGGCGTGGTGATCAATCCCGGCCCGCAGTTCGTGTTCATCGCCTGCGTGACGCTTGTGACGGGGACCATGTTCCTGATGTGGCTGGGCGAGCAGGTCACCGAGCGGGGCATCGGCAACGGCATCTCGATGATCATCATGGCCGGGATCGTCGCGGGGCTGCCGTCCGCCCTCGGCGGCACACTCGAGCTGGTGCGTAACGGCGAAATGCCGGCGGCCCTCGCCCTCATCCTGTTCTTCCTCGTCCTCGCCGTGACGGCTTTCGTCGCGTTCGTCGAGCGCGGCCAGCGCCGCATCGCGGTGAATTATGCCAAGCGGCAGCAGGGCCGGCGGATGTACCAGGGGCAGACCACGCACCTGCCGTTCAAACTCAACATGGCCGGCGTCATCCCGCCGATCTTCGCCTCGAGCCTCATCCTGTTCCCGGCCACCGTGGCGCAGTGGTTCGGCACGGCGGAGAGCATGGGCTGGCTGCAGATCGCGGCCCAGAGCCTCTCCCCGGGCCAGCCGATCTATACCCTGATGTACGCCGGCCTGATCATCTTCTTCTGCTTCTTCTACACGGCACTGGTGTTCAACTCGCGCGAGACCGCGGACAACCTCAAGCGCTCCGGTGCGTTCATCCCGGGTATCCGCCCGGGACAGCAGACCGCCGAGTACATTGACAGTGTCCTGACCCGGCTGACGTTCTGGGGCGCGATGTACATCACGCTCATCTGCCTGCTGCCGGAATTCATGATCATGTACTGGAACGTGCCGTTCTATTTCGGCGGTACGTCCCTGCTGATCATCGTGGTCGTCAGCATGGACTTCATGTCCCAGCTGCAGGCTCACATGATGAGCCACCAGTACGACGGCCTGCTGAAGAAGGCCAACCTGAAAGGCTACGGCCGCGCCGGCCAGGTCCGCTGAGCGGCGTGGAACCAGGAGAGAGCAATGAAAGTGCGTGCATCGGTCAAGAAGATCTGCAGGAACTGCAAGATCATCCGCCGTGGCGGCGTCATCCGCGTGATTTGCACGGATCCGCGCCACAAGCAGCGGCAGGGTTGACAGACATTGAAGGCGAGCTGTCGATCAGGCACAATGATCGGCTTCGCGTGAGCGATAGGAGACGGCGTTAATGGCCCGAATTGCCGGGATCAACATCCCAGCCAACAAGCACACAGTGATCGCGCTGACCCATATTTACGGGGTCGGCCACTCGCGCGCGCGGAAAATCTGTGCCGCGGCGGGCGTGCCGCCCGACACCAGGGTTCGCGACCTGACCGAGCCGGAGGTGGAGCAGCTGCGTGGCGAGGTCGCGCGGATGGTCGTCGAGGGCGACCTGCGCCGCGAGACGTCGATGAGCATCAAGCGGCTCATGGATCTCGGCTGCTATCGGGGCATCCGCCATCGTCGCGGCCTGCCGCTGCGCGGCCAGCGCACCCGTACCAATGCGCGGACGCGGAAAGGCCCGCGCCGCCCGGTCAGGAAGTAAGAAATGGCCAAGCAAGCCCCCAAGGTCCGCAAGAAGGTCAAGAAGCAGGTCGTGGATGCGATCGCGCACGTCCATGCTTCCTTCAACAACACGATCGTGACCATTACGGATCGCCAGGGCAATACGCTCTCCTGGGCGACTTCCGGTGGCTGCGGTTTCCGCGGCTCGCGCAAGAGCACGCCGTTTGCCGCCCAGGTGGCCGCTGAGAAGGCCGGCACCGCGGCGCAGGAATACGGCGTCAAGAACCTGGAGGTGCGGGTCAAGGGCCCGGGTCCGGGGCGCGAGTCGGCCGTCCGCTCACTCAATGCCGTGGGATTCCGCGTCACGAACATCGAGGACGTGACCCCGATTCCCCACAATGGCTGTCGACCGCCCAAGAAGCGCCGCGTCTGATCTCCAGAGGCTCGAAACATGGCTAGATATCTCGGACCGAAGTGCAAGCTCTCCCGCCGGGAGGGCACGGACCTGTTCCTCAAGAGCAGCGTTCGTCCGCTGGAGTCCAAGTGCAAACTCGAGGTGCCGCCCGGCGGCGCCCCACAGCGTCGTCCGCGCGTCTCGGACTACGGCCTGCAGCTGCGCGAGAAGCAGAAGCTGCGCCGCATGTACGGGGTGCTGGAGCGCCAGTTCCACAACTACTACAAGCGCGCCGCCCAGCAGAAGGGCTCGACGGGCGAGAACCTGCTGAAGCTGCTCGAGGGCCGGCTCGACAACGTCGCTTACCGGATGGGTTTTGCGGCGACGCGCGCGGAAGCGCGCCAGCTGGTGAGCCACAAGAGCGTCACGGTGAACGGCCAGGTCGTGAACATCCCGTCGTTCCAGGTCAGTCCCGGCGACGAGATCTCCATCCGCGAGAAGGCCAGGAAGCAACTCCGCGTGCAGAACGCCTTGCAGCTGGCCGGCGAGGCCGGCTTCCCGGAGTGGCTGGAAGTGGACCTGACCAAGATGAGCGGCGTGCTGAAGCAGCTGCCCGAACGTGACGACATTCTGCCCGACATCAACGAGAACCTGGTCGTCGAGCTCTACTCCAAGTAATCGAGAGGCACGAAGCCCATGCAGGCATCGGTCAACGAATTTTTGCGTCCCCGCGTAGTCAAGGTCCAGCCGGAAAACCGGACGCGGGCCAAGGTCACCATCGAGCCGCTCGAGCGCGGCTTCGGTCATACGCTCGGCAACGCATTGCGGCGCATCCTGCTCTCCTCGATGCCCGGCTGTGCCGTGGTCGAGGCGGAGATCGACGGCGTGCTCCACGAGTACACCAGCATCGAGGGCGTGCAGGAGGATGTCGTTGATATCCTGCTGAACCTGAAGCAGCTGGCGGTCAAGATGCACACGCGCGACGAGATCGAGCTGACCCTGTCCAAGAAGGGGCCGGGCGTCGTCACCGCAGCCGACATCGAGACCGGCCACGATGTCGAGGTCATCAACCCCGACCTCGTGATCGCGACGCTGACGAAGGCGGGGCAGCTGTCGATGCGCCTCAAGGTGCGGCGCGGGCGCGGCTACCAGCCGGTGACGCAGCGGCCGAATTTCGAGGAGCAGAGCGGCCCGATCGGCCGGCTGCAGCTCGATGCGTCCTTCAGCCCGGTGCGCCGCGTGGCCTATACGGTCGATGCGGCGCGCGTGGAGCAGCGCACCGACCTCGACAAGCTGATCATCGATATCGAGACCAACGGCACGATTGATTCCGAGGAGGCGATCCGCCGCGCAGGGGCGATCCTGAAGGACCAGCTCGCGGTGTTCGTGGACCTGCAGGGCGAGGGCCTTGGCCCGGAGCCGGGCGACAAGGTGGTCGACCCGATCCTCCTCAAGCCGGTCGACGAGCTGGAGCTGACCGTGCGCTCGGCCAACTGCCTGAAGGCCGAGAACATCAATTACATCGGCGACCTGGTCCAGAAGACCGAAGTGGAGCTGCTGCGCACGCCCAACCTGGGCAAGAAGTCGCTCACCGAGATCAAGCAGGTGCTGGACAACCACGGGCTGCAGCTCGGCATGCGCCTGGAGGCGTGGCCGCCGGCCAGCCTGAGGCACGACGACGATCGGGTCGCCTGAGCGCCCGTGCAAACAGGATAACGAGTCATGCGCCATCGCAAATCCGGCCGGCAACTGGGCCGCAACAGTTCGCACCGCAGGGCCATGTACCGCAACATGGCCTCGTCGCTGCTGCTGCACGAGACCATCCGCACGACCCTGCCCAAGGCCAAGGAGCTGCGCCGCGTGGTCGAGCCGCTGATCACGCTCGCCAAGGAAGACGGCGTCGCGCAGCGGCGGCGCGCCTTCGACCGGCTGCGCGACAAGGCGGTCGTCGGCAAGCTGTTCAACGAGCTGGGCCCGCGCTATCGTGCGCGCCCGGGCGGCTATCTGCGCATCCTGAAGACGGGCAACCGGCCCGGCGACGCGGCGCCGATGGCCCTCGTGCAGCTGGTGGACCAGCCGGAGAAGCCCGCCGACTGAGCGGCTCCACTTCATGCGGAGCAGGTAGCCCATGACCAATCCTCCGGCACAGTTTGCCGAAGGCTCGACTTTCCTCGGCCATCCACGCGGCCTGTTCGTGCTGTTCTTCGCCGAGATGTGGGAGCGCTTCTCCTACTACGGCATGCGCGGGTTGCTGATTTTCTACCTCGTGCAGCACTGGTTGTTTTCCGACAGCCAGGCCTCGGTCATCTACGGCGCCTACACGGCGCTCGTGTACATCACGCCGGTGGTCGGCGGCTACCTCGCCGACCGCTACCTTGGCCAGCGCAAGGCGGTCCTGTTTGGCGCCGTGCTCCTCACCTTCGGCCATTTCCTGATGGCCTTCGAGGGCGACGGCGGCCAGCACAGCGCGGCGATCAACGTGTTCTGGCTCGCGCTGGCGTTCATCATTGTCGGCTCGGGTTTCCTCAAGGCGAACATTTCCGTGATCGTCGGGCAGCTCTACTCGCGCACCGACATCCGCCGCGATCCCGCTTACACGATCTTCTACATGGGCATCAACCTGGGCGCCGCGCTCGGCGCGCTCGTGGCCGGCTACCTGGGCCAGGTCCACGGCTGGGCCTGGGGCTTCGGCGCCGCGGGCGTCGGCATGCTGTTAGGGTTACTGGTATTCGTCTGGGGAAAGCCGCTGCTACTGGGCCGGGGTGAGTCGAGCTTTCCCGAACGGCTGGACGCGCGCGTCCTGGGCGTGCGCTTCGAATGGTGGCTGTACCTGGCGAGCGTCGCCGGCGTCGGCGTGGTCTGGCTGCTTATCCAGTACCAGTCGCTGATCGGCGGCCTGCTGATGGTGGCCGGCGCGATCCTGGTCGGCTACGTGCTGTACACGGCGGTATTCCGCCTTCCGAAGCACGATCGCGACCGCATTTTCGCTGCCATGTACCTGATCTTCGGCTCGATCCTGTTCTGGGCCCTGTTCGAGCAGGCCGGTTCCTCCCTCAACCTGTTCACCGACCGCTCGGTGGACCGCGTCATTTTCGGCTTCGATGTCCCTGCGTCGATGTTCCAGTCGATCAACGCCATCTACATCGTGCTGCTGGGCCCGGTATTCGCGATCCTCTGGACCGTCCTGGGGCGGCGCGGGCTCGAGCCCTCGGCGCCGGCCAAGTTCGGGCTTGGCGTGATCCAGCTGGGCGCGGGTTTCCTGGTGCTGGTGGTCGGCGCCCTGGCCGCCGGCCCGGACGGGTTGACACCGGTCCTGTTCGTCTTTTTGATCTATCTATTGCACACGACGGGCGAGCTCTGCCTGTCGCCGGTGGGCCTGTCGGCTATGAATCGGCTGGCCCCCGCCCACCTGGCCGGCTTGATCATGGGCACCTGGTTCTTCGCCTCGGCTACCGGCAACTTTGCAGCCGGCCTCATCGCCGCGGCCACCGGCGCGGAAGGCGCCGGGCCGGAACGGGTCATCGAGGTCTATTCGACGGTGGGCTGGACCGCCGTGGCGGTCGGCGTGGGCATGATCGTCGTTTCGCCGCTGATCCGTCGCCTGATGCATCTCGATACCCTCGTGGATGAACCCCCGGAGCTGGCGGGACGGCGGGAAATCGGGGAGCCCGGGGCGACCGGCGTACATCCGTCGTAGCGGGCAGGTCGGCGCATCAGGCCTCATAATGGGGTCCGGGAGACCCGTCTTGGCCACCGATCTTTCAAACTGTCTCGTCGTCGGCATCTCGTCCCGCGCGCTGTTCGACCTGCGGCGGGAAGATGCGCTGTTCGTCACAGCCGGGCTGGACGCCTACCGGGCCGAGCAGCTCAAGCGGGAAGACGACATCCTGCCGCCCGGCACGGGATTCCCTCTCGCGCGTGCGGTCCTCGCGCTGAACAGCCCGGAGGCGCCGCGCCGCGCCGAAGTGGTGGTGATGTCGCGCAATTCCACCGAGACCAGCCTGCGCATTTTCAACTCCATCCGCCACTATGGCCTAGACATCACGCGCGCGGCACTCTCCGGCGGCGCGCCGCTGGCGCCTTACCTGAAGGCCTTCCACGTCGACCTGTTCCTGTCCGGCTACGAGGACGATGTGCGCAACGCGCTCGGCGCCGGAGTGGCCGCCGCGCTGCTCTACGATCGCCCCGAGGACCCGCTGGAAACCGCAGACGAAATCCGCATTGCTTTCGACGGCGACGCGATCCTGTTCTCGGACGAATCGGAGCGCATCTTCCAGGCCGACGGACTCGAGGCCTTCGCCCGGCATGAACAGGAGCGCGCGCGCGAGCCCCTCGGGGAAGGGCCTTTCGCCCGCCTGCTGCGCAAGCTTTCGGGCCTGCAACAGGCGGCGGCGCGCGAGGGCCTGACGCCGATTCGCACCGCGCTCGTGACCGCGCGGGGCGGTCCCGCCCACGAGCGCGTCATTCGCACGTTGCTGGCCTGGGGGGTCGTCATCGATGAGGCCTTTTTCCTCGGCGGTGTGCCGAAGACCGAGGTCCTCGCCGCCTTCCGACCGCACATTTTCTTCGACGACCAGGCGGCGCATTGCGACCGCGCCGCGCCGCGCGTGCCGACCGGCCGCGTGCCGGGCACCACGCGCTAACATTGACAGGTGGACCGATGAGCTTGACTGATCACCGCGAGTATCGCGCCCTGGGTTACCTGATGGACGGCACGCCGTTCTTCGTGCGCGCCGTGCGGGAATGGGATCGCAATGCCCTGCTCAGGTTGTTCGAGCGCTCCAGCCAGGAGTCACGCTATTTTCGCTACTTCGAGACGAAGAAGTCGCTGTCGGACGCCGAGCTCGACTATTACACGCGGCTCGACTTCTATCGTCATGCGGCGCTGGCGGCCGAGGCGCCCAAGGAAGAAGGCATCATCGCCGTCGGGCGCTACATCGAGATCCAGCCGCCGGTCGAGCCACGGCGCGCCGAAGTGGCGTTCCTGGTGCGTGACGATTACCAGGGACGGGGCGTCGCGACTCAGCTGCTCAAGCACCTGACCAGGATCGCGCGCGACAACGGTATCGTGCAATTCGAGGCCGAGATGCTGCCGACCAACACGAAGATGCTCGAGGTGTTCGACAATTCCGGCTACGAACTCAAGCGCAGTCGCGAGCGCGACAGCCTGCGCGTCGTATTCCCCATACACGACGAGCGGATCCCGTTCTGAGCGTTCGCCTGGTCCTGCTGGTTTTCGTCCTGCTGGCGGTCGGCTGCAGCAGGGTCGACACGCTGCGCCTCGCGCATGCCAACAACGGTACCTCCGTGGAATGGCCGGCCGGGGCGAGTTCACTGCGGCTGGCGTTGCAGCCGTCCACCGACGGCCGGCCGTGGCTGCCGGTATCGGTGGACGGCAGCGCGCCCGTGCCCTTCCTGCTGCATGCCTCGAGCGGCGCGATCGCCATCACCGGGGCGCGCGCGGCCGGCTTCGGCCCCGCCGCTGCCGGCCGGCTCGTCCTGCGCGGCCGGCTGCTGCCGGGCATCCCCGGGGGACTCCTGGTCAAGCAGCGCAGGCTCGCGATCGACGGGCTGGTGCTGGGCGACCAGAGCCTGTTGCTGGTCGACTCCGCCGACTGGCCCCACGGGCAGCCGCGCCGGGGTGCGGCTGGCGTGTTCGGCTATGATCTGCTGCGACGCTTCATCGTCGAGTTCGACCTGGGCGGCGGGCGGCTCGCACTGCACCGCCCGACCGGCCTGGACATGGTCGCCCCGGCGGAGCCCCAGCGCCTGGCGCTGCTCGGGAGGGTGCCGTATTTCGAGGCGTGGCTGGAGGCGGAGCGCGGCCCCGGGCAGTGGCTGCGCCTGCAGTTCGAGCCCGGCGAGCCTGTCGGGATCTGCCTGGACCAGCGTCCACGCGGCGGCTTCGTGGTGCTGTCCGGGCAACGGATCCGACTCGCAGACGCGCCGTGTCCCGAGTCGCGCGGTCCGCCTCCCGGGCTGCCGCGCGACGGCGTGCTTGGCGCGGCGGCAATGCAGGACCTGGTCGTCGTGGTGAACTACGAGCGCGGCTGGATCGGCTTCCGGCCGCGCGAATGAGGGGTGACGATGATGTCGCAGTCTGATCCCGGCGCATTGCAGGCCACCAGGCTCGAGGAACTCATGCGCCACCTCGACGCCGGGGAACTCGATGCGGTCGACACGCTGGCTAGCATCATCGCCTGGCTGCGGCCGCCGCGGGACGGCAAGACCGCACCCGTCATCGAGCGCATCGAGCAGCTCGTGCTGGCGCTCGAGGCAGACGAGTCACTGCGCGAGGTGCTCGCGCAGCGCATCCAGCGGTGGTTCGGCGAGGCACGTCACCTGCGCGTGTACACTGTGCTTGGACTGTTCTCGCGGCGCGGATTGTTTAGCGAAGTCGGCCAGCTGCTCTATAACCGCATCAATCCCGCGCCTCGGTCGCGAGATGAGCTCAGCGACGTGCTCGGCATGCTGTTCGACCAGCCCGGTGACGCCCGCTGGGTGGCCGCGGTGCCGGACGATGGCTGGCTGAGACTTCTCGGTGCCCTGGGCGGGTTCGGCCCGCCGGACGGCGCCGCGATGCGGCGCGCCCGCGGAGAGATGCTTTATGCCCTGGAAATGCTCTCCGTCTGGGTCGCCGCGGAGGAACTCGAGCCGGAACTGTTCCGTCTCGACCCGCGGGTCGCGGAGCTCGATTCGGCCTTTGTCGCCCAGCAGCGGGAGATGACCGAGTTTATCCGCGCCTACCACGAGTGGCTGCTGGAGCCGGACGGGGAATATCACGACGACAAGCACCTGTGGGTATTGCTGGAGCAATGCACCGAACAGGTCGAGCATTTTCGTTCCAGGGCCGTCAAGCTCGGTACCAGTGTGTCGCAGACGTTTCTGCTCGAGCGTCTCGAGCAGACCCTGGAGCGCATCGGCGCCTTGCTCAGGATCCTCGACAGGAGTGCGGCAGAGGAGGGCCGCATCCTTGCGGTGCAACTCTTCAAGACCTTGGTCGCCGCCGACGCGCGCCGGCAGAGCCTCGCCTGGCTGTGGCGGGAGAACGTGTGGCTGCTGTCGCGCAGCATCACGCATCATTCCAGCGACACCGGCGAGCACTACATCACCAGCAACCGCCCGGAGTATTTCCGCATGTTCCGCTCCGGTGCCGGCGCAGGACTGATCATCGCGTTACTGGCATTTATCAAGATCTGGATCACGGGTCTCGGCCTTGCGTCCGGCGCCGAGACGCTGCTCGTATCGCTGAACTATGGTTTCGGCTTCGTGCTCATCCACCTGCTGCACTTCACGATCGCCACCAAGCAGCCGGCGATGACGGCGGCCACGCTTGCCGAGGAAATCGAGCAGGCCGGCACCGGGATGGCCGACCTGCGCAAGCTCGCGGAGCTGATGATCAAGGTGGGCAGGTCCCAGTTCATCGCGGTCGTCGGCAACGTGGTCATTGCGCTGCCCATAGCGGTCGGCATCGGTTGGCTGGTCACGTGGTTCACGGGGGCAACGGTGCTGGATCCGGCGGGCGTCGAGTACAAGCTCGAGGGACTGAGGCCGCTGGCGGGGCCCGCGCTGTTCTATGCGGCGATCGCGGCGGTCTGGCTGTTCGTCGCCGGGCTGGTGGCCGGTTTCTTCGACAATCGCAGCGCCTATCTCGACTTGTCCGGGCGCCTGCGCACGCACCCGCTGTTGTGCAGGCTGCTGCGGCAGCGCTGGCGACACCGGCTGGCCGATTATCTCGGCGGGCACTACGGTGCGCTGGCCGGCAATTTCATTTTCGGCCTGCTGCTCGGCAGCACCGCCTGGCTGGGAGGACTGTTCGGGCTCGCGCTCGATATCCGGCACGTGGCGTTCTCGTCGGCGGATCTCGGCTTCGTACTGGCGTCGCAACCCCCGGCACCGGTGGCGGCCATGCAGTACTTCGGCTTCGTGCTCCTCATCGGCGTGGTCAACCTGTGGGTGAGCTTCGGCCTGGCGATGTACGTGGCGCTGCGGGCCAGGGAGACCCGAATAGGCAGTGTCACCGGCCTGATGCGTGCATATCTCGTGCAACTGAAGGAGAATCCGGCGGCATTCCTGTTGCCACCAGCCGAGCCGCCGGGCGACCAGGCCGACACAGGACGACCCTGATCCCGGATCAGGGCGAGCCACGTGACCGGGGAGGGCACGCATTGAAAACTTTGCCGATCGACGAGGGCGCCTTCACGGTCCTGTGCGTCTTCGACTGCAATCCGGGCGAGAGCGAGCGCCTCGCAAACGAGATCGCGGAGGCCGTCGACGCACGGATGCGATTCCACCCGGGCTTCCTGTCCTCGATGATCTACCTGAGCGAGGACGCCTGCCGGGTCTTCAAGCTGTTCCAATGGGCGCGGGTCGAGAACTGGGAGGCCTACCGCGCCAGCGAAGACGGCCGCCTCGCGGTCGAGCAACTGGCGGGCCGCAGCGTGAGGCTCGAATTCCTCGAACTCATCCGTGCCATCGGGCCGCCGGCGCCCGGCCGGGGCCTGCAGGATGCGAGTCGCAGCTAGCGCCTTGCGAGCGGAGTCCGAATTCCGCTTCTACGAGGAGCTGAATGATTTTCTGCCGGAGGCACGACGCAGGCGCACATTCGAGTGGCGTTTTCGCGGCACGCCGTCGGTTAAGGACACCATCGAGGCCATCGGCGTGCCACACACCGAGGTCGACCTCGTGCTGGTTGACGGGCGGTCCGTGGGCTTCGAGGTGCGACTCCGCGGCGGTGAGCGGGTCGCAGTCTACCCGGTGTTCGAGCGCCTCGACATCTCGCCGCTGGTCCGACTCCGGCCCGAGCCGCTCAGGGTGACGCGCTTCGTGGCCGACGTACATCTTGGCACGCTGGCCCGCCACCTC
>DATKAZ010000097.1:0-40837 GCA_035514535.1 Gammaproteobacteria bacterium
TCCGTCGACCTGCCGCCGATCCGCACGGCGCTGGAGGAGGCGGGCATCGATCGCAGCGTCGTGCAGCACTTCGGCAGCTCGCGCGAAGTCACCGTGCAGCTGCTCGCCGAGGAAGGCGCGGACCCGAGCGAGACGCGCGACCGGATCATGGAGCTGCTGCGCAGCGTGGATGCCGGCGCCCAGTTGCGGCGCGTGGAGTTCGTCGGCCCGCAGGTCGGGCGCGAGCTGGCGGAGCAGGGCGGCCTGGCTGCGCTGTTTGCGCTGCTGATGATCCTCGCCTACATTTCGTTCCGCTTCCAGTGGAAGTTCTCGCTCGGCGCGGTCGCTGCGCTGGTGCACGACGTCATCATCACGCTCGGATTCTTCTCGGTGCTGCAGCTGGCCTTCGACCTCGCGGTGCTCGCGGCGCTGCTGGCCGTGATCGGCTACTCGCTGAACGACACCATCGTCATCTTCGATCGCATCCGCGAAAACATGCTGAAGATGCGTCGCAAGTCGACCGAAGACGTCATGAACGCCTCCCTCAACCAGACCCTCTCGCGCACCATCATGACCGGCGTGACGACGCTGATGGTGCTGCTGGCGCTGTATTTCCTCGGCGGCGAGGCGATTGCCGGGTTTTCGATTGCGCTGATCATCGGCGTGCTGGTCGGCACGTACTCGTCCATCTACATCGCGAGCGCGGCCGCGCTGGCGCTGAAAGTGACCACGATCGACCTGATCCCGCCGCAGTCGAAAGACGACGAGTTCGACGCGGTTCCCTAGGGGCCGCCATCGGTGGCGTTGTCTTTTGGCGGCCTAGCCGCGCAGCTCGGCCGTGAGATGCGGCTCGATGAGTTGCAGCAGCGCCTCGTGGATCTTGGGGTTGCCCGTCACGATGTTGCCGCTCTGCTGCCAACCGTCGCGGCCCGCGAGGTCGCTGACGAGGCCGCCACACTCCTGGATCATCAGCACGCCGGCGGCGACGTCCCAGATGTTGAGGCCGATTTCCCAGAAGCCGTCGAGCCGGCCCGCGGCGACATAGGCGAGGTCGAGCGCCGCGGCCCCCGGGCGGCGCACGCCGGACGTTGCGCGCATCGCGTCTTTCAGCATGGCCATGTAGGCGTCGAGCCAGTCCAAGTCCTGCCGGTAGGGATAACCCGTACCGACCAGCGACTTCTCCAGCAGGCGCGTGTCGCTGACGCGCATGCGTCGCCCGTCGACCGTCGCGCCGGTGCCGCGGCTGGCCGTGAACAGCTCGTTTCGCAACGGGTCGAAAATGACGCCGTGCTCGAGGCGGCCGCGGTGCATCACGGCGATCGACACGCAGAACACCGGGAAGCCGTGCAGGAAGTTGGTCGTGCCGTCGAGCGGATCGATGATCCAGACGTACTCGGCATCGCCGCTGGCGCCGCTTTCCTCGGCGAGGAAGGCGTGGTCCGGATAGCTCCGCTGCACCGTGCGGATGATGTCCTGCTCGGCCATGCGGTCCACTTCGCTGACGAAGTCGTTGCGACCCTTCGAGTCGACCTTGATCGCGTCGAGCTGGTTGATGTGGCGGACGATGAGGTCGCCGGCGCGGCGCGCGGCGCGGACGCCGATATTCAACAGGGGATGCATGGGTTTCTCCTCCGGCCGGGCGAGGCAGGTTGCCCTGCCGCACCAGAGCCGGCAACAGCCGGTTAGAATAACAACTCGCCCAGCTTTCTGCAGGCATTTCGCAACCCATGAGCATTCCCGTCCGCATCGTGCTGGTCGGCACGACCCATCCTGGCAACATCGGCGCGGCGGCGCGCGCCATGCGCACCATGGGCCTCGAGCGGCTCAGCCTGGTCGCGCCACGCGAGTTCCCGAGCGCCGAGGCCACCGCGCGGGCCGCCGGTGCGGACGCAGTGCTGGAGCAGGCGCGGATGTTTGCGACCCTTGCCGAGGCCCTCGCCGGCTGCCGCTACGTGGTCGGCGCGAGCGCGCGCCTGCGTGCATTGCCCTTTGCGACCGTCGGCCCGCGCGAGGCCGCACCGCGCCTCATCGCCGAGAGCCAGCATGGCGAGGCCGCGGTCGTGTTCGGCCGCGAGAGCAGCGGCCTGAGCAACGACGAGCTGGCGAGTTGCCACGCGCTGCTGCATATCCCGAGCGACGCCGGGTACCGCTCGCTGAACCTGGGCATGGCGGTGCAGATCGTGGCCTACGAATTGCGTCTTGCCATGCTGGCCGCCACCGCGGCCGGGCCGGCGGCGGAGCGTCGCGATCCGCTGGCGTCGGTGGATGAACTCGAGCATTTCTACGGCCACCTGGAGCGCACCCTGGTCGCCGCGGGCTTCCTGAACCCGGCCAATCCGCGCCACCTGATGCTGCGGCTCCGCCGGCTGTTCAACCGGGCGCTCCCGGAGGAAAAGGAAGTCAGGATCCTGCGCGGCATTCTCAGCGCCCTCGCGCCGCGCGGCGGCGATGAAGCGGAGGATGAGGCACCGGACGGCCGGACGCGTTAAGGTATCGGGAGGCCCCGCCCGGCCACAGCCACCGCCATGACAGAGATCAGCACGCCAATTTATTTCGACTACGCCGCGACCACCCCGGTGGACGAGCGCGTGGTGCGTTGCATGGTCGAGTGCCTTGGGCGGGGCGGCTGTTTCGCGAATCCCGCTTCGAGTTCCCATGCGCCCGGGCGCGCCGCGCGTGGCCGGGTCGAGGCGGCGCGCCGCGAGGTCGCGGCGCTGGTCGGCGCGGGCCCCACGGAGATCATCTGGACCTCGGGCGCGACCGAGTCGAACAACCTCGCCATCAAGGGCGCGGCGCACTTCCATGCCGACCGCGGCCGCCACATCGTCACGTCCCGGACGGAACACAAGGCCGTCCTTGACACCTGCCGCCAGCTGGAGAAAGAAGGCTGGCAGGTCAGTTACGTGACGCCGGGCGCCGGCGGCATCACCACGGTTGCGGAGATCGAGCCCGCGCTGCGCAAGGACACGGTGCTGGTCTCGGTCATGTACGTGAACAACGAGATCGGCACGATCAATGACGTCGCGCCGATCGGCCGGCTGTGCCGCGAACGGGGCGTGCTGTTTCACGTCGACGCCGCCCAGGCGGCCGGCAAGATCCCGGTGGACGTCGACGCGCTCTGCGCCGACCTGCTGTCCGTCTCCGCGCACAAGGTCTACGGGCCCAAGGGCGCCGGGGCCTTGTACCTGCGGGGCAGCCCCAGGAGCCGCCTCGAGCCGCTGATCCACGGCGGCGGGCACGAGTGGGGCATGCGCTCCGGCACCCTCGCGACGCACCAGATCGCCGGGATGGGCGAGGCCTTCAGAATTGCGGTGCTCGAACAGGACGCCGAGGCCGAGCGGCTGCGCGCGCTGCGCGAGCGCCTGTGGAGCGGCCTCGTGGGCCTCGGCGGCGTGCATCTCAACGGCGATGCCGAGCGGCGCGTGGCGGGGATGCTGAACGTGAGTTTCGAGGGCGTGGAGGGCGAGAGCCTGCTGTTTGCACTGCGGGACCTGGCCTTGTCCAGCGGTTCGGCCTGCACTTCGGCGAGCCGCGAGGCTTCGTACGTGCTGCGCGCCCTCGGGCGGGAAGACCAGCTGGCGCAGAGTTCGCTGCGCTTCAGCCTCGGGCGTTTCAGCACCGTCGAGGAGGTGGATTACGCGGTCCGCCTCGTGCGGGAACAGGTGGACCGGCTGCGCGCCCTCGGGCCCGGCGGCGGCGCGTCACAGCAGGAGGCGATGTAACGATGCAGGCGGATATACTGGAATACAGCGGCGAGGTGCGCCATCGTTTCGAGACGGCGCCGCGTCACGGGCGGATCCTTGCGGCTCACGCGGAGCGCATGGCCGGCGGTGCCGGGGACGCGCAGCGCGGTGTGCGCGTGGAGTTCGAGGCGCGCGTGCGCGACGGGCGCATCGTGGAGTGCCGCTTCCGCGCCTACGGTTGCCCGCACGTCATCGCCGCCGCCTCGTGGGTCGCCGAGCATGCGGAAGGCCGCGAAGCCGGGGATGCGGAGTGGCTCGATCCGCTGCGGATCGCGGCGCTGCTCGAGGCGCCGGCCCACAAGCTCGGCAACCTGCTGGTCGTGGAGGACGCCTTCCGCGCCTGTATCGCGCAGCGGCAAGGCGCGGTACGCTGAATAGTTACCGGGCCGGTGAAGCGGCCCTGGAAATGAACTGGAGGACGGAACGAATATGGCGATTACCCTGACGGAATCGGCCGCTGAGCGGGTCAAGAGTTACCTGGAACGACGTGGCGGCGGCGCGGGCATCCGCCTGGGCGTGAAGCGCACCGGGTGCTCGGGCTGGGCCTATATCGTTGACTATGCTGACGATATCGGCGGTGATGACGTCGTTTTCGAGGATCGGGAGGTGCGGGTATTCGTGGCGCCCGAGCACCTGAAACTGATCGACGGTACCGAGGTCGATTTCGTGAAGCAGGGCCTTAACGAGGCCTTTCGCTTCCGCAATCCGAACGTCAAGGGCGAATGCGGCTGCGGCGAAAGCTTCAGCGTCTGATTGTACGCCCGGTTCCCGGGGCTTAAGATAATCCGTTCCGCTCCGCTCTGATGCGCGGCGGAGGTTGTGGCCGCAGCGTGCGGATTTGCAACGTTTTTCGGCCCGGAATCACTCTGCAACCAAGGGAACCCCATGGCGATCGAGCGCACGTTATCCATCATCAAGCCCGATGGCGTCCAGAAAAACCTGATCGGCGAGGTCTATCGACGCTTCGAGTCGGGCGGGCTGCGGATCGTCGCGGCGCACATGGCCCACCTCTCCCCTGCAGACGCCGGCGCATTCTACGCGGTGCACCAGGAGCGGCCGTTTTATAACGACCTGGTGTCCTACATGACGTCGGGACCGGTGATGGTGAGCGTGCTCGAGGGCGAGAACGCCGTGGCGCGGCATCGCGAGATCATGGGCGCGACCGATCCCGCCAAGGCCGACAAGGGCACCATCCGCGCGGATTTCGCGGACAGCATCGAGGAAAACGTCGTGCACGGCTCCGACGGCCCGGACACGGCCCGCCAGGAGATCGCGTTTTTTTTCGCCGGCACCGACATTTGCCCGAGGACCCGCTGAGCGGACCATGAACGAAGCGCGCGTCAACCTGCTCGGCCTGTCCCGCGAGGGACTGGAAGAATTTTTCGTCGGCCTCGGCGAGAAACCCTTCCGCGCGCGCCAGCTGATGAGCTGGATGTACCGCTTCGGCATCGCGGACTTCGAGCGCATGACCGATATCTCGAAGGCGTTGCGCGGCAAGCTCGCCGCAATCGCGGAGATCAGGACACCGGAGATACGCTCGCTGCACAATGCCGCCGACGACACGCGCAAGTGGATGCTGTCCATGGACGGCGGCCAGGCGATCGAGACGGTGTTCATTCCCGAGCCCGCGCGCGGCACGCTGTGCATATCCAGCCAGGTCGGCTGCGCGATGGACTGCGATTTCTGCGCCACCGGCAAGCAGGGCTTCAACCGCAATCTCTCGGCAGCGGAAATCGTCGGCCAGGTCTGGCTCGCCAATCGCGAGCTCGGCTACCGGCACGACGGCGATCGCATCGTTACCAATGTCGTCTTCATGGGCATGGGCGAGCCGCTCGCCAACTACCGCAACGTAGTGCCGGCCGTCCAGGTGCTGGTCGACGACTTCGGCTTCAACATCTCGCGCCGCCGCGTGACGGTCAGCACTTCCGGCCTCGTGCCGCAAATGGATCGCCTCGGCGAGGAATGCAACGTCGCGCTGGCTGTCTCGCTGCACGCGGCGGATGACGCCTTGCGCGACGCGCTGGTACCGATCAATCGCCGCCACCCGATCGGCGAACTGCTGGACGCATGCTGGCGCTACGCGGAGCGCGGCGCGGGTCGGCACATCACCTTCGAGTACGTGATGCTCGACGGCGTCAACGACCGGGAAGAGGACATGCGGCGCCTCGCCAGGCTGCTCGGCCACCGTCCCGCGAAAGTGAACCTGATCCCGTTCAATCCGTTCCCGGGCACGGCGTACCGGCGCTCGCCGCTCGAGGTCATCGAGCGCGGCCGGGAGTTCCTGTTGCGCAAGGGGATCCGCACGACGATCCGGCGCACGCGCGGGGATGACATCGACGCCGCCTGTGGCCAGCTGGCAGGGCAGGTCAACGACCGGGTGCGTTCCAGGCTCGGCAGCAAGCTCGTGAGCATCTCGGCGAGGGCGTCGTGATGCTGCGCATCGTGCTGCTGCTGGCGCTTGGCGTGCTGGCCGCGGGCTGCAGCAGCACGGGGCGCGACAGCCGCGTGTCCGACAAGGAAGCGGCGCGTTTCAACGTACAGCTCGGCATGAGTTACATGCAGCGCGGCGACCTCGAGGGCGCGCGCGAGAAGCTCGAGCGTGCCTTGCAGCAGGATGCCTCGTTGCCGGCCGCGCACGCGGCGCTGGGAATTCTTTATGAGCGGGTGGGCGATTCGCGCCGTGCGCAGGAGCATCTGCAACGCGCCACGCGCCTGGCTCCCGACGACCCGAACATGCTGAACAATTACGGTGGATTTCTCTGCCGCAAGGGCGAATACCGGGAAGGCATACGCCATTTCGAGCTGGCTGCGGCCAACGCCTACTACCGGACACCCGAGGCGGCGCTCACCAATGCGGGCGTCTGCGCCCGGCGGATTCCGGATTTTGAGGCCGCGGAAGACTACCTGCGGCGCGCGCTCGACGTGAACCGCAATTACGCGGAGGCGCTGCTGCAGTTGGCCGATCTCAGCTTCGAACGGGATCGCGTGCTGCAGGCGCGCGCGTTCCTGCAGCGCTACGAGGCGGTGGGGCCGGCCACGGCCGATACGCTGGCGCTCGGATACCGCATCGAGACGGCGGCCGGCAACTCGCAGGTCGCGCAGGAGTATGCCGTGCGGCTGCGCAAGGACTTTCCCGACTCCCGCGAGGCGAGGAGCACCGGTCGTGAGTGATACCACCGCATCGCCGGCGGGCGCGTCCCGCGCCACGCAGTTTTCACCGGGCGAGCAGTTGCGCGCCGCGCGCGAGCGTGCGGGGTGGACGCAGGAGAGGCTGGCGGCCGAACTTTGCCTGCCGGTCGAGCGCCTGCGCGCGCTGGAGCTCGATGAGCACGCGAGCTTCGGCGGCGTCGTCTACGTGCGCGGCTACCTGCGGCGTGCGGCCGGGCTGCTCGGCGTGTCGCCACAGGAGTTGATCGCCGCCTACGAGTCCGCCTGCGATGCCGCGAATCCGGCCGAGATCGTGCCCAGCCTGCCACCCGGTAACCTGCCACGCCGCGGTCCGCCCGAATGGCTCGGGCCCGCTGCCGGCGCCGCGGCCCTCATGGCGGTGATCGGCTCCACGTGGTGGCTGCTGGGACCTTCCGGGGACGGCGCATCGACGGCGGACTCGGCGCCGGCACCGGCTGCGCTCGAGTTCACCGCGGCGGAGGAGCCGCGCGTGGCGAGCGTCGACCCCGTGCCGCGGGCGCCAGAGCCGGAGCCGGCCATGCCCGCCGGCGATGCCGCGCAGGACGAATTGCCGGCCGCGGCGGCGCCATCGCCGTCGCAGGTCGTCGAGCGGCCGCGCACGGAAGTGACGGTCGTCGCGACGCAGGAACTGGCGGCTCCGCCGCCGGGCACGGTCGAGCTGCGCTTCGAGTTCAGCGAGGATTGCTGGCTGGAAGTCGTGGATGCCGAGGACCGGCAGCTGGCCTATCGGCTGCATCGCAGCGGCGACGTGGCACGCCTGCGCGGCACGGCGCCGATCGCGGTGTTCCTCGGCAATGCGGACGGCGCGCGCCTCACGGTCGACGGCACGGCGGTACCGGTGCGCCCTGCGCGACGTGACGGCACGGCGCGCCTTACGGTCGGCGGCGGCGCCGGCTGACACAGGGGGTTCGCATGCCGGCCGCAATCCAGCCCATCCGGGGCATGAACGACATACTGCCCGAAGCTGCGGCCGTCTGGCAGTGGGTCGAGGCGACCGCGCGCGAGGTCTTCGCGGCCTACGGTTATCGCGAGCTGCGGGTTCCGCTGGTCGAGCGCACCGAGCTGTTCAGCCGCTCCATCGGCGAGGTCACCGACATCGTCGAGAAGGAGATGTACAGCTTCCGGGACCGCAACGGCGACCAGCTGAGCCTGCGGCCCGAGGCGACCGCCAGTTGCGTGCGCGCCGCGATCAGCAACAGCCTCATTCACAACCAGCAGCAGCGGCTGTGGTACGCGGGACCGATGTTCCGCTACGAGCGTCCCCAGAAGGGCCGCTATCGCCAGTTTCACCAGCTCGGCGCGGAGGCGCTGGGCTTCGCGGGGCCGGACGTCGACGCGGAACTGATCTTCATGTCGGCACGCCTGTGGCGTGCGCTCGGACTCGACGGGCTGCAGCTGGAGCTGAACTCGCTCGGCACAGCCGAATCCCGCCAGGCCTACCGCGCGCTACTCGTCGATTACTTCAGCGCGCATCGCGAGCGACTCGACGCAGACAGCCTGCGACGCCTGGAGCAGAACCCGCTCCGGATCCTCGACAGCAAGAACCCGGACCTGCAGGCGCTGATCGCCGCGGCACCGGCGATCACCGATCACCTGGATGCGGACTCGGCGGCCCATTTCGACGCCCTGAAGGCGTCGCTGGATGCGGCGGGCATGCCTTACCGGGTGAACCCGCGCCTCGTCCGGGGGCTCGATTACTACAGCCGGACGGTGTTCGAGTGGTTGACCGACCGGCTCGGGGCCCAGGCGGCGGTCTGCAGCGGCGGGCGCTACGATGGCCTCGTCGAGCAGCTCGGCGGTCGCCCCACGCCGGCCATCGGCTGGGCGCTCGGCATGGAACGCCTGGTCGAGCTGGTGCAGGAGGCGGCGCCGCCGTTACCGGCGCCACACGCGTATCTCGTCCCGGTAGGCGCGGCGGCGGAACCTGCTGCGCTGACGCTGGCCGAAGCGCTGCGGGACGCGTTGCCGGGTCTGCGCCTGCTGGCGCACTGCGGCGGCGGCTCGCTCAAGGCGGCCATGAAGAAGGCCGACAAGAGCGATGCCGTGCTCGCGCTGATCCTCGGCGATGCGGAGCTGGCGGCCGGCGAGGTGCTCGTGAAGCCCCTGCGGACGGGGGACGAGCAGGGCGCGCTGGATCGCGACGCCCTGCTGGTACGACTGGCGGAAACCATCGCGGCACAGCGCTGTTGACATGAATCCTCGCACCATGACACCGGCCCCAGGGGTGCGGTGACGGAGAACGAAGTGGACGAATTTCTCTCGGAACGTGAACAGGTCGATCGCATCCGCCAGTGGTGGAAGGACAACGGCGCGTGGATCATCGTCGGTGTCGGCGCCGGCGTGCTCTCGCTGGCCAGCTGGAACTGGTGGCAGGGATACCAGCTGAAACGCGCCGAGCAGGCTTCCGCAATCTACTCCGCGCTGGCCGAGGCGGTGATCGAGGAGCGGATGGACGACGTGCGAAACGGCGTGGAGCGCCTGGCCGCGGGGCACGGCTCCTCGCCGTACCTGCAGCATGGCCGCCTCGTGCTGGCCGCCGTGCTGGTACGCGAGGGCGATCACGAGGCGGCGATCGGGCAGCTCGAGCAGGTCCTCGAGAACACGCGCGACCCGCAGCTCGCGCTGGTCGCACGGCTGCGCCTCGCGCGCCTGCTGGTGGCGAAAGGCGAAGAGGAACGCGCGCTGAGCGTCGTGCGCGAGGCGGAGGCCGGCGCGTTCGCCCCGGCATTGCTCGAGGTGGAAGGTGACGCGCTTGCGGCAGGGGGGGACCTCGAGGGCGCACGCGACGCATATCGCCGGGCGCTCGAGGGTGCGGAGACGCTCGGCCCGGTCATCGACCAGGAACTCGTGCAACTGAAGCTCGAGGCGCTGGCGCCCGGTGCGGGCGCGGGGAGTGACGCCTCGTGACGACGCGCCAACGAGCCTGGGCGGGCTGTGTGCTGGCGCTGCCGGTGCTCCTCGGCGGCTGCGGCATGTTCGGCGGCGACGAGCCCATCGAGCCGCCTGCGGAGCTCACCGAGATCACGCCCGTCCTCGATATCACCAAGGCCTGGGAGACGCGTGTCGGCTCGGGCGCAAAGATTCTCAATCTCGCCCTGCGCCCCGTGGTCGAGGGCGGACGGGTCTACGCCGCCGGCCGCGACGGGAGGGTGCACTCCCTGGACCTCGAGACCGGACGCAGCCAGTGGACGATCGACACCGGCCTGAAGCTTTCCGCGGGGCCCGCCGTGGGCCACGGGCTGCTGGTGGTCGGCAGCAGTGCGGGGCTGATCGTCGCGCTCGATACGTCGGATGGCGCCGAGCGGTGGCGCACGCAATTGTCCGGCGAAGTGCTGGCGCCGCCGGCCGTGTCGGCCGCGGTGGTCGCCGTGCGCTCCCTGGACGGCCGCCTGCTCGGGTTGTCGGTGGAGTCCGGTCGCGAACTCTGGAGAATCGAACACGAGCCGCCGCGCCTGTCGTTGCGGGGCACGGCCGCGCCGGTCATCGCCGGGAGCCTGGTGGTGGCCGGGTTCGACAACGGCCGGATCGGCGCGTACTCGCTGCGCGACGGGGAGGCGAGGTGGGAGAACCTGATCGCCACGGGCCGCGGCCGCACCGAGATCGAGCGTCTCGCCGACGTCGATTCGACGCCGCAGGTCCTCGGCCAGGACGTCTACGCCGTGAGCTATCGTGGCCGCCTGGCCAGCCTGGCCCTCGAGACCGGCGAAATCCTCTGGGCCACCGAGATGTCCAGCTACAACGGCCTGAGCGTCGACTGGACCTCGGTATACGTGGCGGAGGCCGATGGCGTGGTCGTCGCGGTAAACCGCTCGAGCGGCGCCGAGCTGTGGCGCCAGAGCGCGCTGCGCATGCGCCGCCTGACCGCCCCCACGCCGATCGACCAGAGCGTCGTAGTCGGAGATTTCGAGGGCTGGCTGCACTGGCTGGACGTGTATACCGGCGCGATCCAGGCGCGCTTCCGCGCCGGCAAGTCCGCGTTCGTGTCGGCCCCGGTCAGCGGCGGCGAGCTATTGGTCGTGCAGGACGAAAACGACCGTGTTTACGCGCTGCGGACGGGGCCGCGAGGCTGAGGCCTCGCCCGCCATGCTGCCCGTCGTCGCGCTGGTCGGTCGGCCGAACGTCGGCAAGTCGACGCTGTTCAATTTCCTGACACGCACCCGCGATGCGCTGGTCGCCGACCTGCCGGGGCTGACCCGCGACCGGCAATACGGCTTCGGCCGGGTCGGCCCGCTGCCTTATATCGTCGTCGACACGGGCGGCCTCACGGGTACCGCGGACGAGCTCGACGGCCTGATGGCGCGCCAGACCCTGCGGGCCCTGGACGAGGCCGACGTGGTCCTCTTCATGGTGGATGCCCGCGAGGGCCTGACGGGACAGGACGAGCAGGTCGCCGCGCTGCTGCGGCGCCGGGGCCGGCCGGTGCAGCTGATCGTGAACAAGGGCGAGGGACTGGCGTCCGCCACCGCGACGGCGGAGTTTCACCGGCTCGGCATCGGCGCGCCGGTCATGATCTCCTCGGCGCACGGTGACAACGTGCGCGCCCTGATGGACGACGTCCTCGAGCCGTTTCCCGGGACCGACGCGTCGGATGCGCCGGAGCGTGCCGAGGAATCGATTCGGGTCGCCGTGATCGGGCGGCCGAACGTCGGCAAGTCCACGCTCATCAACCGCATGATCGGCGAGGAACGCCTGGTCGCATTCGATCAGCCCGGCACCACGCGAGACGCCGTCGAAGTACCGTTCGAACGGGACGGCCGGCGCTACCTGCTGGTCGATACGGCGGGCGTGCGGCGCCGCGCGCGGGTCTCCGAGTCGATCGAGAAATTCAGCATCATCAAGACGCTCGGGGCGATCGACGCGGCCTCGGTGGTGATCGCCGTGCTCGACGCGCGCGACGGCGTTACCGACCAGGACGCCAGCCTGCTCGGGCTCGCCGCGGAGCGCGGTAGGGCGATGGTGATCGCCGTCAACAAGTGGGACGGCCTCCCGCCGGACCAGCGCGACAGCGTGCGCCGCCAGATCGACCTGAAGCTGCCGTTCGTGGAGTACGCCCCGATCCAGTTTATCTCCGCCCTGCACGGCACCGGCGTGGGAGACCTGTTCGCCCTGGTCGAGTCCAGCCATGCTGCGGCCCACCGGGACCTGCCGACGCCGGAACTCACCCGGACCCTGCAGGATGCGGTGACCGCCCACCAGCCGCCGCTTGCACGTGGCCGGCGCATCAAATTGCGCTACGCTCACCAGGGGGGGCGCAATCCTCCAGTGATTGTCGTGCACGGCAGCCAGGCGGAACTGCTGCCGGCGACTTACCGGCGCTACCTGGCCAATGTGTATCGCAAGGCCTTCCGCCTGCAGGGCACGCCGGTGCGCATCGAGCTGCGCTCGGGCGACAATCCCTATGCCGGACGGCGCAATCCATTGACGGGGCGCCAGCAGAAGAAGCGCGAGCGCCTCATGCGGCACGTGAAGTCCGGGCGCTGAGCACGGCGGAGGGCGAGAGCGATGAGTAAGCAAGACACGATCCTGAAGGTGCCCGCGTTCGGGCCGACCGAGGCGCGCGCCGCGACCGGTGCGCGGCGCTTCGTGCGCCTCGACGCGCCGTTCACGATGCATCGCGGCGGAACGCTCCCGCGGCTCGATATCGCCTACGAGACCTGGGGCGAACTCGACGCGCACGCGGGCAACGCGGTGCTGTTGTTTACCGGCCTGTCGCCGTCGGCGCACGCTGCCTCCTCGCCCGACGACCAGGCCTCCGGCTGGTGGGAGGAAATGGTCGGCCCCGGGCGGCCGATCGACACGCGCCGCTGGTTCGTCATCTGCGTCAATTCGCTCGGCAGCTGCTTCGGCACGACCGGGCCGGCCTCGCTCCACCCGCGTACGGGCGAGCCCTACCGGCTGAGTTTCCCGGTACTGACCATCGAGGACATCGCCGCTGCCGGTCGCGAAGTGATGCGCCACCTCGGCATTCGCAAGCTGCACACGGTCATGGGGCCCTCTCTCGGCGGGATGTCAGCGCTGGCTTTCAGCACGCTGTTTCCGGAGTTGAGCCACGGCCTGCTGGCGATCTCCTCGACATCGCGCGCGAATGCCTTTGCAATCTCGCTGCGCTCCCTGCAGCGGGAGATCATCCGCTCGGATCCCGCATGGAACGACGGCAATTATCCCGCCGAGCACCCACCGCTGGTGGGCATGCGGCTCGCCCGCAAGCTCGGCATGATCACCTATCGTTCGGCCGAGGAGTGGGACCAGCGCTTCGGGCGCGAACGCGCCGGCGGCGAGCATGACGCGGGCGACCAGTTCGGCGTGGATTTCGAGGTCGAGTCCTACCTCGATCACCATGCGAACAAGTTCGTCGGCCAGTTCGATCCGAACTGCTATCTTTACCTGTCGCGCGCAATGGACCTGTTCGACGTCGCCGAGCACAGCGGCTGCGTAGCGACCGAGCTGTCAAAACCCGGCGTGGAGCGCGCGCTCGTGATCGGCGTGGAGACGGACTTCCTGTTTCCGCTGCACGAGCAGGAGCAGCTTGCGGAATGCCTCGAGCGCCCCGGGCGGGAAGTGGAGTTCGTCTCGTTGCCCTCCCTGCAGGGCCACGATTCCTTCCTCGTCGACATGGACGGGTTCCGCCCCGTGGTGGCGCGCTACTTCGACAGGGCCTGAAGAGGGCTCGCCGCGCCTCTGCCCCTCCGCGTCTCTGCGCGAGAATCTTTCTTTCCCCTCCTAAGGCTTGGCGCCGCCGGCCGGCGGGAATTCCATCACCCACTCGTGGCTGCAGCCGCGGCAGCGCACGCGCAGCCAGGTCCCGTCACGGTCCTCGGCGACCACCGCCAGCCGCCCGAACACCTGGCATTGGCCGCAGATCGCCTGGCTGGCGGCGGCCTGCGCCTCCAGCAGCCCGGACGTGAAGCGCTGCAGCGCCACGATGCCGAGCGCGCCCGAGGCCAGGATCACTACCGCGCTCGCCGCGCCGTGGCTCCAGTGGCTGGTGCTGATCAGCGCCTCGAGCGCCCCCAGCGCAGCCACGCCGCACAACAACACCAGCGTAAGCCAGGCAAAGCTGCCGAAGAGCCGGCGCTCGTGCCAGCTGCAGAAGCCGTGCTTGCGAATGCCGTCGGCCACGCCCACGCGATGCCAGCTCCTCTTTAACTTTGCCCCTCATTCTGTCCGCGCGGGCCCGTCGCGCCTGTGACCCGTGCCTGCAGACCGCCCTGTGCGAGCGTCACCTCGATGCCGTCACCGGGCGAGACCTGGTCGGCCGAGCGCAGCACCGCCCCGTCGGCGGCGCGCGTCGCGATTGCGTAGCCGCGCTCCAGCGTCGCCAGCGGGCTGACCGTGTGCAGGGTCCCGGCGACGGCCTCGGCGCGCGCGCGGAGGCGCTCCAGGCCGGCGGTGACGGCGCGCCGCAGCCGCAACTCGAACTCGTCGAGCCGCTGGCCGTACTGCCGCAGGCGATTGCCGGGGTGGGCGACCTTGAGCCGCCGCGCCTGCCAGGCGAGCCGCTCCGCCCGGCTCTCCAGCCGTCGCCTGATGGCATTGGCCAGCCGGCCCGCATCCTTGTCGAGCCGGGCGAGCCACTCGGCGGCGTCCGGCACGGCGATCTCGGCGGCGCCGGAAGGCGTCGGGGCCCGGCGGTCGGCCGCGAAGTCCGCGATCGTGAAGTCCACTTCGTGCCCGATACCCGAGATCACGGGGAGCGGCGAGGCGCGGATGGCGCGCGCCACGACTTCCTCGTTGAAGCTCCACAGGTCCTCGAGCGAGCCGCCGCCGCGGGCGAGGATCAGCACGTCGCATTCGGCGCGCCGCGCGGCCAGTGCGAGGGCGGCGGCGATCTTGCCGGCCGCGCCGTCGCCCTGCACCGGCACGGGATAGATTACGACCGGGACGGCCGGGAACCGGCGCCGGAGGATGTGCAGGATGTCGCGGATCGCGGCGCCGGTCGGAGAAGTGATGACGCCGATCCTGCGCGGCAGGCGCGGCAGCGGGCGCTTGGCCGCCTCATCGAACAGTCCTTCCTCGCGCAGACGGGCCTTCAGTTCCTCGAAGCGGCGCCTGAGCGCACCTTCGCCGGCCTCCTCGGCATGCTCGACGATCAGCTGGTATTCGCCCCGAGGCTCGTAGACGCTGACACGCGCCCTGACCAGCAGCTGCATGCCGTCGCGTGGCGCAAACGACAGCTTGAGTGCCGCGGAGCGCCACAGCGCGCAGCGCACCTGGGCGCCCGCGTCCTTGAGGGAAAAATACACGTGGCCGGATGCGGGGCGGGCGAGATTGGAGACTTCGCCCTCGATCCACAGCGCGGGCAGGCCCGTCTCGATCAGGAGCCGGACCTCGCGGTTGAGGCGCGAAACCGTCCAGACATCGCGCTCCGGCAGGCCGAAATCATCCACGGGCATCCTCACATCTTACCTCGAGATTTACCCTCGCCGGGGCGGCGCGTAGAATGGCGGGTTTACCAGTCCGAGGGGCACCCGATGCGCCTGATCCAGGAAGCCCTCACATTCGACGACGTCCTCCTCGAGCCCGCCTACTCCGAGGTCCTGCCGCGCGACGTCAGCCTGCGCACCAGGCTGACCGCCGAAATCGACCTGCAGCTGCCGATCCTCTCCGCCGCGATGGACACCGTCACCGAGGCGCGCCTGGCGATCGCCCTCGCCCAGGAGGGCGGCATCGGCGTGATTCACAAGAACCTGACCGCGCAGGGCCAGGCGCGCGAGGTGTTGCGTGTCAAGAAGTACGAGAGCGGCATCATCAAGGACCCGATCACGGTGGGCCCCGACAAGACCATCCGTGAAGTGCTCGACCTGACCCGCGCGCGCGGCATCTCCGGCGTGCCGGTCGTGGACGGAGAGCGGACGCTGGGCATCGTTACGAACCGCGACCTCAGGTTCGAGACGCGCCTCGACCTGCCGGTGTCCGAGGTGATGACGCCGCGCGACCGCCTCGTGACCGTGCGCGAAGGCGCCGCCAAGGAAGAAGTCCTGCAGCTGCTGCACCGGCATCGCATCGAGAAGGTGCTGATCGTCGACAAGGACTTCCGCCTCAAGGGCATGATCACGGCCAAGGACTTCCAGAAGGCCACCGATTTCCCGCGCGCCAACAAGGACGAGCGCGGCGCGCTGCGGGTCGCGGCGGCGGTCGGCACGAGTGCCGAGACGGACGAGCGCGTCGACGCGCTGGTCGAGGCGGGTGTCGATGTCATCGTCGTCGATACGTCCCACGGCCATACCCGCGGCGTGCTCGACCGCGTGCGGCGCATCAAGGAGGCGCATGCGCATATCCAGGTGATCGGCGGCAATATCGTCACCGGCGACGCGGCGAAGGCCCTGGTCGAGGCCGGCGCCGACGGCGTCAAGGTAGGGATTGGCCCGGGCAGCATCTGCACGACGCGGGTCATCGCGGGCGTCGGCGTGCCGCAGATCAGTGCCGTCGCCAACGTCGCTGCCGCGCTGGAGGGCACCGGTGTGCCGTTGATCGCCGATGGCGGCATCCGCTACTCGGGCGACCTGGCCAAGGCGATCGCCGCCGGGGCGCACACCATCATGGTCGGCGGGCTGTTCGCCGGCACCGAGGAGTCGCCCGGCGAAGTCGAGCTGTACCAGGGCCGCTCCTACAAGACCTACCGGGGCATGGGCTCGCTGGCCGCGATGGCGCAGCGCAACGGCTCCAGCGACCGCTACTTCCAGGACACGACGGACGAGATCGAGAAACTGGTCCCGGAAGGTATCGAGGGGCGCGTCCCCTATAAGGGGAGCCTGCTGCAGATCATCCACCAGCTGGCGGGCGGGCTGCGCGCGGCGATGGGCTATACCGGTTGCCGGACCATCGAGGAAATGCGCACGCTGCCGAAGTTCGTGCGCATCACCAACGCGGGCGTGCGCGAGAGCCACGTCCACGACGTGGCGATCACCAAGGAAGCGCCGAACTATCGCGTCGACTGAGCGGCGGAGCGAAATGAGTACCGATATTCATGCGCGGCGCATCCTGATCCTGGATTTCGGCTCGCAGTACACGCAGCTGATCGCACGCCGTGTGCGCGAGGCCGGCGTGTACAGCGAGATCCGTGCCTGGGATTGCCCCGGCGAGGAGATCCGCGGCCTCGCGCCGGCCGGCATCATCCTTTCGGGAGGCCCGGAGTCGGTGACCATCAGCGAGGGCCCGCGCGCCGCCGACACGGTGTTCGAACTCGGCGTCCCCGTGCTCGGGATCTGCTACGGGATGCACACCATGGCCGCCCAGCTCGGCGGCGAGGTCGCAGGCTCCGCGCATCGCGAGTTCGGCTATGCGCGCGTGCGGATCACCGCCTCGTCGAGCCTGCTCGACGACATAGAGGACCACGAGGACAGTCACGGCGACGCGCTGCTCGATGTGTGGATGAGTCACGGCGACCGCGTCGAGAGCCTCCCGCCGGGATTCATCACCATCGCCGGCACCGACAGCGCGCCGCTGGCGGGCATGGCGGACGACGGGCGCCGCTTCTACGGCCTGCAATTCCATCCCGAGGTGACGCACACGCGCCAGGGCGCGCGCATCATCTCGCGCTTCGTCCACGACATCTGCGGCTGCCCGAGCGACTGGAATGCCGGCAACATCGTCGACGACAGCATCGCGCGGATTCGCGGCCAGGTCGGCGATGACAAGGTATTGCTTGCACTCTCGGGCGGCGTGGACTCCTCGGTCGTCGCCGCGCTGCTGCACCGGGCGATCGGCGACCAGCTTGTCTGCGTGTTCGTCGACCACGGCCTGCTGCGCCTCGGCGAGGGCGACCAGGTCATGGCGACCTTCGCCAGGCACATGGGCATCAAGGTGATCCGCGTCGCTGCCGAGCAACGCTTTCTCGACGCGCTGGCGGGCGTCACGGACCCGGAGGAAAAGCGCAAGATCATCGGCCGGCTGTTCATCGAGGTGTTCGAGGAACAGGCCACGCAGCTCGAGGACATCGACTGGCTGGCGCAGGGCACGATCTATCCCGACGTCATCGAGTCGGCCGGGGCCAGCGGCAAGGCGCACGTCATCAAGTCGCACCACAATGTCGGCGGCCTGCCGGAGCGCATGCGCATGCGCCTGGTCGAGCCGCTGCGCGAGCTGTTCAAGGACGAGGTGCGGAAGATCGGCCTCGAGCTGGGCCTGCCCTGGGACATGGTCTATCGTCACCCGTTCCCCGGCCCGGGGCTCGGCGTGCGCATTCTCGGCGAAGTACGCAAGGAGTTCGCCGACCTGCTGCGCAGGGCGGACGATATTTTCATCACGGAACTGCGTCGCCACGACCTTTACAACCGGGTAGACCAGGCCTTCGCGGTGTTTCTCCCGGTGCGTTCGGTGGGCGTGATGGGCGACGGCCGGCGCTATGACTACGTCGTGGCGCTGCGGGCCGTCGAGACGATCGATTTCATGACGGCGCGCTGGGCACACCTGCCGTACGAGTTTCTCGACCTCGTCAGCCGGCGGATCATCAACGAGATCGCGGGCATCTCGCGGGTGACCTACGATATTTCCAGCAAGCCGCCGGCGACCATCGAGTGGGAGTAGGGCACGCCTGCGGCGCGTCGGCACGATGAGCACGACGGCAGAGATCGACGCGCGCTACATGCGCCGCGCCCTGACGCTCGCGGCATGCGCCGAAGCGGAGGGCGAGGTGCCGGTGGGCGCCGTACTCGTGGCCGAGGGCCGCGTGATTGCCGAGACCTGGAACCGCAATATCTCCCGCGACGATCCGACGGCCCACGCCGAGATCCTCGCGCTGCGCGCCGCGGGCGCGGCGCTGGGCAATTACCGCTTGCCGGGGGCCACGCTGTACGTGACGCTCGAGCCATGCGCAATGTGCGCGGGCGCCATGGTGCACGCGCGCATCGCGCGCCTCGTCTACGGCGCGACGGATCCCAGGGCCGGCGCCGCCGGCAGCGTGTTCGATCTCGTCCGCGCACCCGCACTGAACCACCAGCTGCAGGTGACGGCCGGCGTCCTCGCCACCGAATGCCGCGCGCTGCTGCAGGCTTTCTTCCGCGCGCGTCGCAAGACGCAGTAGTCCACGGGCGCGTGGCAAGGCAAATGCGCCGATGCAATCGAAGCGGCAGCGGGAGCGGGACGTCATAGGCCCGTTGAGCGATATTGAAATTTCTTGAGCGAAACGGGCCTATGACGGCGCGCTCCCGCGGTCTCGAAGGGATCTCCAGCGGCGCGTGGTTCGCCTAGTCGCCGCGCCGTGCCGCTACCGTGCTGTCGTAGCTGTCGGACGTGATCCAGGCCATCACCTCGTAATAGCGCCGGATGTTGTCCACGAAGCGCACCGGCTCCCAGCCACGCGTGTAGCCGAAGCGGGTCTGGCGATACCAGCGTTCCTGCGTCAGCAGCGGCAGGCTCTCCCGGACGTGCGCCCAGCGGTCCGGGTCGAAGCCACGCTGCTGCGCGATGCGGCGGGCATCCTCCAGGTGGCCGAAGCCGACGTTATAGGCCGCCAGGGCGAGCCACGTGCGATCCGGCTCGGGAATCCTCGCGGGGATTTTCTTGATGACCGTCCGCAAATAGAGGGCCCCGCCGTGGATGCTCTGGTCGGGGTTCTCGCGGTTCGTCACGCCCATGGCCTCCGCAGTGCGCAGCGTCAGCATCATCATGCCGCGCACGCCGGTGTGCGACACGGCCTCCGGGTCCCAGTGGGACTCCTGGTAACTCAGCGCGGCAAGCAGGCGCCAGTCGAGCCCGTGTTCGGTCGCCGCGGATTCGAACATGCTGCGGTAGCGCGGCAGGCGCGTCTCGATGTGCTGCAGGAAAGTGCGCGTGCCGACGTAGTCGAAGCGCTCGGTGTGGCCGAAGTATCGGTCCGTGAGCTCCGCGAGCCGGATCCGCACCGCCGGATCCTCGAAGTATTTTTCCGCCTTGGCCACCAGGCTGCGATCCCGGCGACTGGCGCGAAAGGCCCAGGCGACCGGGCGCGACTCGCCGACATCGAAAGCGACGCGGATGTCGGGCTGGAAATAACGGTTCATCCGCACCGTGGCAGAGTCCGCCAGGGTCAGGTCGACCTCGCCCGCGGAGACCCGCGCCAGCAGCGCCTGCACGTCGACGGACGGATTCTCGAGCCACGTCAGACCGGGAGCCGTGCTGCGCAGGTGCTCCAGCGTGTCCACGAAGCTGCTGTGGGCCGGGACCTCGATGCGCCGACCATAAGTCTGCTCGAGCGTGCGCGGCATCGTCGTGCCGAGCCGGTAGACGAACTGCTGCGTGACGCGGCGGTACTCGGGGCCGAATTCGAATACTTCCTGGCGCTCCGGCGTCGCCGTCAGCGCGGCCGCGGCAAGGTGTGCGCGACCGTCGGTGACCTCGGCCAGCAACGCCGCGACGCTGTCGCGGGTGTACATGTCCAGCTCGACCCCGAGAAAGTCGGCGAAGCCCCTCGCCAGCTCGTACTCCGGCCCGACCGGACCCTCCGGGCCGATGTAGTAGGTCATCGGCGCATTGCGCGTCACGACCCTGAGGACGCCCGCGCGCTCGACCTGCTCCAGCATCGTCAAGTTCGGGCTGCAGGTACCGAGCAGCAGGCAGAGGACGATGGTCGCGAGGACTCTCAATGTTCCAGGTTCGGCTGTTGGCTACAGGGGCCAGGCCCACAGGATCAGGGGAACGCCGGCGGCGATGATGATCAGTTCCAGCGGCAGGCCGAGGCGCCAGTAGTCGCCGAAGCGGAATCCACCCGGACCGAGGATCAGGGTGTTGTTCTGATGACCGATCGGCGTCAGGAACGCGCAGGATGCACCCAGTGCCACGGCCATCAGGAAGGGGTCCGGGCTGACGCCGAGCTGGGCGGCCGAGCCCAGCGCAATCGGGCACATCACCGCTGCAGTGGCCGCATTGTTCAGGATCGCCATGATCAGCATCTGGTCGAACGACATCGTTGAGGAACTCCTCGCTGCACGTGGTGATGCCCGCCGGATTTTGCCTAACTCGGCGTGCGATGGCGATGGGCCGCCCTCGACGGGGTCCAGGACCATAAGCGTGACCAAGCTCACGGCTGCGCAGCATGCCACGTCATATCCTGTGCCCTGTTACGACGCGGGCAGCCCGTATTTGGGCACCGTACACCAGTGTGTGGAGGATGCGATGCCACCCAAAGCCTCAGCAGGAGAATCGGACCTCGATCCGATTCCTTCCCGGCGGCTGGAAATCGCCCGGCTCGCGCGCGGCGTGACTGCGGCGACGGCCGACGCGCGCGCGGGCCAGGATGGGGCGCCGCTCCTGACTGTGGGGCTGCATCGCAAGCGCCTGAACATCGGTACCGCCGGCGGCTACTTCACGCTGAAGATGATGCTGGTTCGCGCGCTGCGGCGCAGCCTGAAGACGGCGATCATCGAGGTCGACGATGCAGAGGGTGCGCCGGACGCGGAAGAGGTATTCGAACTCACGCTGGACCCACCTGACGCCGGGGCGCTCGGCCGCGCCAGGAAGGTCGTGAAACGGGTGCTGAGGGCGCGGCGCTGGCAAGCGGGTCTGCTGCGCTAGGCCGGGGTTCCGCCGACCCGCGGCGGCGGGTGAACGCTGGAATTTGATGCCGAGCCAGGTCGAGCCCGAGGAGGTTCGGCCATCGCCTGTTCTTCCCTTCCGGGACCCGTGACGCGTTGACCATGCACCGGAACTGCGGCTATATAAGAGCCGCAATCCGAGTCGTCTCGCGTCCGCGATCCGGCTCGGCCTGCCCCGAGTCGGCGCATTGGGGACACCGTGACGTCGCGTCGAAGAGAAAATCCGCATGAAGCGGATCGCCGGCGAAATACGCCTTGACGGGGAGGGGGGATGGCGAACAGGGACAGGGGGCGCCCGCATCGAAGCCGGGCTGGCCGCGGCGGCGTTCGGCTGAAGCGGCCGTATGGATAAATTCTTCAGGGAACTCCGTCGGCGCGCCGTCTTCCGCGTGGCGGGGGTCTACGCCGTCGTCGGCTGGCTTCTTGTGCAGGTGGCGGGCGTTCTCGAGACGTCGCTCGGCTTTCCGGACTGGTTCGATGGCGTCGTAGTCGGATTACTATTGATCGGATTTCCGGTCGCGATGGTGCTCGCGTGGGCGTTCGAAATGACGCCCCAAGGCGTCAAATTGACCAGCAACGCCGGCGAGGACGAAAGCATCGCCGCTGGGAGGGGCCACAGGCTCGACTATGCAATACTTATCGGTCTCGTGTCGGTCGCGGCACTGGTTGTCGCAGACAGAATAATTGGTCCTCCAGCGGTAAACGTCAGTGCCCCGCATGGTGATCCGAAGACAAGATCACCGGCCCCAGCTGAAGCCGCAAGCACCGCCACATCGCCCGCGGCGCCGGTCCCCATCGACCGGTCCAAATCCATCGCAGTTCTGCCGTTTGCTGATTTTTCTCCCGGCGGCGATCAGGAGTGGTTTTCCGACGGTCTGACGGAAGAAATTCTGAACAGCCTCGCGCGAACGCCGGACCTCCTTGTCGCCTCGCGTACCTCGTCCTTCAGATACAAGGACGCCGATGAGGAAGTGCCGGTGATCGCGCAGCGGCTCGGCGTTGAGCACGTGCTTGAAGGTTCCGTGCGCCGCGCCGGCGACCGGCTGCGCGTCACGGCCCAGCTCATCCGCGCGTCAGACGGCTTTCATCTGTGGTCGGAAACCTTCGACCGCTCCACCGACGATGTCATCGCCATCCAGGAAGAGATCGCGGTATCGATCGCCAGGGCGCTCAAAACCGCGATGGACCCGGAGGCCCTCGCCGAAATGGTCTCGAGCGGAACCCGGTCGGTGGAGGCGTATGAGGCCTATCTCGAGGGCCGGGCATATCAGTCCCAGGCGCTCCAGGAACTCAACCTGGACCCGTTGGCCAAAGCGCGGGACGCCTTCGCGCGCGCCGTGTCGATCGATGCAGATTTCGCCGAAGCGCACTACCTGGCCGGCGGCCTCTGGGCGACTCTCTACCAGGTCACGTCTTTTTCATCCGATGAGTCCGTCGATGCCGAGGCCGCGCTGGCGCACGGGTTGGAGCATTTCGACGCGGCGATCGAGACGACGGACGATCCGGTAAGGGCGTTGAAGTACAAAGCCGAACGAGCGTTCGCTATTGGCGCCCTGAGGGAGAACATCCGAGCCCTTGAGGCCTACGTTTCATCCGTCCCCAACGATCTTGCTGCGCGCTTCAATCTGATCCGGGCCCTCAACGAGATGGGCGACAGGACGGCGGCACTCACTCATGCGCGGGAGGCCGAAGCGCGGCTGGGCGGGGAAGATGACGAGCTCGCCGCCCTTATTCAGGCCTATCAATGGGCACGCGACTATGAAAATGCGGCGCGCCTGTCCCGCGTCGCTCTCGACAGGGAAACGAACAACGCGAGCCTCTTGTATCAGGTTCAGCGCTCGCTTCTGTGGGCCGGCGATGTAGAGGCGGCTGCGCACGCCCGCGCCCGTCTCTCTGTGCGGGGCAACGCGCCCAAGTGGGCGCGCTGGCTGCCGGACATCCGTCAAGCCTGTGCGGAAGGCGACCGGTCGGCTGCGGAGGCGATCGCTGCGCAGATCGAGGCGGACAACCTGGTGTCCTCGACCTGGCACGCGTACACGCTCCTCGGGCGCGAGAGTGACGTTGCCGATCTGCTCGCGAAGCTGGATCGTGCAGATCCGCCTTATCCGCTCGTCCAATTCCTGCTCTACCCCTATTTCGACCCGACGCCTTACCCAAATCTCCAGCGCCTGATCGCGCGAGAACGCGTCGACCCGCCAAAGGGCGAACCGATTCCCTTCGCCTGTCCTCCTGCTGGAAAAGCAAAAGCCGGCGGACCCGCGGAAAAATCAGTCGCCGTGCTTCCCTTCATTGCGCTTTCCTCGGGCGAGGACGACGGTTATTTCGCCGACGGACTGACCGAGGAGATCCTGAACGCGCTCGCCGCGCTTCCCGACCTGCTCGTCACGGCGCGAACATCCTCATTTTTCTACAAGGGCAAGGACGTTCCGGTCGATGAGATCGCCGAACGCGTTGGGGTTGCGCATGTCGTCGAAGGGTCCGTCCGCCGCGCCGGCGACAAGGTTCGCGTTACGGCGCAGCTCATCCGCGCCGGCGACGGCTTTCATCTGTGGTCGAAAGCCTACGATGCCTCGATGGATGATGTCTTCGCGGTGCAGACGGATATCGCCGAGAAAGTGGCGACGGCGCTCGACATCCTGCTCGACGAAGAGAAGCGCGCGCTCATGCGGGCTGCCGGCGTGAACAATCCGGAGGCCTACGCGATCTACGCGAAGGGCGAGGAGCTGTTCCGCCTTGCCCATGGCGCGCTGCCGCAAATCGAGACTCTCGTGCGCGCCAATCGCGAGTACGATCGCGCGACGGCGGCGGCGCCGGAGCTGTGGGCGGCGAGCTACAACAGCGCCGATCTTTATTCGCACATCCTCCTTCAACTCGCCGCCGGTGCGCGCCTGGAGGATATGCCTGAGGGCGTGGGCGACGACCCTGCGGGCGCGCTGCAAGAGCGGCTCGACGCGGCGATGCGGCACGCGCCGTCTCAGGCCGCGCGCGACTCGATCGATATGACGCGGCGGGTATTCTCGGACGACTGGACAGGCGTCGCCGATCTCGTCCGCAAGATATACCGCAATCCCGAACCCTGTGGCCTCGATCAGTGGGCGCATGCCGTCGGCCTCGCTTTCGGCGCCGCAGAGCAAGGCGTGCAGTACTACACGCGCAGCGCGCAGTGTAACCGGCTCGACGGCGGCGAGTGGACGATGGCGTCCCTCGCCGCGCTCTACGCCGGCGAGCCGGAGCGGAGCCTCGCGATCATCGAGGAAGGCCGCGACGTCTACGAAGCGACGTTGCGCGAGGAAGTGGCCCGTCTGCGCGCGCTGATGGCGAACGGCCGCATGGCGGAGGCGCGGGCCGGCCTGTCGCGAGTTTCCAGCAGCGACAATCTGCGCGCTTCCATGGAAGGAGAGCTGGCCGCGGCGATGGGCGACCGCGCGGGCGCGCTCGCCGCGCGTGATCGGCTCCTGGCGGAGGCGGCGAAGGATCCCGACGTCTTTGATGCAGGATTGCGGCTTTCGGCGCAGGCGGGCGACCGAGAGACGGCGAACGCGCTCGCCGCCGAGATCGATGCGCGACCGGCGGGCCCGATGCTCCTCCTCGGCACCGTCTACTTCTGTCGCTGCGGCACGCCCTTCGACCTGGAGGTGACGCCGACACTTGCCGCGCGCCTCGAGGAAGCCGGGCTGTCCTGGCCGCCGGCCTCGCCGGTCGACTGGCCGCTGAAGGACTGGTGAGTGCTTCTCCGCCGCGTCATTGAACATGTGAAAACGCAGAACTGGACGGCCGTGGCGCTCGACTTCGTCATTGTCGTCACCGGCGTCTTCATCGGCATTCAGGTTGCGAACTGGAATGAAGATCGGGCGTTGCGCAAGCGCGAGGAGGTCTATCTTGGCCAGATTCTGATCGATCTGGAAAGCGACGCCGCCACCGGCGCGCGCGGGATCGCCGCAGCGAACGGGGTCGACGCCGCGGCTGAAGCGGTGCTTGCCGTGCTCGAAGGCAGCCCCGAGGCGGCGGCGATCAGCGACGCTGATCTCATGAGGTTCCTTCCCGCGGCAGGCTACGCATATCTGCCGCACGGCAATCCGACGACCTACAACGAGATGATCAGCACGGGCACGCTGGGCCTCCTTAAAAGCGTGGAACTCAAGCGCGCGCTTGGCGAATATTATGCGCGGCTGGCGTCCCGCCGTCAGTGGGATGATCTGTTGCGCGAGGAGCAATATGCCTATCGCGCCGCGATTCGCGGGCTTCTGGACCGGGAGCAATTCGCATGGGCGCGCGCGAATGCCTTCAGATCGTCACCCGCAGAGATCACCCCGCCGCCAGCGTTCGATCGCGCTGAATTCCTGGAAAGGGCGCGCAGCCGACCGGAGATTGTCGACTCTTTACGATCCATGGGCGCCGTGCAGCAGCGTTTGCGGGATGATTCACGAGACATGACGTCGCGCGCCGCGGCGCTCGCCGAACGCGTCGAAGCGGAGCTCGATGCGTCATGATCCTCCGCCGGCTTGCACGCGCCTTTCGCCGTCAGGATTGGGCGACGGTATTCACAGAACTCGTCATCGTCATTCTCGGCGTCTGGATCGGTTTGCAGGCGAGTAATTGGAACGCCGAGCATGCGCGACGCGCAACGGCGAGCGCCGCCCGGCACAGCCTGGTCGCCAATTTGCAGCGGGACATCAGGGAATTCGAAGCGAGGGAACGATATTACAATTCGCTATACGCCCACGCCGACGTGGTCCTTGCCGTCATGAACGATCCGGCGCAGCTTGATGAGATCGGCGCCTGGCACTTTGTCGAGTCGAGCTACCGGCTTGGACAGATCTGGCCGTTTGCACAATCGGGACAGGTCTATCGTGAGCTGGAAGGCAAGGGCGATCTCGATCTTATCGGCGGGCCGGACATTCGCGTCGCCGTCGCGGAATATTACGATTCCTGGGGCGCGGAGTTCGGGATTACCGTCAATGTCCAGGACCCGTTCCGCATAAGGGTGCGCCAGCTTATGCCGGTCGCGCTTCAAAACCACCTCGACAAGGCGTGCCGTTCCGACCAGGGATCGGATGGGTCACGCGTTGAGGGCGCGAATATCAACGATGGGCTCCCCCGCTGCCCGGCGCCGGACATGCCGGCTCCGATTGATGCGACAGCGGGCGAATTTGCAGGAAGCCGTGAATTGCATGAGCTTGCGCGCGGAGCGGTCGCCCAGATGAATACGACGCTCAGCGTTCTCCGCGATATTCGCGCCGATGCAGAAATTCTTATTAAAAAGATCGAGATGCAAGAGACCCGCTGATGCTTCTCCGCCGCGTCATCGAACACGTGAAGACCCAGAACTGGACGGCTGTCGCGCTCGACTTCTTCATCGTCGTTGTCGGCATTCAGAAAGTCATGCAGATGCAGCTCTCCCTGGCGCGCGAGATTGACGCGATCATCGAAGCGGAACGCGCGAAATGATCCTCCGCCGCGTCGTGCCCGACAAGCGCGGCCAAGGCTTTGAATTGATATAGATATGGCGGAGGGGGTGGGATTCGAACCCACGGTAGGGCAAGCCCTACACTTGATTTCGAGTCAAGCCCATTCGACCACTCTGGCACCCCTCCGAAGGGCCGGCATTCTCCGCGTGGCAGACAGGGGTGTCAATAATGTCTGCGCCGCGCCGCGACAAGTCCGTATTGAGGGTCGCCCTCGGCCGGTGATATCACGGTTGCAGCACTTCGCCAGCACAGGAGGCCGGACCAGAGTGGACGAGCGAAACTGCCGCATCGGCCGCGGTCATGCATTGTGCGTGGCCCTGCTTCTCCTGTTGTTGCCCGTGGCCGGCCACGCTCACGCGTTGCTGCACGAGGTGGTCGAAGGCGAGGCCGTCATACTGCGCTTCACGTTCCCGGACGCGCAGGTGGTCGGCTTCGAGCCATACGAAGTGCTGGCACCAGGTGTAGAGATTCCATTCCAGTCCGGCCGCGTCAATGCGCTGGGCGAGCTGAGTTTCCGCCCCGACCGTCCCGGCACCTGGCGTGTGCGGCTGTTCACCGCGGACGGCCACGGCGCGGAGATCGATCTCGAGGTCGACGAGGCAGGCAGCGTGATGCGGCGCGGCCATCACGGCGGGCCGCACAATTACTGGCTGCGAGTACTGGCCGCGCTCGGTTACCTGCTGGGTGCGTTCGGCCTGCTCGTGATCTGGCGTGGGCGCCGCGCGCGCGCCGGGCCGGGCTGAACCATGCATATTCCGGACGGGCTGATCTCGCCCCAGACCTACCTGCCGGCCCTGGTGATCGCCGCGCCGCTCTGGCTGGTGGCGCGCCGCAGGCTGCAGGCGCGTCTCGGCGACGAGATGCTGTCGCGCCTGACGGTGTTGACGGCGCTGGCGCTGCTGCTGTCGACGCTCATGTTGCCGTTGCCGGGCGGCACCTCCGGTCACGCGGTCGGCGTCGGGCTGCTCGCGCTGGTATTCGGGCCCTGGATCGCGTTTTTGGCCTATAGCCTCGTGCTGCTGCTGCAGGCGGTCGTCGTCGGTGCCGGCGGGATCACCGCCCTGCCGGTGAACGCGCTGGCGATGGGTTTCGTCGGCGGCTGGACGACCGTGCTGCTGTTCGCGGCCCTGCGCCGTTTCGGCGAGGGCCCGGCCGTCGCGATCGCGGTATGGTGCGGCGTCATGAGCGCGGCGCTGCTGCTCGCGCTGGTGCTCGGACTGCAGCCCTGGATTGCGCAGGGGCCGGACGGCACGCCGCGATTCTTCCCGTTCGGCCCCGCCGTGACGATCCCCGCGCTGCTGCTGCCGCACGCGCTGATCGGCGCGGGGGAGGCGGCGCTCACATTGCTGGTGTTCCGCCATGCACGCCGGCGTCGCTGGCTGGAAGTGCCCGGATGACGCACCGCGCCCGGCTGTGCGCGTGGCTGGTCGCCGTCGTCGGGGTCACGCTCGTGCACCAGCCGGCGTGGCTGGGCGCCGGCCTGGCGGTCGTCCTGCTCGCATCGGGGCGCGGGCGCGGCACCCTTACGCTGCGCGCGGGCCGTGCCGTGCTGCCGATCCTGCTGGTGATCTCGATCGGCTATCTCGTCATGGGGTGGCTGACGGCGGCCCTCGACTGGAGATTCCTGCTGCTGTTCAACCTGCGCGTGCTCCTGTTGGCCCTGCTCACCGCATGGATGGTGCGCGACGTGAACCTCGAGCGGGCGCTGCAGGGGTTCCCCGGGGCGCAGCGCTGGCTGAGCATCGTGCGCGGCCAGGAGGCGGTATTGCGCCGCCTCGCGACAGAGTACCGCGCGGCCGTGCGCAGCCGCAGCACCGTCCCGCCGACGTTGCGGCAGCGCTATCTTGCCGGCGCAGCGCTCGCGCTGGCCGCGCTGGACAAGGCCGTGTACAACTCGGAGGCCTTGACGCAGGGAATGCGCTCGCGCGGAGCATTCGATGACTGAACCCCTGTTCGTGCTCGACGGCGTGTCCGTCGAATATGACGATGACCGGGTCGCGCTCGCGGAACTCGACCTCGAAATCGCCGCGGGCGAGCGACTCGTGCTGCTCGGCGCCAACGGCTGCGGCAAGACCACGCTGCTGAAGCTGCTCGACGCCCTCGTGCCGCCAAGCCGCGGCGCCCTGCACTTCGAGGGCCGCCCGCTCGATGCGGCACGGTTCGCGCACGGCGAATTCTCACGCGAGTTCCGCCGCCGCGTGGCGCTGATGTTCCAGCACCCCGAGGCGATGTTGTTCAACCCGACGGTCGAGGAGGAAATCGGCTTCGGGCTGCGGCATCTGCCGGCAGACGAGGCGCGCGAGCGCGTGCGCCGGTGGGCGGCAGTCATGCGGCTCGAGCGTCTTCTCGGCGAGCACCCGTCGCGGCTCTCGGGCGGCGAGAAGCAGCGGCTGTGCCTCGCCTGCCTGCTCGCCCTCGAGCCCGATGTGCTGTTGCTCGATGAACCGACCGCGAATCTCGATCCGCGAACTGTCGGCTGGCTGATCGACTGGCTGGGGGAGCGCTCGATCACGACCGTCGTCGCGACTCACCACATGGCGCTTGCACCGGAGCTGGGCAGCCGTGCCGTGATTCTTTCTGAAGTGCATCGACTCGCGTTCGACGGGCCGGTCGGCGATGCTCTCGCCGATCTCGATCTGCTGCTCGAGAACAACCTGGCCCATCGCCACCGCCACGAGCACGGCGGCGTCGTGCATGAGCACGTGCACGGCCACCCGGTGTGGGGTCCCGCACGGGGTTAGCGTCCGCGCGGAGTCCTCAATGGCACCGGCACTACTGTCGAAAAAACTTACAGTTTCGTAATAAGACGAATGGGGGTTTCTCGTATCCCCTTTGTTTTATTGAAATTATGTCGCGGTGGCGTGTAATTTGCATCCAGTACGATCGTAAGCAAAAAACGGTAATCAGTATTAGGGGGAGTTTGTGAAATCAACGATTTATAGTCTCTTGTATGGTCTCTTGGCCGCCATGCTCAGCTTCGGGGCAACGGGTGCGGCGAAAGCAGCGACAATCGATGTGCTGTTTTATGGTGCGAGCCTAACCTGGAATAATGCACTTCAGGAAATCAGCGACAGCGCACACACTTACGATCCGTGGAACGACGGGAGCAATGTCTGGAATGCTCATTTCTGGATGCCCGGCGATCCGATTCCTGACTTCACAAGCTTCGACGTGCTTTTCATCCCGTCATCGCCTGCGTTTGACAGCGGAATGGACCCGGTCCGTCTGCTGGCAGCGAAAGGCGCCATCACGGGCGCGCGCGGGACGCGCACTTTCCTGACCGGACAAGACGCTGATTGGCACTACATCAACCGCCCGGGACCTGTGGACGATGGCCCGCGTGGCTTCATCATCAATGCGGTCAACTGGGCGGCCAGTGGCGCCGGCCTTGGCATCGTGTCGATGGCGGACGGGTGGTCAGGGTCGGGCTCGCAGTGGTGGACACATCAGGACTCATTCCTGCGCGATGAACTCTTAGGTTACAACGAGTATTGGCAGGATGAATCTGTATACATTGGTCCCGGGCAGGACGTCTTCCCGGTCAACGAGGGGCTTACTACCGCGGGGCTGAGCAACTGGGGAATATCCTCTCATGCGGGATTCCTGGCAGATATTCCGGGTTACGCGACGATCAATTTCGAATTCGCCGGCGGCGACGGCCGGGCCATCACCGTCGTTACCTTGGGCGAGGAAGCGGGCGCAACCACACCCACACCGGCGCCGCCATCCGTTGGGGTTCCGGAACCCTCCACGCTGGTATTGCTCGCTGGCTTGATGGGGTTGGCGGGTGCAGGACGTGGATTAAAGATGAAGCGTCGCATTGCCTGACGTCGGTTGATCGAATACGGTCGACGGCGCAGCGCCATTTTTGATTGACCGCGCTGAATCACCGCCCTTCTCCTGCTCGCGGGAGAAGGGCGGTTTTTATTGTTTTTCCTGTGATACTAAGGCGATTGTCCAGCAGCATCGCTTCGTGTGGCGAATACAAGCGGAGTGATACGCGCTGGTCTGAAATCACGCCGCGGTGCATCCTGTCGTGGTGCTTGGGGATTTCACTGCAGGTATGTCGAACAACCTCTACATCGCTGCTACCGAACCGATGAGCGGCAAGTCGCTGGTCGCGCTGGGGCTCATGGAACTGCTGTCTCGCAAGCGGGCGCGGCTCGGTTTCTTTCGCCCGGTGGTGGCGCACGCAGAGGGGCCGGACAATGACGTCCAGCTGATCGCCGGGCGCTACGGCCTGCGCATCGGCGTCACGGCCGTACACGCGTTCACCCATGACGAGGCCCAGCGCCGGATGGCGGCCGGAGAGCACGAGGAGGTCATCAAGGCCATTCTCGACCGCTACAAGGTGGTCGAAGCCGAGTGCGATTTCGTGCTCTGCGAAGGCACGGACTACACGGGCGTCTCGTCGGCCTTCGAATTCGACTTCAATGCGGCGGTGGCGAAGAACCTCGGGGCGCCGATCCTGCCTGTCATCAGCGGCCGGGGGCGCAGCGCTGACGAGATTCACAACGCCATCCAGGTGGCGCGGGAAGTGTTCCAGGCACGCGGCTGCGATGTCGTCGCGACGATCGTGAACCGCGCCACCGTACAGGATCCCGATCACCTGGCGAGGGCCCTCGCGGGTGCGCGGGCCGACGGCGAGCCGCTGTTCGTGATTCCCGAGGATGCCGCGCTGAGCCGCCCCTCGATGGCGGATGTTGCGCGCGAACTCGACGCGCAACTGCTGCACGGTTCGCCCGAGTCGCTCAGGCGCGAAGTAGCGCATGTCTCCGTGGCGGCCATGAGCCTCGCGCACTTTCTCGAGGGGCTGGCACCGGGCGGGCTGGTGATCACTTCGGGCGACCGCACCGACATCCTGCTGGGCAGCTTCGTTGCCAACCGCTCCGTGGCGACGACCGGCCTGGCGGGCATCATCCTCACCGGCGGCGCGGCCCCCGGCCTGCCGCTCGGGCACCTGATCGGCGGTCTGTCCGATGATTCCCTGCCGGTGCTCGCGGTGGCGGCGGACACATACGAGACGGCCACTCGGGTGCACGAGGTGCGCGCCTGGCTGAGCGCGGACGACGAGGCAAAAGTGGCCCGTGCGCTGGGGCTGTTCGAATCGCGCGTCGATGTCGAGTTGCTGGAGACCCGAATCGACCTCACGCGGCCGACGCGCATGACGCCCCTGATGTTCGAGTACGAGCTGATGCGGCGGGCGGCACGCGACCGCAGGCGCATCGTCCTGCCGGAAGGCGAGGAGGAACGCATTCTCCGGGCGGCGGACATCCTCGCGAAGCGCGGCACCGTGGATCTCGTGCTGCTCGGCGACGAAGTTCTCGTGCGGCGGCGCATCTCGGCGCTGGCGCTCGGCCTGCACGATGTCGAGATCATCGACCCGGCGCGGTCGCCCCGGCTCGAGGCCTATGCCGCCGAGCTGCACCGCCTGCGCAGGCACCGCGGAGTCACTCGCGAGCGTGCGCTCGACATGATGCGCGACCGCAATTACTTCGGCACGATGATGGTGCACATGGGCGACGTCGACGGCATGGTTTCGGGCGCCGTGACAACCACCGCACACACCATCCGGCCGGCGTTCGAATTCATCCGTACGCGGCCCGGCGTCTCCGTGGCTTCCAGCGTGCTCTTCATGTGCCTGCGGGATCGCGTCCTCGTGTACGCGGATTGCGCGGTGGTCCCGGAACCGACGACGGAACAACTCGCGGACATCGCGATCAGTTCGGCCGGTACGGCGCAGGTCTTCGGCATCGAGCCGCGCATCGCGATGCTGTCCTATTCCACCGGGGACTCCGGTGCGGGCGCGGAGGTGGAGCGGGTGCGTGCCGCGACGGAACTGGTGCGGGCGCGGCGACCGGACCTGCCGATCGAGGGCCCGATCCAGTACGACGCTGCGGTCGACGCCGCGGTGGCGCGGACGAAGATCCCGGGGAGCGAAGTCGCGGGGCACGCCACGGTGCTGGTGTTCCCCGACCTGAACTCCGGCAACAACGCCTACAAGGCCGTGCAGCGTTCCGCGGGCGCCGTGGTCGTCGGGCCGGTACTGCAGGGACTCAACAAGCCGGTCAATGACCTGTCGCGCGGCGCCGGCGTCGGCGACATCGTCAAGACCGTCGCGATCACGGCCATCCAGGCGCAGGAGCTGGGCACGTGAAAGTGCTGGTGCTGAACTCCGGCAGCTCGACCATCAAGTACGGGCTGTACGAGCCGCCGTCCGAGGTACCGCTCGCCGGTGGCCGTATCGAGCGCATCGGGGAGAACGGCACGCGCCTGCTGCAACGGGACGGCACGGAGGAACGCGCCGCGGCCATCGAGGCGCCGGATCACGCGGCCGGCATCGCGGCGCTGCTGGAGCTGCTCGCGACCCGCGGGGCGCCGGACGTGATCGGCCACCGCGTGGCGCACGGCGGGACGCGCTTCCGATCGCCGGCACGCGTCACGCCAGAGGTGCTCGCGGCGATCGCTGAAATGATTCCGCTCGCGCCGCTGCACAACCCGACCAACCTGGCGGGCATCGAGGCGGCGATGGCCGCCTGCCCGGGCGTGCCCCAGGTGGCCGTATTCGACACTGCGTTTCACCAGTCCATGCCGGAGCGTGCGTGGCGCTATGCGGTGCCGGAAGCGTGGTACGCGCAATTCGGAGTGCGCCGCTATGGCTTCCACGGCACCTCGATCCAGTACGTCAGCCGGGTAGCGGCGAGGTGCCTCGAGCGCGAGCTGGCCGCCCTCGCGCTGGTCGTGCTCCACCTCGGCAACGGCGCCAGCGCGGCCGCCGTCCTGGCCGGGCGCAGCGCGGATACCTCGATGGGGTTGTCGACGCTCGAGGGCCTGGTGATGGGCACGCGCTGCGGCGACCTCGATCCGGCGATCCCCGGCTACATGGTGCGGCGTGCCGGCATGGAACTGCCTGAAGTCGAGCGCATGCTTCACGAGGAAAGCGGGTTGCAGGGCCTGTGCGGGGCCAGCGACATGCGCGAGGTCGAACGCGGCGCCGCGGCGGGCGATGCACGCGCGGAGCTGGCGCTGGAGGTCTTCTGCTACCGGGCCCGCAAGCACGTGGGCGCGCTCGCGGCGGCACTCGGCCGGCTCGACGCGCTGGTGTTCACCGGCGGCATCGGCGAGCATCGCGCCGCCGTGCGCGCACGCATCTGCGCCGGGCTGGACATCCTCGGCGTGCAGCTCGATACAGAGCGCAATGCCACGCCCGGCCCGCTGCCCGCGTTCGTGCAAGCCCGCGACAGCCGTGTCGCCGTACTCGTCGTCGCCACGGACGAGCAGCTTGAGATCGCGCGCCAGGCCGTCGAGTGCGTCGGCTCCGAATGGGGACACTCCTGAAACCGCGGTTTCAGGAGTGTCCCCATTCGGAGCCCCATTCACTCAGTGATCGCGAAGGATGGGCGCAGGCCCGCCCTGTTCGTCGATCGAGACCATTGTGACTTCGGCGCTGGTGACGCGCACTTCCTCGTCCGTGTAGCGCGACCGCGCGAGCACGTCCACGCGCAGGCGGATCGAGCTGCGGCCGATATGGATGGTGTTGGCCCAGAGGCTGACGATATCGCCCATTTTCACCGGCCTGTGAAACTCGACCTTGTCCATCGCCACGGTGACATACTTGCGCGCCGCCTGGCGACTGGCCTCGACGAAGGCCGCCTGGTCGATCAAAGAGAGGATGACGCCGCCGAAGATGGAACCGAGGGCGTTGGTGTCCTTCGGCATCATCATCATGCGGATCGCCGGTTGCTCGCTCGGGGGTTTCAAGGGCGGACCTCCAGTGTTGATTTACGCGGCTCGGGCGGCGGCCGGTCAGCCCGGCCGGGACGCTGCGCCGCCGTTTGCCAGCGATTGCCACCATGCCCGCCGGCCCGCATGGCTGGCGGCCCGGTCCACGACGAACTCGAGCAGCGCCGCGCGCCCCGCAGCGAGCGCCGCTGCAATCGTGTCTTCGAGGTCCGCCGCGAGATCGAGCCGCCCGTAATCGAGATCGAACAGAGCCGCTGCCCGCGCGAGATCGAGCCCCTGCGGCGTCAGCCAGAGCCGCTCGAATTCCGGCAGGCCGGCCTGCGGCAGCTGGCCGAAGATCGCCCCGCCGCCGTTGTTGATGACCAGGACGACGACGGGATGCTCCCGGCACAGCGACAGGGCGTTCAGGTCGTGAAACAATGCGAGGTCGCCGAGCAGCGCCAAGCCGGGTCGCCCCGTCCCCGCGACGATACCCGCGGCCGTCGACAGGTTGCCGTCGATCCCGCTGACGCCCCGATTGGCGTGTAACGCGAGCGGCGCGGCGCGGCGCGGCATGAAGCTGTCGACGTCGCGCACGACGAGCGAATTGGCGATGAACACGGGAGTGTCGGCCGGCGCCGCGGTGGCAATCGCCCGCACCAGCGCGGCCTCGGCGGGCGGCGCCTGCTGGGCCGCGAGCGATTGCAGCGCCGCCGCCTCGCACCGATCCAGCACATCCCATGGCGCCGCGCGCAGGCCGGCGCGTGTAACGGCGGCCGCCAGCACCGCCAGGCTCGCCGCCGGGTCGCCTAGCACCACCGTCTTCGCGGCACGCATCGGATCCGTCCAGCCCGGCGCCGGCGCGAGCAGCATCGTTTCGGGGCAGCGCGCCGCCCATTCCTCGACGTGGCGGGAGACGGGCGGTCGTCCCACGCGGATCAGCCAGTCCGGGGTCGGCACACTCCCGTCGCGCAGGAAGGCATCCGCCGTACACAGCACTCGGGTATCGTCCGCGTGGCCCGCCCGCAGGCCGCTCAAAGGATCCGCGATCACCGCGCAGTCGAGCGCCCGGGCGAGCGCGAGGAGCGCCGTCGCGGCCGGGTCGCCGTGGCGCAAGCGCCCCGCGAGGATCGCGCCGCGCCGCCCGCCGAGGCGTGCCGCGGCGGCGGCGACGGCCTCGATGTCCGGCGTCACCCTGGCCGGCACTTGCACCGCGGGGGCACCGGGGGACCATGGTTCACAGGCCGCGGGCACGGCCGCGACCAGCGGTTCCCGCAACGACACGTTGACATGCACCGGGCCGGGCCGCGGCCACAGGCAGGCGGCGGCCGCGCGCCGCCCGACGTCGTGCGCGTGGCGCAACGAGGCATCGGCGGGCAGTGTGAACAGGCCGCGCGCATGGGCGGCGAACAGGCGGCCCTGGGCGGTGGCCTGGTTCGCGCCGCAGTCGAGTAATTCCTGCGGCCGGTCCGCGCTCAGCATCACCAGCGGTTGCTCGTCCTCGCAGGCCTCGATGGCGGCGGGCAGCCAGTGCGCGGGCGCCGAGCCCGAAGTCGCGATCAGCGCAGGCGGGCGCCCGGTGGCGCGGGCGAGGCCGAGCGCGAAAAAAGCTGCCGAACGCTCGTCCGCCACGACGTGCAGGCGCAGCGCGGAACAGCGCGCCGCGGCCAGCGCCAGGGGCGTCGAGCGCGAACCCGGCGAGACGACGACCGCCTCGAGGCCGCCGGCAGAGAGGCCGTCGAGCAGCGCCACCGCGCGCCGGTAGGAAGCACCGCCGGCATCGCCGGCGTCGGCATTCTCAGTCAATGGCGAGCGCCTCGAGCATCGCCTGGAGTTTCCAGCCGGTCTCGCGCAACTCCTGGGCAGGATCCGAACCCGCGACGATGCCGGCGCCTGCGTACAGGCTGGCCAAGCGCTCACGCACTGCGGCGCAACGCAGCACCACCCAGATATCGCCGCCGGCGTCATCCAGCCAGCCGACGCCGCCCGTGTACCAGCCGCGCTCCGACTCGCCATGACGCCGCAACCAGTCGAGGGCGGCGGCCCGCGGCGCGCCGCCGACGGCGGGCGTGGGGTGCATGCGCTCGAGCAACTCGAAGACCCCGACCTCGGGCCGCACGCGGCCGTGCACGTGGCTGGCGAGATGCTGCACGTTCGGCAAGCGCAGCAGCGACGGCGCGTGAGAGGCGACCAGCGCCGTGCACAGCGGCTCGAGCGCGCCGAGGATCTCGCGTACCACGACGGCATGCTCGGCGAGTTCCTTGGGATCGCCGAGCAACGTGCCGCCGAGCGACTGGTCGGCGTCGTCGCAGGTGGCCCGCGGTGCCGAGCCGGCCAGCGCATCCGCCACCACGAGCCCGTAATCGAGGCCGAGCAGCCGTTCCGGGGATGCCCCGACGAGATTGATGCCCGGCCGCCGCACGGCGAACACCGCGGCATCGGGATAACGGGCCGCGAGCCACTCGAGGATACGCTGCAGCGACGGCTCGCGGGCGAGATCCAGGTCCACGCGGCGCGTCAGCACGAGCTTCTCCAGCGGCGCCTCTTCGATGGCCGCGAGGGCGTGCCTGACGCGCGCCGCCCACGCGGGATCGTCCACCGGCAACTCGAGAACAGCCGAGCGATGTGGCGCGGCCTCCGTAGCGGGCGTGCCGGACCAGCCCGCGTCGACCAGCTCGCGAGCGATGTGCGTCCACTCGCCCAGCAGGTACCCGGCATCTTCGTCGGCGGCACCATTGAAATGCATCGCGACCGCCCCGCCGCGGCGCTCGATGACGACCCGCGGCACGGACAACAGGGTGTTGGGCAGCTCGCCTGCGCTGAAGTCAGGGCTGAATGCAAAGCCGAGGAATGCGGCGCGCAACGACGTGCTGCCGTCGAGGCTGCTTGCTCGCCAGCGGGCCGCGAGGGCTCGATGCGCGTCGGCCAGGGCCCGGAAGCGACCGTCGCCGCCGGCCTCGTGTTCCCAGGCCGTCCCGGCGCCCACGCGGAAGCGGCCCGCCGCCGGGCGGCCCCACCACAGCGCCGGACCCTCGGCCGGCAGGCCCGGGATGCCCGGAAACCCCGGGACGCGCAGCGACAGGCTCAGGAAACTCCCCTCCGACGATCCCACGAGCGCGCGCGCGAGCCGGTCGGGCAGCTCGTCGAGGAAGGCGTCTTGCGGGTGTAATTCGAGCGGAGTGGAATCCACGGGTCGCTGGCCGTTCGAGGTCGCGAAAGTGTAGCACGCAGGCGCACGCGGGCCGGCGCCGCGCCGGACTGTGGAATGTGCAGGTGGACGGGCGACGGACCCCAAGTACAATGAACGACTTCCGCCTCGCAGGCTGATCTGACAATGGATTGGACAACGGTTGCCGAACTGGACCTCGTGGACGTGCGCTACCAGCATGCCGCAGGGATCGCGCGGATCTCCATCAACCGGCCCGAGGTGCATAACGCATTTCGGCCGGAAACCATCATGGAGCTGCAGCGGGCCTTCACTCACGCGCACCATGATCCGGCGATCGGGGTCATCATCCTCACGGGCGAGGGCGGCAAGGCCTTCTGTTCCGGCGGCGACCAGCGCGTGCGCGGCGAGCAGGGCGGTTACAAGGATGCCCGCGGCACCCAGCACCTCAACGTGCTCGACCTGCAGATGCAGATCCGTCGCCTGCCGAAACCCGTCGTCGCGATGGTCGCCGGCTGGGCGATCGGAGGAGGTCATGTGCTGCACCTGGTATGTGACCTGACGATCGCGGCCGACAACGCGCGCTTCGGCCAGACCGGCCCGATCGTGGGCAGCTTCGATGCGGGGCTCGGCGCCGGCCTGCTGGCGCGCACGATCGGCATGAAGAAGGCCAAAGAGATCTGGTTCATGTGCCGCCAGTACGATGCCGCGCAGGCGCTCGACATGGGCCTGGTGAACACCGTTGTGCCGCTGGCCGAACTCGAGGTGGAGACGGTCGACTGGTGTCGCCGCATGCTCGAGCTCTCGCCGACCGCCCTGCGCATGCTGAAGGCGGCATTCAACGCGGACACGGACGGGCTCGCGGGGATCCAGGAACTTGCCGGCAATGCCACCGCGATGTTCTACATGACCGAGGAAGGCCAGGAAGGCCGTAATGCGTTCCTCGAGAAGCGCACACCGGATTTCGGTCGATTCCCGCGTCGTCCCTGAGCGCGTGACCGCGGCACCCGCGCCGATGCTGCTGCAACACTGGCTGACCGCTGCCAGGCCGCGGACCCTGCTGGTTGCGGTCGTGCCGGTGCTGGTCGGCACCACGATCGCCTGGCACGACGCCGGCACGCTGTCGACGATGATCCTCGTCGCGACCGTCGTCGCGGCGCTGCTGATCCAGGTCGCCACCAACCTGCACAATGACGTCGCCGATTTCGAGCGCGGCGCCGACGACCCCGGCAGTCGCCTCGGTCCGCGTCGCGCCACGGCCGAGGGCTGGCTCAGGCCCGGGGAGGTCAGGCGCGGCGCGTGGCTGGCCTTTGCTGGCGCCGGGCTCATCGGCCTGTGGCTGGCCTGGCAGGGGGGCTGGCCGATCCTCGCCATCGGCATCGCGTCGATTGCCAGCGCGTGGGCCTACAGCGGCGGCGCGCGTCCGATCGCTTACTCGAGCCTCGGCGAGTTTTTCGTATGGCTGTTTTTCGGCGTCGCCGCCGTGGCAGGCAGCTACTACCTGCAGGTCGGCAGGTTCGACCCGACGGCACTGGCGGCAGGAGCGCTGCTCGGCATGCCGGCCGCGGCCGTGCTGGTCGTTAACAATTACCGCGACAGGGAAGACGACCGGCGCGCGGGCCGGCGCACGTTCGCGGTCGTTTTCGGCGCGCGTGCCAGCCGCATCGAGTACGGCACGCTGTTGCTGCTGCCTTTCCTGCTGTTGTTGCCGCTGGCGCAATTCGGCGGTCCCGGCTGGCTGCTGCCGCTGGTAGCCGCCCCGTGGGCCGGAGTCCTGGTGCGGCGGTTCGTCACGGTCCCTGCCGGGCCGGTGTTCAACGAATTGCTGGCCGCCACGGCACGACTGCAGCTGGGCTTCGGCGCACTCATCTGCGCCGGGCTGTTCGTGGGCGGCCTCCGTGGCTGATCGTGTCGACAGCGTAAAGATCGCCAGGCTCGAGCTGTTCCCCTACGCGATCCCGTTGTCGCGCCCGTGGAAGTGCGCCCGTGGCGACACGGTGATGCGGCGCGGCTGGCTGATCAGGATCGAGGACGCTGACGGTGCTCACGGCTGGGGGGAAAGCGCGGGGCTGCCGGGCGCGGGCACCGAATCGGCCGAGCACGCCGGCACGGCCCTGGCCGAGGCCGTCGCAGCGCTGCCGGGCCTGGCCGGCGACGACGCGCGTAAGCTGCTGCCGGGCCGCAATCGGCCGGCCGCGCGCTGCGGCCTCGAGTGCGCCATGCTGGATCTCGCGGCAAGGCGCGCGGGGCTGCCGCTGTATCGCTACCTGCGCCCGGATGCCGTCGGCGAAGTCCGCGTCAACGCGTTCGTCGGCGCGGTCGACGCGGGCCTCGGCGAGCGCCTGCGCGAGGCGCGGGAACGAGGCTTCGAGGTCGCCAAGCTGAAGCTGGCCACCGCCCCCCTGGCGGAAGAACTGCCGCTGTTCTTTGCGGCGATGGCACAACTGCCGGCGGGCCTCGAGCTGCGCCTGGACGTGAACCGCGGCTGGACGACGGTGGAGGCGGAAGCGACCCTGCCGCAATTCGCGGCACTGCCGATCGAGGCGCTGGAGGAGCCGGCCCACGATGCCGACGGCGAAGCCCTCGCGCGCCTGCAGGCGATGGCCGGATTCTCCATTGCGCTGGACGAGTCGCTGGCGGCGTGGCCGGAGGACGGCCCGCTTCCCGTGCGCCGGCAGATCCTCAAGCCGATGGTCGTCGGCGGCCCTTCGCGCGTGCTCGGCCTGGCGCTGAGGCCGCGCACGGAGAGCGTCGTGACGAGCAGCGTCGATACCGCGGTCGGCCTCTGGCTTTCGGCCCACATCGGCGCGGCCCTGGGCAACGGGCTCGCTCACGGCCTCGACACTGCCGCCTGGCTGAGCACGCTGCTCGGACCCGTGCCGCCGCCCGGCGGCATGTTGCGCCTGCCCGACGCGCCCGGCCTCGGTTTCGACCCCGACCTGCCCGCCGCACCCTGACCGCAGGCGCGGCCCCCATCGACTACGCAGCGGCAGTGAGGCGTCACAGGCCAACCGAGCGCATTGAAATTTTTAAGCGAGGGGGGCCTGTGACGGCTCGCTG
>DATKAZ010000098.1:0-2363 GCA_035514535.1 Gammaproteobacteria bacterium
GCCTCGCGGATGAGGTTGACGTTGAACGCGCCGGCGAGGCCACGGTTCGAGGTGATGAGCAGCACGGCGGCGCGGCGGACCTGCTCGGGGCGGCGCAGCAGGGGGTAGCGCTCGCGCAGCTCGGGATCGATCAGCCGGCCGATCACCTCCGTGAGCTTCTCCGCGTAGGGTCGCGCGGCGTGCACGCGATCCGTGGCGCGCTTCAGCTTGGACGTGGACACCATCTCCATCGTCCGCGTGATCTGGCGCGTCTTGGTGACGGACCGGATCCGGCGCTTGAGCTCGCGGGTCTTCGCCATCGATCGCTCAGGCCGGCGGCTTGGCTGCGTCGCCCTGCGCCGCCGGCGCGCCCTCATCGGTCGGCTCCCGTGCCGCCTCGGCCACCTCCGCCTCCTCGGCGGTGAAGAGCTCGCGCCACGCCTCGATCGCCGACACCAGGGACTTCGTGACTTCGTCGTTCAGCACCTTCTTCGTGCGGATGGCCTCGCCGACCTCGGCGTGCTGTGTTCGCATGAAGTCGTGGAAGCCGTGCTCCCAAGCCCGGATCCTGGCCACAGGCACGTCATCCATGTGGCCGTTGGTCACGGCGTAGATGATCATGATCTGGTGCTCGACCGGCATGGGCGCGTACTGCGGCTGCTTCAGCATCTCGACCGTGCGCTCGCCGCGCGCCAGCTGCTTCTGTGTGGACGCGTCCAGCTCGGACCCGAACTGGGCGAACGCCTCGAGCTCGCGGTACTGGGCCAGGTCGAGACGGAGCCGGCCGGCCACGGACTTCATGGCCTTGGTCTGCGCATTCCCGCCCACGCGCGAGACCGAGATGCCGACGTTGACGGCGGGGCGAACGCCCGCGTAGAACAGGTCGGCCTCCAGGAAGATCTGCCCATCCGTGATCGAGATCACGTTGGTCGGGATGTAGGCAGAGACGTCGCCGGCCTGGGTCTCGATGATCGGCAGCGCGGTCAGCGAGCCGCCGCCCTGCTCGTCGGAGAGCTTGGCCGCGCGCTCGAGCAGCCGCGAGTGCAGATAGAAGACGTCGCCTGGGTACGCCTCGCGGCCGGGCGGGCGCCGCAGCACAAGGGAGATCTGACGGTACGACTGCGCCTGCTTCGAAAGGTCGTCGTAGATGACCAGGGTGTGCTTGCCCTGCCACATGAAGTGCTCCGCGAGCGCGCAGGCCGAGTAGGGCGCGATGTACTGCATGGGTGCGGGGTCCGACGCATTGGCCGCGACCACGATCGTGTACTCCATCGCGCCCGCCTCCTGCAGCGTGTCGACGACGGAGGCCACCTTGCCGGCGCGCTGACCGATCGCGCAGTACACGCAGATGACGTCGCCGCCCTTCTGGTTGATGATCGTGTCGAGCGCGACGGCCGACTTGCCGGTGCCGCGGTCGCCGATGATCAGCTCGCGCTGGCCGCGGCCGATCGGGATCATCGAGTCGATCGCCTTGAGCCCCGTCTGGAGCGGCTCCTTCACCGGCTGGCGCAGCACGATGCCCGGTGCCACGACATCGATCTGGCGGCGGGCCTCGGCGGGGATGTCGCCGCGGCCGTCGATCGGCTGGCCGAGCGCATCCACGACGCGGCCGAGGTAGGCGGCGCCGACGGGGATGTCGAGCACACGGCTGGTGCGGCGGACCGCGTCGCCTTCGCGCAGCCCCGTCCAGTCCCCCATGATGACCGCGCCGATGTTGTCCTCTTCGAGGTTGAGCGCGAGCGCGGTCACCACGTCGCCGGACTCCGACGACGTGATCTCCAGCATCTCGCTGGCCATTGCGCTGGTCAGCCCGTAGATGCGCGCGACGCCGTCCTTGACCTCGAGGACTTCGCCGACCTCCTCGACCTGGAGGTCCTCCTCGTAGCGCTCGATCTCGCGGAGCAGGACATCCCGGATCTCGCTCGCCCGCAGTTGCGACTCGGTGCTCGCCATGGTTCCTTCGGTTGTGCCGCGGCCCCGGCCCGCGGCGGTTCGATACCTAGCCTGCCTGCGTCACGCCCTCGAGCCCGGCACCGAGCAGCCGCCGGCGCAACGACACCAGCCGGCGGCGCAGCGAGCCATCCAGCACGCGGTCTCCGTAGCGCACGATGATACCCCCCAGGATCGCAGGGTCGACGCGCAGGTGCGGCAGCACGCGTCGCCCGAGGATCCGGGACAGCTGGAGCGCGACCTCCTCTTCGCCCCGCTCGTCCAGCTCGTGCGCCAGCGTGACCTCCACGTTGAGCAGCCCCAGCTTCTCGTCCAGCAGCTCGCGGTAGGCGAGCGCGATCTCGCCCAACAGCCGCTGGCGGCGCTTGTCGAGCACCACCAGCAGGAAGTTCAGAAACACGGGCGGCACCTGCCCGGCCAGCGCGGTCCTGAGC
>DATKAZ010000099.1:0-3150 GCA_035514535.1 Gammaproteobacteria bacterium
CTTGAGCCCGTCCGGCAGCGAGTCTCCCACGCCGTCGAAATCGGAGCCGAGCCCGACATGAGCGACCCCGACCAGGTCGATGAAGTGCTCGATGTGGTCGGCGACCGCTGCAAGGTCGGCGAACGGGAACGGGTGGCGCGCCACGAGCCCGATCAATGGCCCTCCTTCTCATGGAGGACCTCGCCCGTGAGCGCGTGGACGTAGGCCTCGATCCGTCGCCCGTCGGGGTGAATGGCCTGCACTTGATATAAGCCTCCTGCAGTTGCGAGGTTGTGAACCAAGTAGCCGCGCGAGGCAAATTCCCTGGTGATGACTTCCTGGGTCAACTGGATCAGCCAAGGCTCCTGTGGCGTGCCTTCCCGAGTCCCGGGGTTCGAGGCGAAAGATTGGCCGGCAGCCAGGGCCAAAGTGACGGCCGCCAAGGGTAACAGCTTGTGCATGATGTCAACTCCGAATGGGTGGCAGATTTCGAACGGCGCCCGCCGTCCGTCGCCTGTGAACATCGCACAGGCGTGCTGACAGCCCGCTGATGACCCATGTCAGCCAATTGTCAGCTTCATTGCGGTATGCATTGCATGCCATGAAAACTCTTATCGGTCGGGTCACGCTGCTGTTCGTCCTTGCGCTCATGCTCGCGGGCGGCGGCGCGGCGGATCCGGACAACAGCAAGGGCGACGTTGATTACGACCATGAGCGGGCCCGTCGCGCCGTCGAGGCGGGCCTGGCGCTGCCGCTGGCAGAAATCCTCAAGCGCCTGGGCAACCGGCTCGGAGGTGAGGTGGTGGGCATCGAGTTCGAGCGCGAGCGGGGTCAGTACGTATACGAGTTCAAGGTGATTACTCCAACCGGCCGCTTGCAGGAAGTGTACGTGGATGCAGCAAGCGCGGAGATCGTGAAGATCGAGGACGACTGATGCGCATTCTCCTGGTCGAGGACGAATCACGGATTGCCCGCCAGGTTACGCAAGCGTTCGAGGCCGCGGGCTACGTCGTGGCAACTGCGGCCGACGGCGAGCAGGCGTGGTTCTGCGGCGACACGGAGGATTTTGATCTCGTCGTGCTGGACCTCGGCCTGCCGCGCATGGACGGGCTTGCCGTGCTCAAGCGGTGGCGCGCGGCGGGTCGGAGCATGCCGGTGCTGGTGCTCACCGCACGCGGGTCCTGGCCGGATCGCGTGGAAGGCATCGACGCCGGCGCAGACGACTATCTCCCCAAGCCCTTTCGAATGGAGGAACTGCTTGCCCGCGTCCGCGCGCTGCTGCGCCGTGCGGCCGGCTTGGGCACGCCGGTCATCGAAGCCGGGCGATTGGCCCTCGACGCGCGCCAGATGCGCGTCACCCTGGATGGCATGCCGGTGTCACTCTCGCCGCTCGAGTACCGGCTGGTCGCCCTTCTCATGCATCACAAGGGGCGCGTAGTACCCGTATCGGAGTTGCTGGAGCATCTCTACGGCGACGATGCCCGCGACGCCAACGCGCTCGAGGCGCTGGTCACACGAATCCGGAAGAAGCTGGGCGCATCGGTGATCGAGACCCGGCGGGGCTTTGGCTACATCCTCCCGAAAGAGGAAGCGTGAGCCGCCACTCGCTGCGCATCCGCCTGCTGCTGGCTGCGGCAGTGTCGGTATGCATCGCGCTGGCACTGGCGGCCGCGGGGCTGGCACTGCTGTTCCAGCGCCATGTCGAACGGCGCGTCGACGCCGAGCTTGCCGTACAACTCGATCAGGTCGTGGCCGGCCTGGCCCGGACTGCCACCGGGACACCCGCCGTGTCCCGGCCGCCGGCCGACCCCCGTTTCGACGAGCCCCTCTCGGGGCTTTACTGGGAGGTCACGAGCGAGGATGGGAGCTTACGGTCACGGTCATTGTGGGACGAACGACTTATGCTGCCGAACGACCAACTCGCGGATGGGGCGGTGCACCGCCATCGCATCAGTGGACCCGGTGGCTCGGAGCTGATCGTGCTGGAACGGAGCTTCACATTGCCCGTACGGCTCGGAGGCGGATCGATGCGCGCGAGCGTTGCACTGGACGCCACCGAGGTCACTACGGCCAGGCGCGAATTCCTGGTAAATCTCGTGCCCTACCTCCTGCTGATTGCGCTGTGCCTCATCCTGGCTGCCTACGCTCAGGTCCGGGTCGGATTGCGGCCACTCGCCACGGTACGCCAGCACCTGGGCGCCATTCGCGAAGGCAAGGCCCGGCGCCTGGGTGAGTCTTTTCCGGACGAGATTCTGCCTCTGGCCGAGCAGGTGGACGCACTCCTGGACGCGCGTGAGGGCGCGCTCGAGCGTGCCCGTGCCCGCGCCGCCGACCTGGCGCACGGGCTCAAGACACCGCTCCAGGTCCTCGCCTGCGACATCGAGCGGCTGCACGCGCTGGGAGAGCACGGGATCGCCGGCGAGATCGAGCAGGTCGCCAGCATGATGAAGCGCCACGTCGATCGGGAGCTTGCGAGGGCGCGTATGGCGGCCGGCAGTGGCGACGCGCGCGCCTGCGCGGCGGACGTGGTTGCGCAAGTGGTCGCGGTGATCAAGCGCACCCCCGTCGGGGCCAGGTGCGACTGGTCGGTGGCGATGCCCGCAGACACCACTGTCCGCATCGACCCCGACGATCTTGCCGAGCTCGTCGGCAACGTCATCGAAAATGCCTCACGCTATGCCCGGTCTCGGGTCGATATTCGTACCGTCCGGCAGGACGGATTCCTCGTCATCACGGTCGCCGACGACGGCCCCGGGATCCCCGAGGAACGGCTGGAGGACGTGCAGGCGCGCGGCGCCCAGATCCAACCATCCGGCGGCGGCGCCGGACTCGGCCTGGCTATCGCCCGGGACATCACCGAGGCCTGGGAAGGGCGAATGGAGATTCGCTCGCAGAGCACGGGCCTGGAGGTCGACATCGCGGTGCGATGTTGAGGCCGCGAGCGCAAGCCCCCTGTCGAAAACGCAAGAAAACGGTGGCGAAGCATCTGGCCACGTCCAGCGATGGCCAACTGCTATTCGGTGCTGGCGGCTTCGACCTCGCCCCAGACTCGCAACAAGTTACCGCCGAGAATCTGGCGGATGTCGGCTTCCGAGTGGCCGCGCCGTAGCAGCTCGGCAATCAGGTTCGGGTAGTCGGCCACCGACTTGAGCCCGTCCGGCAGCGAGTCTC
>DATKAZ010000100.1:0-6818 GCA_035514535.1 Gammaproteobacteria bacterium
CCTCGACCGTATTTGCCGCCGAGACGCTCGGTTGCCCGCCGGAGCAGACCGCGGCACTCACGCCCGCGGGCTTCGATCTGGTGTTCAATAGCTGCAAATGGTGGGACTTCCGCGAGCCCTGGCTGCTGGCGCAGTACGAGCGGTTGAGGTCCGTGGCGCCGAGCGTGGCGTTCCCGGAGAGCCACGATACCCCGCGCCTGATCTCGGAGTTCGGGCATGCGGACGCCGGCGTGCTGGCCGCGCACTACGCTTTCCGCTACGGCTGGGCCGCCTTTTTCTCGGCCGGCGTGATGATGCCCATGGGCTATGAGTACGGCTTCTCCCAGGCTCTCGATGTCAAGGACACGCGGCCCGGGCAGTGGACGACGCAGCGCGCCCGCGCCCCGTTCGATCTGTGCGAGCACATCGCGGCAGTCAACCGGTTGAAAGCGGAGACGCCGGTGCTGGGCAGCGAGGCCCCGCAGCGCAGGCTCAATGGTCCAGACGCGCAGCTCGTGATCCTGCAGCGCCGCAGCGAGGACACGGATGCGGTGCTGCTCCTGAACCCCGACCCCGAGCGCACCGGATCCATCGATCCCGGCCAGGTCGCCCAGGCTACAGGCGCGGCCGCATGGCAGGACATCACGCCGGGAAAGCAGCACGCTGAGCTGCAGCCCGGCCAGCCGGTGGTGATGCCCCCTGTTTCGCTGTCGCTCTGGTTGCAGCGTCCGCAGCCGGCGGGCCGGACGCGACCACGAGGGCGCCAACTCGAGCGGCTTGAAGCGCTGGCGGCGAACCGCGTGGCCATCGAGGCCGTGACCCCGGAAATCGACGGGGGGCGTTTCCCGGTCAAGCGCATCATCGGCCAGCCGGTAAGCGTAGAGGCCGACATCTTCTGCGATGGACATGATGTGCTCGGGGCCGCGGTGCAGTATCGGCCGTTGGGCAAACGCTCGTGGCGAGAGGTGCCCCTGGAGCGGAGCGAGAATGATCGCTGGCGGGGCGTGTTCACGGCCGATCAGCTCGGGCGTTTCGAATACACGGTGATCGCCTGGCGCGATCGCTTCCAGACCTGGCGCGACGAGGTGGCAAAGAAAGTCGGCGCAGGACAGGATGTGGCGCTGGAGCTTGAAGAGGGCGCGGCGCTGGTGGCGGACGCGGCCGCCGGGGCGGCGGGCGCTGACAAGGCGGCGCTCGAGCGGGAGGCCGCGGCGATTGGGGCCGCTTCCGCCAATGGCGATCGCTTTTCACGACTCATGGACCCGGCGCTGCTTGCGCTGATGGTCCGGGCGGGACCGCGGACGCACCTGTCCCGCTATGAACGCATGCTGGAAGTCGTGGTGGAAAGGCCCGCCGCAGCCTTTGCGGCGTGGTACGAGATGTTCCCGCGTTCACAGTCCGCGGAACCCGGCCGGCACGGCACCTTCCGCGATGTCATCCGCCGCCTGCCGTATGTGCGCGACCTCGGCTTCGACGTGCTCTATTTCACTCCCATCCATCCGATCGGGCGCACCCACCGGAAGGGCCGCAACAACACGCTGGTGGCGGGTCCGGATGACCCCGGCAGCGTCTATGCCATTGGCGCGGCGGAGGGCGGCCATACCGAGATTCACCCGGAGCTGGGCACGGTCGAGGATTTTCGGGCGCTTGTGGCGGCCGCACGGGACCACGGCCTGGAGATCGCGCTGGATATCGCGGTGCAGTGTGCGCCGGATCACCCGTGGTTACGCGAGCACCCCGAGTGGTTCGACTGGCGGCCCGACGGCACCATCAAGTACGCAGAAAACCCGCCAAAGAAGTACGAGGACATCGTCAACGTCCACTTCTATCGCGACGCCCTGCCGAGCCTGTGGTTCGAAATGAAGCGAGTGTTCGAATTCTGGATTGAACAGGGCGTAAAGACTTTCCGAGTGGACAATCCGCACACCAAGCCGTTTCCTTTCTGGGAGTGGCTGATCGGTGAGCTCAGGGCAGCGCATCCGGACGTGATTCTGTTGTCCGAGGCCTTTACCCGCCCCAAGGTCATGCTGCGGCTCGCCAAGCTGGGGTTCACCCAGTCCTACACCTATTTCACCTGGCGCAATTCCAAGGCCGGCATGCAGGCCTACCTGGAGGAGCTCGCCGGCGGCGATGCGCATGAAGTCTTCCGGCCGCACTTCTTTGTCAACACGCCGGACATCAACCCGCCGGTGCTGCACGACAACGAGCGGCCGGCTTTCGAGATGCGCCTCGCGCTCGCCGCCACCCTGTCGGGTCTCTACGGCATCTACAACGGCTTCGAAATCTGCGAAGCGACACCGTTGCCGGGCAAGGATGAGTACCTCGACAGTGAGAAATACGAGATCAAGCACTGGGATCTCGACCGGCCCGGCAACATCAAGCCGTTGATCCGGAAGCTGAACGCCGTTCGCCGGGAGAACCCCGCGCTGTGGACCCACGCCAACGTGCGCTTCCTGAATGCCTGGAACGAGCACCTGCTGTATTACTTCAAAGCCACGCCCGAGCGGGACAACTGCCTGCTGGTGATGGTCAACATGGATCATCGCCACGCCCAGGAGGCCCATTTCGAAGTGCCGCTATGGGAGTTCGGGCTGCCGGACGACGCCAGCATCGAGGTAGAGGATCTGCTGGAGGAGGAGCGCTTCACCTGGCACGGCAAGGTGCAGCACGTCCGCATGGATCCGGCCCATTCACCGGTCAAGATCTGGCGCTTGCGGCCTCCCGCGCGCACGGACCTGCAACGGGATTACTCATGATCGATCGTTCCACCCCCGACTGGTATCGCGACGCCGTCATTTACCAGCTTCACGTCAAGGCCTTCTCCGACGCCAACAACGACGGCATCGGGGACTTCGAAGGCCTCATCCAGAGACTCGACTATGTGAAGTCGCTGGGGGTGACCGCCATCTGGCTGTTGCCCTTTTATCCCTCGCCGCTGCGTGACGACGGCTATGACATTGCCGACTACCGGGAGGTGAATCCCTCCTACGGCACCATGCGCGACTTCCGGCGCTTCGTGCGCGAGTGTCATCGACGCGATTTGCGGGTGATCACCGAGCTGGTGATCAACCACACCTCCGACCAGCATCCCTGGTTTCAGCGGGCGCGGACGGCGAAGAAGGGCAGCGCCTGGCGCGATTTCTATGTCTGGAGCGATACCGACGACCGCTATGACGGTACGCGTATCATCTTCCTCGACAGCGAGGCATCGAACTGGACCTGGGACCCGGTCGCGGAACAGTATTTCTGGCACCGCTTCTATCACCATCAGCCGGACCTGAATTTCGATAATCCGCGGGTGCTCAAGGCCGTGCTGGGCGCCTTGCATTTCTGGCTGAAGGCGGGTGTCGACGGCCTGCGGCTGGATGCCGTGCCATACCTGATCGAGCGCGAGGGCACCAACAACGAGAACCTCGCTGAAACGCACGAGATCCTCAAGAAGATCCGGGCCGAGGTCGATGCGCATTACCCGGACCGGATGCTGCTGGCGGAGGCCAACCAGTGGCCCGAGGACACCGCCGAGTATTTCGGTGCCGGCGACGAGTGCCACATGGCCTTTCATTTTCCGCTCATGCCACGCATGTACATGGCGCTGGCCATGGAGGATCGACATCCCATCACCGATATCCTGCGGCAGACGCCGGAGGTCCCCGAGGGTTGCCAGTGGGCGGTATTCCTGCGCAACCACGACGAGCTGACACTCGAGATGGTCACGGACGACGAGCGCGATTATCTCTGGGAGGCCTATGCAGCAGATCGGCGGATGCGCATCAACCTCGGCATCCGCCGGCGACTGGCGCCGCTGATGGAGCGGGACCGGCGCAAGATCGAGTTGATGAAGGGGCTGCTGCTGTCCATGCCGGGGACGCCGGTGCTGTATTACGGCGACGAGATCGGCATGGGTGACAACGTCTTCCTCGGCGACCGGGACGGCGTGCGCACGCCGATGCAATGGACGCCGGACCGCAACGGCGGGTTTTCCCGCGCACATCCGCAGCGCCTTTATCTGCCCGCCATCCAGGACCCCCTGTATGGCTACCAGGCGGTCAACGTCGAGAGCCAGGAGGCCGACGCCAGTTCGCTCCTCAACTGGACCAAGCGCCTGCTGCAGGTCCGCCAGGCCTTCCGGGCCTTCGGCCGCGGATCCCTGCAGTTCCTTTATCCCGGCAACCGCAAGATTTTCGCCTACCTGCGCCAGCACGAGGAGGAAGTGCTGCTGTGTGTCGTCAACTTGTCACGAAGCGCCCAGGCGGTGGAACTCGATCTCAGGGATTTCGGCGGCCGGGTGCCAATCGAGCTGCTGGGGCGGACACCGTTCCCGCCGATCGGCGAGCTGCCGTACCTGCTGACGCTGCCGGCCTACGGCTTCGCCTGGTTCGCCCTGGTGGAGCGTGCCGAGACGCCGAACTGGCACATCGAAACGCCCGAGCCCATGCCAGGGTTTCTCACCCTGGTGGTGCGCAACTCGCTGGAGGAGGTTGCCCAGGACAAGAACCGGACCATGCTGGAGGAAGAAATCCTGCCGGATTACCTGCCGAAGCATCGCTGGTTCGCCGGCAAGGACCAGGGCATCGAGGCGGTCAAGATCGAACGCGTGCTGTCCGTTCCCTCCGGTCGCCGCGACCCCTGGCTCATCGGCCTGCTCGCGGTGCGGCAGGCCGGGCAGACCGCCTGCTACCAGTTGCCGCTGGCAGTGGCGTGGGACGAATCGGTGCTGCGCCCGGGCTCGGCGCTGCTGTCCTGGACGCTGGCGAAAACCCGGCGCTTCCGCTATGTGGGCGCGCTGTTTGACGCCACCTTCGACGATGGGTTCGCGCGCGGCCTGCTGGAACAGATGCGGGGCCGGGATGCGCCGGAGCGGGGGCTCAAGGCCGGGGCCTGGGGTGCGCTCCTGGACATGAACATCGGCGAGGACACCGAAGTCCGCCGCTTCGGCGTGGAGCAGTCCAATTCCTCGGTGATCGTGGGCGACGCGGTGGCGCTCAAGATCTACCGCAAAGTGGCTGCCGGCACGCATCCGGAGCTCGAGATCGCCCGCTACCTGACCCATGAAGCGGGCTATGCGAACACGCCCGCGTTGCTGGGCAGCCTGGAGTGCGTCGATGAATCCGGCAATCCCAGCCTGCTGGCGATTGCCCAGCAGTACATGTTCAACCAGGGCGACGGCTGGCGCTTCATGGTCGAGTACCTCGACCGCGAACTCGAGCGGCGCATCATGACCGGCGAGGGAGAACAAGCTGAAGGGGACCAGCAAACCGGTCACGAAGAGAACCTGGCGCTGGTCGAGCGCCTCGGACAGCGCATCGCCGAGCTGCACCAGGCCTTGGCCCGTCCCACGGAGGATCCCGCGTTTGCGCCCGAGCGCACGATGCGCACTGACCTGGATGCCTGGGTGACCCAGGCGCTGGACCAGGCCCGGGTGGGGCTCGAGGCCCTACGTCGCGCGCGGGACACCCTCTCCGGCAGCGCGGCTGAACAGGCCGATGCGCTGCTTGCGCGTGAGAAGCTGCTCGCCCGGCGCATCCGCGCCGCCGGCAAGGCGCGCCCGGGAGTCCTCAAGACGCGGCTGCATGGTGATCTTCACCTTGGCCAGGTGCTGGTGGTGGAGCGCGATTTCCATGTCATCGATTTCGAGGGCGAACCGGCTCGCAACCTGGACGAGCGACGGCAGAAGTCCTCCGCCCTGCGCGATGTCGCCGGCATGGTGCGCTCGTTCGACTACGCGGCCTGGTCGGCGACGTTCAAGCTGGCCGAGCGGTGGCCCGATGCCAGCGACAGGCTGCGCGCCGAAGCACTTGCGTGGCGTGATGCCGCCGTGGCGCGAATGCTTGCCGGTTACCGCCGGCACCTGGGCGACTGCGGCGTCTGGCCCGGCAGCGAGGCGGACAGCAGTCGCCTGCTCGACCTGTTCCTCCTGGAGAAGGCCTGTTACGAGCTTGCCTACGAGGCGGCCAATCGCCCGGGTTGGCTGGGCATCCCGCTGGCCGGAATCATGGCGCTGCTCGAGGATCCTCGAGGCGGCCGGGAGGACTAGCATCATGGCGGGAAAGAAGCTGCCGGACTCCGCGGGGCCCCTGGCCGCCGGTATCGCCGAGGCGGTCGAGGCGATTGTCGCGGGCAGTCATACCGACCCCTTTGCGCTGCTCGGCCCTCACCGCGAGGGCGACCAGGCGGTCGTGCGGGCGTTCCTGCCGGCAGCCTCGCGTGCCTGGTTCGTGCCGCCGGACACGAGTGGGAACCCTGTGGAGATGCGCAAGGCGCACCCGTCCGGATTCTTTGTCGTGGCCCTGCCGGGCGAGCTGCCGGGGGCGTACCGTATTCGTGTCGAGAGCGGTGGCCAGCGTTTTGAGCAGGAGGACCCGTACCGCTTCGGCCTGGTGCTCGGCGAACTGGACATGCACCTGATCGCCACGGGGGACCACCGCCAGCTCTATCACGCGATGGGCGCCCATCCGCGCGAGCTGGATGGCGTCGCCGGCACGGCGTTTGCGGTGTGGGCGCCGAATGCGCGGCGTGTTTCCGTGGTGGGTGATTTCAATCACTGGGATGGTCGCATGCACCCGATGCGGCGGCGCGCCGAGGCGGGGGTGTGGGAGCTGTTCCTGCCCGGCGTCGGCACTGGGGCACTCTACAAGTTCGAGATCATCGGTGCCGACGGCCAGGTCCAGCCGCTCAAGTCGGATCCCTATGCCTTTGCCGCGGAGCTGCGCCCCGGCACGTCTTCCCGGGTGCATGGTCTGCCGGATCGGCAGTGGAATGACGAGGAGTGGATGTCGCAGCGCGCGGCGCGCATCGCTACGGACGCGCCGGTGTCGGTCTACGAGGTCCACCTGGGGAGC
>DATKAZ010000101.1:0-26524 GCA_035514535.1 Gammaproteobacteria bacterium
GCCTTGGTCGCCTGCATGCGTAAATTGCTCACCATCCTCAACGCCATGGCCAGAACACACACGCAGTTCAATCCGGAGCACCATCACGCTTGACACGAAAGACGGTTACTCAGCAGGCATGTGACGGCCCGCTACCGCTGCTTCATCGACAAAGGCGACGCACCTTCTTGACGTCCCACTCCCGCTGCCTCATCGAAGCAGGCGACGCAGTTCCGCGAGCACGGGCGCGGTCGGCGGGCGCACGCCGCGCCACAGCGAGAAGGATTCGGCGGCTTGCTCCACCAGCATGCCGATGCCGTCGGCGACGCCGGCGGCGCCAAGCTCGCCCGCCCAGCGCATGAAGGGTGTGGCGCCCGTGCCGTAGACCAGGTCGTAGCAGAAGGTGGCAGGACCGATCGCCTCGTCCGGCAGCGCGGGGACCTCGCCGGCCAGGCTCGCCGAGGTCGCATTGACGACGAGGTCGTACGGCCCGACGGCGGCCTCGAGGCCGGCACCGGAGACGGGGCCGTCGGCGGCGAACTCGGCGGCAAGCGCGACGGCCTTTGCGGCGCTGCGGTTCGCGACGAAAAGTTCGCTCGGCCGGGCATCCAGCAACGCGGGCAGCGCCCCGCGCGCAGCCCCGCCCGCGCCGAGCAGCAGCACGCGGCGCCCGGCGACCCGGACGCCGAGATTGGCCTGCAGGTCGCACAGCAGGCCGGCCCCGTCGGTGTTGTCGCCCAGCAAGCCGGCCGACTCGACCGCGAGCGTATTGACTGCCCCGGCCCGTTGCGCCCGCGGCGTCAGGCGCGCAGCGGCCGCAAAAGCCGCGAGCTTGTGCGGCAGCGTAATGTTCAGTCCTCTGCCGCCCTCGGCCAGGAAATCCGCCAGCGCGGCGTCGAACCCGCCCGGCGGCACGTCGCGCGCCTCGTAACTGAGCGACTGGCCGGTGAGGGCGGCGAAGCGGGCATGGATCCAGGGCGAACGGCTGTGCCCGACCGGGTGGCCGAACACCGCATATAAGTCGGGTGTGCCCAAGGCGTCAGGCGTTCTTCAGCCAGCCCGCGACCTGCGGTGCGAAATAGGTCAGGATCGCGTCTGCGCCGGCGCGCTTCATCGACAACAGCGACTCGAGCACGACGGCCCGCTCGTCGAGCCAGCCGTTCGCGGCGGCCGCCTTGAGCATTGCGTATTCGCCGCTGACCTGGTAGACGAACGTCGGCACGCCGAGTTCGCTCTTCACGCGCCGCACGATGTCCAGGTAGGGCATACCCGGCTTGACCATGAAGGCGTCTGCGCCCTCGCTGATGTCGAGCGCGACTTCGCGGAGCGCCTCGTCGCTGTTGCCCGGGTCCATCTGGTAACCGTACTTGTTGCCGCCGCCGAGGCTGGCGGCGGAGCCGACTGCGTCGCGAAAAGGGCCGTAGAAGCTCGAGGCGTATTTCGCCGAGTAGGCCAGGATCGCGGCATTGACGTGCCCCGCGTCCTCGAGCGCGGCGCGGATGGCGCCCACGCGCCCGTCCATCATGTCGGAGGGCGCGACCATGTCGGCGCCGGCTGCGGCATGGGACAGCGCCTGGCGCACCAGCGCCGCGACAGTGACGTCATTCAGCACGTAACCGGACTCGTCGATGATGCCGTCCTGCCCGTGCGTGGTGAACGGGTCGAGCGCGACATCCGTGATGACGCCAAGCTCGGGCACCGCATCCTTGAGCGCGCGCACGGTGCGCTGCGCCAGGCCGTCGGGATTCCAGGCCTCGCGGCCGTCCTCCGTCTTCGCGCCCGCGGCCGTGACCGGAAACAATGCCACCGCCGGCAGGCCCAGCGACAACCAGCCCTCGGCCTCAGGCAGCAGCTCGTCGATCGACATCCGCTCCACGCCGGGCATCGAGGGCACCTGTTCGCGCCGACCTTCCCCTTCGAGCACGAAAACCGGGCAGATCAGGTCGTCGACCGCCAGGCGGGATTCGCGCACCAGGCGGCGGCTGAAATCGTGGCGCCGCAGCCGGCGCATGCGGGTGGTGGGGAATTTTGCCTGGACCGGGACTGTCATGGTGATATCCGCTGCGGGGCGAGTTGCACGATTGTCCCGCGATTCACGGGCCCTTGCCAGCCGCATATCCCGTATGAGTGTAATAAGCCGGAACTTCCGCAGGTCTTGGTGCATGAAGGCGAAAATTCCCAGTCTGGGCGGCCGGCGCCGCTTCGAGCAGGTGGCCGGCGAGCTGCGGCAGGACCTGTTTCGCTACGCGCTGTGGCTCAGCCGGGACGCGACGGCCGCCGAGGACATCGTCCAGGAGTCGCTGCTGCGGGCCTGGCGCGGGTTCGACGGCCTGCAGGACGAGGCGAAGGCAAGGCAGTGGCTGGTGACGATCGTGCGACGCGAGTTCCTGAGGTTCAGGGAGAGGCAGCGGGAAGAATCGGTGGATCCGGCGATGCTTGAAGAAATTGCGGAAGATGGCGCGGACCCGCTGGTGCAGGAGCTCCGGGTGGCAATCTTCGCGCTGGAGGAGAATTATCGTGAACCACTGGCATTGCAGGTGCTCATGGGCCACACGACGGACGAGATCGCGGCCATCCTGGGGCTGACCCAGGGGGCGGTACTGACGAGATTGCACAGGGCCAGGGACAAGCTGAAACGCGCCCTGGTGGAGGACGGGACACTGGACCCGGCAAACGTATGACGACCCGGATGACACCCGAAGAACGCAGGCGCCGCGAGGCCATCGTGGCCGACGAGGCCCGCTTCGAAGCGCTGCTCGAGGCGGCCTTCAGGGTCGCGCAGGGCGAGGTCCGCCCGGCCCGCAGGATGCGCCGATCCTGGCCGGCCGCGGCCGCGATCGCCGCCACACTGGTATTGGCCGCGGGCGCCTGGCTCGGGCTGCGCACGGAGTCTCCCGCCCTGGGCACGTCGCCGCTCGCCCCGGAGATCATCGCGCACATCAATCACGAGCCGGGCGCGCTGGTGGTGACTGCCCGCACGGTACCCCAGGCCCGCGTGGACGAAGTTCTGCGACGCGGTCGCGCGAGCCTCGCGGCGCCGATCGGAAACGTGAGCTACGCCAAGCTCTGCCCCTTCCGCGGACAGACGGTCGCGCATTTCGTCGTGCAGGGCGCGCAGGGACCGGTGACGGTCATGCTGTTGCCGGACGAGAGCGTGGCGACTGCGACGCAGATCGACGAAGGCGGCTTCAAGGGCACGATCATGCCGATCGAGGACGGCGGCAGCGTCGTCATCGTTGGCATGCCCGACGAAGACCTCGAAGTGATCCGGGATCGCCTGCTGCAGGCGGTTCGCTGGAGAATCTGAACGGGCCTGTCCCGTTCGACGACAACGGCCCATGAGGCCGGACAAGCAAAACCCGAGAGTGAGAGGAATCAAGACATGTTGAAGAAATCGATCAAGCCCGTTTCCCTGGCCGCCGGCCTCGCACTGGTGGGCTCCCTGGCGAGCGTTTCCGTTGCACAGGCCGATGCCAACCCCTTCGGGATGTCGGCCCTTTCGAGTGGCTACATGGCCATGTCATCGCATGGCGGCGACAAGGAAGGCGAGGGTAAGTGCGGTGAAGGCAAGTGTGGCGAAGACAAGGATAAGGAAGGCGAGGGCAAGTGCGGCGCAGACAAGGAAGGCGAGGGCAAGTGCGGTGAAGGCAAGTGCGGCGAAGACAAGAAAGGCGAGGGCAAGTGCGGTGGCGACCTGGCCTGAGTAGCCTGTAGACCGCGTGGCCCGCGATCCGGATCGCGGGCCTTTTTTCGCCCGTTCGAGCGGCAATGCAGGCTTCCACGGCGGGCGCGACTCGGCGATCATGCGCTGCGCGGCCTTGAGCCGCGACGGCGCACCCGGAGGACCGCGGGAGATGACGACGAGCGACGACGGCCGGACGCGATGCAGCTGGTGCCTGGGGGTGAGCGACGCCTATCTCGCCTACCACGATCGGGAGTGGGGCCGGCCGGTGCGCGACGACGCCGGCCAGTTCGAGTTCCTGGTGCTCGAGAGCGCGCAGGCGGGCCTCGCGTGGTCCACGGTGCTGCACAAGCGCGCCGGCTACCGGCGCGCTTTCGCCGGCTTCGACCCGGAGAAGGTCGCGCGCTTCAACCGGCGCAGCGTCGCACGGCTGGTGGGCGACGCGAGCATCATCCGCAATCGACTCAAGATCGAGTCCGCGATCGGCAACGCCCGCGCGTTCCTGGCGGTGCGCAACGAGTTCGGCAGTTTCAGCGATTACCTGTGGGGCTTCGTGGACGGCCGCCCGGTAGTCAACCGCTGGCGCGAGATGCGCCAGGTGCCGGCGGCGACCCCACTGTCGGACCGGATCAGCAAGGACCTCAAGGCGCGCGGCTTCAAGTTCGTGGGAACCACGATCGTGTACGCGCACCTGCAGGCCACCGGGCTGGTCAACGACCACCTGGTCGACTGCTTCCGTCACGCGGAATGCATCGCGGCGGACGCGGCGCTCGGTTAAGCTTGAGGCCTTCGCCACGCTGGAGTTCGCGCCGCCATGAGCCCCACCATCACGGCCCTCTACGCGGGCCTGCTCGGGATCGTCTACCTCGTGCTCGCGTATTTCGTGGTCAGCAACCGGCGGCGTGCCCGAGTCGGCCTCGGCACGGGCAGCGACACGGCGCTCGAGCGTGCGGTGCGCGTGCACGGCAATTTCGCCGAGTACGTGCCGTTGTTCCTGGTGCTGCTGCTGGTCGCCGAGCTCGGCGGAGGCGCGGCGGTGTTGTTGCACGTCATCGGGGCGGCATTCGTGCTGGCGCGCCTGGCGCACGCCTTCGGGCTCAGCCAGAGCAGCGGCACCAGCGGCGGGCGCTTCGGCGGCACGCTGGTGACGTGGGTCGCGATCCTCGTCCTGGCGCTGTTGAATATCAGGCTGGCGCTGACCTGACGGCCGCGCCGCCAGGCGCAATCACCCCTGTTCGAGTCCCGGATCGCGCGCGAAGATCGCGCCTTCGTCGGCGAAGGACTTGAACTCGAGCGCATTGCCCGACGGATCCCTGACGAACATCGTCGCTTGCTCGCCGGGTCGGCCCTCGAAGCGCACGCGTGGCTCGATCAGGAACTGTGTGCCCGCGCGCTCGAGGTGCTGTGCCAGGGCGTCCCAGGCGTCGCGATCCAGGATCAGGCCGAAATGCCTCACCGGGACGTGGTCGCCGTCGACCGCATTGGCCGCGACGTCGTCGCCTGCGGCGGCGAGGTGTGCCGTGATCTGGTGGCCCTGAAAATCGAAATCGATCCAGCGGCCCGACTCGCGGCCGACGGCGCAGCCGAGCAGGCCGGCATAGAAGCCACGCGCGGCCTCGAGGTCGTGTACCGGGAACGCCAGGTGAAATCTGGGTCTCATCACTCCTCCAGCCATGCACGCGGTCGCAGGAAATCACTGTACAACGCCGCCTCGGGCGTACCCTGCGCCGGTCGCCAATCGTATCGCCAGCGCACCAGGGGGGGCAGGGACATGAGGATGGACTCGATGCGCCCGCCCGACTGCAGGCCGAAAACCGTGCCGCGGTCGTAGACGAGATTGAACTCGACGTAGCGACCGCGCCGGTAGAGCTGGAACTCGCGCTCCCGGTCGCCCCACGGCGTGTGGCGGCGGCGCGCGGCGATCGGCGTGTAGGCGGGGAGGAAATTCTCCGCGACGGCGCGCGAGAACTCGAAACAGCGGTCGAAGTCCCATTCGTTCAGGTCGTCGTAGAACAGCCCGCCGACGCCGCGGGGCTCGTTGCGGTGCCGGAGGTGGAAGTACTCGTCCGCCCAGCGCTTGAAGCGGGGATAGACGTCGTCGCCGAACGGCAGGCATGCGGCCCGCGCGAGGCGGTGCCAGTGCTGGACGTCTTCCAGGAACGGGTAATAGGGCGTCAGGTCGAAGCCTCCCCCGAACCACCACACGGGCGCCTCGCCGGGCTTCTCCGCGATGAAGAAGCGCCAGTTGCCGTGCGTCGTGGGCACGTAGGGATTGCGCGGATGCAGGACCATCGAGACGCCGGTCGCGCGAAAGCTGCGCCCGGCCAGCTCCGGCCGTCGCGCGGTCGCCGAGGGCGGCAGCGAGTTTCCCTGCACGGCCGAGAAATTGATGCCCCCCTTCTCGAACAGCGCGCCCTCCTCGATGACGCGGCTGTCGCCACCGCCGCCCTCGGGACGCCGCCAGGCATCGTGGCGGAAGCGCGCGCCACCGTCGAGGGCTTCGAGTTCGCTGGTCAGCCGGTCGTGCAGCGCCCTGAGCCAGCCTTCCACCGACTCGATTTCCTGCTGTCCTACGAGGCGCGGCATGACTTCTCCCTGGATGGCACGCGGATGCGGTATCAGCCCGAACGCAGCGGCCGACCGGTGGCGGCGTCGCGAATCTCGCTGGGCCGGTCGAGGCCGCCGGTGGCACCGCCGAGGATAAGGTCCAGCTCGTCGCCGAACCAGCGTCGCACCTGTGCGGCGGTGCGCGCCGGCGGGTGTCCGCTGCGATTCGCGCTCGTCGAGACGATTGCGAAGCCGGTTTCGCGGCACAGCGCCGCGGCCTGCGCATGCGCGGTGACGCGCACGGCGAGCGAGCCGCGCCCGCCGTGCAGCCACGCGGGGACCCAGCTCTGCGCAGGCAAAACCCAGGTCACCGGCCCCGGCCACGTGGCGGCGATGCGTGACCGCACTTCGCCGGATGCCGGCTCGACCCAGGGCTCCAGCTGCCGGGTATCGGCGGCGATCAGGATGAGGCCCATCGATGCGGGCCGTTCCTTGAGGGCGAGGATGCGGGCTACCGCCTCGGCATTCAACGGATCGCAACCGAGGCCCCAGACCGCCTCGGTCGGGTAGGCGATGACGCCCCCCGCGCGGATCACGGTCCCCGCCCGGCGGATCGCGAGGCTGCCGGCCATATTCAGGCCTGGTCGACTCCGTCGCCGCCCGTTTTTTTCGCCTTGCGGGCGGCGGCTTTCTTGCGGGGCGCGGATTTTTTCTTGGCGGCCTGCTTTTTCGCGCGCTTCTTCGCCGGTGCCTTGCCGGCGGTCGCCTTGCGCGCGGTCGCCTTCTTCGCGCCGGCTTTCTTTTTCGCGGCCGTCTTCCCGGCGCCTTTCTTTTTCGCACCCTTCTTCGCCGGCGCCTCGTCGAGGAACTTCGTGACCTCCTCGAGCGTCAGCGACTCTGGGTCCCGGTCTTTCGGGATGCTCGCGCGCCGGCCGGCGTCCGTCGCGTAGGGGCCGAAGCGGCCCTTCAGGATGCGGATGCCCTGCTCCGGGAAATCGCGAATGGTACGGCTGGCTTCGAGGACCTCCTTTTCCCGCACGATCTCGAGCGCGCGCTCGAGGCCGATGGTGTAGGGATCATCGTCCTTTTTCAGGGAGGCGTACCTGGCGCCGTATTTCACGAACGGCCCGAAGCGCCCGATATTGACCAGCACGGGAAGGCCGTCAGGCGTTTCGCCGAGCTCGCGCGGCAGCTTGAAGAGCTCCAGCGCCTCTTCCAGCGTGATGTTCTGCATGCTCTTGGTGCGCGGGATGCCGGCGAAGCGCGGCTTGTCGTCGTCCTCGGCCGTGCCGACCTGGACGTAGGGCCCGAAGCGCCCGATTTTCACCAGCACCGGCTTGCCGCTTTCGGGATGCTTGCCCAGCTCGCGATTCGGCATGACGTCGCGCTTGCTGACCGAGCTTTCCTTGTCCTTGATCAGGTCGCGGAACGGTTCCCAGAAGCGCCCCAGCAGTTCCTGCCAGTTCTGCTCGCCGCGCGAGATCGCGTCGAGGCGGTCTTCCATGCGCGCAGTGAAATCGTAGTCCACGTAGCGGGTGAAGTGATCGCTCAGGAAGGTACTGACGATGCGGCCCACGTCGGTGGGAATGAAGCGCTTGCGTTCGAGCTCGACATACTCGCGGTCCACGAGCGTCGAGATGATCGCCGCATAGGTCGAGGGGCGGCCGATGCCGAACTCCTCCAGCGTCTTCACCAGGCTGGCCTCGCTGAAGCGCGGCGGAGGCTTGGTGAAGTGCTGCTCGGCGTCGAGCTTGTTCAGTGCGATCAGCTCGCCTTCCTTGACCTGCGGGAGGCGGCGGTCCTGCTCGTCCTCGGCATCGTCGCGGCCTTCCTGGTAGACGGCGATATAGCCGGGCTCCACCAGAATGGAGCCGGACGCGCGAAAGCGGTGGCCCGCATCGACGGCCTGCGACGGCACCAGGTCGATCGCCACGGTGTCGAACACCGCGCTGGCCATCTGGCTCGCGACGGCCCGCTTCCAGATCAGCTCGTAGAGGCGCTGCTGGTCGCGATCGAGGCGCCCTGCCAGGTCATCGGGATGCCAGGCCGCGGAAGTCGGCCGGATGGCCTCGTGGGCTTCCTGGGCATTCTTGGCTTTCGTGCGGTAGTGACGCGGTTTCTCCGGCAACGCCTTGGCACCGAAGCGCTGCCCGATGACATGGCGGATCTCGGTGACCGCGTCCCCGGCGAGCGACACCGAATCGGTACGCATGTACGTGATCAGGCCCGTCGCGCCTTCGCCGAAATCGACGCCTTCGTAAAGTCGCTGCGCGGTGCGCATGGTCTTCTGGGCCGTGAATCCGAGCTTGCGGGCGGCCTCCTGCTGCAGCGTGGAGGTGGTGAACGGGGGCGCCGGGTTCTGGCGGCGCTGGCGGCGCTCGACGGCCGACACCTTGAGCTTGCCGGCGGCGCTCTCGCGCAGGGTGCGCTCCGCCTCGCGCGCGGCGCCCTCGTCGCCGATGAAGAACTTCTCGAGCTTGTCGTCGAGGCGCTGGCCGCGATATTCGGCAAGGCGCGCCGGGAAGGCCTGGCCGTCCTTCTCCAGCTCGGCCTCGAGCGTCCAGTACTCGACCGGCTTGAAGGCCTCGATCTCGCGCTCACGTTCGACGATCAGGCGCAGCGCCGGGGTCTGCACGCGTCCCGCGGAGAGGCCCGGGCGGATCTTCTTCCACAGCAACGGCGACAGGTTGAAGCCGACCAGGTGGTCCAGGGCGCGGCGCGCCTGTTGCGCGTTGACCAGGTCGCCTGAGATCTCGCGTGGGTGCTTCAGCGCCTCCTGGACGGCGCGCCGGGTGATCTCGTGGAATGCGATGCGGTAAACAGGCCGGCCGTCGAGCAGGCCGCGCTCGCGGAGCGCCTCGCAGACATGCCAGCTGATCGCTTCGCCCTCGCGATCCGGGTCGGTCGCGAGGTAGAGCGCGTCGGCGCTGCGCATGGCCTTGGCAATCGCGTCGAGGTGGCGGTGATTGCGCTCGATTTCCTGGTACTTCATCGCGAAGTTCGCGTCCGGGTCGACCGCGCCCTCCTTGGCCACCAGGTCGCGGACGTGACCGTAGGACGCGAGCACCTTGAAGTCGCCGCCGAGATACTTCTCGATGGTCTTCGCCTTGGCGGGTGATTCAACGATGACGAGATTCTTGCTCATTTCGGCTTTACGGTCTGTGCGTCGAAAAAACGGGCCGTGGCTCGCGCCACGACCCCCTGTGATGCTGTGCGCGGGTCGCGGGCTAGTGCGCTACCCAGGCCCTGTCCTCGAACACGAGGTCTTCCATGCGGGCGTATGCGGTCTCTTCTCCCGGCTGACTGAAGAGCACCATCAGCACGACCCACTTGATGTCATCGACATCGATTTCCGCGCAGTCGAGGGCCATCAGCCGATCGATCACCAGTTCACGCTGGTGGGCCGAGAGGATCCCGATCTGCTCGAGATACATCATGTAGCCGCGGCCCTGGGCGTCCATGCGGACGCATTCGTCCCAGCCGTAGATGCGGATGGCGCGCTCGGTCGGCGGCTCCCCGCCCTCGCCGGCGCGCCGCACGGCGAGTCCGTCCAGCCATTCGAGTGCGCGCTCGATCTCGCGGTCGCGAAACCCGGCGCGCTCGAGCTCGTCGCGCAGCCCCTCCCGGTTCGGTTCCGGCGACACGCCCTCGTCGCCTGCCGTCTCGAACAGATACATCAGTACGTCGAGCACACTCTCCGTCATTTCAGGACCTCGTCGTTTTCCGGGCGAAGCGCCCGCCCGGCAAGGACTCCACTGCTCCCTGGAGTTCAAGGATCAGCATCATCGAGGAAACCTCCGCAGCCGTCAAACCGGTCCTCGCGGCCAGCACGTCGACCCCTGCGGGGTCGTGTGCGAGGGCATCGAGCAGCTTCAGGTACTCGCGATCGGGCTCTTGCGCGGCGGCGGGCGCTAGCGGGGCGGGGCCCTCGGGCAGGATCGAGACCCCGGCCAGCGGTCCGATTTCGGCAAGTATGTCGTGCGCCGTTTCTACAAGCACGGCGCCCTGGCGGATCAGCGCGTGGCAGCCGCGCGCCAGCGGATTGTGAATGCTGCCGGGAATCGCGAACACTTCGCGGCCCTGGTCGCCGGCGAGCCGGGCGGTGATCAGCGAGCCGCTGCGGCGCGCCGCCTCGACCACGAGCACGCCGAGCGACAGGCCGCTGATGATGCGGTTGCGACGCGGGAAGTTCTCCTTCAGCGGGTGCGTGCCGGGCAGGTATTCCGAGATGATCAGGCCTCCCTCCGCGATCCGCCGCGCGAGGTCGGCATTCCCGGCAGGATACGCGCGGTCGGGCCCGCAGCCGAGCACGGCGGTCGTGGCTCCGCCCGCGCTCAGCGCGCCCAGATGGGCCGCCGCATCGATGCCGGCGGCGAGACCGCTGCAGATCACCAGGCCGCACTCCGCCAGGTAGGCCGCGAAGGCCTTTGCGTTCTCCGCCCCTTGCGGCGTCGGATTGCGGCTCCCCACGATTGCGAAGTGGGGTCGTCCGAGCAGCGCGCGCTCGCCGCGCAGGAACAGGGCGACGGGCGCGCCCGAGGACTGTTTCAGCAGCGGCGGGTAGTCGGGGTCGGCGAGCGTCAGCAGGTCGTGGCCGGGCTCCGCCAGCCAGTCCAGCGCGGCCGGCAGCCAGTCCGGCGCCGGGCCTGTCAGTTCGCGGGCCGCCTCGTCCGGCATGCCCGCCTCGCGCAGCGCGCCGCGGCCGGCCGCCAGCAATGCGGCGAGGCCGCCGGGGTGGGCCGCCGCACGGCGGGCCGCTTCGCCCGGGATGCCGGGCGCCAGTGAGAGGCGCAGCCAGGCGGCGGCATCGCGCATCGCGGGACCCTCAAAGCACGACGCCGGCACAGGCCGGCGTCGCGAGTCGGAATGGGTACATACTCACGTGGTCAGGGATTGCGCACCCGGTCCAGTACGCGAATCTCGTTCGCAGCCTGCATGATCAGCCCGTAGCTGAGGTCTTCGAAGGTGCGGAATACCATCAGATAGCCCGCATATTCGTCCGGCAGCTGCACCCGTCCGCCGCCGAAACGGTCCGGAACCTCTTCTCCGGCCTGCCACACGGCCAGCACGTGTCCCGGCTCGAGGCCGTGTTTCGCGCCACGGTTGAGCGTGACGATCTGGTAGGCGCTGACGCGCGCGACACCGTCGATGACGTGAATGATGCGGCCCTCGACGTCGCGCTCGGGGGCCCGCGGGATGAAGCGCAGCGGGAAATCGGTCTCGACCGGGAGCAGCTTGTCCCCGTTGAGCGCCTCGCGCGCCGTGGCGCTCAGGTAGAACGTCGCAGGATCGCCGGTGCGCACGACGCGCCCCTCGCCCACGTAAACGCCCTGGTAGCCGAGCAGCCGGCCGTCGTCCGGGTCGTGCAGCGGGTCGCCCACGTGCAGCACGCTATAGAGATCTTCCTCGCCGAACTCGGCGCCCCGCACGTAGACCTCGTTCTGCGAGCTGTGCGCGAGGTGCCCGCGGCGGCTGGTCAGGATGTAGGGTGCGTTATCGACCGTGTCGCGGTCGAGCACGGCGGGGCGGCTCAGGAACGCTGCGATCCGGTCGTAGGGAATGGTGAAGATCGCGTCATCGAGCTGCTCGACGCGCACGCGCGGCTGGAAGCGCTCCGCGCCACCGCCCACCGCGTCGCCGCGCTCCAGCACGATGCGCGGCTGACCGTCCATGTAGACGAGCGTCAAGACGTCGCCGGGAAATATCAGGTGGGGATTGCGGACCTGCGGGTTCGCGTACCAGATCTCGGGCCAGTACCAGGGCTCGCGCAGGAACATGGCCGAGATGTCCCACAAGGTGTCGCCTTTCCTGACGACGTAGCGATCCGGGTGTTGCGGGTTCAGCCGAACCGGGGTCGGTTCGCGGGTTGTCTCCCGTGGCGCCGGCTGTGCGCGCGACGGCGCGGCGGCCGGCGCAGGCGCCGGTCGCGCCGCAGGGGCCTGCGACTCCGTGTCTGGCGCGGGCGGCGGCGCTTCGGGCGTAGTGGCGCAGCCCGCGAACAGCAGTGCTGCGGCAAAACCGCTCAGAAGGCGTACTCGGGTCGGGCGGTAGATCGGCTTGGACATGGCTGGCCTGACTCCATGCTGTCCGTTAAGTGAGAGGGGTCGGTCGGGGCTTGATATAATCCGCCAAGCCGAGACCGCATTCGCCCTGGCGCGGGCGTTCCCGCCACCGTCGCGTCAGCGCGAAGTTAGCACGGCGGGCTTGAATTGTCATACTGTTAGCCACACTTTGTGGCGTATTACACGAGGAACCGGAACCGCACTCATGGCGATCCTGAACATACTCGAGTACCCGGACCCGCGGCTTCGCACGAAGGCCGAGCCCGTGCTCGCCGTCGATGACGAACTCCGGCGGCTGGCCGCGGACATGCTCGAGACCATGTATGCGGCCCCCGGCATCGGCCTCGCGGCGACTCAGGTCAATGTCCATCGTCGCATGCTCGTCGCAGATATCTCGGAGAAACAGGACGCACCGCACGTTTTCATAAATCCGGAGATTCTCGAGCATCGCGGGACCGAGGTCATGGAAGAAGGCTGCCTGTCGGTCCCCGGCTTCTACGAGCCCGTGACCCGCTCGGAGTGGGTCCACGTGCGCGCGCTGGGCCTCGACGGCGAACGGTTCGAGCTCGAGGTCGACGGCCTTCTGGCGGTATGCATCCAGCACGAAATGGATCACCTCGAGGGCAAACTGTTCGTCGACTACCTCTCGGACCTGAAGAGGCAGCGAATCCGCAAGCGGATCGAGAAAGAGCGCCGCCAGAAAGAACCCGATTCCGCCGCCCGCGCGCTGTAGGCCGACCGACATGTCCCGCCTCGTGTTCGCGGGCAGCTCCGATTTTGCCGTGCCCTCCCTGGCCGCACTGGCCGCCCGCGGGGAGGTCGTTGCGGTCCTCACGCAGCCGGATCGGCCCGCCGGGCGCCGCCGCAGGCTCACCCCTACCGCCGTGCGCGCCTCTGCCGAGGACCGCGGCATTCCGGTCCTGGCGCCCGCTTCCCTGCGCACCCCCGCGGCCATGGCGGCTATCGGGGCATGGCGCCCGGATGCTCTGGTGGTCGTCGACTACGGTCTCCTCCTGCCGCCGGCCGTGCTGTCCCTGCCGCCCGCCGGATGCATCAACGGCCATGCCTCCCTGTTGCCTCGCTGGCGCGGCGCGGCACCGGTCCAGCACGCGATCCTGGCCGGCGATGCGGTCACCGGCGTGTCGATCATGCTGATGGAAGAAGGCCTCGACACCGGTCCAGTATACAAAATGCAAAAACTGGACATCGGCGCGGCGGAAACCGGCGGCGAGCTACGCGCGCGCCTCGCCAGGCTGTGCGCCGCGCTGCTGGCGGAAGCGCTGCCGGAGATTCTCGCGGGGCGGCTCGAGCCGCGGCCGCAGGACGATTCCCGCGCGACCTACGCGGCCAAGCTCGATCCGGCAGGCGCGGCACTGGACTGGCGCGGTTCGGCCGATGTCCTGGCGCGCCAGGTGCGGGCCTACGCGCCGAGGCCCGGAGCCTGGACGACCTGGCGCGGTGAGCGCCTCAAGCTGCATCGCGCGGTGCCGCTCACGGAGCGCGAGGGGCGTGCGGGTCGCGTCTGGCGGACGGGCGCGGACGGGATCGACGTGGCCGCCGGCGAGGGCAGCGTGCGCGTGCTCGAACTGCAGGCGCCCGGCGGGCGTGTCCTGGGCTCGCGGGACTTTCTCAACGGCCGGGCACTGCTCGGCGAGCAGTTGGGCGGGTGAGCCCCGGCGACGCAGCCGGGATCGGCAGCGACGCCAGGGCGGCGGCCGGCAGGATCGTCACGGCCGTGGCGCGGCGCGGGCGCTCCCTGGACGACGCCCTGGGTGCGACCATCGGGGGGCTTGACCACGCGGATCGCGGCCTGGTCGCGCAACTCGCCTACGGCACGCTGCGGGCGTACCCGCGACTGGACCGCTGGGTGGACCTGCTGCTGGCCCGGCCGCTGGCGACGCGCGACATCGAGGTTCACGACCTGCTGGCGGTCGGCCTGTACCAGCTGGAAGACACCCGCATCCCGGACCATGCGGCCGTGGACGCGACCGTCGCAGCCGTGCGCCTCCTGGGGCGGGCGCAGTACGCCGGCCTCGTCAATGCATGCCTGCGCCGCTGGCTGCGCGAGCGCGATGCGCTGAAGGCGCGCGTCGCGCGGGTTCCCGAAGTGATCCACGCGCATCCGCGCTGGTGGCTGGAGGCGCTGTCCGCCGACTGGCCCGGAGACTGGGAGAGCATCATCACCGGCGCCAATGCGCAGGGCCCCATGTGGGTCCGCGTCAACCGGCAGCGTTCGACCCGCGATGCATGGCACGAACGCCTGGTCGCGGCCGGCGGCAACGCGACGGCCTGGGGCCCTGCGCCCGAGGCCCTATGCCTGGCGGAGCCCATGGACGTCCAGGCACTGCCGGGCTTCGCCGCGGGAGACGTGTCGGTCCAGGACGCCGCCGCGCAGCTCGCGGCCGGCCTGGTGGCGCCGGGCCCGGGGATGCGGGTCCTGGACGCTTGCGCCGCGCCCGGCGGCAAGACCGGCCACCTGCTGGAGCAGTGCCCGCAGATCGACCTGACCGCGCTGGACGTGGCGGCCGGGCGCCTGGAACGGGTCAGGGAGAACCTGGTCCGGCTTCGCCTGGAGGCGACGGTGCTGGCCGGCGATGCGGGCGATCCGTCGGCCTGGTGGGACGGCCGGCCTTACGATCGAATTCTGCTCGACGCGCCCTGCACCGGCAGCGGCGTCGTGCGCCGTCATCCCGACATCAAGCTGTTGCGTCGGCGGGAGGATATCGCGGCCATGGCGTCCCGCCAGCGGACGCTGCTGCATGCGCTATGGCCGTTGCTTGCCCCGGGCGGGAGGCTGGTCTATGCCACCTGCTCGGTGTTCCGTGCGGAAAACGCGGTGGTCGTCACGGAGTTCCTGGCGCGGCATCCGGAGGGGCGCGCCGTGGACTTCGGCGAGCCGGGCTGGGGCCGGCGCGCCGGTCCCGGGAGGCAGATCCTGACCGGTGAAGCAGCGACGGACGGGTTTTATTATGCTTGCCTGACCCGGCCGGCCCAGGTAGAGGACTGATGCGGCGAGCTGAGCGATGGAGTGTGCGACCGCCATGGCGCCTGGGCGCCGCGGGGCTGCTCGCCGCCTTGCTGTTGCAGCCGGCGGTCGTAGGCGCGGACGGCGGTATCGCGGTGGGCAGCGCGGCGACGCGCCTGCAGGGCGGCATCTGGTTCCTGGACGCCGACATCTCCTATCGGCTCAACGAGACGGCGCTCGAAGCGCTGGACAGCGGCCTCGTGATGGATATCGAGCTCACGATCAGCCTGACGCAGCGACGCAGGATCATCTGGGACGCCCAGTTCGCCGAGCTCAAGCAACGCTACGAACTCCAGTTCCATGCGCTCACCGAGCGCTACATCCTGCGCAACCTCAACAGCGGTGAGCAGTCGACATTCGGGTCCCTGCAAGCCGCGCTCCATGCCCTCGGCACCGTCCGTTCTCTGCCGATCATCGATGATGCCCTGCTGAGCAGGGGCGAGCGGTATTTCGTGGCAATCCGAGCCGTGGTGGACATCAAGCAGCTCGGTGGGCCGCTGGCGCTGATCAGGTTTCTCTGGAACGACTGGCGCATCTCCGGAGACTGGGTCCAATGGCGACTCGATCGCTGAAACGCTGGGGCCTTGCGACGCTGACCCTCCTCGGGTTGACGATGCTCGTCCTCGCCTTGTTGTTCCTGGCGTCGACGGTCGAAAATGCCGACCGCTTCGGCGAGATCTACAACTGGATCTTCGTACTCAATCTAGCGGGCGCCTCCATCCTGCTCGCGCTCATCATCTCCAACCTGGTGCGCCTGGTGCGCGAGTATCGCAGCCAGGTGCCCGGCTCCCGCCTCGCTTCGCGCATGGTCGCGATCTTCGTCGGGCTCGCCGTGCTCCCGCTGGGCCTCGTGTATTACTTTTCGGTCCAGTTCATCAGTCGCGGAATCGACACCTGGTTCGACGTCAACGTGGAAGCCGGGCTCGGCGACGCCCTCGACCTGTCGCGCGCGACCCTCGAGAGCCGGATGCGCGAGCACCTCGACGCGACGCACCAGATCGCCGCATCGCTCCGCGGCCGCAGCGACCTCGAGCTGGCGGCGCCGCTCGAAGTCATGCGCCGCGGTTCGGGCGCGATCGAGCTTACCGTCGTGGGCCAGAGCAGCCGCATCATCGCGCTGTCCTCCGAGCGCAGCATCACGGAACTGCCCAGCGTGCCGACCGAGGAAGTCATGCTGCAGATTCGGCAGGGACGGCCGTTCGTCAGCCTCGACCCGATGCGAGACGGCTATGTCGTGCGGACGGCTGCCGGGATCCCGATCGGGCACCCGCTCGACGAGCTGCGCGTGCTCCACGCGCTTTTCCCGGTGCCGGAGCGTGTCGGCTTGCTGGCGAATTCCGTGCAGGAAGCCTATGCCCAGTACCGCGAACTGTCGTTCCTGCGCGCGCCGTTTACGCGCAGCCTGACGCTGACGCTTACCCTGGTGCTGCTGCTGTCGTTGCTGATGGCCGTCTGGGGTGCATTCTTCTTTGCGCGCAAGCTGACGGCGCCGATCCAGACCCTGGTCGCCGGGACGCGTGCCGTCGCCAAGGGCGACTTCGACACCCGCCTCCCGATGCCGGCGCGCGACGAGATGGGATTCCTCGTGCACAGCTTCAACGACATGATCACGCGGCTCGCGGGGGCGCGCGAGCTGGCGCGGCAGAGCCAGCAGGCGGTAGAAAGCCAGCGCGCCTATCTCGCCGTCATTCTCGGGCGTCTGTCCACGGGCGTGGTGTCGCTGGAACGTGACTGGCGCATCAGGACCGCGAACGAGGCGGCGGGCGCGATTCTCGGCGTCGACCTCGGGGATGCAATCGGCCGCCCGCTGGCCGAGGTCGCCGAAGGCCAGCCGCTGGTGCAGCAGCTCACCGAAGTGGGCCAGTCCCACCTCGAGGCGGGCGATCACGAGTGGCGCGAGCAGATCGTGCTGCGCGGCGAGGCGGGGCGACGCGTCCTGATGTGTGCCTGTTCGGCGCTGCCGGGCGAGGACGGCGAGCCCGGGGGCTTCGTCGTCGTGTTCGACGACATCACCGCGCTGCTGCAGGCCCAACGCGATGCCGCGTGGGGCGAGGTCGCGCGCCGGCTCGCACACGAGATCAAGAATCCGCTCACGCCCATCCAGTTGTCGGCCGAACGCATACGCCGTCGTTTCCTCGAGCAGATGAACGACGAAGATGCCCAGGTGCTCGAGCGCGCCACGCGTACGATCGTGCAGCAGGTCGAAGCGATGAAGGAGATGGTCAACGCATTTTCAGATTATGCGCGCGCGCCCGACATGGAGATGTCCCTTGTTGACCTTAACCACCTGGTGGTCGAGGTGGCGGAGCTGTACCGCGTGCGCGAGATCCCGGTAGCGATCGACTTGCATCTCGATCCCGCGGTGGTCGCGGTGGATGCGGATGCCGGGCGCGTGCGGCAGATTCTGCACAACTTGATTCGCAATGCGGTGGAAGCAATGGAAGGGCAGGACGACGCGGCCCTGCAGATCACGACGCGGGCCACCGAGGAGTTCGAGCTGCACGCGGTGTTCGTCATGGTCGAGGACAACGGCCCGGGCATTCCGCCGGACTCGGTGGACCGGATTTTCGATCCCTACGTGACGAGCAAGCCGAAGGGCACGGGGCTAGGGCTGGCTATCGTGAAGAAGCTGGTGGAGGAGCATGGCGGCTGGGTCGAGGCCAGCAATCGGGCGGAGGGCGGACTGCGGATCACCATCGCGCTGCCTGCGGACGAAGATGCGCGCAGCGCCATGCTGCGTCGCGAGATCCGGGCGAGTGAATTCAGGAGAGCGCACGCATGAGCACTGGCCGAATTCTGGTCGTCGACGACGAGGCCGATATCCGCAGCCTGCTGGAGGAGATCCTCTCCGAGGAAGGCTACGAAGTGGTCTCGGCCGCAAATGCCGCGCAGGCCCGGGAGCATCGCGCGGCGAGCAGCCCGGACCTGGTCCTGCTGGACATCTGGATGCCGGATGCGGACGGCATCAGCCTGTTGCGTGAATGGTCCACGAGTGACGACGTAATACCCTGCCCGGTGGTGATGATGTCTGGTCATGCGACCGTGGAGACGGCGGTCGAGGCGACACGGCTCGGCGCGTTCGATTTCATCGAGAAGCCCGTGTCGCTGGCCAAGCTGTTGCGCACCGTCGAACGCGGCCTGGATTCGGGCCGCGTGCCCGGGCGCGCCAACCGGCAGATCGTCCCGCCGACCGTAGTGCCCGTGGGGCGCAGCCGCATCATCCAGGCGGTGCGCGAGCAGTCGGAACGCGTCGCCGCGCATGCCACACCGGTCCTGGTGACGGGCGAGCCGGGCTCCGGCCGGGAGGCCTTCGCGCACTTCATCCATTCCATGAGCCCGCGCGCGTCCGGCCCGTTCATACGGCTTGTCGCCGGCGCGCTGCCGGACGCCAGCGCCGAAGCGCTGTTGTTCGGCAGGGAGGTCGACGGCGGCACAGAGCCGGGCTTCCTGGAGCGCGCCCGCGGCGGCACGCTGTTCGTCAACGAGCTTTCGGATCTCGGCCCGACGGCCCAGCGGTTGCTCCACGGGGCCCTCGAGAACAACCGCTACACGCCGGTGGGCGGCGCGGCACAGCAGGCGATCGACGCGCGCATCATCAGTTCCGCGCCACCGGGATTCGAGCATGCCCCGCCGGGCAGTGGTTTCCGCCGCGAGCTGCTGTCGGATCTTGCCGTGGTCGTGCTCAAGGTGCCGCCGTTGCGCGACTACGCCGAGGACGTCCCGGAGCTGCTGCGTCATTATCTCGACCAGCTCGTGGATCGGGACGGGCTGCCGTTTCGCAGGCTCAGCGTCGCGGCGCAGAATCGCCTCAGGAACTACCCTTGGCCGGGCAACGTGCGGGAACTCCGCAACCTGGTCCAGCGGCTGCTGATTCTTGGCGGTGAGGAGGAAATCGGCCTCGAGGAAGTCGAGCAGATTCTCGTCGAGCAAGGTCCCGAGGACGACGGCCTGCTCAGTCAGGACCTCATGGCGTTACCGCTGCGCGAGGCCCGCGAGCAATTCGAGCGCGCCTACCTGCAACAGCAGTTGCAGCTCTGCGACGGCAAGGTCGGACAACTCGCGAAGCGCGTCGGCATGGAGCGCACGCACCTGTATCGCAAGCTGCGGGCGCTGGGGATCGATTTCCGCAGTACCGTCTCCGACGATTGATGTCCGCGCGGCGCTGCGCAGCACCTGACTTCCCGCCTGTAATGTTTGCCGACACGCCCGGGTCTATCTGGCCAGAACCGGGTCGTCCGCGCGGCGCCCGGCACTTCAGTTTGCTGCCGGAGAACGGATGATGGATCAGGTAGTTCAATCGATCGGCGCAACCTGGCGCCTGGTGACCGCCCGCCTCGAGGGCCTCGGCGCCTGGCTGGCGCCGCTCGGCCTGCGGCTGATCCTGGCGTGGGAATTCGGCGAGGCCGGCTTCGAGAAACTGCGCGGCAGCAACTGGTTCGGCCAGGTGGAGGAAGGCTTTCCCCTGCCATTCAGCCTGGTCAGCACCGACGTGAGCTGGTTCATGGCCACCTGCATGGAGATCATCGGTGCGTTCGCGCTCGTGCTCGGGTTGTTCACCCGGTTCTTCGCGTTCTCCCTGCTGATTCTCACGATCGTGGCGACGGCGGCGGTGCACTGGCCCGACAGCTGGTCGACGCTGGGCGAACTCTGGCAGGGATACGCAATCAGCGACAAGGGCGCTGGCAATTTCAAGCTGCCGCTGCTGTTCGCGCTGATGCTGTTCGCGTTGTTGCTCAATGGCGCCGGCAAGCTCAGCCTCGACCACCTGTTCGGCCGCATGCTGTTGCCTGCCGCGCCGCCCGCGGTCGCCGACGGCCTCGCCTGGTCGCTGGCCGGGGTGGCGTTCGGGCTGCCGCTGGCGATGTTGTTCCCGGCGTTCGGCCTCGTGCTGGCGGTCGCAGGGATCGCGGGGATCGCCGCTACCCTTATGCGCGGCGCGCGCCCCGGGTCAGTTGCGACACCCGGATGACGTACCGGGGACACTGCGGTCGAGCAGTGCCCCCGTCAGTCCCGCTCGCGCACCGCGAGTGCGCCTATGCCGCTCTCCGTGACTTGCCGCCGGGTGGCCTCCGCCTGCGCCGCGTCCGCCAGTGGGCCGATGCGCACCCGGTGCCAGGTCTGGCCGTCCAGGGTCACTGCCTGGATGCTGGAGGCGAGGCCGAGCAGGGCGAGTTCAGCCTTGCGCCGGTCGGCGTCGTTGAAACGGCGAAACGAGCCGGCCTGGATCCAGTACCGGCCCGGCGCGAGCTCCGGCCGCATGGCCGCCGGGCTGCCGCCGCGCGGTCCCGCGTCCTCCTCCGGCACGACGACCTCGAGCCCCGGCAGCATGGTGTAGAAGTCGAATCCCGACTCCGGGACGGACTCGAGCTCCGCGTCCTCCTCGGCTTGCTGGGAAGCCGGCTTCGCCGCGCGCGTTGCGACCGGTTCGGCGGGCGCCCCGCGCCCTGTGTGCTGCAAGTGGACGAACAGCGCGACGCCCAGGCCGATGACGAGCCCCGTCAACAGCCAGACCCACCCGGGTGTCGGTTGCTTGCGGGTCTTGCGGCGTTGCTTGTAGTCCCGCGCCATCGTTACATGGACTCGGGCGCGCTGACGCCGACGAGCGCCAGGCCGTTGGCGATGACGGTGCGCGTCGCCTCGGCGAGCGCGAGCCGGGCGGAACGCAGCGGCGCCTCGTCCACGAGGAACGTCTCGGCGTTGTACCAGGTGTGAAAGTCCTGGGCGAGTTCACGCAGGTAATGGACGATATTCTGTGGCGCACGGTTCGCGGCGGCCAGCTCGATGACTTCAGGGAATCGTCCCACTGTCGCCATCAGCACGCGCTCGTGATCGGCACTGAGCAGGTGCAGTCCGGCGCAGCCTTCCGCCACGGACCACTGCAGACCCTTCTCGAGAAGCTGGCGGAAGACGCTCCGCACGCGCGCGTGGGCGTACTGGATGTAGTACACCGGGTTCTCGTTGCTGCGGGACTTGGCGAGCTCGAGGTCGAAGTCGAGGTGCTGGTCGTTGGAGCGCAGCACGTAGAACAGGCGCGCGGCGTCGTTGCCGACCTCGTCGCGCAGCTCGCGCAGCGTCACGAACTCGCCGGAGCGCGTGGACATCTGCACCTTCTCGCCGCCGCGATAGAGGATGGCAAACTGTACGAGGCGCACCTCGAGGCTGTCCCCCGGCTCGCCCATCGCCTCGAGCCCGGCGCGCACGCGTGCCACGTAGCCGTGGTGGTCCGCGCCGAGGATGTCGAGCAGCAGATCGTGGCCGCGCTGTCGCTTGCCGAGGTGATAGGCGATGTCGGATGCGATGTAGGTGGTCTGGCCGTTGTCGCGCACCACGACGCGGTCCTTCTCGTCGCCGAGCGCGCTGGCGCGGAACCACAGCGCGCCGTCCTGTTCGTAGGCGTGGCCGTCGTGCTTCAGCCGGTCGATGCACTCGGCCACGAGGCCGAGGTCGGTCAGGCTGCGCTCCAAAAACCACTCGTCGAATGTCACGCCGAAATCCGCCAGGTCGTCGCGAATGTCGGCGAGGATCTCGTCAAGGCCGAGCTTGTGCACGGCCCGGTAGTCTGCCTCGTCGAGCAGAGTGCGCATGCGCGCCACGACGGCGTCGATGTACTCGTCCCTGTCGCCCTCGGGAGCATCCGGCGGCAGGTCGGCGAAGATCTCCGCCGCCGGGCGCCGCAACCGTGCATGCTCAAGCGCCACCAGCTTGTCGGCAATCGGCTGCATGTAGCCGCCCCGATAGCCATTGGCCGGGAACGGGAACGACTCGCCAAGAGCCTCGAGGTAGCGCAGCCAGACGCTGGCGGCGAGGATGTCCATCTGCCGCCCGGCGTCGTTGACGTAATACTCGCGCTGCACGGTGTGGCCGGTGGCCTCGAGCAGGTTCGCGACCGAGTCGCCGTAGGCGGCGAGTCGGCCGTGGCCGACGTGCAGCGGGCCGGTCGGATTGGCGGACACGAACTCGACCAGCACGCGCCGGCCGCCGGCGGCGTCGGAACGACCGTAGGCGTCGCCCTGCGTGAGGACGGCCTCGATCTCCTGCTCGAATGCGCGCTGGCTGAGGCGAAAGTTGATGAAGCCGGGGCCGGCGATGGAGACGCCCTCCACGAGCGGCGAATCCGGCAGCAGGGCGACAATGCGCTCGGCGAGGTCGCGCGGGGGCATGCCTGCCTGCCTGGCAAGGAGCAGGGCTGCGTTGCTGGCGAAGTCGCCGTGGCGAGGGTCACGCGCGCGCTCCACGCGGGCGTCGGCGGTGGCGTCATGGGAAAGCTGGTCGCGGAGCGTGGACAGCGCAGCCGCCAGCAGGCCTTCGATCTGTTTCTTCAAGTCGGGAGTCCCCGGTCGGGTCGACGACGAACCGCTCATTGTACAGTGACGTGCCAGGCCTGTTCAGGCCCGCCGGCCAGTGCGTCGAGCTAGAAAAGGTCTTCCGGATCCACCTCGAAGTGGTGACGCACGCCGCGGCGTTCCACGACCGTCGGCGCAAGACTCCTGAGCTCCGCCAGGGCGTCGTGAAGGGCAGGGCGGGCCGCCGCCTGGAGCAGCAGTTGCGCGCGCCAGCGTCCGCCGCGTTTCTCCATCGGCGCGGGAGCCGGGCCGAGGATCGAGAGTCCCGGCGGTGACCTCAGGGCAGCGCGGCACGCAGCGAGGAATTGCATCGCGAGCGCGGGTTTCGCGGCCTCGGCCCGCAGCATTGCCAGGTGGGTGTATGGCGGCCAGCCGGCGGCGCGGCGTTCATCGAGCGCGGCTGTCGCGAAGGCCTCGTAGCCGCCGGCGAGCAGGTGCTGCAGCAGCGGGTGTTCAGGAAAGGAGGTCTGCACCAGCACCTCGCCAGGTTGAGCGGCGCGGCCCGCCCGGCCGGAGACCTGCACCAGCGTCTGGGCGAGCCGCTCGCCGGCGCGGAAGTCGGTGCCGAACAGGCCCTGGTCCGCATTGATGATGCCGACGAGCGTCACGCCGGGGAAGTCATGGCCCTTGGCCATCATCTGGGTGCCGACGAGAATCCTGGTATGGCCGTCGCGCACATTGTCGAGGATGCGTTCGACAGAGCCCCGGCGGCGCGTGCTGTCGCGATCGATCCGGGCGATATTCAGGTCCGGGAAGTGCCGTGCCAATGCATCCTCGAGGCGTTCCGTGCCCTCGCCGGCCGGGCGCAGGTCGGCGCCGCAGTCCGGGCAGGCTGGCGGAAGCGGGATTTCGTCGCCGCAGTGATGGCACCGCAGCCGCCCGAGCCGCCGGTGCCACGTGTAGCGCGCATCGCAATCCCGGCAATCCGCCACCCAGCCGCAGGAGCTGCAGAACAGCGCCGGGGCGAAGCCACGCCGGTTCAGGAACAGCATCACCTGGCCACCCGCATCGAGGTGAACGTGCATGGCCCGCAACAGCGGCGCTGATACGCCCTCCGTGGCGGGGTGACGCCGCAGGTCGACTGGACTGACCTGGGGGTGTGCAGAGCGCCCCGGTCGATCCGGCAGCCGGGCGAGGTCGTAACGCCCCTCGAGCGCGTGTCGCAGCGTCTCGAGAGAGGGGGTGGCCGAGCCGAGCACGATCGGCAGCCCCGCCAGGCTGGCGCGCATCACCGCCACGTCACGCCCGGAGTACCGCAGGCCCTCGTGCTGGCGCAGGGACGGATCATGTTCCTCGTCGACGATGATCAGGCCGGGGCGTGCAAGGGGCACGAACACTGCCGAACGGGTGCCGATGACGACTGCTGCCCGACCGCTTTGCGCGTCCGCCCAGGCCGTCAGCCGTTCGCCGGGCGTCAGCCCGGAATGCAGGACGGCTACCGGGGCCGCGAGCCGCGCTGCAAAGCGCTGCACCAGTTGCGGCGTCAGGCCGATTTCCGGCACGAGCACGAGCACCTGCAGGCCGCGGCGCAGGCACTCCGCCGCCGCTGCAAGGTACACCTCGGTCTTGCCGCTGCCTGTCACGCCGAACAGCAGGCGGGCCGAGAACCGGCCGAGATCCCGGATGATGCCGGCGGCGGCCTCGGCCTGGGCCGTGTTAAGGACCGGGCCGCCGGCCGCCGCGGTCCACGCCGCGGCGGCCGGCTCGGGCTCGAACTCGACCAGGCCGCGCGCGGCCAGGCGCGCGGCGCTGGCGCGCCAGCCCGGCGGCAGCGCCGGATCGTCGGCGCGGCGCGGGGCCGTGGCCAGCAGGTCGAGCAGCGCGGCCTGTTTCGGCGCCCGCTTTCTCATCGCGTCCGGAGCCGGGCCCTTGGCGGAGACCCGGGCAGGCGGCTCCGGCAGCGGCTTCCCCTGGCGGAGCGGCGCAGGCAGCGCGGCCGCGACCACCAGCCCGGGCGGTTCCTGGTAATAGCGTGCCGTCCAGTTGAGCAGCCTGAGCATGGTCGCGTCGAACAGGGGCATGGCGTCGAGCACGTCGACGGCCGGCCTGAGGCGCTCATCGGGCAACTCCGACGATTCGGCGTGCGCCATGACGAGCCCCACCCGGTTGCGATGCCCGAATGGCACGCGCACGCGCGCCCCGGGCGGCGGGAGAGGCGCTGCGTCCGGCGGAAAATAATCGAACAACGTGTCGAGGGGCGCGTCGACGGCGACCTTGAGAATGGTCATGACGGCAGGCCGCCGGGTGGTGGGTAAAGTTGTCCACAGAAGCTGTGGACAACTCTGTGGAAGAGTGGCTGCAATAGCGGTGTGATCCGCGTCACTTATGGGGGTGGCTCAGATTGGTCAAATTTTCGTCATAAAAATAACTAGAAAGAAAACAGTTAGTTAACTGATGTTATTGCGGTGCTTTGTGCGGTAACCCGCATTTGAGGCGCTAATTTCCGAGTGTTGTGAATAAGTGCTGCCGGCGGTGACCTTTTCCAGCCGGGGCGAGAGCCCGCCAAGTCGCCTGCCGGGGGTCAGAAACTGACCAGCGAAGAGGTCGCCGGACGCTCCTTCAGCTCGCCTTCACCGCCTGGATCAGCTCGGCCACCGCAGCCTGGCCGTCACCGTAGAGCATGCGGGTATTGTCCAGGTAGAACAGGCGGTTCTCGATCCCCGAAAATCCCTTACCCTTGCCGCGCTTGATGACGATGACGTTGCGGGCCTTGTCGGCGTTCAGGATCGGCATGCCGTAGATCGGGCTCGAGGGGTCCGTGCGCGCCACCGGGTTGACGACGTCGTTGGCCCCGATCACCAATGCCACGTCGGTCGTCTCGAAGTCGGCGTTGATCTCGTCGAGATCGGCGATCAGGTCGTAGGGCACGCCCGCCTCGGCCAGCAGCACGTTCATGTGTCCGGGCATGCGTCCCGCCACCGGGTGGATCGCGAACCGTACTTTCACGCCCTTGGACTGCAGGAGCTGGGTCAGCTCCCAGACCTTGTGCTGGGCCTGCGCCACCGCGAGGCCGTATCCCGGGATGATGATCACGCGATCGGCGAACGCCATCATGATGCCCGCGTCGGAGCCCTCGATGGGCTTCATGCTGCCCTCGACCTCGCCGCTGTCGATGGATTCGTCGCCGAAGGCGCTGAACAGGACGCTGGCCAGCGAGCGATTCATTGCCTTGGCCATCAGCTGGGTCAGCAGGGTACCGGCGGACCCGACGACCGTGCCGGCAATGATCATCGCCTCGTTGTTCAGCACGAAGCCCTCGAAGGCCACCGCGAGGCCGGTCAGGGCGTTGTACAGCGAGATCACGACCGGCATGTCTGCGCCCCCGATGGGACTGGTCAGCATGATTCCCCCGACCAGCGCGAGGAGGAAGAACACCGTCACGAGTGTCGTGTGCGCCGAATAATTGCCGAGCAGGAACAGGCCGATGACAAAAGCGCCGATCAGCAGGCCGGCGTTGACCTGGTTGATGCTCTTGAAGCGGATGGGCTTGGTCATCCAGCCCTGCAGCTTCGCGAAGGCGACCAGGCTGCCGGAGAACGACACCGAGCCGATCAGGCCGCCGAGCACGGCGAGGAAGCCGACGGTAAGGCCGTGGTCGACCCCCCGATAGAGCTCCACGGCGGCAATGGCGCCGGCGGCGCCGCCGCCCATGCCGTTGTAGAGCGCGATCATCTGCGGCATGTCCGTCATGGCGACGCGCTTGCCGGTGATCCAGGCGAGCCCGCCGCCGATGCCGATGGCGGCGAGCATGAGCGCGTAGTTCTGCATGCCCGGCCAGGCGAAGGTCGCGAGGGTCGCGACCAGCATGCCGGCGCCGGCCCACAGGATGCCGCCGCGCGCTGTCCTCGGTGAGCTCATGCGCTTGAGCCCCATGATGAACAGGACG
>DATKAZ010000102.1:0-3187 GCA_035514535.1 Gammaproteobacteria bacterium
GGTATGGTCGCCGTGGCCGAGGACCGCCTGGACGAGCTCGTCGGGATAGCCGCGCCGGTGCAGTTCCTCGGCGCCCTGGACGGGATGCGTGTCGGGGAAGCGCTCGTAGTCGAAGTCGTGCAGCAGCCCGGCCGCGCGCCAGGTGTCGAGCTCACTGCCCTTTACCCCGAACACGTTCTCGCCGTACCAGGCAACCGCGCCCTCGACCGCGCGGCCGTGCTTGCGCAGCGCTTCGGACTGCGTCCACTCGCATAGCAGCGCCCAGGCATCGTCGCGTGTCGGCATCGGCTGATCGTACCCGACCGGCGCCGCCGGGCCTGCGACTGCTCTAGGATGCGCCGGCCATGTCCACGCGTCGAGAGCTCCTGGGCAACTATGCGCGCGGCATGCTGATGGGTGGCGCGGATGTGATTCCCGGTGTCAGTGGCGGCACTGTTGCGCTGATCGTCGGCGTCTATGAACGGCTAATACGCTCCATCCGACTCGGCGCCTCGGCGCTGCTGGCCGGCGTCAGGCTCGACTTCACCGGCTCGCGGGAGCGGTTCAGCCAGGTCGAGTGGCGGCTCGTGCTGCCCCTCGGCGCGGGCATCCTGACCGCACTGCTGATCGGAGCGCGAGTGATCCCAGCCTTGCTGGAGAGTCACGCTGAGCCGCTCGCGGCGCTCTTCTTCGGCCTGATCCTCGGCTCGCTGATCGTGCCCCTCAGGCGCATCGAGAGCATCGGCGTGGCAGAGGTCGCGGTGATCGCCGCCGCGGCCGTGGCAGCTTTCTTCCTCGTCGGCCTGCCTCCGCGGGAAATCGTCGACCCGCCGCTGCCATTTGTCTTCGTCGCGGCAGCGGTGGCGATCTGCGCGATGATCCTGCCCGGCGTCAGCGGCGCGTTCCTGCTGCTGGTGATGGGCATATACCGCCCGACCCTCGAGGCGCTCACCAGTCTCAACCTGGCCTACGTTCTCACCTTCGTTGCCGGCGCCGTAATCGGACTCGGCAGCTTCGCGCGTCTCCTCGAGTGGCTGCTCGTCCACCGTCACTCGGTGACGATGGCTGCCCTGACCGGCCTCATGATCGGTGCCCTGCGCGCTCTATGGCCGTGGCAGGCGGAGGACCGGACACTGCTCGCTCCGCCGGACTTGATGTCGGCTGTCGCGCTGGGGGCGCTGGCGCTGCTCGGCGCGCTCGCCGTGCTGATGCTGGTGTGGGTCAGCGGACGCCGCCTGGACCGGGAGATCAGCCGCTCGGCGAGTTCCGGCTGACGTCAGACAAATCAGGCCTGACCCGTCGGCGGTGGGAACGGCGGCTCGCTGCCGCCGCGCCCGCGTCGCTGGCCGGGACCCCGACCGGCGGGCAGCTCGCGCTTCTCGACCACCAGCGGCAGACGTTTTCGTTCCGATCCGTCGACGAGGATGCGAATCGAGTAATCGCCGGGCGCCGGGAAGCTCAGATTCCACATGTCGAGACTGAAGGTGAGCACGGAGTCCCGCCCGTCGGACGGCCCGTTGGCCATCACCTTCGCCGTGGCATTCGAGAGCTGCTTGCCGTCCGGCGTGAGCAGGACGAACTGAAGCTCGTGCTCGGCGCCGAACTCGGGCGTGGTGACGGTCAGGCCGCAGACCAGCGCCAGATGCGGGTGGCGCAGCGGGAACTGGGCGCCGCCGAGGCGCGACACGCCTCCGCCGATGACGGCGAATTTCTGGCCCGGCCGCGCGTCGGCTGCATCCGCCAGGAATGCGTATTCGATATCCGGCACGCGGCTAGTGTAGGAGCGTGCTCGACGATCGGCAGTAGGGAGGACGTAATGGGAGTAGCGGAGATCGTGATGTTGAAGCCCTGGGGCTTCAACGAGGATCAGGCCGAGATCGACCAGTTCCTGCGCGCCTAGCCGAACTTCGCCCGGTGCCGGGTGGCTGGTGCATTGCGGCTGCCAGGAACGCTGCCCCTGGAAACGGCACGAATGGGCGGTGGGCGAGCGAACGAGACGGATTCGCACCAAACGTCCCCATCCAGACCGGGAAATGGACTCAAATCTGCGCCACGCGAGCGAACGCGACGGGAATCTGGTCCCTGATGAGCCCGAACAGGAAGAAACTCGTCTTGTTCCGTCGCCCCACGAGGAAATGGCCGGGAATCTGGCTCCGGCGGGCTGGCTGCGAGGGAAACCCGTCTCGTTCCCGCGCCCCACGAGGATTTGACCGACGCGCCTGACGAACGCCTGAGCCGCTACTGAACCGAGAAGCCGGTTCGCATGCCCAGAGAGTAGTGAGCCTCGCCCTCGCCCTCGTCATAGATGTTGCAGATGAGCGCGTAGTTGCCGGCATCCAGGTTGACAGTAAGCGGCTCGGTCTCACCGACGGGTATGTCCTCGACCTCGTCGATGACTATCATGCCGCCCGCTTCCTCGTCGACCACACCATTCGCGTCCACCGGCAGTTCGTGCACCGAGAGGTCCGTCTTCATCACCACGAACTCGTGAATATCGTCCGGGCCTTGGTTGGTGATCACGAAAGTGACCTGGCCGGCGGACGCTGTGGCCGCGCTCGGCACCACTGCCCACTCCTGGAGGGTCACGTCAATGCTGGTCCCGGCCGGGCTCGGTGACGCGGCCGGGCCGCCACACCCTGCAATCACAAGTGCCACGGCGGCAAGACATGGAACGACCAAAAGAGCGCGTGTCCGATTCATCTCGCTTAACCTCCTGCATTCCCTTCGGGGTCAACGCACCTGCGCACCGTCATCCAACCTGGAAACGCATGCAAGTGCCGATCGGCCCCCCGGTGGGTGTAATCCCTCGACGGACGCGGCGCCTCAGCGAACGGCGGCCCGCGCGATCTGCGCGCGTCGCCGGCTGCCTCGGCCGTTGCCACTCCGCGCGCCGCGGCCGGCAGCCTCGGCGAACGAGACGGTGTCCAGCGGTATCAGCGGCTCGCCGCGCAGGACCCGCGACAGGTACTGACCCGTGGCGGAGCCTTCAGTCGCGGCAACGGTCTCCGGCGTGCCGGCGACGACCACCTCGCCTCCCCGCGCGCCGCCCTCGGGCCCCAGATCGATGATCCAGTCGGCCGTCTTGATCACGTCGAGGTTGTGCTCGATGACGATCACCGTGTTGCCGGCGTCGACGAGGCGATGGAGAACCTGGAGCAGTTTCTCGACGTCGGCGAAATGGAGGCCAGTGGTTGGCTCGTCGAGCAGG
>DATKAZ010000103.1:0-9209 GCA_035514535.1 Gammaproteobacteria bacterium
GAGGGCGGCGCAGTGGTCAGCACGGACCCGGGCTGCATCGCCCGCGCCAGTCGCGCGCTGAACTTCGGCTTCTGGGGCTCGCGCGACACGTGCTCGGCCAGCATCAACGGCAAGCTCAGCGAGTATCACGCGGCGGTCGGACTCGCGGAGTTCGACGGCTGGGACGCCAAGCGAGCCGAGTTCGCGGAAGTGGCGGCGGAATACCATCGGCAGTTCGACGCAGCCGGCCTCGGTGGGCGCCTGCTGACCTCGCCGGAGATCAGCGCCAGCTACGTGCTGTATCGCTGCGCGCGTGCGCGCGATGCCGCGCGCATCGGCGATGAACTGCTACGGAATGGGGTCGATTTCCGCTACTGGTACGGTGCCGGCGTGCAACGCCAGAGCCATTACCGCACGCTTCGCCGCGCAGGTCCGCTGCGACATTCCGCACGGGTGGCGTCCTGCGTGCTCGGGCTCCCGTGCGCTCCGGACCTCGACGCAGCGTCGATTGCCCGGGTAGCGGCGGCCGTGGCCGCCGCAGGGACGCCGGCGTGACCGGCACTGGGCCGGCACCGGCCTCGCGATCCGCGGCGCGCGGCCCGCGCATCGCCATCATGCAGCCCTACCTGTACCCGTACGCCGGCTACTTTCGCCTGCTGGCGGAGGCGGACGTGTTCGTCGTTTACGACTGCGTGCAGTTTCCCCAGCGCGGCCGGGTGCATCGCTGCGAAGTGCCCGGCCCGGCCGGCGCGATCGAGTGGCTGACCCTGCCGCTGGCCCGGCGAAAGAGGGAAACCCGCATCTGCGACCTGGCGTTTGCGCCCGGGGCGCGGGACGAGTTCGACCGGCGCCTGGCGCGCCTGCCATGGCTCACCGCTGGCCGCGGCGAGGCGGCATCCGCAGTGCGCTCGCACTTGCACGCGCCCCTCGAGTCGGTGGTCGGCTATCTGGAGGACGGACTGAGGCTGGTGGCCGGCATGTTGGAGCTGCACTGCAGCATCGTGCGCAGCTCCGGGCTCGCGATCGATGCGGCCCGCCGCGGCCAGGACCGCATCATTGCGATCTGCCGCGAGCTGGGTGCCAGCGAGTACATCAATGCCCCCGGCGGAAGTGCGCTCTACGATGCCGGCGCCTTCGCCGCCGCCGGCCTGACGCTGGAGTTCCTGCCCGACTACCGGGGCCGCTACCGCTACCTGCTGCCTGCGTTACTGGCCGAATCGCTGGAAGCGCTGCAGCAGGACGTACACAGCCCGGGGGCGGCGACCGAATCCGGGCCAACATCTGTGCTGCGTGAGCCCGCGGCGCGTGCGGCCGATCCATCCATGGAGGCATGATGAGCAAGGAAACCCAGGCTCCGATTGTCGAGTTCTGCCAGCACCTGCTCTCTGCGCACGGCGACAGCCCCGCCGGCGTCGGCTGGACCGGGGCGGACGCGGATGTCCGCTACCGCGTCATGCTCGAGTCGATCCGCGAGCGCGGCGCGCCGTGCACCCTGCTCGACTTCGGTTGCGGCGCCGGGCACTTGCTGGAGCATCTCCGCGCCCATGGCCCGGACGGCGTCGACTACCACGGACTGGACGCATCGGCCGCGGCGATCGAACTGTGCCGAAGCAAGTTCCCGGGCGTTCCATTCGAATGCCGCGACGTGCTGGCGCCCGAAGGCGGCGACTGGCCGAGCTACGACTATATCGTGATGAACGGCATCTTCACTTACCGGGGCGGGGTGGACCAGGACGCGATGTTCGACTACTGCCGGCGATTGCTGCGCGCGGTGTTCCCGCACGTCCGCGTCGGCCTTGCGTTCAACGTCATGAGCAAGCAGGTCGATTGGGAACGCGACGACCTGTTCCACTTGCCGACGGATCACCTGCTGGGCTTTCTCGCCCGTGAACTCAGTCGGCACGTGGTGGTACGGCACGATTACGGTCTCTACGAATACACGGTCTATGTCTATGCCGCGCCGTCTGCGCCGGAGATGGCCGCGAGCAAGCCGCGCATCGAGCGGTCCCCGGGTTGAATCCGACCGCGATGGAATCTGACCGAGAGGCCGTAGCCGAGCTGCAACAGAGACTGCACGAAGATGAGCGCGCCTACGGCCGGCTGTTCGCCAGCATTGCCTTCAAGCGTGCCTTGGTGAAACTGCTGGGCCGCGAGGGCGCGCTTGCGCCGGCAACTGCCGGACTGTGCGTTCCCGATGCGCAGCTGATTCGGCGCAGAACGGTAGTTCCGATGCTCGAATTTGCACGTCGGTCGCCGCAGTTCCGCGAACTGTGGCGAGGAGGCGCACCATTCGTCGTGGCGCCTCCGCGCGTGATCGGGGTCGGGGATCAGCATGCCCAACGGGGAGTGCGGCGCAGCGGCTGGGTTGCGAGGATCGACGACGTCGTGGTGCGCGGTCGTTCCGCCGTTCTGCTGGCGTCGGACGGCAGCGCCCTGGTCGATGTCGAAGGCGACGAGGACAGGCAGTTCGAGGACAACCCGGAGTTCGATCCCGCGGTGCTGGCGGTCGATGGACGCCACTTCTGGACGATCGAAGCCGGCGACGATGTGGCGGTGCTCGAGGAAGCATTCATGCTCGGTGGGACCTATGCTCACGATTTCGGTCACTGGATCACCGAGCATCTGGCTCGCTTGACAATCGCACTGCGCGCCGGCATGCCTAAAGTACCTCTGCTGATCGACCAGAGGATGCCGGCGACCCACCTGCAGGCCTTGCGGCTGTTCGTGCCTGATTTCGAGGTGATACAGCTGCCACATCTGGCCGCTCGGCGGGTGCGGAGGCTATGGGTCGCTCCGAATCCCCTCTACCGCGGCTTCAGTCCCACCTGTTGGTCCGATGCATGGCACGCAATGATGCCCGAGCCCGCTGATTTCGCCGGAGCGATCGCTGACCTCAAGCAGCGCGCGGCTTACGCGTTGGCAGAGCCTACCGGTGTCGATCGCCTTTTCCTCGCACGCCGCCCGCACCGCAAGAAGCGGCTGGTCAATCATGCAGCCATTGAGAAAATCGCTGCCGCGCGCGGCTATCGAATCGTTTACCCCGAGGAATTCGACTTCGCCACCCAGATCCGGCTGGTCCACAACGCTCGCCGTATCGTCGCGCCGGACGGCTCGGCCGGCCTGCTGTCCTACTTTGCCCGGCCGGGGACATCGGTGTGCTTTCTGAACAACCCGCATACGCTCCCGCTGGTCGAGCTGGGCGGAATCTTTGCCTGTCTGGGGGTCGAGTACAGCGTGTTGACCGGGCCCATCCATGGGGTTCCACAGCCCGAGCCGTTCTGGAACGATTACGAAATCGATCCTGCCGTGTTCGAATCCTATCTATCTGCCATCGACGGCGAGCAGGACGAAGCGGTGGTCACTGCATGCTGACGGTAGAATCCATCTCCGCTGGCACTGCCAGATCTCACCTCGACGCGCGCCACGGGTCGCCGCGGCGAGTCGATTTCGGTGCGGACACGCCACCGATCGAGGTATTCAGGGCCGGCCCTGTCCTGTATGTGCCCAGCGCGTTGGACGTCGGCCAGAGCGCTCAATTGCTCGGTGACGCCAGCATGCCCATCGAGGCGGTTTTTGACGACTTCACCCCCTCATTCGTGCGCCAGCGGATGCTGAAGAAGGGAGTGACGCAGGTAGTGTTCGAAGACAGCACGGTTGCTGGCGACGTGTGCATCCTGGGCAATGTGTTCTCGCGCAATTTCACCCACTGGCACGAGGAGCTGATGAAGCTGGTCGTGCTCGAACGCGGTGGGTTCGATTGCACGTTCGTGGTCTCCGAGCTGCCCGCGTTCGCGGCCGAGCTGTTGCGCCTGTTCGGGGTCGATCCGGGCCGCGTGCTCGAAGTCCGCCGGCCGGTACGCTTTCGCTCGGCGCTCTACGGCACGCCGGTCAGCTACCGCAACGTCGCCGATTACCCGGGTGTGCTGCTTGACCTGCGGCGACGTCTGCTGGCGGCCGCGGGGGTGCCCCTGCCAGATGTCGGCCCCCGCTTGTGGCTCGATCGTGGCGAACAGACCCGGCTCGGCCGCCGGCTGGTGAACCCGGAGGAGGTCCACCCGCTGCTCGAACGCTACGGATTCGAGCGGATCGACATGGGCGCGCTGCCGGTCGCCAGCCAGCTGGCGGTCGCCCGCGACGCACGGGCGATGAGTGGACTGCACGGTTCGGGGTTCGTTCACAGCCAGGTGATGGCACCGCGCTCCTGGGTGATCGAGGCGTTCTCGCCGATTTACCTGAACCCGACCTACACCGAGATCTACCGCGTCCTCCGGCACCGCTACGCGCAACTGACGGCGACCAACACGCCAATATTTCCGTATCAGCATGGGGGCGATGTGCTGGTGGACTGCCAGCAGCTCGAACTTGCGCTGTACGCGGCGACCGAGGCAGCAGAGGGGGGCGACGCATGAAGCTTGTGGCCCATCTGGGCGTCCTCGACGAGGTCGAGCTGGTTGGCCACGTGATCGACCATCTGTACCGGCTCGGTGTCGACCATCTGGTCGTGTTCGACATGGGTTCGACCGACGGCACGTTGGAACTGCTGCAGAAGCGCGCTGGATCGTCGTTCGAGCTGGTGTGCCTTCGCAACGACACGCCCTGGGATGTCTGGCAGCAAACTGCAGTCGAATGCGTCCGCCGCACGGCTGCCGATTGGGTATTGTTCCTCGATGGCGACGAGTTCTGGTTGCCGCGCGGCGGCGACCTCAAACGGATTCTTGGCGCCTGCCAGGCCGACATCCTGATTGTCGACCGCTTCAACGTGGTGCTCGGACCCGACGGCCTGCAGCTACCGTCCCGACTCGACCCTGCCAGTTTCGGCGAGCTGCTGCTGTATTGCCGGCGCACGCCGAACTTTTGCCAATACCTGGCCGAGCATCCGGAGGCGGCGTGGCTGGGCGGCGTCCCGGTTCCGAAAGTCGTGGGGCGGGTTGCCTATATCGATTCGATCACGATGGGCGGACACGACGTGGTGACACCGGCCGGCCGGACCGTGCGCCAGGAGCGTGCCCAGGACATCGTGATTGCCCACGCGCCGATCTCCTCGCTGGCGCGGTTTCGGCGCCGGCTCGTCAACATTGACTCGTTTCTCGCGCTGAACCCGGACTATCTGCAGGGATCGCAGGGCTGGCATTGGCGCCGATGGGCCGAGATTCATCGCCAGGGCAAGGTCGAGGAGGAATACCGGCGCCAGCAACTCGACGACGCCGAGCTTCGCGCCTTGCGCGCGGACGGGGCGATCCTGTCGGCCGCGCAGCTGCTTGCGGGCGCGGCCGCTTGACGGCGCGGCAGCGCGCCCCGTGTTCCGGTAAGCTTTACACCTGTTCAGTCCGTCCCTGGCGCCATGCTCCGTTCGCTGTCCTTGGACTTGCCCGCGATCGAGCAACCATCCGCCGTGGCGGCCGCGCTCTCGCGGGCACTCGGCGCGGCCAAGGTCGTGCATTTCCGCACCGCGCCCTTCGAAACCGGCACGCTGGACCGCTGGCAGAACATCGCCGGCCGCATCGGCCCGTTGATGATGAACGGCGAGGACAGCGCGACCGGCGCGCCCGATGGCGCGCTGTGGATGGACGTTTCCTACCAGCCCGACAAGGCCTACACCTTCCGCCATTCCAGCACCGCCCAGCCGCTGCATACCGACGACGCCTACAAGGACGCCGGACAGTCCGCGCGCTACGTGCTGTTTCTGGTCGAGCGCGCCGCCGGCGATGGCGGCGAGACCTACTTCGTCGATGCCGCCGAGCTGGCCGGATTCGCCCGCGAGCGCGAGCCGGCGCTGTTCGCAGCGCTGACTTCGCTGCCGGTGTGCTTCGCCAAGCACGGCATCGGCAAGACGGTGCCGATCCTGGCCGCCGATCGAGACGACTGGGAAGTCACCTGGAACTACTACCGGGTCGACCCGCACAGTCCCGCCGAGGTGATCGAGCTGCGTGACCGCTTCCACGCGTGGCTGGCGACTCCCGAGGTCCGTGACCGGCTGGCCTACGGATTCCGGCTGGGCCGCGACGAAGGCGTGGTCTGGCAGGACCGCAAGGTGCTGCACGGGCGCACCGCATTCGTGGCCGAGCGCGCCGGCGAACGCTGCATCTGGAAGTGTTGCATCGGGTGAGCGCCGGTCAGATCTACCGACGGAGGTACGGAGCGACCAGCGTCGAACTGTCGGTGCTCGGCTTCGGCACGATGCGCCTGCTGCCGGAGCGGACCGACCCGGACACGGCCTCCTCCCTGCTGCTGAAACTGCATGCGGCCGGAGTCACCACACTGCACAGCTCGAGCGAATACCCGGGCTACGCACTGTTCTGCGACGCGCTGCAGCGAGCGCGCAGGCGGCACCCGGGCGCCGACTTCGAGCATGTCTGCAAAATCGCGGTCCCGCATTTCGACGAGCAGCGGTTTTCGACCGCCCGACTGGTGGCCGCGGTCGACACCGAGCTGCGCAAGCTCGGCATTGCACGCGTCGACGTGTTGCAGTGGATGGTCCGCCACACGCCGAACGAGGATGAACCGCGGCTGCGCATCCTGCGCGACCAGCTGGACGAGATCCGCGCATGCTTCGATGACCTTCGCGCCGCCGGCAAGGTCGCGGCGATCGCGGTTTTTCCCTACAGTGCCGCCTTCGCCGAGGCAGTCATCGCCGCCGGGTTCGGCGATGGCCTGATCGACTACTGGAATCCGCTCGAGACGGTGCCGTCCGGCTGGTTCGACCGTCTGCAAGCGACGCAGCGCGGTTTTATCGGCATCCGGCCGCTCGGTGGTACCGATGCGCCAGTGCTCTTTGCGCGCTCGCGCCCGGGAGCGGCCTCGGTGCGGGTGCTGGCAGCAGCGCTCGACTTCGCCCTGTCACATCCAGCGGTCGCGTGCACGCTGTGGGGAAGTGCCGATGCCGCCCGCGTCGATGCGATGCTCGAGGCTGCGGGCGGACTGCAGGACCGGCATGGCATTCCATCCGACGCCGCGGCACGCCGCGACGGACCTGTTCATGAGTGACCATGTGGCGGAGTTCGTGGCGCGGACGTATCGCCCCTTCCTCTGGCCAAAGGAACAGACCGCCTGGATCGACTTCGACGCCATCGGCGAACTTCTGCTGCACTGCCGGAGCACACCCAACTTCCCCGGCACATCGCCCGGAAATCACTTCGCTCAGCGGAGTGCCGGTACCGGGCGTCCCGTTCTCGGCTCGGAAGCCGGCGCCTGCAGCTGTCGAGAATCTGGTCTAAAGCGTGTCATCGTACTCGGGAAAGAGACCGAACAGACGCCATTCGTGGTTTCTCACGAGTCCGGCCAACTCAGGCGTATACCACTGTCGCCACACGCCGTCGGGCCTCCGCCTATCCTCAGTGGGGTACACCTTCTCCATTCCGAGGATGAAGCGCACTTCTGCGGACGAATATCCTGCGCTCAACAGGAATGCATGCAATCCGCGATTGAGATTTTCCATGGGAACGAAATGAATGTTCCCGAATTGAGCGCGGTCGACATGCGATGATGGACGGCTTACCAATGCGTCCAGAAGTTGGACCGGGTCCGAAGAGAGAAAGCGAAGATACTCCCACGCGAGCGGTCCAACGCCTGCTGCGCGAAGTCGCGAAGCTAGGGAGGCGGAGATGTATGACTTGTCGAGAAGTGCCCAGTCGTGATGGGCGCGCAGAAACTCGCCGAAGTCGAGCTCGGGATAGTGCGGATAGCGGGTTCTTATTTGCGTCTCGTCGAAGGTATCGCCCGCATGGTCCTTCCACCATCCGAAGGTATAAAAAGAGACCATGTGGTCATACGGGTTTCGAGTGGTGAACAGAATCGGAAGACCTCGAAACCGGTCTGGAATCTGCGCAACGACCTGATGCTGGTCTCGTCCGCCGATGATGCTGCGCCCCTGCGGGGTGGCCGTATCGATGTGCGTGGCACCGGTCTCGGTCGCAAGGTGGGTCAACGCGGCCTCAACGAAAGTCCCTCCAGTTTTTGGCATATGGATGTAGATGAACCTGTCGGTGACGACCATGCGAAACGCCTTCCAGCTGGAACGGAAATTCTACTTTCGAATCCGACCCATTGGTGGGTCGCGCATTATCTCGTCCATTGCCGTGCCTGTCTCCGAAGGGCGAGAGCATCAAAACATCTGTCGACCGCTTGATCTCTTCCGCAAGGCCGGACCGTGCTGCCCGGAATTCGCACGACCTTGGCTACGCAGGATCAGCGTATCCGAGCCGGCGCGGTCCTCACTCGGCCCGTGACGAATTCACGTGCGGCATCGAGATGTCGGCGCGAGGTAGGCCAAGAAAATCGCAGACCTTCGCCGCCGCCTCCGGATCGGCGATTTCGATCTCGAGCAGGTCGCCGGGACGCTGGCTGAAATAGTCCCGGATCGAAGCGTTGTGGCGCTCGTACTGGGCCTTGTACCGCGCAGGGTCGTACAAGGAGTCCTCGTTGATGCCCCAGATCACCACATGCGATCGCCACCACCAGCCCGGGTATCTGTAGTTCTGCGCTTTCAGGTCATCCGCCGTCACCTCGCGGTCAAGCTCGAGAGCTTTGCGCTCGAAGCGCACCAGCGATTCGAACCACTCGTCGGCGTCGCGCCGGCGGGTGAGGATGAATCGCGAGCCCGGAAAGGCCTGGTCGACGGCCTGAAAGGTGAAGGGCAGGCAGAACGGTATGTCCTGGAAGGCCTCGTGGCGCTCGCAGAATTTGATCAACGCCGAGAAGTCGCGGCGGGCCCAGTCCTCGAGCATGCGTTCGGCGGGCCCCTGCGGCGCGACCGCATAGCCCAGCATCTGCAGCAGATGTTGCATCGACGTGGTACCGGTCTTGTTGGCACCGACGCAGAACACTTTCGGTCTTGCCATATTTCTGGGGGTCCAACTTCGGAGTGAAGGCCGCGCTACGGCGACGGCAATCTCGTCGCGCAGCCACGACGGAATCGGAGATCCATGGCTAGCGCCCGCGTCGCTTGCGAACAGACGACCTGCGCAATATACCTTGAGCGCAGTCACGCCTCCGGGCTCCTCTGGGCGTTTATCCCGGGCACGGCGGAAGATCGCTCGACGAATTCTGCCTGGTTCCCCGATTCGGTGGCTTTGGCGTACGCGACCGGTCGCTCAGCGCGGGGCAATATCGAGCTGTCCCCGGTGCCATTCGATCGCGCTGGCGATGATCTCGTCGAGCGCCCGCTGCGGGCGCCAGCCCAGCACGTCGAGGGCGAGCGCGTGGCTGGCGACCAGGCTCGATGGATCGCCCGG
>DATKAZ010000104.1:0-4406 GCA_035514535.1 Gammaproteobacteria bacterium
CAACGGCGGCATGGGCGCCACCCCCGTCAAGGACGGCGAGAACGTCCTGTCGTGGCCGAGCAACATCTCATCGACGCCGGTGGAGGTCGCCGAGCGCAACAGCCCGCTCTTCTTCCACTACAAGCGCATGCGGGCGGGCTCGGGCGGCGCCGGCCGCTTCCGCGGCGGTCTGGGGCAGGACATCCTCATCGAGAGCGAGTCCGCGAGCCCGATCGTCGTCAGCTTCATGGCCGAGCGCACCCGCTTCCCCGCCCCCGGGCTCAAGGGCGGCGCCGCGGGCGGCGTGGGCGACGTGCGGATCAACGGCCGCCGAGTCGACAACCGCCGGCAGCACGTGATCGAGCGCGGCGACCGCGTGCTCGTGCGCACGCCGGGCGGCGGCGGCTACGGCCCTGCGCGCGCCCGCGACCGTGCCCTCGTGCAGCGCGATCGCAGGCTCGGCTATACCGGTCGCCGCCGCGTCTGACCTACTTGCGCGGGCCGCTCAGCTCGAGCTGGATGTTGTCGGGATCGCGGAAGATCAGGACGCTGATGCCAAAGGCCTCGCCGAGATCCCTGATCTCGCTGTGCGCGACGCCGTGCCGGTCGAGTACCCGGACGGCCTCGTCCAGAGCGGCCCGCGACGAGACCGCAAAGCTCATGTGATCCAGGCCGATGCGGTTCTCGTCGAAGCGATCGTTGCGCATGGCCTTGTCCGGGAACGGATGCGGTCCGATCCCGAGGCCCACCGCGCCGTTGCTGAGGAAGGCGCCCGGGTTGAGATCCATCAGCTTCTTGAAGCCGAGGACTTCCATGTAGAACCGCACCGTGCGATCGACGTCGCCGACGGTGAGCCGAAAGTGGTGGACGCCCTGTGTCGCAATCTGGTCTGCCATGGCGGTCCCTCCTCGCGAAGTGGGCTCGACTCTGCGTCGGTCCCCCGTGGTTGTCAACAACGACTCCGCGCTGTAGGTTGCGCGCAGCCGGACGACGCCGGCGACCTCGCTGGTCCGGGAGACCGTGATGGATTGCTGCAGCCACGAAGGCCATAGCCACGGCGACGCGAAGTTCGACATCGTCAAGGTCGCCGACGGCGTTCACGTCGCGGTGGCCGCGCCCGCCTACAAGGTGAACTCGAACACGGCCATCATCGAGAGCGACGACGGCGTGATGGTCGTGGACACGCACTCCAAGCCGTCTGCGGCCCACGTGGTCATCGAGCACCTGCGCGAGCTGACGAGGAAGCCCGTGCGCTACGTCGTCAACACGCACTTCCACTGGGACCACTGGCACGGCAACGAGGCGTACCCGGCCGCCTATCCGAGCGCCGAGATCGTCAGCAACCAGATCACGCGCGAGGCGATGGTGCGCAAGGGCCTCAAGCGCATCCAGGACCACGTGCGCCTGGGACCGGCGGAGATCGCGCAGCTGAAGACGGCGCTCGCCGGCGCCCGCACCGCCGAGGAGCGCGCAAAGGTCGAGGCCGATCTGCGGCTACTGGAGGCGTACCAGGCGGAGATCACAGCGCTGAAGCCCGCGCTGCCGACGATCGCCTTCGAGCAGACGATGAAGCTGTACCGGCGCGACCGCGAGATCCACCTGCTCTACCTCGGCCGCGCGCATACGGAGGGCGACGTGTTCGTCTACCTGCCGAAGGAAAAGGTCGTGATCACCGGCGATGCGGTGATCGGCTGGACACCGTTCATGGGCGACGGCTACGGCGGCCGCGGCGCAGGGGTACGAGGCGTGCGCGTATACGCTGGCCCGCGTCGGGGCTGATCGACGGACTCAATAGTTCCTGCCGCCGTGTCATCGCTGCCGAGATCGCAATGCCGCAGCACGACCGACCTCTGGCACGGCGCGGGCATGATCGCCGGTATCGCTCAGCGCCGCGAGGCCTCCAGGGCGGCGTCGCACGAGGCCAGCAGCGGTCGCATGCCCAAGGTCTCCGCGAGGGGTCGAGCGTCCGCGAGATGCCGGCGGGCCGCCTCCACGTCACCCCGGTCGGACGCGATGTTCGCCAGCAGCGCATGGATCCACGCCTCGTTGCCCTGCTCGCCATGGCGCTGCGCGAATTCGAGCGCCGTCCGCGCCGTCGTTTCCGCGGGGTCGATCTGACCCGCTCGCCGATAGACCTCGCCGAGCGTTCGCACGTAACACGCGCGGTCGACGAATGCGCCGGCCGCCTCCTGGAGCGCGATGGCCTCCTCGAGCAACGGAATAGCGTCCGGCGCGCGGCCTGCCCGCGCGTATCCCTGACCGAGAATGGTCAGGGCTCGCATCGTTTGTCCGACGAACTTGTTCTCGCGGCAGATCGCCACGATCGGCTCCAGAAGGCGAATGGTCTCCGCCGGCTCTCCCTGGTACAGCAGCAGCTGGCCGTGTGCGATCGCCAGCGGCACCTTGCTGTAGAGATGATCGGCCGCCTGGGCAACCCGTTCACCGCGACGGAGAAACTCGAGGGCGCGCGGCCCCTCCCCCATCTCGACGAGACACTGGGCGGCGAGCGCACAGGCGCCGGAGTAGGGAAGTCCGGAGAGGCCGAAGCGCTCGGTCTCTTGCGGGCCTTCCAGCGTGTCGATGATCGCCTGATAGTGCTCGACGGCGAGAGCGAACCGGCCCTGCGCGTGATAGCAGCCGCCGAGGTAATAGTGCCCGGTCACCTGCAGCCCGATATCGTGTCGCCGTGCCCCTGCCTCCAGGCATCGTTCGCCGTAGCCAATCGCCCGTTCGTACTCGCCCTTCGCCCAGTAGTACTGCAGGAAGAACGAGAACACCTCGTCGAGACGCTCCGTCTGGTTGTGCTCCGTTCCCAGTGCCTCGGCCTCGCGGAAGACCTCGAGCAGTCGCTCGAGCTGTCCGCCGCGCCACAACGGGGCCCGCAGGGCCAGGCGGGTGTCGATGGCGGCCCGCACGGATGCGGGCGTCACGGGGGCGCGCGCGAGGGCGTCGAGTGCTCGCTGGTAATGGGCCGCCGCCTCCGCGTCGATGCACAGCGCGGCGGCGCGATCCGCGGCCTCGCGGCCGTACTGCGCTGCCTTGGCCCACACCTCGCCCCGCGACGCGTGATGGGCGAGCCGCTCGACGTGCTCGGCTGACGGCTCGGCGTGCTGGGCCTCGATCGCGTCCACCATGCGGGCATGGAGCGTCCGGCGGCGCTCGGCGAGCAAGCCGCCGTACGTCACCTCGTGCGTGAGGGCGTGCTTGAACGTGTACTCGAGGTCGGGAAACAGCCTGGACTCGTACAGGAACTCGCTCTCCTGCAGCCGGTTGAGACCGGCCCGCAGCGCGTCATCCGGAAGATCCGCCAGCGCCTGCAGCAGCGCGTACGGGAGGTCCTTCCCCACCACCGACGCCGCCTGAAGCAGCTGCTTGTCGGCGGACGACAGCCGGTCGATGCGCGCGGCGAGGATGGCCTGAACGCTCGGCGGCACCACGATGGGCGCCCCCGCGCGCGCAAGCCGATACCGGCCCGGCTCTCCCACCAGCACGCGCGCCTCGACGAGCGTGCGCACCGATTCCTCGAGAAAGAGCGGATTGCCGTCGGTGCGCTCGACGAGCGTCTGGATCAGCGGCCGCAGGCTGGCATCGTCGCCGATGAGCGGCCGCAGAAACTCTTCCGCGCTGGCGGCGGGCAACGGCTCGATGGGCAGCTGCCGGTAGAACGTCCGGCCGCTCCAGGTGTGCCGATACTCGGGTCGATAGTTGACCGCGATCAGCAGCGGCGCGGTGGGCAGGCTCTCCACGAGTGAGTCGAGGAGCGCCTGGGTCTCGGAGTCGATCCAGTGCAGGTCCTCGAAGACCAGCAGCACGGGCTGCGCCTGCGTCTCCCGAAGCACCAGGCGCTTGATGGCGTCGAGCGTGCTCTGCCGGCGCTGCGGCGGTGACTGGTGCAGGAAGGGGCTGTCGTCGGCAAGCGCATCGAGCAATCCGAGCACGGGGACCACGACGTCTTTCAATCCCTCGTCCAGCGTGAGCACGGTGCCGGTCACCTTCGTCCGGACGGCACGAGGATCGTCGCGCTGCTCGATCTTGAAGTAGCTGCGCAGCATGTCGAGCACGGGCAGATAGGACGACGCCCGCCCGTACGACACGGAGGTGCCTTGCATGATCATCCAGCCGTGCGTGCGGTGGGAGTTCAGGAACTCGTAGAAGAGCCGTGATTTGCCGACGCCGGGCTCGCCGACCACCGCGATCATCTGCCCGCGGCCGGTGGCCGCCTGCTCGAGGGCCTGCCGCATCTGATCGAGCTCGCGGTCGCGCCCGATGAAGCGCGTGAGACCTCGCGCCGCCGACCGCTGCAGGCGCGTGCGCACCGTACCGGCGCCGACCGCCTCGTAGACGTCGACGGGCTCCGGCAGCCCCTTGACGTTGACCAGCCCGAGCGGCTTCACCTGCACGTAGTCTTCCGCCAGCCGCAGCGTCTC
>DATKAZ010000105.1:0-3265 GCA_035514535.1 Gammaproteobacteria bacterium
CCCTGTTGTCGGTGGAGAACCTTGCAGTCCGCTTCGAGGCCCGGCGCGGGCCCGTCGAGGCGGTGCGCGGCGTGTCGTTCGAGGTCGCGCCCGGCGAGATCGTCGGCATCGTCGGGGAGACGGGCTCGGGAAAATCGGTCACGGCACGCGCCATCGTCGGGCTGTTGCCGGGTTATGCCCGGGTCGCCGGGCGGGCGATGCTCGATGGCCGCGACCTGGCCGGTCTCGATGCGCAGTCCTTGTCCGCCCTGCGGGGCAAGGACATCGGAATGATATTTCAGAACCCGTCGTCTCACCTCGACCCGCTGCGGCGCATCGGCTGGCAGATCGCGGCACCCATGCGCCGGCATCTGGGCCTGAGCGAAGCCGAGGCCTGGACCCGGGCCGTGGACCTGCTCGAAACCGTCGGCATCGGCGTGCCCGAGCAGCGCGCCCGAGCCTACCCCCACGAGTTCTCCGGCGGCATGAAGCAGCGCGCCATGATCGCCGCGGCCATCGGCTGCGGGCCGCGGCTGCTGATCGCCGATGAGCCGACGACGGCGCTCGACGTGACCGTTCAGGCCCGCATCCTCGACCTGCTCAGGGATCTCAACCGCACACGCAACCTGTCGATCATACTCATCTCGCACGATCTCGGCGTCATAGCCGAGACCTGCAGCCGCATCATCGTCATGCGCGACGGCGAAATCGTCGAGCAGGGCCCGACCGACCGCGTCCGCACGGCGCCGCGGCACGCCTACACCCGGCTGCTGATCAACTCGCAGCCCGCGCTGCGGGCCCAGCAGCGGGCCAGCGATCCGTCCGTGCGATCGGCGGCAACGACGCGCCCCCTCCTCGAGGTGCGCGACCTCAGCGTCGAGTTTGCGTTGCCGCGGCGCTTCACCGATCGCATCAAGGGCGTGGCCGCAACCTTCAAGGCGCTCGATGGGGTGTCCCTGACCGTCATGCCCGGGGAGACCGTCGGGATCGTCGGCGAAAGCGGTTCGGGCAAGAGCACGCTCGCGCGCGCCATCGTGCGGCTCATTGCGCCATCGGGCGGCACGGTCGCGTTCGAGGGAGACGACGTTCACCGGCTCTCCGGTGAGAACCTGCACAAGTTCCGGCAAGCCGTACAGATGGTGTTCCAGAACCCCTATGACTCGCTCAATCCGCGCATGACCGCCGGCGAGATGGTGGCCGAGCCGCTGATCCGCCACAAGCTCGTGCCGCCGCGCGACGTGGCAGAACAGGTGTCACGCCTGCTCGACATGGTCGAGATGCCGCGCAGCCTCGCCGACCGCAAGCCGGGCCAGCTGTCCGGCGGCCAGTGTCAGCGGGTCGGCCTGGCGCGGGCGCTTGCCATGACTCCGCGCTTCCTCATCGCCGACGAGATAACGTCGGCCCTCGACGTGACGACCCAGGCGCAGATCCTCGATCTGCCAGCGCGCCTGCAGCACGAGCGCGGCCTCGGCATGCTCTATATTTCCCACGACCTGTCGGTCGTCGGCTCGATCTGCCAGCGCGTCTATGTCTTCCGGGCCGGCCGGATCGTGGAAACGGGGCCGGCAGCCAAGGTGATGACCCGTCCGCGTGAGAGCTACACCATCCAGCTCGTAAGCTCCGTCCCCCGTATCGCGGCCGCTGCAGCCGCGCCGTAAGGACCTCACATGCGGCCGTGGCGGCGCAGGATGAAACCGGGCGCCGCGTAGGGTTGGAGAGGTGCAAGCGCCAGTTTCCGCCGGCACCCAAACAGGATCGGATCGGGGCTCACAGCGCCCGGTGACCGTTCGGTGCTGTCTTGTCAGCTAACAATGAAACTAAGTCTTTGATTTTATTGGCTCCCCGGGTAGGACTCGAACCTACGACCCAGCGGTTAACAGCCGCGCAAACTGCCATTTCAAAGCCTTTCACACCGCTGCATCCTGTTGCATGAACCCCAGCTTGTGCTTGCGTTCCGCGTTGCAAGGCCTATCATAGACTTTCACATGGCAACATCCTATTGCACGTCAAATGTTGCCATGGTGTTGCCACGGGATAGACGAAGGGGCGCATCATGCCAGCCAGGACATTCAGCACCGACCGCGAACTGAAGGCCCTCAAGCCTTCCGACAAGCACTATGATGTCAAGGACGAAAAGGCTCGCAACCACATCGTTCGCGTCGGCCCGGAGAACGCCAAGGGCGAGTTCCGGCGCACGTTCTGTCTGGTGACCCGGTTCCCCGGCTCCAAGAACCCGACCCGCCATGCCTTCGGCGAGTACAAGGTCAACGGCAAGGGCGACTTGACCCTGGAGGAAGCCCGCGAGCTGGCCGGCGAGTGGCGCGCGATGATCCGCAAGAATGTCGACCCGCGCGAGGCCGGGCGCCGCGAGAAGACGGAAGCCAGCCGCAAGCGCGACGTGACCTTCGGGGCCGTGATCGAGGAATATCTGGCGCGGCACGTGGTGGGGCAGCGCAAGGCAAAGGACGTCGAGCGCGAGATCCGCAGCGAGTTGATCGAGTCCTGGCAGAACAAGCCCATATCCGAAATCACCCGCGGCGACGTCGTGGAGCTCGTGGAAGCCATCGCTGACCGGCCGGCGCCCTACCATGCTCACAACGTGTTCGGGCACATTCGGACGTTCTTCAACTGGTGCATTGATCGCGGCAAGTACGATCTGGAGACATCGCCCTGCGACCGCCTGAAACCTGCCCGCCTGATCGGCGCAAAGAAGCCACGCCAGCGTGTTCTCACCGATGACGAGCTGCTGGCCTTCTCCCGCACTGCTGATCGGCTCGGCTATCCCTTCGGACCCATGTTCAAGCTCCTGGTGCTCACCGGGCAGCGCAAGAGCGAGGTCGCGGAAGCCCGGTGGCGCGAGTTCAATCTGGACCGGAGCATCTGGACCGTGCCGCCGGAGCGGTTCAAGTCGGACTCGTCTCACCTTGTGCCGCTGACCGACGATGTGCTCGCCGTCCTGCGCGCCCTGCCCCGCTTCAAGAAAGGCGATCACCTGTTCTCGACCACGTTCGGCGAGAAGCCCGTCAGCGGCTTCAGCAAGGCCAAGGCCCGGCTGGACCGACTCATACTGCGCACCCTGAAGGCGCTGGCCCGGACGCGTGGGGAAGATCCCGCCAAGGTGACGCTGCCGCCTTTCGTCATCCATGACATCAGACGCACCATGCGCACCCGCCTATCGGGGCTGAAGGTGCAGGAGCGTGTCGCCGAAATGGTGATCGGCCACGGTAAGAAGGGCCTGGCCCGCGTCTATGACCAGCATGAGTTCGCCGACGAAATGCGCGAGGCG
>DATKAZ010000106.1:0-2720 GCA_035514535.1 Gammaproteobacteria bacterium
ACACCGGGCTGGTCGCCGGGCGGTTGCGCGATGACGAAGTCGAGGCTGAGCTCGTCCGGCGCCTCGGGCATGTACTCGCCGTACAGCGTGAGCGCCTCGCGCATTTTCGCGATCGGGAAGATCAGCTTGCCGCCCAGCACCTGGCGATTCATCGGGTGGAGCGCGAACTCGAACGAGGTGACGATGCCGAAGTTGCCGCCGCCGCCGCGCACGCCCCAGTACAGGTCGGGATTCTCTTCCGCATCCGCCCGGCGGAGCCGGCCGTCGGCGGTCACCACCTGGACGCTTTTCACGTTGTCCACGGCCAGGCCGTAGCGCCGCGCGAGCCGGCCAAAGCCACCGCCGGTCACCAGTCCACCGACGCCGGTATGTGAGACGGTGCCGAGCGGCGTCGCGAGGTCGTGGGCGGCGGTCTCGTGATCGATTGCGCCGAGCAGGCAGCCGCCAGCCGCCCATGCAGTGCGGGCGCCCGGGTCGATGCGCACGTGCCGGAAGCGCGACAGGTCGATCTGCAGGCCGCGGTCGCAGGTGGACTGGCCGGAGTAGCTGTGGCCGCCGCATTTCACGGCCGTCAGCAATCCGCCGTGCTCCTGGGCGAATTCCACCGCGGCGCTGATGTCCGAGGTGCCCGCCGGCTGGACCACGAGCGCGGGGTAGCGGTCGAACGAGGGACTCAGGATGCGCCGCGCGTCGTCGTAGCCGTCGTCCTGGGCGAGCAGCAGCCGGCCCCGCAGCCGGGCGCGCAGGTCGGCGAGCGCGCGCGGACTGAGGGTGACTTCCTTGCCGTCGCCCGTGATGGCGTCCAGGCCTCGTGCCGGTGCAGCATCCGCTTGCAGCACTTCGGCCAGCGCTTGGGTGCGGGACAGGGACCACAGTGCGGCAGCCGCGGCCGCCGATTGCAGGAACATGCGACGTTTCATGGGTTCACTCCGGTCGGCCAGGCTGCGGCGAGCAGCGCCATAAGATAGTGCATTTCCGCGGAAACGTGCTACGCGGGCGCGTTCACCCCAAACCCCGCCCGCTCCGCAATCCCCACCATCGCCTTGACCGCGCTCTCCAGCTCGCCCGCCAGCCGCGCGAGCCTTCCCGGCGATGATTCCCTCTCCTCCTCCGCCGCTTTCCTCGAGATCACGTCCGCCAGCGACTGGTAGTACCAGAGGATCTCCGGCACGCGCCGCTTGAGATCGGTGTCGGGCTTGTCGCCCACGAAGCGTATCCAGAAATCCTCCTGCGGCCGGCCCTCGCGCTCGTGCATGCGGAGGTCGGTGAGGATCGCGCGGGTGTTGTGCAGCTTGTCGGCGGCGGTGACCAGGAGCGCGCGGTAGTCGTCCTTGTGCTCGAGCGTGGCTAGGTAGGCCTGCTTGCGTTCCGGCCACGGCGTCTTGTCTTCGCCAGTGACGGGCAGCTCGTCGGTGCAGTGCTCGACGATGTCGGCGACGCGGTTGCCGAAGCGGCGGCGGATGTCCGCCAGCACGGGCGCGCCGCCGCAGTCCTCGACGGCGTCGTGCAGCAGGCCCGCGATGACCAGGTCCTCGATGTCGTCCGGGACCTCGGCCTCGCCGTCGGCGGCCGCCTCCATGACGAGGCTGGCGACGGCCATGAGATGGGAGAGATAGGGGATCTGCGTGCCCTTGCGGACCTGGCCGGCGTGGCACTGCGCTGCGTAGTCGAACGCGGCGTGGACGTTGCGCGTGAACATGCGGGTCCTCTCCGTGTCAGTCCGGGCGGATTTTGCCAGTTTAGACGCTGCTGGGCCCAGGGGGCGAGCCCGTGATTCAGTATTCAGGCGAAGTGACAAGAAACACGGGGCGCCGCTGGTTTATTGCCGACCCTAATATCGGCAAACCTGCGCCAGGCGCGGGCTTGTGATAGCATTTAGTTATCATCAGATGATAACTATGGAGCTGGATGCCTCTGCTTCTTTACGTCAGATCCTCTGCGGGGTCCCGTGGCCGACCACCACGAACTCAGTTATCTGCTCGACCTAGATGGAGAACGATTCCAGATGGGTGGCGGCTACTGGACGAAGTTCGATGTGAAGCTCGTGAACCCGACAGAACAAGTTCCGCACGGAATCAAGTACAGCCTTACTCTCCATGACCATAGCGGCCACTTAGGTGATGGAAATGAAACCCAAGGTAATCAGCGTCGGCATTATCTCTCGCGACAACTATGCCCGGCGGACGGTTGCGATCGCCCAGGGAAGCTACAAGCCGAGGTCGGACGAGCCAAAGTTGTGGTTCGAATCGTTGCGTTCGATGGCTGAGGCCTTGAGCCCCGACAACCAAGAGCTGCTTCGTCTGATCGTCGAAAAGAGCCCGCAGTCGCTCGCCGAGCTTGAGCAAATCTCAGGCCGCAAGAAGAGCAACCTTTCCCGGACGCTCAAGATGCTAGAGGGTTATGGAATCGTATCGATCAGCCGGAAACGACACCGGCTGATTCCCAAGGTCCACGCCACAGATTTCAAGGTGGAATTTGGCGTCAACCTGGGCAGGTTTCCGAAAAAGGATAAGCGACCAATAGTCACCGGGTGATGCAGGCGTCTCCGCTCGAGAAACGGCGCTTTCGCGAGGATCGCGATAGAAAAAACCGATTGCTAATCAATGATTTCTGGGTAACAATACTGTATGTTTCAACAGCATACTGGAGCCCGGAAATGCTCCGCCAAGAACACCGCGAACTGAACGCCGAAGGCTTCGCCCGCCAGGCCCGCGCGGCCG
>DATKAZ010000107.1:0-2781 GCA_035514535.1 Gammaproteobacteria bacterium
CTGATCGTACCCGACCGGCGCCGCCGGGCCCGCGACTGCTCTAGGATGCGCCGGCCATGTCCACGCCTCGAGAACTCCTGGGCAACTATGCGCGCGGCATGCTGATGGGTGGCGCGGATGTGATTCCCGGCGTCAGTGGCGGCACTGTCGCGCTGATCGTCGGCGTCTACGAACGGCTGATACGCTCCATCCGACTCGGCGCCTCGGCGCTGCTGGCCGGCGTCAGGCTCGACTTCACCGGCTCGCGGGAGCGGTTCAGCCAGGTCGAGTGGCGGCTCGTGCTGCCCCTCGGCGCGGGCATCCTGACCGCACTGCTGATTGGAGCGCGAGTGATCCCGGCCTTGCTGGAGAGTCACGCTGAGCCGCTCGCGGCGCTTTTCTTCGGCCTGATCCTCGGCTCGCTGATCGTGCCCCTCAGGCGCATCGAGAGCATCGGCGCGGCAGAGGTCGCGGTGATCGCCGCCGCGGCTGTGGCAGCGTTCTTCCTCGTCGGCCTGCCTCCGCGGGAAATTGTCGACCCGCCGCTGCCATTTGTCTTCGTCGCGGCAGCGGTGGCGATCTGCGCGATGATCCTGCCCGGCGTCAGCGGCGCGTTCCTGCTGCTGGTAATGGGCATCTACCGCCCGACCCTCGAGGCGCTCACCAGTCTCAACCTGGCCTACGTTGTCACGTTCGTTGCCGGCGCCGTAATCGGACTCGGCAGCTTCGCGCGTCTTCTCGAGTGGCTGCTCGTCCACCGTCACTCGGTGACGATGGCTGCCCTGACCGGCCTCATGATCGGTGCCCTGCGCGCTCTATGGCCGTGGCAGGCGGAGGATCGGACACTGCTCGCTCCGCCGGACTTGATGTCGGCTGCCGCGCTGGCGGCCCTGGCGCTGCTCGGCGCGCTCGCCGTGCTGATGCTGGTCTGGGTCGGCGGACGTCGCCTCGACCGGGAGATCAGCCGCTCGGCGAGTTCTGGCTGACGTCAGCCAAATCAGGCCTGACCCGTCGGCGGCGGGAACGGCGGCTCGCTGCCGCCGCGTCCTCTTCGCTGGCCGGGACTCCGACCGGCGGGCAGCTCACGCTTCTCGACCACCAGCGGCAGACGTTTGCGTTCCGAGCCGTCGACGAGGATACGAATCGAGTAATCGCCGGGCGCCGGGAAGCTCAGGTTCCACATGTCGAGACTGAAGGTGAGCACGCTGTCCCGCCCGTCGGACGGCCCGTTGGCCATCACCTTCGCCGTGGCATTCGAGAGCTGCTTGCCGTCCGGCGTGAGCAGGACGAACTGGAGCTCGTGCTCGGCGCCGAACTCGGGCGTGGTGACGGTCAGGCCGCAGACCAGCGCCAGATGCGGGTGGCGCAGCGGGAACTGCGCACCGCCGAGGCGCGACACGCCGCCGCCGATGATGGCGAACTTCTGCCCCGGCCGCGCGTCGGCTGCATCCGCCAGGAATGCGTATTCGATATCCGGCACGCGGCTAGTGTAGGAGCGTGCTCGATGATCGGCAGTAGGGAGGACGTAATGGGAGAAGCGGAGAACGTAGCCGAACCTCGCCCGGTGCCGGGTGGCTGGTGCATTGCGGCTGCCAGCGACGCGGCCCCTGGAAACGGCACGAATCGGCGCTGCGCGAGCGAACGAGACGGATTCGCACCAAGCGTCCCCATCCAGACCGGGAAATGGACTCAAATCTGCGCCACGCGAGCGAACGCGACGGGAATCGGGTCCCTGATGAGCCCGAACAGGAAGAAACTCGTCTTGTTCCCTCGCCCCACGAGGAAACGGCCGGGAATCTGGCTCCAGCGGGCTGGCTGCGAAGGAAACCCGTCTCATTCCCTCGCCCCACGAGGAAACGGCCGGCGCGCCTGACGAACTCCTGAGCCGCTACTGAACCGAGAAAGCCGTGCGCATCCCCATCGTGTAGTGAGCCTCGCCCTCGCCCTCGTCATAGATGTTGCAGATGAGCGCGTAGTTGCCGGCGTCCAGGCTGACTATCAGCGTCTCGGACCCGCCGACGGGTATGTCCTCGACCTCGCTTTGGACCTCCATCCCACCCGCTGCTTCGTCCATCACACCATTCGCGTCCACCGGCAGTTCGTGCACCGAGAGGTCCGTCTTCATCACCACGAACTCGTGAATATCGTCTGGGCCCTGGTTGGTGATCACGAAAGTGACCTGGCCGGCGGGCGCCGTGGCTGCACTGGGCACCACTGCCCACTCCTGGAGGGTCACGTCAACACTGGTCCCGGCCGGGCTCGGTGACGCGGCCGGGCCGCCACATGCCAGCGCCAGCCCGACTACTGCGGTCACGCCGGCGAGCGAACTCAATACGCTCCTTCGATTCATCTTTCTCCTCCACGGCGATGAGGGTGCACGCGCATTGTGCGCCTAGCCGGCGTCAGCGCGTTGCCGTAGCGGTCCGTTCCACCTTGACCGCGGCGGCGCGCGGCTTTGCCCTGCGGCCGTTGCCACTTCCCGCGCCGCGCCCGGCAGCCTCGGCGAACGAAACGGTGTCCAGCGGTATCAGTGGTTCGCCGCGCAGGACGCGTGACAGGTACTGCCCGGTGGCGGAGCCTTCCGTCGCGGCAACCGTTTCCGGCGTGCCGGCGACCACGACTTCGCCTCCGCGTGCGCCGCCCTCGGGCCCGAGATCGATTATCCAGTCGGCCGTCTTGATCACGTCGAGGTTGTGCTCGATGACGATCACCGTGTTGCCGGCGTCGACGAGGCGATGGAGAACCTGGAGCAGTTTCTCGACGTCGGCGAAATGGAGGCCAGTGGTTGGCTCGTCGAGCAGG
>DATKAZ010000108.1:0-141678 GCA_035514535.1 Gammaproteobacteria bacterium
CTGGCCGATTGCGCTGGCCGCCGCAGTCGCGACCGGGGCCGTCCTGCTGCGCCGTGCGGGGCGTATTCCGGCACTGCCGCGGATCCCCGCCGGGGACCTGGGGATTCCGCTGGAGCGTGCGCTCGTCGGGCTCGGCCGGCAACTGGGGCGCCTTGCCAACGAAAGCATACCGCGCGCCCTGGACGGCCTGTCGGACCTGGCGGGGCCGCTGGTCCGGGGCGGGCCCGCCTGGTCCGCACGGTTCGGTCGCGGCGAGGCGCGCATCGCCGCCTGGTCGGTGACAGGCCTGCTGGTCGTCCTGCTGGCGCTGTCGCTGGCCTGGTTGCTGAGCTGAAATGTCCGGCAGCGCACGGCAGGGTGGCGCGCCGACTGCTATCTTCGGGGGTGTTGTCTGGTGAACAAGGTCAAGGAGACTCTGATGACACACGGAATAAAGGCTTTATCGACCGCGGCCGCGGCAACGTTCTGCATCGTGCTGCTCGCCGCGGGCGGGTCCACGGCGGAAAGCTCGGACCAGGCAAAGCTGCCGGGCGATGCCGGCCCCGGGCCCTATCCGCAGGGCTGCGTGGACTGCCACACGGCGGAAGGCGCGGGGGCGCTCGGCGCGATCCTCGCCGACCTCGGGCACAAGAATGTCGACAAGACGACCGGGACCGTGCCGACCGACTGCAACGAGTGTCACAGCGAGGACGGCGGGTTCACGCCCTTCAAGGAGCTGCCGCACCTTTTGCATTACGATAAGCCTGCCGACAATGCCTTTGTCGGCGACTACGGCGGCAACTGCCTGCACTGCCATGCGCTCGATGCGAAGACCGGCATCATGACGGTGAAGTCCGGGCCGAAAAACTGGTAATTGCGCCGCTCGAGGCCGCGTCTTCTCCATCTATCTCGAGGCAAACAGCACGACCAGCACGAACAGCGCCAGCACGACCGACCAGCACAACCTGACCAGGAAGCGGTGGGTCATCCGGGCACCTCAGTCATACTTGAACCGCTCGGCGATGATCCGCCGGCTGGGCACGCCGCGGGCGAGCAGGTCGTGTTCGACGCTGTTCATCATCGGCGGTGGTCCGCAGACGAAGAAGGTCCAGCGCTCCGTCTGCTCCCGGCTCAGGCAGGCGTCCAGCGTCCTCGCGGTGAGTTCGCCCGTGAGCCCCTGCCATCCCGGCGGCGGCTCGGACAGCACCAGGTTCACCGTGAATCTCATGTCGGCGGCCATCGCCTCGAGTTCCTCGCGGTACGGGATCTGCGCCTCGTGCCGGTTGCCGTAGACGAGGCACATGGGCCCTGGCCATCGCTCGGCACGCAGTTGCCGCAGGATGCTCATGACGGGCGCGAAGCCGACGCCGCCGGCGATGAACGCGAGGCCGTCGTGCGCTCCGGCGGGAACCACGAAATGCCCGTGCGGGCCATCGAGCCACGCGCGCGTCCCGAGGGGAATCTCGCCGATCCTGGCGGTGAAATCGCCGCTTTCCTTGATCGTGAAGCCGATGCGGGGGCGATCCGCAGGGGCCGAGCTGATGGAAAACGGGTGCTCGACCACGCTGAACGGGGAATGGTCCAGGTTGAGCCAGGCGAACTGGCCGGCGAAGAAGCCGAGGGCCGCACCGCGTTCCGGTTCCACCGCGAGCTCCCAGGTCCGCTCCGCGACCCGGCGGCTGGAAACCACCCGGTAAGGGTGCCGCAATTGCGCCAGCGGATTGATGACATAGCTGAACAGCAGGGTCAGCAGGGCCATTCCCGTGAGCAGCGCCCAGTAGCCGGCCAGCCAGCGGTTCGCGCTGTAAGTACCGACCGTGAGCGTGTGATGCAGGCCGAACGCCGCGATCATCGCCGCGCCGACGCCGTGGCTTACACGCCAGATCTCGTAGCGAAACGGCAGGCGATCGCGCCAGATCGCCAGCGGCACCCAGGCCAACAGGAGGGCCCAGGCGACGACCCCGGAGCGGAACCATGCGCCGGTGAACATGCGCTCGACGAGCGCGACGCCGCGCATCGGATCGGGACTGAGGCGAGGCACCGCGTAGAGGAAGGGGTGCATCGCCAGGAACAGCAGGACGCCCCAGGCGGCCAACTGGTGCACCCGCATGGTCACATCGATCCCCATCCGGCCGGAGATACTGCGGAAACGGCCCGACAGGACGAACTCGAGCAACAGCATCGCGAATCCCGTCATCGCGAGGCCGGTCGCCAGTTCCCGCCAGAATCCCCGCGGCGTTCCACCCGTCGTCACGGTGAGGAGCAGCGGGGCCAGGACGATGCCGATATACAGCGCGAGCAGGCCCGGCCCGCTGAGGCCGTGCAGCTTGCGACCGCTGGCGCGCGTCGCCCGGGTCGGTTCCGGCATCTCCGCTTTCACAGTCCTGCAGGCTGCTATGCATCGCCCGGTCGAGTCAATCGCGATTTACCGTGAGCAAACGGATGCGCACTGGGTCGCACGCCACGGGGCTGGGGCGTTGTATTCTAGGCCGATGCAAATGCCCGGCAAGACGACCCTTGTTCGTGTTCGCGCGCGCTGAAGCAGCTGCGGGCCGCGCCGCCCTGCTTGTCCTGGCGGCCCTGGCGGCCGTGCACCCGGCGTCCGCCGCGGCAGAGCCCTCGCGGGATTGCGAACTCAGCGATGAGCAGCTCGAAGCGGCGGGGTACACGGTCGGCGAGATCGCCATCGACAACCGCAACATCTTCGACCTCGATAACCCGGAAGAGGACAAGGCGCTGTTCAGGCTGATGAACCGCCTCCATGTCCGCACCAGGACCAAGGTCATTCGCCGCCAGCTGCTGTTCGAGGCCGGCACACCGTTCCGCCGCCAGCTGCTCGACGAGTCCGAGCGCATCCTGCGCGCCACGTCATACCTTTACGACGCGCGCATCAGCGTGCTGTCCTGCGACGCGGAAACGGTCGACATCCGGGTCGAGTCCCAGGATGTCTGGACGCTCAAGCCGGGAATTTCCATGTCGCGCAGCGGGGGCGAGAGCCGTACGGGCGTCGACATCCAGGAGGACAATTTTCTCGGCCGCGGGGGCAGCATCAGGTTCTTCCGCAGGAGCGACGAGGAACGACGGACCACCGAGATCGGCTACAGCGACCGCAACCTCGGTGGCCGCTGGATCGCCCTGGACACCACCATGGCGCATAGCAGCGATGGCCACGAGTTCGACCTGGGGCTCGCGCGGCCGTTTTATTCGCTGGACACGCGCTGGGCCGCCGGCGGCAGAATTTCCGATGAAAAGCGTGAGGATGCCGTGTACTCGCTTGGTGAGGATATCGGCGAGTTTCGCCACGACATCCAGTACCTGAATCTCTACGCTGGCCGGTCGGCCGGCCTGACGGGGCGGTGGGTCCAACGCTGGCTGGTCGGCATGGTGTACGACAACCGCTCCTTCGAGGACGTCGCGGACTCGCCCGCGCTCGCGCTGATCCCCGCGGACCGGCGCCTGCTTTATCCCTATCTCGAGTACCAGTTGCTCGAGGATCGCTTTCAGCGTGCCGAGAATCTCGACCAGATCTACCGCACCGAGGATGTCTCGCTCGGCGCGCAAGTCCGATTGCGTCTCGGCGCGGGAACAAAGATGATCGGCTCCGACCGGAGCGGGTTGGTCTTTTCGGCCCTTGCAAGTCGCGGCTATGGTGATCCCGCGCGCATGCTGTGGGACTTCTCCGCGCATGCTGACGGCCGGCTCGAGAGCGGGGACCTGCGCAACGCGATCATCGGCGGCTCCGCGCGGTGGTACCTGCGCCAGTCGGACCGGCGCCTGTTGTTCGCCTCGTTGCGCGGTGACGTGGCTGAAGAACTGGACTTGGACAATCCGCTGGAGATCGGGGGCGACGCCGGCCTGCGCGGCTACCCGCTGCGCTACCAGCGCGGCGACGCGCGCGCGCAGTTCACGATCGAGCAGCGCTATTTCACCGACTACTACCTGTGGCGGCTGTTCCGCGTCGGGGGGGCAATGTTCTTCGACGCCGGGCGCGTGTGGGGCAGCAATCCCTTCGGTGGCGAAAACCTGGGCCTGCTGAAGGACGTCGGTTTCGGATTGCGGCTCAGCAGTACGCGTTCCAGCATCGGGAAGATGATCCACATCGATTTCGCGTTCCCGCTCGACGGCGACGACTCGATCGACAGTTTCCAGTTCCTTGTCGAGGCCCGCCGCAGTTTCTGATCACCGCGCGCCGCGTTGCTTGGCTGCCGGCCGATTCCCGGCTAGGGTACGCACATGCTCATCGATTGCCATGTCCACCTGAACAATTACGACGAGACTCACAGCCGCTCGGCCGAGGAGATCGCCGGCGACCTGTTCGCGACGATGGACGAGAACGGCGTGGATCATGCGGTCGTGTTGACCTCCTACATGGTCAATGCGCACCGGCCGCATGTGGACGAGGTCATTCGCGTCGTGGGCGGCGACCCCCGCATCACCATTATCGAGGGACTGCGCTGGCGCGACCCTGACGAGCACACCGATCTTTACAACATGGAAGACCGGATCAGGGAGGGATTGGTCAAGGGCATCAAGCTGTATCCCGGCTACGACCGCTACCCGATCAACGACCCGTCACTCGAGAGTGTGTTCCGCATTGCCGAGAAACACGATGTCCCCGTGATGATCCACTGCGGAGACACCTATTCCAAGCATGCCAAGGTCCGGCAGGCGCACCCGCTGCTGGTGGACGACGTCGCGGTCGATTACCCGGACGTGCGCTTCGTGATCTGCCATCTCGGCAACCCCTGGTTCCAGGACGCGGCGGAAGTGCTCTACAAGAACGACAACGTCTATGCGGACATCTCCGGCCTCACGCTGGGTGAGTTTCACTACGAATTTGAGCGCTACATGCTGCAGCGGGTGCGTGACATGATCAGCTATATGGGCGATCCCGGGAAGCAGCTCATGTACGGGACCGACTGGCCGCTCGCGGGGATGCGCACGTACCGGCGGTTCTTCGACAGCCTCGAGTTGTCGGACGATGCCAAGGAGGGCATTGCGTGGCGCACGGCGGCAAAGCTGTTCAAGATCGACACGGCGGCGACCTGAGACCGGAGTCCGTGGTCGGATTCACGGTCCACCCGCGCCTGCTCGCGGATTGCCATCGCCACGAACATCGGGGAGGTCCTGAGATGCGACAAATCAGCCGGATTCCGGGATGGTGCGCGTGCGGCCTGGTGCTGTTTTCCCTCGCGACGGGCGGCGCTTTGGCCGACGTCGCTGACGACGAGGCCATCAAGGCCGCGGCCCTGGATTATGCAGAAGGCTGGCTTACCGGCGATGAGGAACGCATGGCGCGCGCCCTGCATCCGGAAGCGCTGAAGCGGCGCGTCGTCACCGACCTGCGAACCGACGTTCGCTCGGTGCAGGTCCTGGATGCCGACACGTTGCTCAAGGCCACCCGGGAAGGCGTCGGTGTCGGCGGCGGCCCGCTGAGTTTCCGTGTCGCGATACTCGATCGCCATGGCGATATGGCGGTCGTGCGGGTCGTCTCGTCGCTGTACGTGGAGTATCTGCAGATGGTGCGCTGGGACGAACGGTGGATCATCCTCTCAGTCCTCTGGGGTACGATTGCCGCGCCGGGCGAATAGGGGGGCCGAACCCGCATCCGTTGAACCGGGCAGGGGAGTCTGATGAGTTCGCAGCCAAGAGTTCTCGTCGTGGGGGGTACCGGCGCCCAGGGTGGCGGTGTCGCGTGCCACCTGCTGGCCGAGGGACGGTACCGTGTCCGCTGCCTGACGCGGCGCCTCGACTCCGTCACTGCGATCGCGCTCGCCGATGCCGGTGCCGAGGTGGTGGAAGGCGACATGGCCGACCGGGAAAGCATCGACGCGGCGCTGGCGGGATGCGAGGCCGCTTTCGGCGTCACCAGCTACTTCGAGCATCTCGCGGCCGAATACGAACTCGGCGCGCAGTTCCTGGACGCCATCGAGTCCTCCGCCGTCGAGCACCTCGTGCTGAGTACCCTGCCGAGCGCCAGCGAGCTGTCGGCCGGCAAGCTCGATGTGCCGCAATTCGAGCACAAGGCGCGCCTCGAGATACTGGTCCGGCAGAAGGAAATATTCGCCACGTTCGTGCACGTGTCGTTCTATTTCGAGAACTTCCTCTATAACTGCCCGCCGCGCAGGCAGGACGACGGCAGCTACGCGTTCGGCTTCCCCCTGGGAGACGCGGTACTGTCGGCGGTCGCCGTGGGCGACATCGGCGGCGTCGTTGCAGCCATTCTGCGCAAGCCTGACGCTTTTCAGGGCAGGACAGTGAAAATTGTCGGCGACCAGCGCTCGGCGGCCGAGTACGCGGCGATCATCGGTGCCGTGACCGGGCGCACGGTCCGCTACCGGCATATTCCCCACGGGGTCTTCGCATCCCTGCCCCTGCCCGGCGCCGCCGGGCTGGCCGACATGTTTGAGCTCTATCGCAGCCACGTGCGGCCGGACCCGCGGGACCTCGCCGACAGCCTCAGGCTTTACCCCGGGATGCTGAGCTTCGAGCGCTGGGCGCGCGAGCATCGCGACACGCTGATCGCGGCGATGGACGACTGAGGCGTCAGTCGCGCTCGAACGTGTAATAGAGGTCGGCCGCGGCCTCGTCACCGGACGTAGCTTCGACGGAGAGCCGCTGGTTGATCTGGTAGCGCAACCGCAGCGTGTTGACGGTGTCGAACAGGCCGAGGCCATAGCTGACGTACAGCCCGGCGCCGAGGTACTTGCCGATGACGACCGACGTTCCCCCGGTCTCGTCGTCGGCGCTGACCGAGACATCGTCCAAACCGAGTCTTCGCCCGAGGTCCCGGGCAATCAGGCCGCCGCCGGACATCGCCAGCGAATTGGCGGCCTGGTTGACGGTGTTCTGCTCGCCCGACTGGAGCTGGTCGAGGCTCTTACCGAGCGTCAGGTAGGAGAGGGCCTCCGCGCGCGGCAAGGGCGGCTCGGAGTACACGGAAATTTCCGGCTGTTGCAGCGTGCCGCGCACGAGCGCGCCGGCGGTCACTTCGTCCACCTTCCTGACGGCACGTATCTCGAGACCCGGATTTTCCAGCGGGCCTCCCGTGTAGATGAGTCGCCCGGTCTCGATCTCGAGGCGCTGGCCGAATGTCGAGAAGGTGCCGTCCACGACGCGCAATTCCCCGCGGCCCCATGGCAGGGCCAGCGGTTGCGTGACGGCGAGCAGGCTGCCCTCGACCCGGCCGCGCAGCCCGGCGGCCTGCACGCGGACATCGGGGCCGACCGAGATGCGCACGCGACTGCGTACCACGACCTCGTCCTCGACGGCCTGCGCGCGCGGCCCGACGATCACCTCGTCTGGGCTGGTTGTCACCGCCGACGGCCCGCCGAGCCCGCTGATGCGCGCGAACGGGATGCTGACCGTACCCCCGATCACGAGCTCGCGTCCCGCATAGGTGAGCTGCAGATCGGGCGTGGCGGTGACGCGCGCCTCCGGCAGGTCGGCCAGCAGCACGTCGCTGCCGCGTAGCGCGGCCTGCCCCGTGACGGCCTCCGCGTCCAGGGCGAAGCGCCCGTCCGTCTCGAAGCGCCCTTCGCCCGACCGGCCGCTCCCCCGAAAGCTGAATTCGCCGGCCTCGAGCTGCGCGACGAACTCGATATCGGAGGGTTGCAGGCCCAGCGTGGGAATCTGCGCCGTACCGTCCAGCCATTCGAACCGGCCGAGCAGGCGCGGGTCGCCGACGGTGCCGGACACCGACGCCGTGACGGTGGCGTGACCCTCGAGGTCCGCCAGGTCTGGCACAAGTTCGGTGATGATCTGCAGCTGCCCGAGCACGGCTTCCAGCCGGCCGTCCAGGGGAGGATCGGCAGCGTTCCAGCCCACGGTCAGCGTGCCGTTCACCCGGTCCTCGCCGGCCAGCGCAAGCTGCAATTCTCCGCGCGCCTGCCGCGCGTCGCCGGTCAGCATGAGCTCGCCGCCGTCCCAGGCGATCAACGGGTTGCTGTCCTCGCCGACCAGGCGGATATCGCCGGCCGTGAGCTCCAGCCCGCCCGACAGGGCGAGAAAACCGCCCTCGTCGGCATCCACGACGACCGCTCCGGACAGGACACCGTGCGCGAGGAATCCGGCTCCCAGCCACTGGCTGAGCGGTGCGAGGTCCAGCTGGGCCAGCGTCGCGCGGCCGCTCCACGGGCCGGCGCGCTCCCATTCGGCTTGCAGGCACAGCAGCCCGAGAGTGCCCGCCATGCAGGCGTCGCCCAGCGAAACCCCGGCGGCGCCGGCGTCAAGCGCCGCCGGCTCGCGCAATGCCCACACCGGCTGCTGTTCTACCTCGATGAGCAAAGTGTTTACCCAACCGGACCAGCGCTCGTCTGCGAAGCTGCCTGAGGCGCCGAGCTCCAGCCGTCGCGCGGGCCGCGTCTGGCTCAGCTCGAGGCGCATGCCGTGGTCTTCCGGCGTGCCGTCGGCCTCGACACGCACGCCCATGCCGGGCCCGGGTGCCGTGGCGAATCGCTCGAGCGAGGCGACGACGCTGGAGCGCTGTGCGCCGGAGAGGTCGATGTCTGCATCGATCTCGAGGGACCGCGCGCGCATGTTCCGCCAGCGCAGCCCTGCGCCTTGCGCTTCGAGCGACATGCGCGGCGCGTCGCGTGTGCCCTCGATGTGTGCCGTGGCCGCCAGCCCTCCGCGCGCCGCGTCGTGCAGCGCCTGCAGGGCGGGCGCATCGAGGGCCGCGTCGAGCAGCACGTTGTCTTCGTCCATGCGGCCACTCGCCGTGAGCGTCGCCTCGCCGACAGCCAGCGCAGCGCGATGCAGGCGCAACGTGGAGCCGGCGACATTCAGGTCGGCGCCACCACTCACCGGCAGCGAGCGGAACTCACCGGACAGCGACGCCAGCGAGATCTCCAGCCCGTCTTCGCCGGATGGATTGCCGCGGATCTCGAGGACGCCCGAGAGGCGGCCGGGCCAGCCGCGCGCGAGGCCGGCCGGGTCGAGCTCGCTGAAGGCGAGGCGAAAATCTGCGGCGTCGTCGCCGGCCCACTTGATCTGCCCCATGCCTTCGACCGTTCCGCCGAGCAGCTGCGCCTCGAGAGTCTCGATGCGCACGCCTTGCAGATCGCCTGCGGCAGTCAACTGCGCGCTGACCGGGGGACGATCCGGTAGCTGCATGTCGGCCTCTGCCGCGACGCGATAGTCGATTCGCTCGTCGCGCGTGTCGATCGCGCCGCTGGCGGTCACGAGGAACTCGCTGCCCGGCGAGGCGAGTTCCGCTCGCTCGACGGTCAGCACCGAATCGGCCCACTCCAGCGCGGCGGTGATTTCCGCATCGGGCAGCCCGTCGCGCCGGGCGAGCGCCGACACCGCACACCGCCAGCGCACCGCCGCGCCTTCGCAGCGCAGCGACAGGCGCGGCAGCGCGACTTCCGGTGCGGCGGCGCCAAGGGGCCAGCCCAGCCCCGTGCCGTCAAGCTCGAAGCTGGCGGCCGGGCCGTCGGCGGGGACGATCCGCCCCGTGCCGCCCAGCCGCCCGCCGTCCGCCAGGGCGAGATCGAGTCGCTGGATGTCGGCCACGCCCTCCGCCCAGCCGCCCGCCAGGTCGATCTCGATCGGCCCCGGCGCGAGTGCGGGCAGCGCGATGCGCCCGGTAATCGAGTTGTCTTCCGGTCGCCCTGCGAGTTGCAGCGCCACGGTCAAGCCGTCTATGGCCTCCGGCCAAAGCCCGGATTCCTCCGGCAGTGGCTCGACGCCGACCTCGAGCTGCCAGGCCGGGGCGGCAGGCAGGCCGCTGATCGTGCCCGCGACGCGACCCTCGAGCGGCGAGGTAAATTCATGGTCCACGGCGAGATCCGCCAGGGTGCCCGTGATGCGCGTGCGGCCGGTCACCGGGCCTCGTTCCGGCAACATGCGCCAGCGCAGGTCGACGTCCCACGGCGCGTCCTGCGCCAGCGAGGCGCGGGCATGCCCCGCGAGTTCGCCCTGCGTGCTGCTCAGATCCAGCTGCAGCAGTTCCCCGCCGTCGCCCGCAGCGCGGCCCGCGAGCGTGACCTGCAATCCCGCGACGACGGTCCTGCCGTCGTAATCGAGCGCCCCGTCGCTCAGCGTCGCGCGGTCCAGGACGATTGCCAGCGGCAGCGCCCCCGGCGCCTCGCCGGCAGGCTCGTCGTCGCCGGGGAGGCGGGCCTCGATGGCGATCCGCGGCGTCATGATCGCCAGGTCACGCACATGCAGCGTCCCGGTCAGCAGGGCGGACGGCCGCCAGTCGAACTCGATACGCTCGATGCTTCCGCTCACGCCCGGCGCGGCCAGTACGATGCGACCGCTGCTGAGCGGCCCGAGCAGGCGCCCGTCGAGTCCGGCCGGGTCGAGCGTCACGGGCAGGTGGGGCAGGGCACGGGCCGCGACGAACCTGAGCCCGCTCGTGGTGCCGACCAGCCAGCCGGCCATGCCCAGCAGCAGCACCAGGATCACGCCGGCCACGAACAGCTTGCGGAACTTCACAGGTCCGGCCGGATCGTCAGGTGGAAACGCGGGCTGCGGCTTTCCGTCACGGAGCGTGCCATGGAAATGCGCAGCGTGCCGATCGGCGTGTGCACGTTGACACCGAGACCCACCGAGGCCTCGAGCCCGTCGTCGAAGCTGTCGAGAGCATTGCCCGCATCGACGAACGCCGCCAGCGCCACGCGGCCCCACACGCGGCGCTCGGCCTCGAGGCTGCCGAACACCAGGTGCCTGCCGCCGATGACGTTGCCGGCCTCGTCCTGTGGTCCCAGGGAGTTGAAACCGTAGCCGCGGACGCTCTGGTCGCCACCGGCGAAGAACCGCTGGGATGCGGGCAGCGTTTCGAGTCCGCCTACGATCCCTATGCCGATCCTGCTGCGCGTGAAGAAGCGCCATTGCTCGCCGAGCGAGTACACGCGATTCGCCTCGAACTCGAGCCTCAGAAAGTCACTGTTCGCGCCGAGCACCTGTTGTGAGCCCCGCGCCTCGCCGCGCAGCCGGTACCCCTTGGTGGGAAACAACACGTTGTCGGCGATCAGCTTCTCCATGCCGATTCCCGGGATGATCAGCCTGTCCCGCTGTTCCGGCTGGTCCGGTACGCGCGTCCGCTCGTCGAGCAGGTCCGTGAACAGGGTACGCTGCCAGCCGCCGCCGCGGTCGGTGACATGGCTTACGCCCAGCAGCGCGCGACGGCTCTCGAGGTCCGCGAGGTCCTCCTCGGTGTAGCCGCCGCGGAACAGCAAGCGCTCCTTCAGCGGGTCGCCGATCGGGATGCGGTAACGCGCGCTGATTTCGCTCCGTAGCTCCGACAGCCGCAGTTCCGTGCCGGCCGAATGGCCCGCCTTGTTCAGATGCCGCCAGTCGACGGCGGCGCTGCCACGCAGGCGCGTGTCCGTCGCGTAACCGAGCCCCAGCCTGATCCGTTGCCGGCGCGTCGGGCTCGTCTCGATGTCGATGGGCACGGTCCGCGTGGCGGCATCGGGCTCGCCCGCGTGTACGATCACACTCGCGAAGTACAGGCTGTCGGTGAGGCGATACTGGACCTGCAGCAGGCGGCCGGCATCGAAGGGCTCGCCGGCACGAATCGCCACGAACTTCTGGAACAGATCCTCGGCGAGGATGTCCTGCGACACCTCGATGACGCCGAAGTGATACCGGGGTCCGGTCTCCAGGTGCAGCACGACCCGCGCGGTGAGTGCCGAGGGGTCCACCTCGAGCATACGCTGGGTGAAGCGCGCCTCGAAGTAGCCGAGGGTCGCCGCGGCGGCCTGCAGGTCGTTACGCAGGCGATCGTGCTCGAAGTGGCGCAGGGGTTGCCCCACCTGTAGCGGGCTGCCGGCAATGACCTGCTGCAGGCGCTCCTCCGCGCTGCCTTCGCCGCTGATGCGCGCGTCGACCTCTGCCACCAGCACCGGCTCGCCCGGTTCGATCTGGAAACTGGCGACCCAGCGGCCGTCGTCACGCTGTTCCAGCAGGCGCTCGATGCGCGGGCGGTAGTAACCGAAAGGACGCATCGCATCACGAATCTGGCCGCGCGAGCGCGCAAACAGGCGCCGCACGGCGGCCTCGGAGAGGTCGGCGCGCGAGCCGTGCCGGACGAGGTCCAGCGAGGCACGGATATTGGTCCGTATCTCGGCGTCGACGCCCGCCAGCTCGACCTCGACCTGGGCGCTCGTCGCGCCAACAGGCAGCATGCAGGCCAGCACCAGCAGGGCGAGCCTGGCCGGGCGGGCTGAATTGCGGACAATGTGCCACACACGGCGGCACGGCTGGAATCCGGACACTGTCAGTTTCGCGATTGGGCTATAGTCGAGCCCCATTCTAAGGCCAAGGGCTGGAGCGGAACTGCGCGTTAGCGCACCAGGGCCCGCCAGCCGATATCGCGGCGACAGAACATTCCGCGCCAGCGGATCCCGTCCACCAGGGCGTACGCCTTGCGTTGCGCCTCGGCCACGCCCTCCCCGAGCGCGACCGCACACAGCACGCGCCCGCCGCTGGTGAGCACTGCGCCCCCCTCGAGCCGCGTGCCGGCATGAAAAATCTTCACATCGTCCCGCCCGGCGTCGGCGTCGAGCCCGGCGATCGGGTCGCCCTTGCGATAGCTCCCGGGATAGCCTTCCGCCGCGAGCACGACGCCGAGCGCCGCGCGCGCGTCCCATTCGCAGCGCGCGTCGTGGAAATTTCCGTCGACGGCGGCCAGGCACAATTCGACCAGGTCGGATTTCATCCTGAACAGGATGGGCTGGGTCTCGGGGTCGCCGAAGCGGCAGTTGAATTCCAGCACCCTGGGCGTGCCGTCGGCCGCCACCATGATCCCCGCGTAGAGGAAGCCCGTGTAGGGCGTGCCGTCCGCCGCGAGGCCCGCGACGGTCGGCGTCATGATCTCGCGCATGATGCGCTCATGCAGCGCCCGGTCGACCACCGGCGCCGGGGAATAGGCGCCCATGCCGCCGGTGTTCGGTCCGCGGTCGCCGTCGTCGCGGGCCTTGTGATCCTGCGAGGATGCCAGCGGCAGGATGTGCGTGCCGGCCACCATGGCGATGAAACTCGCCTCTTCGCCGGCGAGGAATTCCTCGATGACGACGCGTGCGCCCGCGTCGCCGAAGCGGTTGCCCGACAGCATATCGCGCGCGCCCTCCTCGGCCTCGGCGACGGTAGCGGCAACGATCACTCCCTTGCCGGCCGCGAGGCCGTCCGCCTTGACGACGATCGGCGCACCGCGGCTGCGAATGTATTCGCACGCGGCCTCGACGTCGCTGAAATCGCCCCACGCAGCCGTCGGGATGTCGTGACGCGCGCAGAAATCCTTGGAGTACGCCTTGGAACCCTCGAGGCGGGCGCAGGCCGCGGTCGGGCCGAAACACTTCAGGCCGCGCCGGGAAAACTCGTCCACGATCCCGGCCACCAGCGGCACTTCCGGGCCGACGATCGTCAGCCCGATGCCCTGCGCGGCGGCGAAATCGGCGAGCGCGGCGATGTCCGCGGCATCGATGGGAACATTCTCGCAGCCGGGCTCGGTCGCGGTACCGGCATTCCCGGGCGCGACGAACACGCGCTCCGCGAGTGGCGAGCCCGCGGCCTTCCAGGCGATAGCGTGTTCGCGGCCGCCGCCGCCCACCACCAGAATATTCACTTTCAACTCCCTCGGCCTGGTCGTCTGTCCGCCAGCCGGCTGCTCAGTGCCGGAAATGCCGCATCCCCGTGAAAACCATCGCGAGGCCGTGTTCGTCGGCCGCGTCGATGACTTCCGCGTCGCGCACGGACCCGCCGGGCTGGATGATCGCCGTCACGCCGTGCTCCGCCCCGGTGTCCACATTGTCCCGAAAGGGAAAAAATGCGTCCGAGGCCATCACCGACCCCTTGATGGCGAGGCCTGCGTCCGCCGCCTTGATCGCCGCGATGCGCGTGCTGTAGATGCGGCTCATCTGTCCGGCACCGATGCCGATGGTGGTCGAATCCTTGCAGAACACGATGGCGTTGGATTTCACGTAGCGGACGACTTTCCAGGCGAACAGCAGGTCCTTGAGCTCGTGCTCCGTGGGCGCGCGCTGCGACACGACCTTGAGCTGCGCCGGATCGACCTCGACCAGGTCCGCGTCCTGCACCAGCAGGGCGCCCGCAACGCTGCGCAGCTGCATCGTGCCGAGCGGCGCGGTGTTCAAGCGGCCACTCGCGAGCACGCGCACGTTGGGCTTGGCGGCGAGCGCCTCCGCGGCGCCGGGGCCGAGGGAGGGCGCCACCAGCACCTCGACGAACTGCTTTCTCAGGATCGCCTCCGCCGTGTCGCCGTCCAGCGGGCGATTGAACGCGATGATTCCGCCGAACGCGGACACCGGGTCGGTGGCGTAGGCGCGGCGGTAGGCGTTGAGCAGGCCGTCGGCGACAGCCACGCCGCAGGGATTCGCGTGCTTCACGATGACGCAGGCGGGTTCCGCAAATTGCTTGACGCATTCCAGAGCGGTGTCGGCATCGAGAAAATTGTTGTAGGACAGCTGCTTGCCCTGGAGCTGCTCGGCGGCGCCGATGGTGCCGTTGCGCGGCACGCCGAGGGCATAGACGGCGGCGCGCTGGTGCGGGTTCTCGCCGTAGCGCAGCTGCATGAGCTTGTGCGTAGGCAGGACGAGGTCATCGGGCATTTCCGCGCCGTCCATCTCCGACCGCCAGCCAAGCCAGTGAGCCACGGCCGCGTCGTAGCTGGCGACATGCGCGAATGCCCTGGCGGCCAGGCGCAGGCGCATTTCGTAAGGAATCTCGTTCGCGACCCTGAGCGCGGTAAGCACGGTGTCGTAATCCGACGGTTCGACGACGACGGTCACGGCGGCGTGATTCTTCGCGGCCGCACGGAGCATTGCCGGTCCGCCGATGTCGATGTTCTCGACCGCTACGTCGATCGTGCAGTCCGGATCGGCGACAGTCTCGCGAAACGGATAGAGGTTGACCACGAGCAGGTCGATCGGCTCAATGCCGTGCTCTTCCATCACGGCGTCGTCCGTGCCGCGCCTGCCGAGCAGGCCGCCATGGACGCGCGGATGCAGGGTCTTGATGCGCCCGTCCATGATTTCCGGAAAGCCCGTGAGGTCGGCAACGTCCCGCACCTCGAGTCCCGCCGAGCGCAACAGCGTCGCGGTGCCGCCCGTGGACAGTAGCTGCACGCCGAGCGCCGCGAGGCCGCGCGCGAATTCGGCCGCGCCGCGCTTGTCCGAGACGCTGATGAGTGCACGCCTGATTTGCGCCATGAACTGTACCTGTGGAGCCGCGAGGCGGCTCAGCCAAGCAGGCCGTGTCGGCGCAGTTTCTTGCGCAGCGTGCCCCTGTTGATACCCAGGATCGATGCGGCGAGACTCTGATTGCCGCCGGTGTAATCCAGCACGGCCTTGAACAGCGGTTTTTCCACCTCGCCGATCACCAGATCGTAGAGTTCTTCGGGCTTGTGCCCGTTAAGCGTGTGAAAATACTGCTCCAGGGCTTCCTGGGCCATGTTCCCGAGCGCGCCGTCGCCAGAGCGCGGCTTGCCGTCACCGTTAGGTGCCAGATGTTGTTTGTTGTTGCCGTACACGTTGTTGTCCCCATCACGCTGCGAGCTCTTTCCAGAGAGCTTCTTCGAAATATCCTGCAACCACTGCGCGCTGTTCCGCCGGATGCTCGATGCGGACGAACCTGCTGCGCAGCGATTCTCCGCCCGGTTGTCCCGCGAGATACCAGCCCACGTGCTTGCGGGCAGTCCTGACGCCGCGCACCTCTCCATAGAAAGCATGCAGTGCGTCGAGGTGGCGGAGGATGATATCACGGACCTCGGCGGCATCGGGTGGTGGCAAGAATTCACCCGTCGCGAGCAGGTGGCGCATCTCGCGGAAGACCCACGGCCTGCCCTGGGCCGCGCGGCCGATCATGATGCCGTCGGCGCCGGTGCGTCGCAGCACCTCCACGGCCTGCGCAGGCGTGCGAATATCGCCGTTCGCGATCACCGGGATGCGAACTTCGGCCTTGACGGCCCGGATCGTGTCGTACTCGGCCGCACCGCGGTAGCCGCATGCGCGCGTCCGGCCGTGCAGCGCGAGCGCCGCGATGCCGGCCGACTCCGCGAGCCGCGCGATGCGCACTGCATTGCGATGATCGGGGCTCCAGCCCGTGCGCGTCTTCAGCGTGACCGGCACTCCCAGCGGGTCCATGGCCGCGACGGCGGCGTCCAGGATGCGTCCCACGAGAGCTTCGTCGCGCAACAGCGCCGATCCGGCCGCGCGGCTGCAGACTTTTTTGGCCGGGCAGCCCATGTTGATGTCGATCACCTGGGCGCCGAGGGCGACATTGGCGCGCGCGGCCGCGGCGATCATTTGCGGGTCTCCGCCGGCGATCTGGACGATCACGGGGTCGCCCTCGCCGGCGTGATCCAGCCGATGCCGGCTCTTGGGCGTATCCCACAGCCGCTGGTCTGCGCTGACCATCTCCGTGGCGGCGAAACTGGCCCCCATGCGCCGGCACAAGGCGCGGAACGGGCGATCAGTGACCCCCGCCATCGGGGCGAGCGCCACGACAGGCGCGTCAAACGAGAAAGGGCCTATCTGCATCAGCGCAGGCCCTAACGGAACGGCTCCGCCGCGCACACCAGGCCGCGCGCGTCGAGCTCGAGGCACAAGTCGACGCGGAAACCATCGGCCCGTGCGCCGGGATCGGGCATGCTGACGGAAGTGCGTATGCGCTCCCCGGCCGGGAGACGGTCGCCCCCGGCGTCTCTCTCGAGATATTGATCCGGCGCGAAATCGTGGGTCGCAACGCGCTGGCCGAAGCGATCCTGCAGGACGATGCGGATGTCCGGGTAGGGCTGGGCGAAGTCGGCCCCGTTCTGGAATTCGATCGCGACGTTCAGGTCGCCGGATTGATCCGCGGTGGCGATCGCTTCCGAGCGCAACACGCGGAACTCACCCGGCCGCCAGTCCGGCGCGACGTCCATGCCCAGCAGCGAGTAGATCGGGCCCAGCACGGCCTGTCCGGCCGGGAGCCGCATCAGCTTGCCGCGTTGCACATGGGCCCACGTGCCTGCCAGGAAGAGCACGGCGACCAGCGGCAACGCCACGCGCAGCCACGGGCGGTCCGGGCCGTCCTGCCTGGCGAAGCCCGGCAGGCTCTCGGCGTCGTCCCGCGTGTCCGGTTCCTCTGCGTCGCCTTCGTCGTGGTCCACCAACCGGTCGGCAGGCGCGGCGGCGCGCGCATCCTCGTCGGCCGATGCGGCCGGCGCACCGTCGGCTCGCGCGGTCGCGTCGCCCGGACCGTCATCGTCCGCGGCGACGAAGGGGCCGTCGAGAGGCGTATCAAACGCCTCGGAGGACTCGTCGACGCGAAACACCGAGTCGGGATCCGGCAGGTCGTCGTCCAGGTAGTCGTCCGGGTCGTCGTCCGGGTCGTCGTCCGGGTCGTCGTCCGGGTCGTCGTCCGGGGAGACGTCAAGGCCGTTCGGCACAAGCGGCATTGCGGGGAGCGGTCGTGCGCGGTGCGGCAGTTCCTCGGGCATGTCATCGTCGCCGATGAGCGACTCGAGCTCCTCGAGGAACTCGTCTTCGTCGCGTGCGGCTTCGCCGGCTTCCGGGGGCAGGTCCTCCGCGAGCGGTTCGTCCGCTTCGTCCGGCAGGGCGTCGGCCGGGCGTGTCTCGCTGAGCGACTCGAGCGCATCGAAGGTCGTGTCACAGGCGCCACAGACCACGGTCCCGTCCGCCGCGCGGAGCTCGGCGGCGGTGATATGGAACACGGTCCTGCATTCGGGGCAGCGCGTAAACATCAGCTTGCGGTTTTCCTCCGGCCTGAGAGTCTCACCCACCCTTCCTTCGTCGCCGGGCGGTCGAGCAGGAACCAGGGCTCGGCCGCGGCCGCGAGCGACACTTCCTGGCTGGCAAGGATACCCGACAGCGCCATCCTGCCGTCCGCCTCCAGGAGCGCGGCGAACTCCGGCAGCAGCGCGTGCAGCGGGGCCGCCAGGACGTTGGCCACGAGGATATCCGCTTTCCGCCCGCGCAGCACTGCGGGCAACTCCCCGGGCGAGCAAGCCGTGATCCTGGCGGCGACATCGTTGACCTCCGCGTTGGCGCGCGTCGCCAGCAGGGCCTGGGGGTCGATGTCCACGGCGACGGCTTCGGCGGCACCCAGCAACAGCGCGGCGATGGCGAGAATACCCGAGCCGCAACCGTAGTCCAGCGCCAGCGCGCCTTCCAGCGGGGCCCGCGCCCCGGCCCGGGGCGCGCCGAGCGCATCCAGCCACTCCAGGCACAGGGCGGTCGTGGCATGGGTGCCGGTACCGAAGGCGAGACCCGGGTCGAGGCGCAACACGACGGCGCCTGCGGGCGGCGTCATTCCCACGGGGACCACGGCGAGGCGCGTCCCGAAGCGCAGCGGCTGGAAATCGCGCAGCCACTCGCGCTCCCAGGCGCGCTCCGCGAGCGAGGCGATCCGCCAGTGGACGCCCGGAATCCGGTCATGCACGGCCGCGAGCACGGCCAGCGGATCGCAATCGCCGGCAAACAGGCCGGTGATCACGACACTTGGCCACAACGGCATTTCCCCGGGCGCGGGCTCGAGCACCGGCCGGTCCGCGGCGTCCTGCAGGGTGACGGCGAGCGCGCCCGCCGCGAGCAGCACTACCTCGGCCGGCGCGGCCTGATCCCGGGCCACCGTGGCCGCTACCTGCAGCCAGCCGGCGGCGCCCGGAGCCGGGCTCAGAGCCCGAGCCTCTTCTCGAGGTAATGGATGTCGGTGCCGCCGGCCTTGAAGGCGTTGTGGCTGAAGATTTCCTGGTGCAGGGGAACATTGGTGCGGATCCCTTCGACGACGATCTCGGTCAGCGCCGTCTGCATGCGCGCGATGGCCGATGCGCGGCTCGCGCCATGCGCGATCAGCTTGCCGATCATGCTGTCGTAGTAGGGCGGCACCTGGTAGCCCGAGTAGATGTGGCTGTCCACCCGGATGCCGGGGCCCCCGGGCGCATGCCACTGGCGCACTGGTCCCGGGCTCGGCATGAAGGTCTTGGGATCCTCGGCATTGATCCGGCATTCGATGGCGTGACCGCGAATGACGACGTCTTCCTGGCAGATGCGCAGCGGCCGGCCGGCCGCGATATACATCTGCTCCTTCACGATGTCGACGCCCGTGATCATTTCCGTGACGGGATGTTCGACCTGGATGCGGGTATTCATCTCGATGAAGAAGAACTCTTCGTCCTGGTACAGGAACTCGAACGTTCCCGCGCCGCGATAGCCGATCTCCAGGCACGCCTCGACGCAGCGCCGCCCCATGGCCTCGCGTTGCTCGTCGCTGATTCCCGGCGCCGGCGCCTCCTCGACGACTTTCTGGTGGCGACGCTGCATGGAGCAGTCGCGCTCGCAGAGATGGACGGCGTGGCCCTGGCCGTCCGCGAGGACCTGGAACTCGATGTGGCGGGGCCGCTCGAGGAATTTTTCCAGGTAGACCATCTCGTTGCTGAATGCCGCGAGCGCCTCGCCGCGCGTCACCGTGATCGCGTTGAGGAGGGTCGCGTCCGAGTGCACCACCCGCATGCCACGCCCGCCGCCCCCGCCCGCCGCCTTGATCAGCACCGGGTAGCCGATGCTGCGCGCCATCCGCAGGCACTCCTCGGGGTCGTCGCCGAGCGGCCCGTCGGAGCCTGGCACGCAGGGGATGCCGGCCGCCTTCATGGTGCGGATCGCGGAGACCTTGTCGCCCATCAGGCGGATCGTCTCGGGCCGCGGGCCGATGAACACGAAGCCGCTTTTCTCGACGCGCTCGGCAAAGTCGGCGTTCTCCGACAGGAAGCCGTAGCCCGGATGGATCGCGATGGCGTCCGTGACCTCCGCGGCGCTGATGATGGCGGGCATGTTGAGATAGCTTTGTGCCGACGGGGGTGGGCCGATGCAGACCGACTCGTCGGCGAGCAGGACGTGCTTCTGGCTGCTGTCGGCGGTGGAATGAACCGCCACGGTCTTGATGCCGAGTTCCCGGCAGGCGCGGAGGATGCGCAAGGCGATCTCGCCGCGGTTCGCGATGACGACCTTCTCGAGCATCACGCCTTACTCGATGATGAACAGCGGCTGGCCGAACTCGACCGGCTCGCCGTTGTCCACGAGGATCGCGACCACGGTGCCGGCGGTCTCGCTCTCGATCTGGTTCATCATCTTCATCGCTTCGATGATGCACAACGTGTCGCCCACCTCGACCTTGCTGCCGATCTGCACGAAAGGCTTGGCGCCGGGTGCAGGGGCGTTGTAATAGGTGCCGACCATCGGCGCGGCAATCGTGTGCCCCGCGGGCGGCGGCTGCTGGGATGGGTCACCGGTCACCTGTCCGGCGGGCGCCGGGCCCTGGGCGGGCGCGGCCGTCATCATCTGGGGGGGCGCGCTCCAGCCCCCGCCGGTCGGATGCCGGCTGATGCGGACGGATTCCTCGCCCTCGTGAATCTCGATCTCCGCGATGCCTGATTCCTCGAGCAGCTCGATCAGTTTCTTGACCTTGCGTATATCCATGTCTCAGTTCCTGTCAGTGCCGCGCAGCATGGCGTCTGCGGCGCGGATCGCGAGTTCGTAGCCCAGCGGACCGAGGCCGGAGATCACTCCCGCCGCGACGGCCGAGAAATAGGAGCGGCGGCGAAACGGTTCCCGCCCATGAACATTCGAGAGGTGCACCTCTATGAAAGGTATCCCCACGGCGGTCAGCGCGTCGCGCAACGCGACGCTGGTGTGCGTGAAGGCGGCGGGATTGATGACGATCGCACCGATCCCCCGGGCAGGCGCGCCCTGGACCCGCTGGATGAGCTCGTGCTCCGCGTTGGACTGGAGGCATTCGAGCTCGTGTCCGAACTCCGTCGCCAGGCGCCGGCAGCGATCCTCGATCGCCGCGAGCGTGACCGTGCCGTACAGGTCCGGCTCGCGATCCCCGAGCATGTTCAGGTTGGGTCCGTTGAGTAGCAGGACGCGGCTCATCGCAGGAAGAATCCGATCAAAAGGCGACAGATGCAAGCGAGATCGCGTGAAGTCTATAACTTTTCGCGACAGGATTACATTCTGGGAGCGCCCCGCGGGCGCCCGGCCCGGGGGTCAGAGCAGTTCCGCGAGGATCGCCTCGATCTGCTCGCGGTGGAGTTCCCCGGAGTGCACCCGCACGATGCGGCCGTCGCGGTCGGTGAAGGCCGTGAATGGCAGGCCGATGAAGCCATCGAGGAACCGGTTGCCGAGGTCCACGGCGTCCTCCTGGCCGATCAGGACGGGGTAGTTGAACTCCATCCCCGCCGCGAAATCGCGCACGGCGTCGGTCTCGTCCATGGCGATGCCGATCACCTGGACGCCGCGCCCGCCGTATTCCTGCTGCACGTCCACGAGCAGGGGGATCTCGCGGATGCACGGCGGGCACCAAGTGGCCCAGAAATTCACCACGCGCACGGTATCGTGCCACTCGCTGCTGGATCGCGGCGTGCCCGCGAGATCCGGCAGGACGAACTCAGGCGCGATCTCGGCCGCCTGCGGTGCCGCCGGCAGGGGCGGGAGCCCGTCGTCCGCCGGTCGTCCGTGGCCGGCCATCCCGGCGTAGATGAAATAGCCGGCCACGCCGGACGCGACCGCGATCAGCGCGAGCGGCAGGATGTGCCTCATAACGTGCCGTCGGCGCGCCCGCGCGCTGCGCGGACATGCGCGGCAAAGCGCTCCGCGGGCATGAAGCCGAACAGCCGATACGGGCGAAGTTCAGCGCCGTTCGTGCCGAAGAACAGGATGGCGGGCGGGCCGTAGATGCCGAAGCGGTTCATCAGTTCGCGGTCGTCCGTGTCGTTGGCCGTGACGTCCGCCTTCAACAGGACCGTGCCGTCGAGGGCGGCCTGCACGTCGGCCTGCGTGAACGTGTAGCGCTCCATGCGCTTGCAGTCCACGCACCAGTCCGCGTAGAAATCCAGCATGACGGTGCTTCCTGCGGCGCCTGCGCGGCTCAGTTCGGCTTCCAGGTCGGCGACCGATTTCACCGTACGGAACTCCGCGGCGACCGCGGGCCGGGCGCCCGTGCCGGCGGAGCGCAGGGTGGCGAGCGGCTGCCAGATGCTGCTGCCGCCCGCCGCGGCGCCGACCAGCAGCACCGCGCCGTAAAGCAGGCTCATCAGGGCGAGCCCTTTCGCGATGCGTCGCCCGGGCCCCGCGCTCCCGGTCAGCGGATCGAGCGCGCCGAGGAACATCGCCGCGAGGAAGAACAATCCCGCCCACAGGGCCAGCGCCACGGCCGGCGGCACGATGCGCTCCAGCATCCAGACCGCAACGCCGAGCAGCAGCAGGCCGAAGAGATTCTTGATCGTCTCCATCCAGGCCCCGGCGCCGGGCAGCAGTTTCCCGGCCGAAGCGCCGAATGCCAGCAGCGGCGCGCCCATGCCCATGGAGAGGGCGAAGAGCGCCGCACCGCCGCGCACGGGGTCGCCGCTCGCGCCGATGACGATGAGCGCCGCCGCCAGTGGCGCGGCCACGCACGGGCCGACGATCAGCGCCGAGAACACGCCCATCGTCCCGGCCCCGAGCCAGGTGCCCGCCTGCTGGCGATTCGAAAGTGCCGACATTTTCGTCTGCAGCCCGGCCGGTACCTGCAGCTCATAGAAGCCGAACATCGCCAGCGCCAGGGCGACGAAGACCAGCGAAAAGCCGATCAGCACCGCGGGATGCTGGAAGGTCGCCTGCAGGTTGTGGCCGAGCATCGCCACCACGATGCCGGCGAGCGTGTAGGTCAGCGCCATCGCGAGGACGAAGACCGCCGACAGGGCGAAGGCCCGGCGGGTCGTCACGTCCGGGCCCTGGCCGATGATCAGGCCCGAGAGGATCGGCACCATCGGCAGGACGCAGGGGGTGAAGGCCAGCAGCAGGCCGAAGCCGAAGAACACCGCCAGCACGGCGGGCAGCGCGCCGCCGCTGATCAGCGCGGCGAGCCGGTCCGACTCGGAGACGGGCGCGCCGGACCGGCGGTCGGTTGCTGTGGCGGGCGATGCCGGCTGTGCACCGGGGGCCTGCGCCGCCTGGCCGTCGGCGCCGAGGAACGACAGCAGCGAACGGCCGGACGCGGGGCGCGGCGATTGCGCGGCGGCCCCGCCGAGCGGCACCTCGGTCCGCCATGTTTGCGGCGGCAGGCAGATGCCGATGTCCGCACAGCCCTGCGACTTGACCTCGATCGCCAGGAACTCGCCCGCGGGCGTGCCGCTGACGGGGATGCGCGCCTCGACCCGGCCCCGGTAAATGCGGCTCTCGCCGAAGAATTCGTCTTCGTAGGGTTGGCCGGGGGGCAGATCGGGCGTGTCCAGCTCCACGCCGGCGTCGAGGCTGCGGAAAGCGAGGCTCTTCCGGTAGAGGTAATAGCCGTCGGCCACGTCCCACTGCAGCACGAGCTCGTCTTCGCGCAGCTCCGCCGTGTACGGGAACGCCTGCTCGGCGCGCAGCAGCTCGGGCTCGGCCGCGGCGAACTGCGGCGCGAGGGCCGCGAGCATCAGCAGGAGAATTCGCATCATCAGGGTTTCGCCGTTCGGGAGGATTCTGCGGACACGCTGCTGCGGAGCCACTCCAGGTATTCTTCAAGGCCGCCCTGAACAGGGACAGCGAGGACCTCCGGAAGTTCGTAGGGGTGGAGGTCCCGGATGCGCGCGCTCAGTGCCGCGAGGCGTTCCTGCGTGGTCTTGATGAGCAGCAGGGTCTCGGTGTCCTGCTGCAGCCGGCCCTGCCAGCGGTAATGCGATACGACGCCCGGGACACGATTGACGCAGGCCGCGAGCGATTCCGCGACGAGCGTTTCGGCCAGGTGCGCGGCCGGGGCACCGTCCGGACAGGTGCACAGCACGACAAGGCATTTATTTTCAGGCACTTGTACTTCGGCTTACAGTTCACGGGGCACCAAGGATAGCGGCCGGCGGGATTCCACGCCATGAGGCACCCTGCCTATTGACTCCGGCGAATTCAGGCCTATCATTGGCACTCACTACAGGCGAGTGCTAACAAGCTCGTCCACGGTATTTGTCCGGGTTGCATCACGCAACCCGTTGAACTTCAAGGAGATACAGCAATGAAAATTCGTCCGCTTCATGACCGAGTCGTCATCAAGCGTCTGGAGGATGAGCGCACGTCGCCGGGCGGCATCGTGATTCCGGACACCGCGGCAGAGAAGCCGATCCGCGGCGAAGTCATCGCCGTCGGCAACGGCAAGATTCTCGAGAGCGGCGAGGTGCGGCCCCTGGACCTGAAGAAGGGCGACCGCGTTCTCTTCGGCAAGTACAGCGGGACCGAGGTGAAGGTGGATGGCCAGGACGTGCTCGTGATGCGCGAGGACGACGTCATGGCGGTCCTCGAGAGCTGATCGCTCCGTCTCACCTCCAGTTTCAACAACCCCAGTTACCCAGGAGCAGACAGTCATGGCTGCAAAAGAAGTCAAGTTCAGTGATGAAGCACGCCAGCGGATGTTCCGCGGCGTCAACGTACTCGCCAACGCGGTCAAGGTGACGCTCGGGCCGAAGGGCCGCAATGCGGTGCTCGAGAAGAGCTTTGGTTCCCCGACCGTGACCAAGGACGGCGTCTCCGTCGCGAAGGAGATCGAGCTGACCGACAAGTTCGAGAACATGGGCGCGCAGATGGTCAAGGAAGTCGCCTCGCAGACCTCCGACGAGGCCGGCGACGGCACCACGACCGCGACCGTGCTGGCGCAGGCGGTCCTGCGCGAAGGCCTGAAGTCGGTGGCCGCGGGTATGAACCCGATGGATCTCAAGCGCGGTATCGACAAGGCATCCGCCGCGATCGTCGCCGAGTTGCAGAAGCTCTCGAAGCCCTGCGAGGATCGCAAGGCCATCGCGCAGGTCGGCACGATCTCCGCGAACGGTGATGAGGACATCGGTAACCGCATCGCCGAGGCGATGGACAAGGTCGGCAAGGAAGGCGTGATCACCGTCGAGGACGGTTCCGGGCTCGAGAGCGAGCTGGACGTCGTCGAGGGCATGCAGTTCGATCGTGGCTACCTGTCGCCGTACTTCATCAACGAGCAGCAGACGCAGTCCGCCGTGCTCGACAACCCCTATATCCTGCTGCACGACAAGAAAGTGTCCAACATCCGCGAGATGTTGCCGCTGCTCGAGGCCGTCGCGAAGTCCGGCCGGCCGCTGCTGATCGTGGCCGAGGATGTCGAGGGCGAAGCCCTGGCGACGCTGGTCGTGAATACCATCCGCGGCATCGTCAAGGTCGCGGCCGTCAAGGCCCCGGGCTTCGGTGACCGGCGCAAGGCCATGCTGCAGGACATCGGGATCCTGACCGGTGGCACCGTGATCTCCGAGGAAGTCGGCCTGCAGCTCGAGAAGGCCTCGCTGGCCGATCTCGGCGAGGCGAAGAAGGTCCAGGTCACGAAGGAAAACACCACGATCATCGATGGTGCCGGCAAGGCCGAGGACATCAAGGGCAGGATCGAGCAGATCCGGACCCAGATCGAGGAAGCCACCTCCGACTACGACAAGGAGAAGCTGCAGGAGCGGGTTGCCAAGCTCGCCGGCGGCGTCGCCGTGATCAAGGTCGGCGCGGCCACCGAGATCGAGATGAAGGAAAAGAAGGCGCGCGTGGAAGACGCGCTGCACGCGACCCGTGCCGCGGTCGAGGAAGGCGTGGTGCCGGGCGGCGGTGTCGCCCTCGTGCGCGCCGTGGCCGCGCTCAGCAAGTTCAAGGGCGATAACCACGACCAGGACATGGGCGTGCAGATCCTCCTACGGGCCGCGGACGAGCCGCTGCGCCAGATCGTCGCCAATGCGGGCGTCGATGGCTCCGTGGTGCTCAACAAGGTGCGTGACGGCAAGGGTAACTTCGGTTACAACGCCGCCACGGGCGAATACGGCGACCTGATCGAGATGGGTATCCTTGATCCCACCAAGGTGACCCGCCTCGCGCTGCAGAACGCCACTTCCGTCGCCGGCCTGCTGCTGACCACCGAAGTGATGGTGGCCGAGCTGCCGAGGAAGGAAGACAAGGCACCCGCGATGCCCGATATGGACATGATGTAAGCGCACACGCGCAAGCATTTCAGTGCCATGCGAAGCCCCGCCCCGTGCGGGGCTTCGTTTTTTCGGGCGGCTGATATGCTTGTCGCGCCATGACCGACGCGCTCGCAGGAGATTCGCTCGACGCGGGCCTCGCGGCCCTTCCCGCGCCCTTGCGCCGCGACCTGCCGTCGCGCTGGCGGCGCTTCACGGAAGAGCATCCGGAGGCGGCGGCGGCCTTGCGCTGCGACGAGCCGCTCGCGGGCTCCGCGCCCGCCGTGTGGGCCGCCAGTGAGTTCGTCGCCGAGCACTGCCTGCGGCGCGACGGCGACCTGGACGAGATCGCAAAGGCGGTGCGCACACGCTGGACGCCGGGCGAGCTGCTGGCGCGCGCCGACGCCTTGCTGGATGCGGCGGATGACGAGGCCGCCGCGATGCGCGCGTTGCGCCTGTTCCGCCGCCGCGAGATGTTGCGTATCGCGTGGCGGGACCTGGCAGCATGGGCGGTCCTCGAGGAAACGCTCGGGCACCTCAGCGAACTGGCGGAAGTGTGCATCCGCGCGGCCGACGACTGGGTCCACCGCGGCATGGTCGCGAAGCACGGCGAACCCTGCGCCCGGGACGGCTCGCCCCAGCGCCTGCTCGTGGTGGCGATGGGCAAGCTCGGCGGCGGCGAGCTGAACTTCTCCTCTGATATCGACCTGGTTTTCCTGTACCCCGAGTCGGGCGAGTCCGCCGGGCCGCGGGCGCTCAGCAACGAGGAGTTCTTCACCCGCGCGGGGCACCAGCTCATCCGGCTGCTCGACACCGGGACGCCCGACGGCTTCGTGTTTCGCGTCGACATGCGGCTGCGCCCCTTCGGCGACAGCGGCTCGCTCGTCATGAACCTTGCGGCGTTTTCGAACTACCTGCACCAGCACGGCCGCGCGTGGGAACGCTATGCCTACGTCAAGGCGCGTGCCGTCACGGGGCACCGCGTGGGAATGGGCCTGTATCGCGACGTGCTGCGCCCGTTCGTGTTTCGTCGCTATCTCGATTTCGGCCTGTTCGACTCGCTGCGCGACATGAGGGGCCGGATTTCGGCGGAAGTTGCGCGCGGCGAGCTGCGGGACAACATCAAGCTCGGCCGGGGCGGGATTCGCGAGATCGAGTTCATCGTCCAGTGCCTGCAGCTGCTGCGCGGCGGCGCCGACCCGCGACTGCGCGAGCCGGGCCTGCCGGCGGCGCTGGCGCGACTCGGCGAGACCGGGGAGCTGCCGCGTGAGGCCGTCGAGGAGCTGCGCGAGGCCTGGCGGTTCCTGCGCCGCACGGAAAATCGGCTGCAGGCCTGGCAGGATCGCCAGACGCATGAATTGCCGGAGGACGAATCCGGCCGGCTGCGGCTCGCATTCGCCATGGGATGCGCGGACTGGGCCGGGTTCGGCGAGGCGCTCGCGGGCCACCGGCAGCGCGTCGAGGCCTGGTTCAGGCACCAGACCTCGGACGGGCGCGCGGCCGGGCCCGAGGACGGCATCGCGGCCGCCCTGCGCGACGACGGCGACGACCGGGCCACACACACGCGCCTCGTCGAGGCCGGGTTCGACGCGCCGGGGCGCGCCCTCGCGGCGATGCGCAGCCTGGCCGAAGCCTCCTGGTACAAGCGCCTCGACGCAGTCGCGCGCCAGCGGCTGGCGACTCTCGTGCCGGCGCTGGCGCGCGCGGCCGGTGAGCTGGCTGCGCCGGAGGAGGCGCTCGAGCGGCTGTTGCGCGTGGTCGGCGTGATCGGCGGGCGCAGCGCCTACTTCGCCCTTCTGAACGAGAATCCGGCCGCGCGCGCGCGCTTCGTTTCCCTGTGCGGCGGCAGCGAGTTCCTCGCCAGCCAGGTCGCCGTGCATCCGCTGCTCCTCGACGACTTGATCGACCCGCGCGTCATGGAAGCGCCGCCCGGCCGCGATGAGCTGGCCGCCGAGCTTGACGAGCGCCTCGCGGGCGAGGATCCCGAAGACCTCGAGGGGCTGATGGACGCACTGCGCAACTTCCAGCGCGCGGCGGTGTTTCGCGTCGCCGTCGCGGACCTGACGGAGCGCCTGCCGGTGATGAAAATCAGCGACCAGCTGACGTGGATCGCGGAGGTACTGCTCGAGGCCTGCACGCGCATCGCCCGGGACGATGCGGTGCGGCGCCATGGGTGGCCGCTGTGCGGTGACCGGGAAGAGGCCCTGCGCGGCTGTCACATGGCCGTGATCGGCTACGGCAAGCTCGGCGGCCTGGAACTGGGCTACGGCTCCGACCTCGATCTCGTGTTCGTGCACGACGCCAGCGGCGAGATCCAGCGGACCGAGGGCCCTGCCGTGGTCGAGGCGGGCGTGCTGTTCGCGCGCATGACGCGAAGAATCGTCCACCTGCTCGCGACGCCGACCGGCGCCGGCGTGCTGTACGAGGTCGACACGCGGCTGCGGCCGAGCGGCAAGGGCGGCTTGCTCGTGACCAGCCTGACGGCTTTCGAGGCTTACCAGCGCGACGCCGCATGGACCTGGGAGCACCAGGCGCTGCTGCGTGCCAGGGCGGTGGCCGGCGAGCCGCGCGTCCGCAAGGCATTCGAGGAACTGCGCGTGCGCGTGCTGGTGGAGGCGGTGCGGCGCGACGAGCTGCGCGGTGAAGTTGCCGCGATGCGAGAGCGGATGCGCAGCGAGCTGTCTGCGGGTTCCGCGACATGGTTCGACCTGAAGCAGGACAGCGGCGGCGTAGCGGACATCGAGTTTCTGGTGCAATACCTGGTGTTGCAGAACGCGGCGCGGCGGCCGGAGCTGCTGCGCTGGCCGGACAACGTGCGACAGATCGAGGACCTGCACGCCGCCGGGCTGCTGTCGGCCGCCGACAGCGGCCTGTTGCACGACGCCTACCTGGACTTCCGCCAGCGCCTGCACCGGCTCACCCTGACGAACGCGCCGGCGCGCGTGCCCGTGGCCGAGGTCGAGTCGTTGAGCGCAAGAGTGCGGGCGCTATGGCAACGCATCATGCTGGACTGAGCGCCGCTATAATGAGGCGCCGATATGAATGGAGTGATCATGGCCGAGCCGCGCAGCATCGAGGCCAATGCCGAGTGCCGTTACGAGGTGACGCGCGCGGATCTGCCGTTGGCATGCCCGGGCCCCGCGATGAAGCTCTGGAATTCGCATCCCCGCGTCTACCTGCCCGTCGAGGCGACCGGCCGCGCGAAGTGCCCGTATTGCGGCGCAGAGTATATTCTCGTGGACGCGCCCGGCGCCGGGTCCTGAGGCCGGCGCCGCGATGAGCGCGGCGATCGCACGCGGGCCGGGCTGGGCGATGCTGTATGACGCGGCCCTGGTCGAGGCGCCGGATGCCGACTGGTTCGACCCGCAGCGCTGGGCCCGGAAAGTGGCCGGGCACGCGGGCCGCGGCCGCGGGTGGGTGCTGTTCGTCGAAGCGCATCCGGGGCAATGGGCCTTGCGCCGCTACCGGCGCGGCGGCCTCGCCGGCCGTGTCGTGGCGGATTGCTATCCCTGGCTCGGCGAGGAGCGTACCCGGTCGTTTCGCGAATGGCGCATGCTGGCCCACCTGCATGGGGCCGGCCTGCCGGTGCCGCGCCCGGTGGCGGCGATCTGGCGCCGCAGCGGGCCCTGCTACACGGCCGACCTGGCCACCATGCGCATCCCGGGCGCGGCGCCGCTGTCCGCCCGCCTCGCGACCGGCGCCGCGGTGGACTGGCACCGCATCGGGCGGATGCTGCAGTCCTTTCATGCCGCGGGGGCGTGCCACGCCGATCTCAACGCGCACAACATCCTGCTCGACGAGGGCGGAGCGCCCTGGCTGCTGGATTTCGATCGCGGGCGGTTGCGCGCGCCGGGGGCGTGGGAGGGCCGCAACCTCCAGCGCCTCGAGCGGTCGTTGCGCAAGATCGCGGCGGAGCGCGCCGCGCCGCAGTTCAGCATGGCGGGCTGGGCGGAGCTGCAGGCCGGCTACGAGGAGGCACGCAGCTTGCGTTTGCGCGCGAGCCGGCCGTAGTAATCCTCGCCGCCCTCGCCGGCGGGCTTGAAGCGCCGGTGCACCCAGAGGTATTGCTCCGGGCAAAGGCGAATACGCTCCTCCAGCAAGCGGTTGATGCGCGCTGCGTCGGCGACCGGGTCGTCGCCTGGAAAATCCGCCAGCGGCGGCAGAATGTCGAGCCGATAGCCCGCCTTGCCGGGCAGGCGGATCGGGAAGAACGGCACCACGGGCGCATCTCCCAGGCGCGCGAACACCGCCGTCGCGGTGTTGGTCGGCGCGGGAACGCCGAAGAACGGCACGACCGCGCTGTACTTGCCGCGCTTGTGGGCCTGGTCTGGTGCGTACCAGATCAGGTGGTTGGTGCGCAGGCCGCGGATCATCGCGCGCACGTCGCGCTTCGAGAAGGCGTGTTTCGCGGAGCGCTCGCGGCCGCGCCGCATGATTTCGTCGAACAGCGGATTGCGGTGCGGACGATACATGGCGCTGACCGGCGCCCGCTGCGTCAGGAAGCGCCCGCCGAGATCCAGGGTCGTGAAGTGACCCGTCAGCATGATCGCGCCGCGCCCCGCGGCCAGCGCGGCCTCGATGTGTTCCATACCGCGGACTTCCACGAGTCCCGCGACGCGTCGGTCGCTCGCCCACCAGCACAGCCCTGTCTCGATGATCGACATGCCGAGCGACTCGAAATGCCGCCGCAGCAGTGCGTGCCGCGCCGGGGCGCCCAGCTCCGGAAACGCCAGTTCAAGGTTTCGTGCCGCGATCCGGCCGCGCTGGCCCGCTAACAGGTGGCCGAGCCGGCCGATCAGCCGGCCGGCGACCAGCTGCGCGCCGAACGGCAGCAGCACCAGCAGCCTGACGACGCCCAGCGCCAGCCAGATCGGCCAGTATCGCGGCGCCAGGAAGCGGTAGAGCGGTGTCTTCTCGGTACTCAAGATTGTTGCGCGTTGCCTGCCGCGACTGCAGGGTGCGCTCGCATTATAGCGAGCCCCTCCGGTGGGGTCGGCGACCCTGTGCTACCATCGCCGCCACCCTGACGGCGTCCGCCCTTGTACCGTTTCTATCTCGTCATTTCATATCTCGCGGCCCCCCTGGTCGCGTTGCTGCTGTTGTGGAAGGCGTTCGGCAACCGCGCCTACTGGGAGCGATTCGAGGAGCGTTTCGGCTTCGGCCGCAGCCGCCTCGCGTCACCGAGCATCTGGGTGCACGCGGTGTCCGTGGGCGAGGTGGTTGCCGCCTCGTCGCTGATCGCGGCCCTGCGCGAAAGATACCCGCAGTTCCCGATCGTCGTCACGACCGTGACGCCCACCGGCGCGCAGCGCGTGCGCGACCTGTTCGGCGACGACGTGCTGCACAGCTACGCCCCCTACGACACGCTGGGTTCGGTGCGCCGCTTCTTCCAGCGGATGCAGCCGCGCCTGGCGATCGTGATGGAAACGGAGCTGTGGCCCAACATGTATGCCGAGTGCGGCGCGCGCGGCGTACCGCTGGTGCTCGCCAACGCGCGCATCTCGCCGCGTACGGTGCAGCGCTACCGGCGCTTCATCGGGCTGTTCAAGCAGGCCCTGTCGCACGGTATCGTGATCGCGGCGCAGAGCGAACAGGATGCCGTACGCTTCGCCTCGCTCGGCGCCAGCGCGGAGCGCACTCACGTGACCGGCAATCTCAAGGCCGACCTGGAGTTTCCGCCCGGCATGACGGATGCCGGCCGGGATTTCCGCGCGGCCGCCATGGCGACGCGCCCGGTCTGGGTTGCGGCCAGCACTCATGCGGGGGAGGAGGAGGCCGCGATCAGCGCACACCAGGTCGTCAGGGCGCGGCTGCCCGATGCCCTGCTGATCCTCGTGCCGCGCCACCCGGAGCGGTTCAACGGCGTGGCGGAAACCCTGCAGCGTCACGACGTCGCCTTCCGGCGCCGCTCACTCGGCGAAATGCCGGGGCCGACGGACGCGGTGTACCTGGCGGACAGCCTCGGCGAGCTGCCGATGTTCTACGCGGCGGCGGACGTCGCCTTCGTCGGCGGCAGCCTCGTGCCGATCGGCGGTCACAACCTGCTGGAGCCCGCGGTGCTCGGGGTGCCGGTGATCACGGGGCCGCACAACTTCAATGCCGAGGACATCGCCCAGCTGCTGCTGGAAGCCGGGGGGCTGGAGGTGGTCGCCGGCGAAGCCGAGCTGGGCCCCGCCGTCGCGATGCTGCTCGCCGACCCGGCGCTGCGCGCGCAGCGCGGCGAACAGGCACGCCGGGTGGTGGTCGAAAGCGGCGGTGCGCTCGCCAAGCTGCTCGATCTGGTGGCGCCGCTGCTCCCGCCGCAAGCCTGAGCGAGCGACGATCTGTCAGCGCGCCTCCTGCGTCGGGGCGGGGATTTCGCCCGGCGGCCTGAGCCAGCCGTCCACTTCCTCGATGTCGGCCTCCTGCAGCGTGCCCGCGGCCTGCTTGAGCAGCAATGCATTCACGACGTAGGTGTAGCGGCTGTTGGCGTAGTCGCGCTGGGCCTCGAACAACTGGCGCCGCGACTGCAGCACGTCGACGGTCGTGCGCGTGCCGACCTCGAAGCCCGCCTCGGTGGCGCGCAGCGCCGTCTGGCTGGATTCCACCGCCTGGGCGAGCGCCTGGACGCGGCTGATCTCGGAATTGACGGACAGGAACGAGTCTCGGGTCTGGCGTTCGGTCTGGCGCGCGACCCGCTCGAGCTGGTGCTGGCTGCTCTGGTGCAGGTAGGTGGCTTCCCGGACCCTGGAGGCCACCGCGCCGCCGGAATAGAACGGGACCCTGACCTGGATGCCGTAGCTGTCCTGCCAGAAGTTGCTGTCGGCGGGGAGGTACGGCTGCGGCTCGGGTTCCGGTTCGCCCGGCAAGGGCTGCGGCCGGTCCTGCCGTAGTGCCGTCGTAGTGCTGTTGCCGCGGGCGACGAACAGGTCCAGCGACGGGTAATGCCCGCTGCGGCTCACCGCGATGCCGTCGCGGCTGATGTCCGCGGCAAGGCGCGCAGCCTCCAGGCTCAGGTTGCGCGTGAGCGCCGTGCGGACCCATTCATCGACGTCGGCCGGCTCGGGCGGGATCAGCGGCGTGTCGGGGCCGGCGTCGGCGAGATCCTGGTAGTACTCGCCGGTGATTTCGCGCAGGAACTCGCGCGCGGTCGCGAGCGAGCGCTTGGCCTCGATCACCGTGGCCGTGGCGGAGTCATAACTGGCTTGCGCCTCTTGCACGTCCGTGATCGCGGAGAGGCCGACCTCGAAGCGCTTTTCGGCCTGCTCGAGCTGACGGCCGATCGCTTCCTTGGCGGCTTCCGAGGCGAGCAGGGTCGCGCGGGCGCCGAGAATGTCGAAATAACGCTGGGCGACACGGGCCATCAGGTCCTGTTCGGCGGCACGATATTCCGCCTCGGCCCGGGCGAGTTCCTTGTCGGCCTGGCGCAGGGCGACCCACTGGTCCCAGCGGAACAGCGTCTGGGTCAACCGCAGCTGCCACTGGCGCAGCGGCTCGACATCCTGCTGGAAGCCCGCGGTCAGGGTCACAATCTGGCCGGACTCCAGCTGTTGCGTGAAGTTCTGGGTGCCCGAGCGATCCTGGTACTCGTAGCTGCCGGTGCCCTCGATCTGGGGCAGCAGTGCGGCCCTCGCCTGGGGGCGGGCCTCGAGCGTGGCAAGGCGGTTGGCGGCGGCCTCGCGCAATGTGGGGTCGCTGCGCTGGGCATCGCGGTAGGCGTCCAGCAGGCTGACGGCCTGGGCTTGCGGGGAGGCCAGCAGGGCCAGGGCCGTGAGCAACGGTGGCAGGCGGTACAGGTTCATCGGTCAATCCTTGCAGCTGCAGAGAGGTACCTTGGTGATATAGTTAGCTATATCACCATATCGCCGCCCCGGAGGCAAGTGAGGGTCGGCCAGTGAGCATCGCCATCAATAAGGCGGGATGGAAGGATCCAGTTGCTCGGACCACGCCAGGATGCCGCCTGCCAGGTTCCAGACCCGCTGGTAGCCCTGCTGTTCGAGGAAGCGCGCCACCTGGGCACTGCGCCCGCCGCTGCGGCACAACACCACGATGTCCTGCTCCGGCTCCAGCTCGCCGAGCCGCGCGGGAATATCGCCCATGGGAATATGTACGGCGTCATCGATGCGCGCGATTGCGAGCTCCCATTCTTCACGGATATCGAGCAGCATCGGCGGCTGTCCGGCCGCGGCGCGCGCCGCAAACTCCCCGGGGCTCATTTCTTTCATCATCAGAACACGAACTCCTCGAGCGGCGGGGCGCTGTCCAGTGGCGCCAGGCAGGTCTCGAAAATTCCTTCCCTGCGCCAGCCGGTCTCGTCGACCCGGGTGATTCTGCTCGCCTGCATGAGCGGCGGTTTGCCGGTCACGACGAACAGGCGCCCACCGACGGCGAGCCGGTGTTCCAGCTGAGCGGCCGGGGCGGGCAGCGAGCCATCGACACATACGACATCGAAGCGCCCCGGGAATTCCATGGTCAAGCCGTCGCCGTCCAGTACCTCTGCATTGTCGATACCGAGGCTTGCGAGGTTGCGTCGCGCCGCGGCCGCCAGCGCGGCATGCGACTCGACCGCGGTCACCCGGCCGGCGAGGCGCGCGAGGCAGGCGGTCAGGTACCCGGTGCCGCTGCCGACCTCGAGCACGCTTTCGCCGGCTTGCGGCAGGAGAGCCTGCAGCGCACGGCCCTGGATTTTCGGCGGCGGCAGGAGCCTGCCTTGCCCGAGCGGTATCTCCACGTCCGCGTAGGCGAGCGTGCGCCAGTCCGGCGGCACGAAGAGTTCGCGGGGCAGCGCGGCCATGACGGCCAGCACGCGCTCGTCGAGCACGTCCCAGGCGCGCAGTTGCTGGCCGATCATCTGCTGTCGAGCGCTTTCGAGGTCCATGAATGAAGTTGCGAACCGAGGGCCCGCGAGGGCCGGAAGGTGGTCGAGGTTAGTGGCTCACGGCGAGTGTGACAAGCTGCCGCGCGTGCATTATGGTGAATGGGCAATCGGGCACCGCCGGCCATGGGCTAAGCTTTATCGGTTCGGGACGAGGCCGTGACGCAGCACCGGCGGTCGTGCCTTTCCAGCGACGTTCCGCGGCGGACGTCGTCCTCATTACCCTAGGGAGCCGGATGAGCGCCAATCCTCGTGATGAACTTCGTGATCCTGCGCGCCTCGGCGACGCGGTCACGCAACCCTTTCCCGGGTCGGTGAAACTGCACGTGAGCGGCAGCCGCGCGGACCTGCGCGTGGCCATGCGTGAAATACGCCAGTCCGCCACGCCCGGCGTCGGCGGTCCGGAATCCAATCCGCCGATCGTCGTCTACGACACCTCGGGCCCCTACACCGACCCGGACTACCGGGTCGACCTGCTGGCCGGCCTCCCCGTCCGGCGAGCCGGCTGGATCGAAGAGCGGGGCGACTCCGCTGCGCTGTCCGGCCGGACGTCCAGCTTCGCGCGTGCCCGGGCCGATGATGCCGAACTGGCCGCCCTGACCTTCCCGGCATGTCGCGTGCCGCGGCGCGCCCTTGCCGGCGGCAATGTCACGCAGATGCATTACGCGCGCCGCGGCATCGTCACGCCGGAGATGGAGTACGTGGCGTTGCGCGAGAACGCCCTGCTCGAAGAGCGCCGCGAGGCCTACGCCGAGGCGGGACTGCTGGCGCGCCATCCCGGAACGGCTTTCGGTGCGCGCCTGCCGGGCCTGGTCACGCCTGAGTTCGTGCGTGCCGAAGTGGCTGCCGGCCGGGCGATCATTCCCGCGAACCTGAACCACCCGGAGCTCGAGCCGATGATCATCGGCCGCAACTTCCGCGTAAAGGTCAACGCCAATATCGGCAACTCGGCCGTGACGTCCTCGATCGCGGAGGAGGTCGAGAAACTCGTCTGGGCGATTCGCTGGGGCGCCGACACGGTCATGGACCTGTCTACCGGCAAGCACATCCACGAGACGCGCGAGTGGATCATTCGCAATGCCCCGGTGCCGATCGGCACCGTGCCGATCTACCAGGCGCTGGAAAAAGTCGACGGGCGCGCCGAGAACCTGACGTGGGAACTGTATCGCGACACGCTGATCGAGCAGGCCGAGCAGGGCGTCGACTACTTCACGATCCATGCGGGGGTTCGCCTGCCGTTTATTCCGCTGACCGCGCGGCGCGTCACGGGGATTGTCTCGCGCGGCGGCTCGATCATGGCGAAGTGGTGCCTGGCGCATCACGAGGAGAACTTCCTCTACACGCGCTTCGACGAAATCTGCGAGATCATGGCGGCCTATGACGTGGCGTTCTCGCTGGGCGACGGGCTCAGGCCGGGCAGCATCGCGGATGCCAACGACGAGGCGCAGTTCGCGGAACTCGAGACGCTCGGCGAGCTGACCCGCAAGGCGTGGCACCACGACGTCCAGGTGATGATCGAGGGGCCGGGCCACGTGCCCATGCAGCTGATCCGCGAAAACATGGAAAAGGAACTGGCCGCGTGTGCCGAGGCGCCGTTCTATACCCTGGGGCCGTTGACGACGGACATCGCCCCCGGCTATGACCACATCACTTCGGCCATAGGTGCGGCGCAGATCGGCTGGTACGGCACGGCGATGCTGTGCTACGTGACGCCGAAGGAGCATCTCGGCCTGCCGGATCGCAACGACGTGCGCGAAGGCATGATCGCCTATCGCATCGCCGCTCACGCGGCCGATCTCGCCAAGGGCCATCCCGGGGCGCAGTTGCGCGATAATGCGTTGTCGAAAGCGCGTTTCGAGTTTCGCTGGGACGACCAGTTCAACCTCGGGCTCGACCCGGAGCGCGCCAGGGAGTTTCACGACCGGACGCTGCCCAAGGAAGCTCACAAGCTGGCGCACTTCTGCTCGATGTGCGGCCCGCAATTCTGCTCGATGAAGATCACCCAGGAAGTCAGGGAGTACGCGCGCGCGCGCGGGCTGGCGGATGCCGGAGACGCGATTCGCAGCGGCATGGAAGAGAAATCGCTCGAGTTCCGCAGCGACGCGGCGCGGGTCTATCGACCGGGATGAGGCAGCCAGGAGAACGCCGGCGATGCCGTTGATCGAGACCGTCACGATGGCCCTGGCCGCAGCCGCGCTCGGCTATCTCGCCGTGGTCGTGTGGCGCCGCCGCTCCGCGCCGGGCGAGGAGCACGGCATGCGGATGAGCATGGCGGAGGCCGGCGAGCAGCGCGTGGCGGCGCGCGGCGAGGCACGCCAGCCGCCGGGCGGGCGCGGACCCGAGGCGGGCAATCCGCTGGCCGTGTTTGCCGAGCAGCCGCTGTTCATGCGTCTCGCCGACAGGGTCAGCGACGCGGTGCTGCTGCACGACGGGGAGATTCACTACTCGAACCCGGCGGCCGACGCGTTGCTCGCCATGGGTGATTCGCTCGTGGGCCGGCGTCTCGCGGACATCGTGCTCCCGGCAAATCACGAGGCACTGGAATCCTGGCTGAACGCGCGCCGGGCGGGCCGCCAGTCGGCGGTACGCCTGACCCTGCGGGACGGCCGGGACGCCGAGATCGAGTGCGAGCTCGCCGGATTCCCGACGGCGGGCGAGGGCGGCGTCGTCGGCACGGTGGTGCGCCGGACCCAGGATGAACTGCTGCGCTCCGCGCGCCAGCAGGGCACGCGCCTCGCGGAGGCCACGCTGGAATCGATCGGCGAAGGCGTCATCACGATGGACACGCGCGGCCACATCGATTACCTGAATTCCGCCGCGGCCGCGCTGCTCGGCTGCGGGCGCGAGCGCGCGCAGGGCCGACGGCTCAACGACCTGGTCGCGCTGGTCGACGAGACCGACCGGCGCGCGCTCGGCGATCCCGTGGCGCGCTGCCTGGAGGAACGTTGCCAGGTCGATCTCGGCCGCCGCGCTCTGCTGGTATCGCGCGCCACGGGCAACGAGTTCTCGGTGGAGCTGCACGCCTCGCCGATAGTGGCCACGGGGCGGGAGTCCAGCGGCTGCGTCGTGGTGTTGCGCGATGTCTCCGAGATCCGCGGCATCACGCGCCAGATGTCCTACCAGGCGAGCCACGATCCGCTGACCGGGCTGGCGAACCGGCGCGAGTTTGAACGCCGGCTCGACGATGTACTGAAGTTCACGAGGACGGGCAGCAGCGGCCACGTGCTGTGCTACCTGGACCTCGACCGGTTCAAGGCCGTCAACGACACGAGCGGCCACACGGCGGGCGATAACATGCTGCGCGAGCTCGCCGGGATCCTGAAGGAAAAGATTCGCGATTCCGACACTGTGGCGCGTATCGGCGGCGACGAATTCGGCATCCTGTTGATCGGCTGCCCGCTTGACAAGGCGCGCCAGATCGCCGACGACGTATGCGCCGCCATACGGGATTATCGCTTCGTGTGGCGCGACAAGATTTTCACCGTCGGGGCCAGTATCGGCCTCGTGCAGATCGGCCCGGAGAGCGGTTCCATCGAAGACTGTTTGAGCGCCGCGGACTCGGCCTGCTACATCGCGAAGCAGCAGGGCCGCGGGCGCATCCATGTCTACTCGGCGCGTGACGAGGCGATCGCGCGGCAGCGCGGCGAGATCGTCTGGCTGCAGCGCCTGCAGTCCGCCCTCAAGGAGAATCGCTTCGAGCTGCACACGCAGCCGATCGTCGCCGTCGGCGGCCGGCCGGATTCGGGCCCGGCCTTCGAGGTGCTCCTGCGAATGCGGGATGAGGACGGCAGCGAGAGCCACCCCATCGACTTCATGCACGCGGCGGAACGCTATCACCTCATGCCGAGTGTGGACCGCTGGGTACTGCAGACGGCCTTCGCCGCGATCGGTGCCGGCGTGCTGAAGTTGCCGCAAGGCCGCAGCGTGGCCGTGAACGTCTCGGGCCAGACGCTGGCGGACCCGCAGTTTCTCGAGTTCGTCGTGGATTGCCTCGACCGCAGCGGCGTGCAGCCCGCCCAGGTCTGCTTCGAGCTGGCGGAGTCCGCGGTCGCGGCCAACATGAGCCATGCGGCGCGATTCGTCGCGGTGCTCCACGGCCTCGGTTGCCGCTTCGCACTGGACGACTTCGGCAGCGGGCTGGGCTCGTTCACCAACCTCAAGCAGTTGTCGATGGACTACCTGAAGATCGACGGCTCATATATCCGCAGCCTCGGCACGGATGATGTCAGCATGGCGATGGTCACCGCGATGATCGACCTGGCCCGCAGCCTGGGGATCAAGGTCGTCGCTGAGCATGTCGAGACGGAGCAGGCCTTCGAGATGGTGCGCGCCCTCAAGGTCGATTTCGTGCAGGGCTTCGCGGTGGGCCGGCCGAAGCCGCTCGGCATCGCCGGCCACTGACCGCCAGGGTCTACCAAGCCCGGATCGAGTCGCTATAATGCCCGGCTTGCGTTGGCCGGCGCGAGGCCGTGCCGGGCTCGAGATCACTGGAGAGAAGCTGACATGCTTATTGAATACGGTTTGATCGCAGCCCTCGGCTGCGCCGTCGTCGCGATCCTCTACGGCGCCTGGTCGGTGCGCTGGGTGTTGGCCCAGCCCGCCGGCACGGAGCGGATGCAGGAGATCTCGGGTGCGATCCAGGAGGGTGCCCAGGCTTACCTGAACCGCCAGTACACGACGATCGGCATAGTGGGCTTCGTACTGTTCATCGTCGTCGGTTTCGCGCTGGACTGGGCGACAGCGATCGGCTTCGCTCTCGGCGCGATCCTCTCCGCCGCCACCGGCTACATCGGCATGTTCGTCTCCGTGCGCGCGAACGTCCGCACCGCGGAAGCGGCGCGCCGCGGCCTCGCGCCGGCGCTCGACGTCGCCTTCCGGGGCGGCGCCGTGACGGGCATCCTGGTGGTCGGCCTTGGCATGCTGGGCACGGCCGGCTATTACTGGGTGCTGCTGGCGATGGGCTACGGCGACCACGCGGTCCACGCCTTGGTGGGACTGGCTTTCGGCTCGTCGTTGATCTCGATTTTCGCGCGCCTCGGCGGCGGCATCTTCACCAAGGGGGCGGACGTCGGCGCCGACCTGGTGGGGAAGGTCGAGGCGGGCATCCCGGAGGACGACCCGCGTAACCCGGCGGTGATCGCCGACAACGTCGGCGACAATGTCGGCGACTGCGCGGGCATGGCCGCCGACCTGTTCGAGACCTATGCCGTCACCATTATCGCGACCATGCTGCTGGCACTCGTGATGGCGTCCGAGGTCGGCCCGAACGGGGTACTGTATCCGCTCGTGCTGGGCGGCGCGTCGATCATCGCGTCGGTCATCGGCACCTTCTTCGTGAAGATTTCCAGCGGCGGCAAGATCATGAACGCCCTCTACAAGGGCGTGATCGTCTCGGGCGTGCTGGCGGCCGTGGCGTTCTATCCGGTGACTGCGAGCCTGATGGCGGACTCGCCCATCGGCGCGGCCAACCTGTATTTCTGCGGCCTGGTCGGGCTTGTGCTCACGGCGGCGATGGTAGTGATCACCGAGTACTACACCGCGACCGAGTACGGCCCGGTGCGGTCCGTGGCCGCGGCCTCGGAGACCGGCCACGCGACCAACATCATCGCGGGCCTGGCGGTCTCGATGAAATCCACGGCCCTGCCCGTCCTCGCGGTGTGCGCGTCCATCTGGACGGCGCATGCGCTGGGCGGGCTCTACGGCATCGCCATCGCGGCCACGGCAATGCTGTCCATGGCGGGGATGGTCGTCGCGCTCGACGCCTACGGCCCGATCACGGACAACGCGGGCGGGATCGCCGAGATGTCGGACCTGCCGAGCGAGGTGCGCGACATCACCGATCCGCTGGACGCGGTCGGTAACACGACCAAGGCGGTCACCAAGGGCTATGCGATCGGTTCCGCCGGCCTGGCGGCGCTCGTCCTGTTCGCGGACTACACGCACGGCCTGGAGGCCGCGGGGAAGACGACCTCGTTCCTGCTGGACAGCCCGATGACCATCATCGGCCTGTTCATCGGCGGGCTGATCCCGTTCCTCTTCGCCGCCATGGCGATGGAAGCCGTCGGCCGCGCGGCAGCCTCGGTCGTCAACGAGGTGCGCCGCCAGTTCCGCGAGATCCCGGGCATCATGCAGGGGACCGCACGGCCGGATTATTCGCGCGCGGTGGACATGCTGACCAAGGCGGCCATCAAGGAAATGCTCGTGCCGTCGCTGCTGCCCGTCGCCGCGCCGATCGTCGTCGGTTTCCTGCTCGGCCCGGAGGCGCTCGGCGGCCTGCTGATCGGCACGATCGTCACCGGGATCTTCGTCGCAGTGTCCATGACCACGGGCGGTGGTGCCTGGGACAACGCCAAGAAGTACATCGAGGACGGTAATCACGGCGGCAAGGGGTCCGAGGCGCACAAGGCGGCCGTCACCGGTGATACCGTCGGCGATCCCTACAAGGACACCGCCGGCCCGGCCATCAACCCGCTGATCAAGATCATCAACATCGTGGCGCTGTTGCTGGTGCCGCTGCTCTAGGAAGAAGAGGCTCGCGCGGAGACGCCAAGGGGCAGAGCCGCGCGAAAATCTTCTTCTTTCCTCAGGCCTCCCAGGCCGGCAACTTCTTCTTCGCCAACTGGTTTTTCAGGCGGACGTACTGCGGCAGCCCGTCGCGATACGGCGGGTAATCCTCGCCTTTGATCAGCGGCGCCAGGTAGCGGCGGCAGGCCGCAGTGATATGGAAGCCGTCCGCCGCGATGTATTTCTTCGGCAGCGTCTTCTCGACGTTCGCGACCTTCGCCAGGTCCGCCTGGCCGACCTTCCAGCGGTAGGGCTTGTCCGAGGTCCGGACGATCACCGGCAGCTTGCCGTGCACACCTGCGAGCGCCATCTCCACCGCGGCCTTGCCCATCGCGTAGGCCTGCTCGACATCGACTCGCGACGCGATATGGCGGGCGGAGCGCTGCAGGTAGTCGGCCACGGCCCAGTGGAACTTGTAGCCCAGCCGGCCGCGCACGATCCCGGCGAGATGCGGTGCGACGCCGCCGAGCTGCGCATGGCCGAACGCATCCTTGGTGCCGGACTCGGCGACGAAGCTGCCGTCCGGCCGGCGAATGCCCTCCGATGCGACCACGACGCAGCTGTCGTGGCGCTCGACGCTCTCGCGCACTTTGTCGATGAACCGGTCCTGGTCGAACGGCACCTCGGGGAACAGGATGATATGCGGCGGTTCGCTGCGGTCCTTGCCCGCCAGCCCGCCGGCCGCGGCGATCCAGCCCGCGTGGCGACCCATGACCTCGAGAATGAACACCTTGGTCTGCGGCATAGAGCCGACGTCGATGCCGGCCTCCAGCGTGGACACCGCGACGTACTTCGCCACCGAGCCGAATCCCGGGCAGTTGTCCGTAACCGGCAGGTCGTTGTCCACGGTTTTCGGCACGCCGACGCAGGTGATGTCGTAGTCCATCTGTCTCGCGACCTGCGCGATCTTGTTGGCCGTGTCCATCGAATCGCCGCCGCCGTTGTAGATGAAGTAGCCGATATCGTGCGCGCGAAACACCTCGATCAGGCGCCGGTATTCGGCCGCGCTCTGCTCGATGCTCTTCAGCTTGTAGCGCACCGAGCCGAAGGCTCCGCCCGGCGTGTGGCGCAGCGCCGCGATCGCCCCGGCAGGCTCCTTGCTCGTGTCGATCAACTCCTCGCGCAGTGCGCCGACGATACCCATCTTGCCGGCCAGCACCTTGCCGACGCGATCGCGCCGCGCGCGGGCGGTCTCGATGACGGCGCAGGCCGTGGCATTGATGACGGCCGTAACACCGCCCGACTGGGCATAGAACAGGTTCCGCTTCTTCATCCTTGCTCCTGTGTTCGCGTCCTGGGGGGCCTGGAAAGCATAGCGGATCGGTACTGCGGCGGTCAGCCTCGCCGCGAGGGATTTGACCGCACATGGACGGGGCGGCAAGCTTGGTTGCCCGGCCGGTACGGCCGTGCGACAGCTAGGGGGAGAAGGCGAATGCGCATCGTTCTGCTCGGTGCCCCGGGCTCGGGCAAGGGCACCCAGGCGAAGAAGCTCGTGGCCGACTACGGTTTTCCGCAGGTATCGACTGGCGACCTGCTCAGGGACGCGGTCGCGCGCGGCACGGAGCATGGCCTCAGGGCCAAGGCCGCGATGGACGCGGGCAAACTGGTCTCTGACGACATCGTGCTCGGCATCCTGAAGGACCGCATTGCCCAGCCCGATGCGGAGCAGGGCTTCATTCTCGACGGCTTCCCGCGCAACCTCGCACAGGCCGAGGCGCTCGAGGGCGTTCTCGCGGAGCTCGGCAAGCCGCTCGACGCCGCCGTGCTGATGGATCTCGACTTCGCGATCCTCATGAAGCGCCTCACCGGGCGGCGCAGCTGCACGGGCTGCGGCCGGGTCTACAACATCCACTTCCTGCCGCCGCCGGCCGACGGGCGCTGCGGCAGCTGCGGCGGCGAACTCGTGCAGCGCGCCGACGACAAGGAAGAGACGATCGCGCGGCGACTCGAAGTCTACCGCGCCGAGACCGAGCCGCTGGTGAACCATTACCGCGGCGCCGGCAAGCTCAGGACGGTAGACGCGGAAGGCGAGCTGGACGAAGTCTACGCGCGCCTGGTAGCTGCGCTCGGCCTGTAGCAACGCCGGGGACATTGCTCGGGGCCACTGCTCGGGGACACTGCTTTCAAGCTGTGTCCCCTTCTTGAATTGAGCAGGACCGCGGGACCGCGCCGTCATAGGCCCGCTTCGCTCGGGAAATCTTATCTCCCTCAGCGGGCCTATGACGTCCCGATCCCGCTACCCCATCGACGAGTTCAGCCTCGCCGGGCCGCCGCCTCGGCAAAATCGCCGCCACGTTGCTGCAGCGCCGCCCGACAGCGTCGACCTCATCGACTGCGCAGCGGGACCGGAACGTCACATGCTTGCCGCGCGGCATAAGAATTCCAAGCGCGGGGAGCATGTGACGGTGCGGTCCCGCGGTCCCCTGGCGAATAAGGGGACACAGCTTGAAAGCAGTGTCCCCGAGCAGTGGCCCCGAGCAGTGTCCTTGGCGGCCTAGGCGGCCTCGAGCAGGCGCAGGAGTTCCTCGCCGGCAAGCTCGCGGCGCCAGCCCGACAGCAGTGGCAGATCGCGCCGTCCCCTCACCAGCGCCTCGACCTCCCTGCGCGTCGCCAGCAGCGGCGCGGACACGCGATGCTGTTCGGCCAGCTGCCGCAGGCGGGCCAGCAGGCGGCGCGCCAGGCGGTCCTGCGCGGGCTCGAGCCGTGCCGGTGCAGATGACACGGGCGGCTCGACGTGCGCGGCCTCGCGCAGCAGCCCGAGCAACGCGTCACTGTGCCGGCGCAAGATCGACGGCGGCAGGGCGTCCAGCCTGGCCAGCGCGTCGTGGTCGTCGGGATTGCACTCCGCAAGGGCGAGGATCGAATCGTCCTTCAGGATCCAGCGCCGCGGCCGGTTGCAGCGGCGCGCCTCCTCTTCGCGCCAGCGGGCCAGCGCGGCGATGCGGGCGAGGGTTGCTCCCTGTGCGTGGCCGGCACCCTTGACCCGGCGCCACGCGCCCTCCGCGTCGAACGCATAGAGATCCGGATCGCACAGTCCCGCGCTTTCATTCGCCACCCAGTCGCGGCGCCCGAGGGATGCCAGCTTGTCCTCCAGGCGCTCGGCCAGCGGCAGCAGCCACAGCACGTCCGCGGCGGCATAGTTCAGTTGCTCGGCGGACAGCGGGCGACGGCTCCAGTCCGTGCGCGCATGGTCCTTCGGCAGCGTGACGCCCAGCTCCGCGCCGGTGAGCTGGGTGTAGCCCACCTGGTCCGGGTAGCCGAGCATGGCGGCGGCGATCTGCGTGTCCCACACTGGCCCGGGGACGGCACCGAGATGCTCGTTCAGCACTTCCAGGTCCTGGCGCGCGGAATGGAACACCTTGCGCACGGCGGCATCGGCGAGCACGCCGGCGAACGCGCCGGGCCCGTCCAGCGCGAGCATGTCGAGGCACGCGACCCGCTCCCCGTCCGACACCTGCAGCAGGCACAGCTGCGCCGTGTAAGTGCTCTCGCGGACGAATTCCGTGTCCACCGCGAGTCGCGTCACGCCGGCCCATTCGCGCGCCAGCGCCGCGGCCTCGTCCGCCCGATCGATGAACAGGTAGTCGCTCATGGCGGGATTATCCCAGATCGGGGCGGCCGGGTATGATGCCGGCTGCCAAAGGTGATGCCATGCAGCCCCTGATTCGCCTGTTTATCGACATCGCCCTGCACCGCAAAGGACCGCAGGACGTGCCCGCAGCCGGCCCCGTGCTCGGCCTGGCGCTGTGCGCCTATCTCGCCATGGGCACGGCGACGCTGTGGCCGTCCGTGTCGGGGATGGGTCCGCTCGTCGGCCAGCTCGCGCTCGACCTGGTGCTCGTCGTAACGGTGTTCGGCGGCCTGCTGGTGGCGACGGGCCGGGCCGGGCGCGTTACCCAGACCCTCGCCGCGATGTTCGGCACCGGCGCCCTGCTGAGCGCGCTCGCGCTGCCGTTCGTGTGGGCCGCGGTGAGCGCAATCGCAGACGGCGCGCCGGCGCCGGGACTCGAACTGCCGGCCCTGCTGAGCAGCCTCGGCCTGCTCCTGATCCTGCTGGCCTCGCTGCTGGTCACCGGGCACATCCTGCGCCATGCGCTCGACTGGAGTTACCCGGCAGGCGTGCTTGCCGCCGTAATGTACTTCGCCGCCAGCGTCGGCATCTTCCGCAAACTTTTTGCCGTCGCGTGATGCACGTCCATATCCTCGGTATCGGCGGCACGTTCATGGCGGGAATCGCATCGCTGGCGCGGGCGCTCGGCCACCGCGTTACCGGCACGGACCGGGCGCTCTACCCGCCGATGAGCACGCAGCTCGCGCAGCTCGGCATAGAGATCGTCGAGGGCTACGACAACGACCGGCTCGAGCCGGCGCCGGACTGCGTCATCGTCGGCAACGTCATGAGCCGCGGGATGCCGGTCGTCGAGCGCCTGCTGGACTCCGGGCTGGCCTACTGCTCCGGGCCCGAGTGGCTCGCGCGCGAAGTCCTGCGGGATCGCTGGACGCTGGCGGTGGCCGGCACGCACGGCAAGACCACGACCACGACTATTCTCGCCTTTCTGCTGGAAGCGGCGGGCCTGCGTCCCGGCTTCCTCGTCGGCGGCATTCCCGCCGACTTCGAGGCCTCGGCGCGACTGGGGGATGCGCCGTTTTTCGTCGTCGAGGCCGACGAGTACGATACGGCGTTCTTCGACAAGCGCTCGAAGTTCGTCCATTACCGGCCGCGCACGCTCGTCCTCGGCAACCTGGAGTTCGACCACGCGGACATCTTCGACGACCTCGCCGCGATACAGCGGCAGTTCCACCACCTGGTCCGGACGGTGCCGGGCAAGGGGCTGATCGTGTCGAACGGCGGCGAGGCGGCGCTCGAGGACGTCCTGGCGAAAGGGTGCTGGACGCCGGTAGAGCGGTTCGCCGCTGCCGCGGGCGGGTCGCCGGCGCCCGCCTGGCAGGCGCGCCTCGTCCCCGGCGGTTTCACGGTGACGGATCCCGACGGCGGCGAGGTCGCGCGCGTAAAGTGGGCCATGCCCGGCGCCCATAATGCCGAGAACGCGCTGGCCGCGATGCTGGCCGCACGGCATGCGGGGGTGCCGTTCGAGGCATCGGTCCGGTCGCTCGAGGCGTTCCGTGGCGTGAAGCGCCGCCAGGAATGGATCGGCACCGCCGCCGGCGTCGAGCTGTTCGACGACTTCGCGCATCATCCGACCGCGATCGCGCGCACGCTCGAGGCGATGCGCGACGGGCTGGAACGGGGGCGGCTGGTCGCCGTCCTCGAGCCACGCTCGAACACCATGCGGCTGGGCGTGCACGCCGCGACGCTCGCGCCCTCGCTGGGGGCGGCCGACCGGGTCTATGTCCACGCGCCCGCCGGGCTCGGCTGGGACGCGGCCGGCGCGTTGCGCGCTCTCGGGGAGCGCGCCTGCATCGCCGCGGAGCTCGAGGACCTGGAGGCTATACTGCTGGCAGAGCTGCGCGCCGGTGATCGCGTGGTGCTGATGTCGAACGGGAGTTTCGGCGGGCTGCACCGCCGATTGCTGAACGGCCTCGAGGCGCGCGCGAGGAGGGACGCGGAATGAGCCTGCACGTGGCACTGGCGATGACCGGCGCATCGGGCGCGCAGTACGGGCTGCGCCTCCTCGAGTGCCTGCTGGGGGCGGAGTGCCGGGTCACGCTGATGATCTCCAAGCCGGCGCAGGTCGTCATCGGCATGGAAACGGATCTCGCCCTGCCGTCCAGGCCGGCGGAGATCCAGCGCTTTTTCTGTGAACGCCACGGCGTGCCGGAGTCACGCCTCGCCGTGCACGGCCGGGAGGAGTGGACCGCGCCGGTCGCCAGCGGCTCCGCCGCGCCCGCCGCGATGGTCGTCTGCCCCTGCACGACGGCCACGGTGTCGGCGCTTGCCACGGGTGCGAGCCGCAGTCTCATCGAGCGTGCGGGCGATGTGGTCCTCAAGGAGCGCCGCCCCCTGTTGCTGGTCGTCCGCGAGACGCCGTTCTCGGCCATACACCTCGAGAACATGCTGACGCTCGCGCGCGCCGGCGCGGTGATCATGCCCGCGAATCCGGGCTTCTATCACCGGCCCGCCGACGTCGCCGCGCTGGTCGATTTCGTCGTGGCGCGCGTGCTCGACCATCTCGGCCTTCCGCAGCATCTCGTACCCGCGTGGGGCGGGGGCGGCAGCGGGTGAGCAAGCCGTTCGAAATCCCGCTGTTCCCGCTGCAGACGGTCCTGTTCCCGGGCGGTCCCCTGCCGCTGCGCATCTTCGAGCCGCGCTACGTGGACATGATCAGCCGCTGCCTCAAGTCCGGCGTCGGCTTCGGCATTCTGCTGATCAAGGCGGGCGAGGAGTCCGGGCCGGCGAGCATGGAGCAGCTCGGCACCGTGGCGACGATCGTGGACTGGGATCAGCTGAACGACGGCACGCTCGGCGTGGTGGTGATCGGCGGCGCGCGCTTTCTGCTGCGTTCATCGCGCCGCCTGGACGATGGCCTGAATGTCGGCATCGTCGACCTGCTCGAGTCCGAGCCGGTGGTGTCGCTGCCGGAGAGCTTCCATGACATGACGCGGCTGCTCGAGGGCGTGTTCGAGGACCTGGGGCCGCATTATCGCCACGTGACGCCGGACTTCGGCGACGCGGGCTGGGTCGGTTGCCGGCTCGCGGAACTGCTGCCCATCGACCTCGAGCACAAGCAGCATTGCCTCGAGCTGTTCGACCCGCTGAAGCGCCTCGAGTATCTCGAGCCGCTGCTGAAGAGCCTGGGGCGCTGAGATGCCGGAGTCCCGGAATGCGGCGCTGTTCGCGGGGCGCGATCCGGTCTGCGTCCATCGCGGCACCGATCCCATCGAGGCCAGCCTGCTGCAGGGCCTGCTGGAGAGCGAGGGCATTCCCGCCACCGTGACCGGCGCGGACCTGGTGGGCGGCTACAGCGGGGTGCCGCGGGTCTGCGACGTGCGCCTGGTCGTGCCGGGCCGCTATCGCGCCAGTGCCGCCGCCGTGCTGGCGCGCTACGAGCGCGAGCGTCCGGCCGGGGAGGAGTGGCGCTGCGGCGCGTGCGGCGAACTCAACGCGGCGAGCTTCGAGTCGTGCTGGCGCTGCGGCGGGGGCTTTTAAGGGGACACTGCTCGGATGGGGACACTGCTTTAAAGCAGTGTCCCCTTTCACAGCCTTAAGCCCCCAATACCCGCCCGGCCGCGGCCACCGTCGCGTCAATATCCTCGTCCGTGTGCGCCAGCGAGACGAAGCCGGCCTCGAAGGCCGAGGGCGCGAGGTATACGCCTTCGTCGAGCATGCCGTGGAAGAATGCCTTGAAGCGTTCCTGGTCGCAGGCCATGACCTGCCTGAAGCTGCGCACGGGGCCGTCGCCGGTGAAGAACAGGCCGAACATACCGCCGACCGAGTGGCCTGAAAAAGGCACGCCGGCCGCGTCCGCGGCGGCCTGGATGCCAGCGACGAGCCGGCGCGTGCGGGCGCCGAGCACTTCGTAGGACGCCGGGTCGAGGCGCGCGAGGGTCGCGACCCCCGCATGCATGGCCACCGGGTTGCCGGACAGCGTGCCCGCCTGGTAGATCGGGCCGAGCGGCGCGATCTGCTCCATGACGTCGCGCCGGCCGCCGAAAGCGCCGACCGGCATGCCGCCGCCGATGATTTTGCCGAGGGTCGTGAGGTCCGGGCGCACGCCGGACAGCTCCTGGACGCCGCCGAGCGCCACGCGGAAGCCGGTCATGACCTCGTCGAAAATCAGCAGCGCGCCGTGCCGGTCGCAGGCCGTGCGCAGACCCTCGAGGAAGCCGGGCGACGGCAGCACCATGTTCATGTTGCCGGCGATCGGCTCGACGATGATGCAGGCGATTTCGGCGCCGAGCTGCGCGAAGACCTGCTCGACCTCGTCGAGGTCGTTGTAGGTCAGCGTGATGGTGTGCTGCGCGAGCGAGGCGGGCACGCCCGGCGAGGTCGGCACGCCGAGCGTCAGCGCGCCCGAGCCCGCCTTGACCAGCAGCGAGTCCGAGTGGCCGTGGTAGCAGCCCTCGAACTTGACGATCTTGTCGCGCCCGGTGAAGCCGCGCGCGAGGCGGATCGCGCTCATGGTCGCCTCGGTGCCGGAGCTGACGAAGCGCACCAGCTCGATCGACGGCATGATCTCGCACACCCGCCTGGCAAGCTCGGTCTCGATCGCCGTGGGGGCGCCGAAGGACAGGCCGTCGAGCGCCGCGGCGCGGACCGCCTCGATGACGTCCGGATGCGCATGGCCCAGCACCATCGGACCCCATGAGCCGACGTAATCGGTATAGCGCTGGCCGTCCTCGCCCCAGATGTAGGCGCCCGCCGCCTTGCGGATGAACACCGGATCGCCGCCGACGGAGCGGAACGCGCGCACCGGCGAATTCACGCCGCCGGGAATGTAGCGCTGGGCCTCCTGGAACAGGTTCACGATCGGCGAGCCTCCTGAAACCGGCCCGGCCGCGGCAAGCGGCCCGGCAAAACCGTCATTCTAGCCTTGCGCGGCCGCGCTCGCAGGCTGCGGAAAGTACCTGCGCGGCAGTGCGCGGATCGGGGCCGCCGAACAGGTCGCGAATCACGGCGATGCAATGCGCGCCCGCCGCGACGGTCGCCGCGGCATTGTCGCGCGTGATCCCGCCGATCGCGACGACCGGCACCGGCAGCTTGTGCGCGGCTTCGCCGAGCAGCGCCAGCGAGGCGCGTGTTGCGCCGGGCTTGCTGAGCGACGGCCAGATGCTGCCGAACGCGACGTAGTCCGCGCCGGCGGCAACGGCTGCCCGGGCGAGGGCCGGCCGGTCGTAGCAGGACACGCCGATGAGCCGGTGCGGGCCGACGAGCTCGCGGGCACGCGCCGGCTCGTCGTCGTCGCGCCCGAGGTGCACGCCGTCGGCGCCCAGCTCCGCGGCCAGCGCGGCGTCGTCGTTGATGATGCACAACGCGCCGTGCGCGCGGCACGCCTCCAGGACCGCCCGCGCGCGCCTGCGCAGCGCCGCCGCGTCCGCGGTCTTGTCGCGGAACTGCACGATGCGCGCACCGCCCAGGATGGCCTGCGCCACGCGCTCGGCGAGCACGGCCTCGGGCAGCAGCTCAGGGTCGGTCAGGGCATACAGCCCCGGCGGCAGCGCGGGCTTCGCCATGCGCTCAGGCCGGGCGGCGCAAGGGCACGTGCTGCCCGCGGCCCGGCCGGAACGCGCGCTCGAGCCACGCGTGGGTCAGGGCCTGGGCCCGGGCCACGGCCTCCTCGACGGAATCGCCGCAGGCGATGCGCGCGGCACAGGCGGAGGCGAGGGTACAGCCGGACCCGTGAAAACTGCCCGCGAGGCGGGGGGAGCGGAACTCGCGCGGCCCGGCGGGGCCGTACAGCGTGTCGAGCACCTCGCCGGCCCCGCTGTCGGGTTCGTCGCCGCCCTTGGCGAGCACGTAGGCGCAGCCGGCACGGCGCAATGCCGCCGCGCGCGCGGCCGTATCCTCGTCGCCCGGCGCGAGCCGGCGGATCTCGAGCGCATTGGGCGTCAGCAGCGCGGTCAGCGGGCAGAGGCGCGCGAGGATGGCGTCGACCAGCGCGTCCTCGGCGAGCCGCGCGCCGCCCGCCGCGACCAGCACCGGATCGAGCACGACGGGGACGGCCGGATGTCGCGCCAGCACGTCGGCCACCGCCGCGGCGATCGCAGCCGTCGCCAGCAGGCCGATCTTGACCGCCGCGACCGGGATGTCGTCGAGTACCGCTTCCATCTGCGCCGCGACCAGGGCGGGCGACACCGGCTCCACGGCGGTCGCATTGACGGTGTCCTGCACCGTGAGGGCGGTGATGACCGGTGCCGGATGTGCGCCGGCCGCGGTGATCGCCTGGAGGTCGGCGGCAATGCCGGCGCCGCCGGAGGGATCGTTGCCGGCCACGACCAGCACCGTGGGTGGAATGTGTGTCATACGGCTTGGGTCGGGCGCGTCTGCGTGCGAGAATCGGCGGTTGTCTCGATTATCGCCGCGGCGGGTCATTGATGAAAGCCTGGATGTGCGTCATTTGCGGGTTTGTGTACGAGGAAGCTGCAGGCGACCCCGAAGGCGGCCTCGCGCCCGGCACGAAGTGGGACGACGTCCCGCTCAGCTGGCGCTGCCCGGATTGCGGCGCGGGCAAGGAAGACTTCGAGATGATCGAGATCTGAACCCCCGGCAGGCACCGCGCCAGCAGCGCCGGCACGCCCTCTGGGCCGACAAGGTGCAGGGCCCCGACGACCACCAGGCTGGTGCCGTCCTGCGCCAGCAGAGCCGTGATCCCGGGAAGCCAGGCGCGGTTCCGGCCGCTCACGATGCGGGTGTACAGGTGCTCGATGCCGTCGAAGTCCCGCTCGAGCTGCCGTTCGAGCGCGTCGATGTCGCCGGCTCGCCAGCGCGCCACGAGTTCGGCCGTTTCGGCCTCCAGGGACGGCAGTTCCTCGAGCGTCCTGAGGAACACCTCGCGTTGTGTCTCGGCGTCCAGGTCCTTGAATAGCCGCAGCTGGGCTTCGAGCGTCTCCAGGCCGGTCACGGGCTTGCCGTCCCGCGCCGCCCAGCCGGCCACCTGGAGGTCGACGCCGCGCGCCGGCTCGTATCCCGCCCGCGCGAGCGCGGCGGTCTGCAGCACCAGGGTCGCGAACCAGGGCTCCGCGGCCGCGACCGGACCGAGCTCGAGTCCCGCGGCGCTGGCGTGGGCCTCGGCACGGCGCCACTCTTCCGCGCTGAGCAGCTCGCCGACCGAGCCACCCGGCGAGACGGTGCCGACGCGCTGCAGCACCAGGGCCGCCGCCGCCGGTTCCAGTTCGCGGGGGTCGAGCTCCATGACGACGCGGTCCGCCCGCAGGTAAGCCGCGCGCACCGCTTCGGGCAGCGGCTGATCTTCGTCCCGGAGCACATGCACCGAGCCCAGCAGCATCACCGTGCTCGAGCCGTCGGCGCTCTGCAGCGACCACAGCGGGACGGCCGCCAGCGGCCCCGTGACCGACCACAGGGCGAAAAGGACGATGCCGCGTGCGATCAAGAGCGGCGGGCCCTGGTGCCGGAGGCGGCGACGCGCGCCAGCCACGCGATGCGCGCCGAGGACTCCAGCGAGCAGGTCCACTTGTAGGCGAGGTCGAGGGTCGCGCCCGCCGCGTAGACGCCGTGCCCGCGCACGATGCAGATGCGGTGCTCCGCGAGGGCCGCGGCGACCTCGTCCGGGGAACGGGTTGGGTACTGTTCGGGCGGGATGTCCAGCACCGGGACCACGGGAAAATAATAGCGGCCCTCGAAATCGATGGCGCGGAAATCGCCTTTGGCGAGCGTCATCGCGATGCTGTACGGCCCGTGGCTGTGCAGCACGGCCGTCGCGTCCGGCCGGGCGCGATACACGGCGAGATGCAGCGGCGCGTCGAGCGAGGCGCCGGACGGTGCCGGCCGGTCGAGGCGGCAGGCCAGCAGGTCGTCCACGCCCAGGGTATCGGCGCAGCAGCCGGTCGGCGTGACCCAGGCGATCTCGCCTTCGCGCAGCGACGCGTTGCCGCTGTGGGAGTCGTTGAGGCCGTATTGCCTGAGCCAGCCGTAACAGCGCACCAGCGCATGGCGCGCATCGCCCGGCGCGGCCCGGCTCACGCCCCGAACCCCGGCGGCTTCGGCGCACGCTCGACACGGCTGACGATCCGTCCGTCCGGCAGGAGCTCCAGCCAGCGCCAGCCGGGACCGGCTGCCCGGTCCACGTCGGATTCCTGCACCTTGGGCATGAACTGGAAACAGGTCGACGGCGTGCCGAGCATGCGCACGCCGCGGCGCTGGCTCTCCTGTTCCTGGTGCACGTGCCCCCACAGGATGCAACGCACGCGCGCGCAGGCGTCGATGACGGCAAAGAAATCGTCGGCATTGTCGAGTCCGACCTTGTCCAGCCAGGAGCCCGTGGGCACCGGGTGGTGGTGCAGGACGACGAGCACATGGGGCTCGGTGTGCTGCTCCAGCGCCCGACCGAGGCGCTGCAACTCGTCCTGTGGCAGGCGGCCGCCGCCGCGGTCGCCGTCCCAGGTGGTAAGCATCACGAGACGCCAGCGGCCGAGCGCGTAGTCGCCGCAATAGTGGAAGGGGGGGCGGTCGAGCTCCGCGGCCATGTTGGCGGGATCGTCGTGATTGCCGGGAATGCAGTACACGGGCACGCTCGGCGTCGCGAGGATTTCCCGCACATGGCGGTAGGATTCCGGGGAGCCGTCCTGCGACAGGTCGCCGGTGGCGAGGATGGCATCGGGCGGCGCACGGTCCGCGAGCGCGGCGGCGAGCGTCAGTTGGAGGGACTCACGCGTCGGCCAGCCCTTCACGTGGCCATCGGGCGCGCCGCGCAGGTGGCTGTCGGTGAGCTGGAGCAACCGCAGCGGACGGTCTGCGCCCATGCCCTGTACCCCTTAGAATCCGCTGGAATCGCTAGTGTAACCAAACCACGATCGCCGCAATGGGATTTACCTCATGTCCAATCGCAGCATCGCCCTCGACGGGCCGCTCTACGAATACCTGCTGTCCGCCTCGCTGCGCGAGCCGGCCGTGCTCGCGCGGCTGCGCGCCGAGACCGCGGCGCATCCGCGTGCGAACATGCAGATCGCACCCGAGCAGGGGCAGTTCATGGCGTTGCTGGCGCGCCTGCTCGGGGCCACGCGGTGTATCGAGGTCGGCGTGTTCACCGGCTACAGCAGCCTGGCGGTAGCCCTGGCCATGCCCCCGACCGGGCGCATCGTCGCCTGCGACATCAGCGAGGAATACACCGCCGTGGCGCGCCGTTACTGGCAGGAAGCGGGCGTGGCCGGCAGGATCGACCTGCGGATCGCGCCGGCGCTCGAGACCCTCGACGGACTGCTCGCGGCGGGCGGCGCGGGGGCCTGGGACTTCGGTTTCATCGATGCCGACAAGGGCGCCTACCCGGATTACTACGAGCGCCTCCTCGAGCTGTTGCGCCCCGGCGGGCTGATCGCCGTGGACAACACGCTGTGGGACGGCGCGGTCGCCGACCCCGACGACCAGCAGCCGGACACGGTGGCGATTCGCGCCTTCAACGAGAAGCTCAGGGACGACGCGCGCGTCGACCTGTCGCTCGTGCCGATCGGCGACGGCCTGACGCTCGCCAGGAAGCGCTGAGACGGGGACACTGCGAAGATGGGGACACTGCTTTTAAGCAGTGTCCCCTTCCTGCAGTGTCCCCTACCTCAATAGCGGTAATGGTCCGGCTTGAACGGCCCGTTCTGGTCGACGCCGATGTATTTTGCCTGGTCCGGTCGCAGCTTCGTCAACTGCGCGCCGATCCGCCCCAGGTGCAGCCGCGCGACCTCCTCGTCGAGGTGCTTCGGGAGGACGTAGACCTTGTTGGCGTAACGGCCGTCATTGCCGAACAGCTCCATCTGCGCCAGCACCTGGTTGGTGAAGCTGGCCGACATCACGAAGCTCGGGTGGCCGGTGGCGCAGCCCAGGTTCACGAGCCGGCCCTCGGCCAGCAGGATGATGCGCTTGCCGTCCGGGAAGATCACGTGGTCGACCTGTGGCTTGATGTTCTCCCACGGGTAGTTCTTCAACCCGGCGACGTCGATCTCGTTGTCGAAATGCCCGATGTTGCAGACGATGGCCTGGTTCTTCATCCGCAGCGCATGCTCGCGCGTGATGACGTGGTAATTGCCGGTGGCGGTGACGAAGATATCCGCCTTGTCGACGGCCTCGTCCATGGTCACCACGCGATAGCCCTCCATGCTCGCCTGCAGCGCGCAGATCGGGTCGATCTCGGTGACCCACACGGTCGCGCCCAGGCCGCGCAGCGACTGGGCACAGCCCTTGCCGACGTCGCCGTAACCTGCGATCACCGCGATCTTGCCGGCGATCATCACGTCGGTGGCGCGCTTGATGCCGTCGACGAGTGACTCGCGGCAGCCGTAGAGATTGTCGAACTTGCTCTTCGTGACCGAGTCGTTGACGTTGATCGCCGGGAACGGCAGGCGGCCGTCCTTCTCCATCTGGTACAGGCGGTGCACGCCCGTGGTCGTCTCTTCGGTGACGCCGAGGATGCTGTCCTGCACCTTCGTGTACCAGCCGGGACGGGTCTCGAGCCGGTGCCGGATGGCCTTGAACAGTGACTCCTCCTCCTCGCTGCCGGGGGCGTCGAGCACCGTGGGATCCTCCTCGGCGCGCGCGCCGAGCGTCACGGCCAGGGTCGCGTCGCCGCCGTCATCGAGGATCATGTTCGGCTCGCCGCCGTCGCCCCACTCGAGGATGCGGTGCGTGAACTCCCAGTACTCGTCCAGCGTCTCGCCCTTGTAGGCGAATACCGGCACGCCGGCCTTGGCGATGGCCGCCGCCGCGTGATCCTGCGTCGAGTAGATGTTGCAGGACGCCCAGCGCACCTCCGCGCCGAGTTCCAGGAGGGTCTCGATCAGCACGGCGGTCTGGATCGTCATGTGCAGGCTGCCGGCGACGCGCGCGCCCTTGAGCGGCTTGTCCTTGCCGTACTTGGCGCGCAGCGCCATAAGCCCCGGCATCTCGGTCTCGGCGATGGCGATTTCCTTGCGCCCCCAGTCGGCGAGGCCGAGATCGGCGACGTGAAAGTCCGGCTGGATTGCTTGTGCGGTCTGGCTGCTCATAGTGTCTCCGAATATTCTGCGGTCGCTGCGTGATGTGTTGCCAAGGCTCAGGCCTCGGCGCGCAGCAGGTCGGCTTTCTGGGTGGACTCCCAGGTGAAGTCCGGGTTGTCACGGCCGAAATGCCCGTAGGCGGCGGTGGCCTGGTAGATCGGCCGGATCAGGTCCAGCTCGAGGATGATGCCGTAGGGCGTGAGGTCGAAGTGCTCGCGCACCAGCGCGGTAAGGCGCTGGTTGGACACCTTGCCCGTGCCGAAGGTCTCGACAGAGATCGACGTGGGCTCCGCGACGCCGATGGCGTAGGAAATCTGGATCTCGCAGCGCTCCGCAAGTCCGGCCGCGACGATGTTCTTCGCCACCCAGCGCGCCGCGTAGGCCGCCGAGCGGTCGACCTTGGACGGGTCCTTGCCCGAGAAGGCGCCGCCGCCGTGCCGGGCCATGCCGCCGTAGGTATCGACGATGATCTTGCGCCCCGTCAGGCCGCAGTCGCCGAGCGGTCCGCCGATGACGAAGCGACCCGTCGGGTTGATGTGAAAGCGCTTGCAGGAGTCCAGCCACTCGGCCGGGATCACCGGCTGGATGATGACTTCCATGACCGCTTCCTCGAGCTCCCGCTGGCCGATGTCCGGCGCGTGCTGGGTCGACAGCACTACGGCTTCGACACCCACCGGGCGATTGTCCTCGTAGCGGAACGTGATCTGGCTTTTCGCATCCGGCCTGAGCCACGGGAGGGTGCCGTTCTTGCGCTCGATCGACTGGCGCTCCACGAGCTTGTGCGCATAGTGGATCGGGGCCGGCATCAGCGACTCGGTCTCGTTGGTGGCGTAGCCGAACATCAGGCCCTGGTCTCCCGCCCCCTGGAGGCGCGGGTCGCTGCGATCCACGCCCTGCGCGATGTCGGGCGTCTGCTTGCCGATCGCATTCAGCACGGCACAGGTCGCGCCGTCGAAGCCGAGCTCGGAACTGTTGTAGCCGATGTCGAGGATCGTCCGGCGCGTGAGTTCCTCGAGGTCGACCCAAGCCGAGGTCGTGACCTCGCCGGCGATGATCGCCATGCCGGTCTTGACCATGGTCTCGACCGCCACCCTGGCCTTCGGATCCTTGCTCAGAATCGCGTCGAGGACGGCGTCGGAAACCTGGTCGGCGATCTTGTCAGGGTGGCCCTCCGAGACGGACTCGGAGGTGAACAGGAAGTCGTTGGGCATGCGATGGCTACCGTAAGGGGGCGGAAAAGGTCCGATAGTATACCGATCTTGGGCCCGCCCGGCCTCTTTGCGAGCGGTTCCGTGCGCGGTCGCGGGGTTGCCGCTGCGGCGCGATTCGGCGAACATGCATTGTTTACCCGCAAGCCATTTCCGGAGCCGAGATGCCCTCGCGCAGAGATCTCGCCAACGCCATTCGTGCGTTGAGCATGGACGCAGTTCAGCAGGCCAATTCCGGGCATCCGGGCATGCCCATGGGCATGGCGGACATCGCCCAGGTCCTGTGGAACGATTTCCTGCGGCACAACCCGGGCGACCCGCGCTGGCCGGACCGCGATCGCTTCGTCGTCTCGAACGGCCACGGCTCGATGCTGCTGTATTCCCTGCTGCATCTCTCCGGCTATCCGCTCTCCATGGACGAGATCCGCAATTTCAGGCAGTTCGGCTACCACACCGCGGGTCACCCCGAGTACGAACCCGAGCTCGGCATCGAGACCACCACCGGGCCTTTGGGCCAGGGCCTCGCGAATGCCGTGGGGATGGCGATCGCCGAGCGCGCCCTCGCGGCCCGCTACAACCGGCCCGGCTTCGAGGTCGTGGACCATCGCACCTGGGTGTTCACGGGCGACGGCTGCCTGATGGAAGGCATATCGCACGAGGTCTGCTCGCTGGCGGGGACCCTCGGGCTGGGCAAGCTGGTCGTCTTCTACGACGACAACGGGATTTCCATCGACGGCGAGGTCGAGGGCTGGTTCACGGACGACACGCCGGCCAGGTTCAGGGCCTATGGCTGGCACGTGGTCCCCGGGGTCGACGGGCACGACCCGGAGGCGGTGAAGGCCGCTATCGAGGTCGCGTGTGCCGAGACCGGGCGCCCGAGCCTGATCTGCTGCCGCACGATCATCGGCTGGGGCGCGCCGAACAAGCAGGGCACCGAGGCGACGCACGGCGCGGCGCTCGGCGCCGACGAGGTCGCGCGCACGCGGGAGAACATCGGCTGGCCGCATTCGCCGTTCGTGATTCCCGACGAGATTCGCGCTGCCTGGAATGCGCGTGAACCTGGCGCGGCGGCCCAGGCGGACTGGGATCGCCTGATGGCGTCCTACGCGAAGGAATATCCTGTGGAGAGCGCCGAGCTGGTGCGGCGCCTTGCCGGCGAACTGCCGGCAGACTGGGCGGCCGCGGCCGACGACGTGATCGCAAAGCTCGCCGCGGATGCCGGCAACGTTGCGACCCGCAAGGCCTCGGAACTGTCGCTGAACGGCTACGGGCCGCTGTTGCCGGAGCTGATCGGCGGGTCCGCGGACCTGAGCGGCTCCAACAACACGTTCTTCAAGGGCAGCCGGCGCATCGGCGCGGGCGACTTCGCCGGCAATTACCTGCACTTCGGCGTGCGCGAGTTCGGCATGACGGCGATCCTCAACGGGCTTGCGCTGCACGGCGGGTTCCGGCCCTACGGCGGCACCTTCCTGGTATTTTCGGACTACGCGCGCAACGCGGTGCGCATGGCGGCCCTGATGCGCCAGCCGATCACGCTGGTCTACACGCACGACTCGATCGGCCTCGGCGAGGACGGGCCGACGCACCAGCCGATCGAGCACCTCGCGAGCCTCAGGCTGATTCCGAACCTGCGGGTCTGGCGGCCTTGCGACGCGGCAGAGAGCGCGGTCGCCTGGCGGGACGCGCTGGAGAGCACGACCACGCCGACCGCGCTGGCGCTGTCGCGCCAGAATCTGCCCGCCCAGGCGCGCGACGAGGCGCAGCTGGCGGCCATCCGCCGCGGCGGCTACGTGCTGCACGAGCCGGCCGGCGAGCCGGTCGCGATCCTGATTGCGACCGGCTCCGAGGTCGGGCTCGCGGTCGAGGCGGCCGGGCTGCTGGCGGCGGAGGAGATCGCGGTGCGCGTCGTGTCCATGCCCTGCGTGGAGGCGTTCCGCGCGCAGGATGCGGCGTGGCGCGAAGCGGTCCTACCGGCGCGCATCACGGCGCGCCTCGCGGTGGAGGCCGGCGTGCCGGATCCCTGGGATGCATTCGTCGGTCCCGCCGGGGCCGTCATCGGCATGGAGCGGTTCGGCGAGTCCGCGCCCGCACCACGATTGTTCGAACATTTCGGCTTTACGCCCGAGGCCGTGGCTGCACGGCTCAGGACGTTGCTCTAGTTTCGCTGCAAGGAGAACGACATGGCGATCAAGGTTGGCATCAACGGTTATGGCCGTATCGGCCGCAACATCCTCCGGGCCCTGTACGAGTCCGGGCGCACCGGTGAGATTTCCATCGTCGCGATCAATGATCTCGGCGACGCGAATACCAATGCACACCTGACGCGCTATGACTCGGCGCACGGCAAGTTCGGCGCCGAGGTGGTGGTGGACGGCGACCACCTGGTCGTCAACGGCGACCGCATCCGCGTGCTCGCGGAGCGCAATCCCGCCAACCTGCCGTGGAAGGAGCTCGGCGTCGACGTCGTGCTCGAGTGCACCGGGCTGTTCACGACCAAGGAGAAAGCCTCTGCCCACCTGCAGGCCGGCGCGAAGAAGGTCATCATCTCCGCCCCCGGCGGCAAGGACGTCGATGCGACCATCGTCTACGGCGTCAATCACGACACGCTCAAGAAGAGTCACGAGGTCATCTCCAACGCCTCGTGCACGACCAACTGCCTCGCGCCGCTGGTCCAGCCGCTGCACCAGGCGATCGGCGTTGTAAATGGCCTCATGACGACGATTCATGCCTACACCAACGACCAGGTGCTCACCGACGTGTTCCACTCGGACCTGCGGCGCGCACGCGCGGCGGCAGTGTCGATGATCCCGACCAAGACCGGCGCCGCGGCCGCCGTGGGCCTCGTCCTGCCGGAGCTTGCCGGCAAGCTCGACGGCTTCGCGATCCGCGTGCCGACCATCAACGTGTCGATGGTCGATCTGACCTTCCAGGCCGCGCGCGACACGAACAAGGAAGAGATCGACCGGGTGCTCGAGGAAGCCTCGCAGGGTCGCCTGAAAAACATCCTCGGCGTTAATCGCGAGCCGCTGGTGTCGATCGATTTCAACCACGATCCGCGTTCCTCGGTATACGAGGCCTCGCTCACCCGCGTGGTCGACAGCCGCCTCGTCAAGGTGTGCTCCTGGTACGACAACGAGTGGGGCTTCTCGAACCGGATGCTGGACACGACCATCGCGCTGGTCGACGCGAAGTAAGCATGGCCGGAGACGTCATCCGCATGGAGGACCTCGAGCTCGCCGGGCGGCGGGTGCTGGTCCGCGAGGACTTCAACGTCCCGGTCGAGGACGGCAAGGTAAGCAGCGACGCGCGCATCCGCGCGGCGTTGCCGACCATCCGCCTCGCGCTGGAAAAAGGCGCCGCCGTGATGCTGATGTCACACCTCGGTCGGCCGCAGGAAGGCGCGTTCGACGCGCAGTATTCGCTGGCGCCGGTGGCCGCGCACCTGGCCGGACTGCTCGGCATGCCGGTGCGCCTCGAGCGCGACTGGCTCGACGGCGTCCGGCTCGAGCCGGGCGAGGTCGTGCTGTGCGAAAACGTTCGCTTCAACCCGGGCGAGAAGCGCGACGACGAGGGGCTGGCGCGGCGCATGGCGGTGCTTTGCGACGTATTCGTCATGGACGCGTTCGGCTCGGCGCACCGCGCCCAGGCGAGCACGCACGGCGTGGCGCGATTCGCGCCGGTCGCCTGCGCGGGGCCGTTGCTGGCGGCCGAACTCGAGGCACTCGGCAAGGCGCTGCGCGACCCGGCGCGGCCGCTGGTCGCGATCGTCGGCGGTGCCAAGGTCTCGACCAAGCTGACCGTGCTGGACACCCTGCTCGAGCGCGTGGACCAGCTGATCGTCGGCGGTGGAATCGCCAACAACTTCATCGCCGCCGCGGGCCATCCGGTCGGCAAGTCGCTGTACGAGCCCGATCTGCTTGAAGAGACCCGCGCCCTCGTCGCGAAGGCCGCGGCACGCGGCGCGGCTATCCCGCAGCCGAGCGATGTCGTGGTCGCCGCCGGGCTGGAGAGCCATCATGTGGCCGCGATCCGGCCCGTGGCGGAAGTCGGCGATGCCGAGATGATCCTCGACGTCGGCCCGGACACGGCCGCCGCGTACGCGGCCATCGTGGCGCATGCGGGCACGATCGTGTGGAACGGCCCAGTCGGCGTGTTCGAGGACCCGCGCTTTGCCGCGGGGACGCGGGCGCTTGCCGACGCAGTGGCCGCCAGCGACGCGTTCTCGATCGCCGGCGGCGGCGATACGCTGGCCGCGCTCGAAGCGTTCGGCCTCGCCGATCAAGTGTCGTATGTCTCGACCGGCGGCGGCGCATTCCTGGAGTTTCTCGAGGGCCGGCAACTGCCGGCGGTCGCCGTGCTCCGGGAACGGGCCCGGGCCTGAGCGTTCGGCATGGCGAAGCGCACCAAGATCATCGCCACGCTCGGGCCTGCGACGGACCGGAGCGAAGTACTGGACGGCATCCTGCGCGCGGGCGCGGACGTCGTGCGCATCAACTTCTCGCACGGCACCGCGGCGGACCGCGAGCGCAGGATCGGCGAGGTGCGCGAGGCCGCGGCGCGCGTCGGGCGCGACATCGGCATACTCGGCGACCTGCAGGGGCCGAAGATCCGCATCGAGCGTTTCGCCGGCGGGCCGGTCGAGCTGGTGGACGGCGAATCGTTCGCTCTGGATACTTCGCTGCCGCCCGAGGCCGGCGACCGGTCCGCGGTCGGCGTCGCCTACAAGGCCCTGCCCGGCGACGTCCGGCCTGGCGACCTGCTGCTGCTCAACGACGGCGCCATCACGCTCGAGGTGGAACGCGTCGCGGGCCCGCGGGTCGAGTGCCGCGTGCGCGTCGGCGGCACGCTGTCCGACGGCAAGGGGATCAATCGGCTCGGCGGCGGTCTGTCGGCCGGCGCCCTGACCGACAGGGACCGCGACGACATTCGCGTGGCCGCGGCGCTGGACCTCGATTTCCTCGGCGTGTCGTTCCCGCGCGCCGGGGCGGACATCGAGGAGGCGCGCCGCCTGCTGCGCGCCGCCGGGGGGCGCGCGCTGCTGGTCGCGAAGATCGAGCGCGCCGAGAGTGTCGAGCGCATCGAGGAGATCGTCCGCGCGAGCGACGTCGTGATGGTGGCGCGCGGCGACCTGGGCGTCGAGATCGGCTTCGCCGAGGTCCCGGGCGTGCAGAAGAACATCATTCGCGTCGCGCGCGCCATGAACCGGATCGTCATCACCGCGACCCAGATGATGGAATCGATGGTGCATGAGCCCATCCCCACGCGCGCCGAGGTGTCGGACGTCGCCAATGCCGTGATCGACGGCACCGACGCGGTGATGCTTTCCGGCGAGACCGCCGTGGGGCGCCACCCGGTCAAGGCCGTGCAGGCCATGGCGAGCGCCTGCGTCGCCGCCGAGAAACAGCGCGCCACGTCGATGTCGCGCCACCGCATGGACGACGTATTCGAGCGCACCGACGAGGCCATCGCGATGGCGACGATGTACACGGCCAACCACATGGACGTGAAGGCGATCGTCGCGCTCACGGAGTCGGGCAGCACCGCCCTGTGGATGTCGCGCATCCGCTCCGGCATCCCGATCTACGCCTTCAGCCGCAACGAGAGCACGCGCCGGCGCGTCGCCCTGTACCGCGGAGTCTACCCGGTGCCGTTCGATGTCCTCGCCGACCCGAGCCGTAACGGCTTCCAGGGGATCTGCCGGACGCTCCTTGAGCACGGCCTCGCGGCGCCGGGGGATCGCATCCTGCTCACCGAGGGCCACGCCGCCGGCGTCAAGGGCGGGACCAATACCCTGAAGATCCTCACTGTCGAAGGGTAGGGGACACTGCCGGGGACACTGCTTTTAAGCTGTGTCCCCGGCAGTGTCCCCGTCACAGCGGGATCAGTTCCTTCTCGCGTTCGGCCGAGCGGCTCAACGCGGTGACGGCCATCTGCGGCGTGGGGAACACCTGCCCCGGCGCGAGCTGCTCGAAGATCTTGGTGCGCCGCAGCCGGTCGAGCACCGGGCCCTTCACGTCGGCGAGGTGAATCGTGATGCCGGCCTCGCGCAGCGTCTCGGCCGCATCGCGCAACACCCGCAGGGCGCTCGAGTCCACGAAGCCCACGCCGCTCATGACGAGCACCAGGTGCTTGATGCGCGGCCGCTTCTGGAACTCCTGCGTGATGATGTCCTGCACGTGGCCGACGTTCGCGAAATACAGGTTCTCGTCCACCCGCACGAGGAGGATCTCGGGCCAGGTCTCCACCTTGTGGCGATCGATGCTGCGAAATTCGGTCGAATGCGGCAGGCGACCGACGATGGCGATGTTCGGATGGCCCGTGCGCCACAGGTAGAGCAGCACGGACAGCAGCACGCCCATGATGAGGCCGGCCTCGACCCCGTAGGCCAGCACGCCGAGGAAAGTGACGAGGTTCGAGGCGCCGTCGGCCTTGCTGTACCTCCAGGTGTCGACGATGGAACGGAGATCCACGAGGCCTGCGACGGCGACGATGATCACCGCGGCCAGGACCGCCTTCGGCAGGCCGCTGAACAGCGGCGCGAGCAGCAGCAGCGTCACGGCGGTGAACAGCGCGAGGAAGATCGACACGAGCTGGCTGCGACTGCCCGAGTTGTACTGCACCATGCTGCGGCTGAAGCTGCCGGCCACCGGCAGGGCACCCGAAACCGCGGACGCGACGTTGGCGGAACCGAGCGCGATCAGTTCCTGGTCGGCGTCGACCGACTGGCGCCGCCGCCCCGCGAGGTACTTGGCGATGCTGACGCTTTCGACGAAGACGATGATGCTGATCAGCGCCGCCGACGGGAGGAGCGAGATCCATGCCCCGGCGCCCGGCATCGTGATGTCGAGGATCGGGGGCCGGGCGCTGATCGCGCCGACCAGCGGCACGCGTTCGAGGCCCAGCAGCGCTACTGCGGCGGCGCCCAGCGCGAGGACGATCACCGGCGCGAGGCGGGCGGTGACGGCGTGCAGCCTGCGCCCCGTCCGGGTGGTGCCGATGACCACCAGCAGGAGCGCCAGCGACACGCCGCCGAGGATCATCGTCTCGGGGTTGAGGATCGAGGCGCGACCGCCGACGTAGGCCAGCATCTCGTGCGGCTGCAGTCCGCCGGGCAGCTCGATGCCCGCGAAATGCCTGAGCTGGTCGGCCATGATGACGATCGCCGCGCCGCTCGAGAAGCCGGTCAGCACCGGCTGGCTGAGGAGGTTGGCAAGCACGCCGAGCCTCAGGATGCCCATCGCGAGGAGGATCAGCCCGGACAGCGCGGCGAGAATCAGCGCGCCGGCCACCGGGTCCACGGCCACTGCGGAGCCCGCGATGGCCGCGGCCACCATGATCGCGGCGACCGACGTCGGCCCGACTGAGAGGTCCCGGCTGCTCCCGAAGATGGCGTACAGCACGGCCGGCAGCATGGATGCGTACAGGCCGACGACCGGCGGCAACCCGGCGACCATCGCGTAGGCGAGGCCTTGGGGCACCAGCAGCACCGTGACGATGGCGGCGGCCGTGATGTCGGCGACAAGATCCTGCCGCGTGGTCAGGCGGATCCAGTGGACGATCGGAATGAATTTCAGGGCGCGGGACGGCACGATCGACAGCCTTGCAGGCGAAGGCCTGCACGATAGTTAACCGCCCCGCAGGGGGTCAAGCGTTCAACCGCCCTCGCGCAGCGATTCGATGTCTTTCAGCACGTCGGCCGAGTGCGTTTCGAGATTCACCTTGTCGTAATGCCGCGCGATGACGCCCTCCGGCGAGATCAGGAAAGTCTGGCGACTGGCCAGCTCGACCGCGCCGAACTTGCGCAAGACGCCGTATTCGCGCGCCACGGCGCCCTGTTCATCGGCCAGCAGCGTGAACGGCAAGCTGTGCTTCTCGGCGAAGTCCTTGTGGGAGTCGACGTCGTCCAGGCTGATCCCCACGATCTCGGCGCCCAGCCGCCGAAAGGCGAAGATGTTGTCGCGAAAATCGCAGGCCTGGGTGGTGCAACCTGGCGTGTCGTCCTTCGGGTAGAAATACAGCACCAGCCACTTGCCGTCGTAATCGTCCAGGCGGTGTGTTTCGCCTTGCTGGTCGGGCAGCGCGAAGGCCGGTGCCGCGCCGCCGACGGGGGGCGAGGCATGCAGCGGCCCGGCGCCCAGGGTCGTGGCGAGCAGCAGGCCGGCGAGGAGGGATACGAGTCTGGTATTCATGGCGCGCTCCTGGAGCGAAGTGGTATGTCGAGGTTCGGCGCCGCCGGACCTACGGATTCGGCGGCGTGCCCGAGTCGGTTGCCGCGATCTGCTCGAGGCCCGCGTGCCGCACGGTCACGCCGGGGAAGGCATCCTGGAAACGCTCCGCGAGCCTTTCCGCGAGATAGACGGAGCGATGCCGTCCGCCCGTGCAGCCGATCGCCACGGTCAGGTAGCTGCGGTTGGCCGCCTCGATGTGTCCCAGCCATGACTCGAGGAAGCGGCCGATATCATCGAGGTACTGCCTAACGTCGGCATGGGCCGACAGGTACTCGACGACGCCGGAATCGCGCCCCGTGAGCACGCGCAGTTCCGGCTCCCAGTAGGGGTTCGGCAGGAAGCGCGCATCGAAGACGAAATCCGCATCCTTGGGAATGCCCTGGCGGAAGCCGAAGGACTCGAACTGCAGCGACACCTGGTTGCGCGCCTGGTCGGCCACGCGGTCGCGGATGATGTCGCGCAGCTCGTGAACGCTCGTCGTGCTGGTGTCGAGCACCAGGTCGGCCGATTCCGCCAGCGGCCCGAGCAGCTCCTGCTCGTAGCCGATCGCGTCGGTGAGCGTGCGATCCCCCGCCGTGGCCGGGGTGTGTGGATGGCGGCGCCGCGTGTCGAGGTAGCGTTGCACGAGTGCCGCCTCGGAGGCATGCAGGAACACGAGCTGGCAGTTGACGCCGCGCGCGCGCAGGTCCTCGAGCAGCTGGCGCGCCACGGGAAGGTCCTCGGGGCGCGGGCGGGAATCGAGGCCAATGGCGAGGCGACGAAACTTCGGATCGTCGCCCTCCGTCAGTTCACCGACGACGAGCGACAGCAGCCTCGCGGGGACGTTGTCGAGCGTGTACCAGTCGAGATCCTCGAGCATCGCCAGGGCGACACTCTTGCCGGAGCCGGACAGGCCGCTGACGACTACGAGTTCCATCGCCTGCGCAGGCCCGGCATCATGCCATCGCGGCGCGTGGCATCGCCTGGTTCACGAGCAGGCCGTACAGCGACCGGCTTGACGTGGCACGTCGCAGCGCCGCGGCGAGGGCGCGGTCGGCCAGGGTCGCCGCGATCAGGGAAACCTCTTCGTGATGGCAGTTGACTTCGCGCTCCCGCAGCGGCACCAGCAGGCCGAAAATCAGGTCGACCGGCTCCCGGTCGGGCATGTCGAAGTCCACCGGGCGCGAAAGCTTCAGGAAGGCGCCGACGGGTGTTTCGATCTCCGCGAGGCGCCCGTGCGGGATTGCGATGCCGTTCTCGATGGCCGTGCAGCCGAGCTTCTCGCGGCTGATGAGGCTCTGGAACACCTCGGACTGGTCCAGGTCGGCAGCGGACGAGAGCAGCTCGCTGAGGATGTCCAGCGAATGTTTCTTGCTGCGGGCCTCGACGTTGCTGAGCACGCGGCCTGGCTTGAGCAGGGCTTGGAAAGTCATCGGGTTACTCCGGGCGGCGATCGCCCGCGGCCGTCAGGCGTGACGCTGGCGGCTGATGCCGTTGTGGTGGTCGGTCAGCTTGTCCTTGTGGCGACGCACCTGCCGGTCCAGGCGATCGGTCATGGCGTCGATTGCTGCATACATGTCTTCTTCGTCCGCCGCAGCATGCAACGTATCGCCTGCCACCCGCAAGGTCGCCTCGGCCTTGTGATGCAATTTTTCAACCGTGAGAATGCAATGGACGTCAATGAGATTGTCAAAATGCCTGACCACCTTGTCCATCTTGCTGTAAATGTACTCGCGCAGCGGGTCCGTGATGTCGACGTGGTGGCCGGTCATGTTGATCTGCATTTGGCTACTCCTCGGGAGTGATGGGACACCCCGTCCGGGGGCCCGACGTTCAACCCTATTCTAGTAGCACGCTTCCGCCGGTGGCTAGGGCGCCAATAGGCGTCCCGAGGGCAGGAAATGGTCAGCGAATGGCCACCCTGCGGCGCTCGGTCGAGGACGGAAAACCCAGGGATTCCCTGTACTTGGCCACGGTGCGGCGGGCCACCTCGATGCCCTCCGCAACGAGCTTTCGGGTCAGGGCACTGTCGGACAGTGGTTTCTCCGGATTTTCTTCTGAAATGAGCTTGCGGATGCGCGCCCGGATCGCGGTGGAGGACACGCTTTCGCCATCGCTGCCGGCGACCTGGCTGGAGAAGAAGTAGCGGAACTCGTATACGCCGCGGGGGGTATGCATGTACTTGCCGGTGGTGGCGCGGGATACCGTGGACTCGTGCAGTTCCAGGGCTTCCGCGATCTCCCGCAGCACCAGGGGCCGCATGCCTTCCTCGCCGCGCTCAAGAAACGCCTGCTGGTGCGACACGATGGCGCGCGCGACGCGGATCAGGGTCTCGTTGCGGATCTCGAGGCTCTTGACCAGCCAGCGCGCCTCCTGCAGCTGGGAGCGCAGGGTGGAGTACTCGCCGCTGCGGCCGAGACTGCCGGCATAGGCCGTGTTGACCCGCAGGCGCGGGGCGATCGCCGGGTTGATTTCCACCTGCCAGCCGCGCTCGCCGCGGCGCACGAAGACGTCCGGCACGATGTATTCCGGCGGACGCGTGTCGGCGGCGCTGCCGGGACGCGGATTCAGCGAACGCAACAGTGCCACGGCGTTCTCGAGATCCTCGGCACCGCACCCGAGGCGGCGCCGGATCGCGCCGTAATCCTGCTCGCCGAGCGCCTCGAGACAGTCGGCCGCGAGGCGCCGTACGAGCTCAAGGCCGGGCGTGTCCGGCGCGAACGGCGCGAGCTGCAGGAGGAGGCATTCGGACAGGTCCCGCGCGCCGACGCCGAGCGGATCGAAACGCTGCACGCAGGCCAGCACCCGCTCCACCTCGTCGACGTCCGTCTCGAGTTCCGGCGCGAGGTTGGCGCAGATCTCTTCGAGGGGTTCCGTCAGGTAGCCGTCGTCATCGATGGCGTCGATCAGCATCGTCGCAATGAACTTCCGGTCGCCTTCCTGGAATGTCACGTCCAGCTGCCCGAGCAGGTGGTCGCGCAGTGAGTTGCCGCTGACATCGGCATAGTCGCGCTGGTCCTCGCCGTCCTGGCGGCCCTGGCCGCTGAAACCCGCGCCGTATTCAGACACGTCGGCGTAGGGCAACTCCTCGGGGTAATCGTCCTGCGAGTCTTGTTTCGCGGGCGCATCGGTGCTGTCGTCGGCACTTACGTCGGACGGGGTGCGCTGCTCGCCTTTCGGCGGCGCCAGCTCGAGCCCGTCATCCATCTCGAGCATCAGGTTCTTCTCGAGGGCCTCGCGCAGTTCCGCCTGCAGGTCCAGGACGGGTAGCTGCAGGAGCCGGATTGCCATCTGCAGCTGAGGCGTCAGCGTCAGCTGTTGACCGAGCTTGAGTTGCAGCGATTGTTTCATCATCGGGCCATCGTCACAGGCGGAAGTGCTCGCCCAGGTAGACCTCGCGGACTTTGCGGTTCGCCAGTATCTCATCTGCGGTGCCCGAGGCGATGACTTCGCCGGCATTCAGGATGAAGGCGCGCCCGCAGATGCCGAGCGTCTCGCGCACGTTATGGTCCGTGATCAGCACGCCGATGCCCCGGTCGCGGAGATGGCCGATGATTCGCTGGATATCGAGCACGGAGATCGGATCGACGCCGGCGAACGGCTCGTCCAGGAGTATGAACGCCGGCTCGGCCGCGAGGGCGCGCGCGATCTCCACGCGGCGGCGCTCACCGCCCGAGAGGCTGAGCCCCTTGCTGTCGCGGATGTGGCCGATGTTGAGTTCCTCGAGCAGCTCCTCGAGAGCCTGGCGCCGCCCCAGCGAATCGAGGCCCTTGCGCGTCTCCAGTACGGCGAGGATGTTCTGCTCGACGCTGAGGCCCCTGAAGACCGAGGCCTCCTGCGGCAGGTAACCGACCCCGAGCCGGGCCCGGCGGTGCATCGGCAGCGACGTCAGCTCCAGCTCGTCGAGCATGATCCGGCCGCTGTCGCAGGGCACGAGCCCGACAATCATGTAGAAGGCCGTTGTCTTGCCGGCGCCGTTGGGTCCCAGCAGCCCGACGACCTCGCCGCTGGAGATCGACAGCGACAGGTCGCGCACGACCTGCCGCGAGCGGTAGCTCTTGGCAATGCCTTCGGCGTGCAGCGTCCTCACGGAGCGTCCCCGCCGTTCTCGTCGTCCTCCGCTGCGTCCGTGGTGCCGGCGTCCTCCGCCGCACTCCTTTCAGGTGGCGTGATGACGATCCGCACGCGCTCGTCCCCGTCGCCATTGTCCTCGGCGCTCGCGATCAGGCGGTCTTCCGCGATCCGGTACAGCAGCCGCCCGCCGGTGACCTCGCGCACGCCGTCCCGCAGTGCCGCCTGACCCGCGAGCTCGAGCTCGCCCCGGCCGAGATCGTAGGCGATCCGGCGCGCCGTGCCGGACACCAGGCGCCCTTGCGGGTCCGCCATGGTGCGCGAAAAACGTGCGGGCGAGCCCTCGGCAATCGCCTGCTGCAGCCGATGGTCCGCGAAGCTGACCGTGGCGCTCTCGGACTCGATCCTGCCCATCGGGCCCGTGATCACGACGTTGCCGCTGAATGTCCAGCTGCCGCGCGAGAAATCGAGGTCGCGCGACTCCGCCTGGTCGGCCGATACCACGAGGTCGCCCTGCTGGATCCGGATCTCCTGGAACACCAGCCGCTCATTGCGCCGATCCAGGTCCGACGACGCCGCATCCAGCGTGATTTCCTGCTGCTGCGCCACGGCCGGCGAGCCGGCCAGGAGCACACCCGCGGCCGCCAGCACGCAGGCCCCGCGCGCAATGGTGCGTCGGCGGGGAGACTCAGGGGAGGAAGCGGCCATGAACCTTGGATTGTAACCGCACGCGTTCCTCCAGCAAGTAAGCGATCATGCCCGTGGCGCTCACCTTCTGGGGCCCGAGCGACAGGTCGACGGGTGAGGCCGTGCGTGCCACGTGCAGGGCCGTGTCGACCTCCAGGCGCTCCATTTCCGCTGCGGTGCGGCCGTGATCCCCGGATTCCCCGATCACCTCCACGCCGCCCCACAACTCCAGCAGGGCCTGGTCCGCGGACACGGCGCCCTCGGGTGCCGTCAGCAGCCAGGGATTGGGGGAGTAGATGTTGTATTCGACCCGCACGCCCAGCAGCCGGGTCGGGCCGCCCAGCTCGTCCTGGCGGATCTCGTCGGCGATTACGCGGTAGCGTGGCAGGCCGTCGATACCCGCGGTCGTGATCTCCGCTTCCGCCATGTAGAAGCCGTCGGGGTTCGGTCGATCCTCCACCAGCGGCGAGGTCTCCTCCATGCGCTGGTTGGCCCACCAGCTGGCGGCGGCCAGGCCGGCAAGAGCCAGGAACGCAAGGCGGCCGCCGGGCGTCATCTCAGCGGGCCTCGAGCAGCATTTCGCAGAATTCGCGCACCGCGCCGCGGCCACCCGGTTGCGCCGAGACCCACAGGCCGGCGGCACGTACGTCCGGATGCGCATCGGCGACGGCAGCCGGCAGCCCGACGACGCGCATGGCCGGCAGGTCCGGCGTGTCGTCGCCGAGATAGGCGGCCTGGCCCGGCTCGAGGCCGGTGTCGCGCAGCAGCGCCGCGAGCGCGCCCGCCTTGTCGTCGCAGCCCTGCACGACGCGCCTGACGCCGAGCTCCGCCATGCGGCGGTCGACCGCGGGCGACGCCCGGCCGGAAATGATCGCGACCTCGATGCCCGCGGCGAGCAACTGCTTGATGCCCACGCCGTCGCGCACGCTGAATGCCTTGAGCTCGACCCCGTCGCTGCCCATCCAGATGAGCCCGTCGGTGAACACCCCGTCGACGTCGAATACCGCTAGGCGCACGCCGGCCGCGATGTGCCGCAGGCCGGCCATCACATGACTCCCGCCTGGAGCAGGTCGTGCACGTTGAACGCGCCGACGAGGCGATCGCCGTCATCGACCACGAGGAGCGCCGTGATCGCATGCGTCTCCATCAGTCGCACCGCCTCGGCCGCCAGGATCCCGCCGCGCACGGTTTTCACGTTGCGGGTCATGACCTCGCCGATGGGCGTGGTCGTGAGTTCGCGGCGCGCGTCCAGCGTCCGGCGCAGGTCGCCGTCCGTGTAGATGCCCAGCACGCGATCGTCAGCGTCGACCACGGCCGTCATGCCGAGGCCCTTGCGCGAGATCTCGAACAGGCCCTCCGAGACCACCAGGTCGGGTGCGACCTTGGGCACGCGGTCGCCCGTGCGCATGACGTCGCGGACATGCAGCAACAGGCGCCGGCCGAGCTGGCCACCGGGATGCGAGAACGCGAAGTCCTCGCGCGTGAAGCCGCGGGTGTTCAACAGCGCCACGGCCAGGGCGTCGCCCATCGCGAGGGTGGCCGTCGTGCTGGCGGTCGGGGCGAGGTTGAGCGGGCAGGCCTCCTTGCTCACGCCGACGTCCAGGTGGGCGTCCGCGGCCATGGCGATCGTCGACTCGGGCCGGCCCGTCATCGCGATGAGCGGTACGCCGAGCCGCTTGATCAGCGGCAGGATCGTCAGGACCTCGGGCGTCTCGCCGGAGTTTGAAATGGCCAGCACGACGTCCGTGGGCGTGATCATCCCGAGGTCGCCGTGGCTGGCCTCGCCCGGGTGGACGAAGAACGACGGCGTGCCGGTGCTGGCGAGCGTCGCGGCGATCTTGCCGGCCACGTGGCCCGACTTGCCCATCCCCGTGACCACGACGCGGCCCTCGCATTCCAGGCAGAAGCGGCATGCGCTGACGAATGCGGGCCCGATGCGCGCCTGCAGGGCGAGGATCGCCTCGGCCTCGACCTCCAGCACGTCCCGGCCGAGCCGCCCGATGCTCTCGTCGTCGAGGTCAACTTTTGCGTGCATGTGCCTTACCTCGTCACGAGCCAGCCGTGGTAGCAGAGAAATGCGCCCAGCAGGAAGGCGCCCTCGATCCGCTGGATGCGGCTGTTGCTGCCGAAATTGTAGGTCATCAGGAACAGCACAAGCGTCAGGCCGATCATGACAGGCAGATGGGCCGTCAGCAGCTCACGCTCGAAGACGGCCGGGTGGATGATCCCGGCGATGCCGACGACGGCCAGGCTGTTGAACAGGTTCGACCCGATGATGTTGCCGATCGCCAGGTCGTGTTCGCCCTTGAAGGCACTGACGATCGATACGGCAAGCTCCGGCAGGCTCGTACCGATGGCGACCACGGTGAGGCCGATGACCAGCTCCGAGACGCCGAACGCGACGGCCAGGTTCTGGGCGCCCCAGACCAGCAGGTTGGCGCCGCCCAGCAGCGCCACCAGGCCGACCGCGAGCCATGTCAGGGCCTTGCGCATCGGCAGGTCCGCCGGAATCTCGGTCGCATACTCGAGGGCGATGGGGTCGCTCGCGCCGGAGCGGCTGCCGAGCACCACCAGCCAGTACAGCAACAGCACCAGGATGCCGACCAGCAGCACGCCTTCCGTGCGGCTGAGCCGCAGGTCGATGAATGCCATTGTCATGATCAAGGTCACCGCGAGCAGCGCCGGCATCTCGCGGCGCAAGGTCACGGAACGCACGGAGATGGGCATGATCAGCGCCGTCATCCCCAGCACGAGACCGATATTGGCGATGTTCGAGCCGATCGCGTTACCGGCCGCCAGGGCCGTGTCGCCGGCGAGCGAAGCCGTCACGGAAACGAAGATCTCCGGCCCGCTGGTGGCCATCCCCACCAGCGTCAGGCCGATGAGCAGCGGCGGCACGCCGAGGTTGCGCGCCGTGCCCGCGGCGCCCACGACGAAGCGATCCGCGCCCCAGGTGAGCAGGATGAAGCCGGCGAGCGTGGCAACGGCATAGCTCAGCATCGTGGCGTGACCCGGTCCCCTGGTGTGGTCGGAGCGTCGGCCGCACATCATACACGGGGGCGCGGCGCCCCCGGACCCCGCGCAAGCCGCAGCCCGGGCGAATGTCGCGCGGCATCGCCATCCGGTAAACTGCCGGTCCAGCCGGCCGGGACCCGCGCCGGCGCAACCCGGAATCCAGATGAACAGTGAACAAGTTGCGGCCCTGATCCGCGCGGGCATGCCCGCGGCCCGGGTCGAGGTGCAGTCCGAAGATGACACGCATTTCGCCACGCTGGTCGTCGCGGATGCGTTCGAGGGGCTGCGCCCCCTGCAGCGCCACCAGCTGGTCTACCGCGCCCTCGGCGACAAGATGGGCGGGGAGATTCATGCCTTGTCGATCCGCGCGCTGACGCCCGCGGAACTGGCCGCCGGCGACTGAGCCACCGGCGCCGATGGACAAGCTGCTGATCGGCGGCGGGCAACGGCTCGAGGGCGAGATCCGCGTCTCGGGGGCCAAGAACGCGGCGCTGCCGATCCTGGCGGCCACACTGCTCGCGGACGAGCCGGTGCGCATCGGCAACGTACCCCACCTGCAGGACGTCACCACGACCATCGAACTGCTCGGGAGGATGGGCGTCGGCGTGACGGTCGACGAGCGCATGCGGGTCGAGGTGGACCCGCGCAGCATCAGCGACCTCGTCGCCCCGTACGAACTCGTCAGGACGATGCGTGCATCGATCCTCGTGCTCGGCCCGCTGCTCGCGCGGCACGGGCGCGCGGACGTTTCCCTGCCCGGCGGCTGCGCCATCGGCGCGCGCCCGGTCAACCTGCATATCGCCGGGCTGCGCGCGATGGGCGCGGAGGTGCAGATCGAGGACGGCTACATCCGGGCGCGCGCGGGGCGCCTGCGCGGCGCGCGCATCGTGCTGGACACGGTCACCGTGACGGGCACCGAGAACCTGCTGATGGCGGCCACCCTCGCCCAGGGCGAGACGATCATCGAGAACGCCGCGCGCGAGCCCGAGGTCGTGGACCTCGCCGACTGCCTCAGCGCGATGGGCGCGCGCATCCGCGGCGCCGGCAGCGACACGATCGTCGTGGAGGGCGTCGAGCGGCTCGGCGGTGCCGAGCACGAAGTGCTGCCCGATCGTATCGAGAGCGGCACTTACCTGGTGGCCGGCGCCATCACCGGGGGCCACGTGCGGTTGCGGCATGCGCGCCCCGGGCACCTCGACGCGGTCCTTGCGAAGCTCGCGGAGGCGGGCGCCGAGATCGAGACCGGGCCCGACTGGATCGAGCTGGACATGCAGGGGAAGCGACCCGTCTCGGTCGACCTGCGGACCGCGCCGTACCCTGCGTTCCCGACTGACATGCAGGCGCAGTTCGTCGCGTTGAACGCCGTGGCGCGCGGCACCGCCACGATCGTCGAGACGGTCTTCGAGAACCGCTTCATGCACGTCCAGGAGATGCAGCGCATGGGCGCGAACATCCGCCTCGAGGGCAACACGGCGATCGTGCGCGGCGTGGAGCGGCTGCAGGCGGCGCCGGTGATGGCGACCGACCTGAGGGCCTCGGCGAGCCTGGTGCTCGCGGGACTCGTGGCCGAGGGCGAGACGCTCATCGATCGCATCTACCACATCGACCGCGGCTACGAGTGCATCGAGGAGAAGCTGTCCCAGCTCGGCGCCGAGATCCGCCGCATCCCGTAAGGGCACACTGCTCGGGGCCACTGCTCGGGGCCACTGCTCGGGGACACTGCTCGGGGACACTGCTTTCAAGCTGTGTCCCCTTCTTGAATTGAGCAGGACCGCGGGACCGCGCCGTCATAGGCCCGCTTCGCTCGTGAAATATTATCTCCCTCAGCGGGCCTATGACGTCCCGATCCCGCTGCGCCGTCGACAAAGTCGGCCTCGTCGGGCCGCCGCCCGGGCAACGCCGCCGCTGCGTTGCTGCGGAGCCGCCCGACGGCGTCAACCCCATCGACCACGCAGCGGGACCGGAACGTCACATGCTCGCCGCGCGGCATAAGATTTCCAAGCGCGGGGAGCATGTGACGGTGCGGTCCCGCGGTCCCCTCGCGAATAAGGGGACACAGCTTGAAAGCAGTGTCCCCGAGCAGTGTCCCCGAGCAGTGGCCCCAGCGCCCCCTACAGCCGTGACTGCCGCTCGATGATCTCGGCCTCTACGCTGAAGGGCTGACCGAACCGGCTGCCGCTCAGCGTGACCCGCGTGCCGGGGCGCATCGCGGCGATGCTCCGCAGGGCGTCCTGCCACACCACGACCGGCTCGCCGTTGACGTGCGTGATGACGTCATTGGGGCGCAGGCCGGCCTCGTCGGCGGGGCTGCCCGGCTGGATGGTCGTCAGGATGATGCCGTAGGGTTCCGGCAGGCCGAGCGCGCGCGCCTGGTCGGGCGAGAGGGTCTGCGTGCTGACGCCGAGCCAGCCACGGATCACCCGCCCGTGCTCGAGCAGGTCCTGCATCACGCCGCGCACGAGATTCACCGGGATGGCGAAGCCGATGCCCTCCGAGTCGAGGCGGCGCGAAAAGAACGCCGTGTTGATGCCGACCAGTTCGCCCTGCGCATTGACGAGCGCGCCGCCCGAGTTGCCGATGTTGATCGCCGCGTCGGTCTGGATGAAGTTCTCGAACTGCGACAGGCCGAGCTGGCCGCGCCCCGTGCCGCTGACGATGCCCTGCGTGACGGTCTGGCCGATGCTGAACGGGTTGCCGATGGCGAGCACGACGTCGCCCACGCGTAGCTGGTCCGAGCGGCCGACGCGGATGCGCGGCAGGTCCGGCAGATCGACCTTGAGCAACGCGATATCCGTGTCCGGGTCGGTCCCGACCAGCGTCGCCGTGGCCGTGCGGCCGTCGACCAGCACGACCTGCAGGTGCTCCATGCCGGCGATGACGTGGTGATTGGTGATCACGTAACCGTCGCCGTTCATCACCACGGCCGAACCCAGGCTGCCGCTCGACTGCGATTCGGCGAATCCCGCCGGCGCGGCGGGCCGGCCCACGAGGTTGACCACCGCCGGCGCCGTCGCGGCCACCGCGTTTGCATAGGATTCGGCGCCGCCGGCGCCGCTCCGCAGCGGGTGGGCGCCGGGCAGCAGGCCGGGGAACAGGTAGACGACGACGAATGCCGCCGCGAGTCCGACGACCGCCGACTGGATCAGGAACTTGAGTGTCTGGTGCAGGCTGCCCATTCTGGTTCGATGTCCGGGCGGCCTCCAGGCCGCAAGCTCGCAGGGCCGCACATTATAGGCACAGCCGGCCGCAGGGAAGCCCTGCCGCGGAATCTTCAGAGCTTCTTCAGTAGGCAGCCAGGAAATGCGATGTGTATACTTACCCGATTGCCCGAGCGGACCGATTCCAGCTACGGAATGGGTCCGGAACGCCGGCAGACTACCCCAGGAATCGTTCCAGGAGTGAACTCGGGATGAGTGATGGTTTGAATCTTGGCCGCCGCCGGTTTCTTGGCGTGGCCACGGGCGTGACTTCGGCGATCGGTGCGGCGTTCGTGGCCGTGCCGTTCCTCGCCTCCTGGAAGCCCAGCGCGCGCGCCCAGGCGCTCGGTGCGCCGGTCGAAGTGGACATCGGCAAGCTGGACGTCGGCTCGATGTTGCGGGTCGAATGGCGCGGCAAGCCGGTGTGGGTGCTGAAGCGGACGCCCGAGATGGTCGAGCAGCTGCAGATGACCGACGAAATGGTGCGCGATCCCGAGTCGAACGAGCCGCAGCAGCCGGATTACGCCACCAATCGCCATCGCTCGATCAAGCCCGAGGTCCTGGTGGTCATCGGCAGCTGCACGCATCTCGGCTGCTCGCCGATGCCGCGCTTCGAGGCCGGCGACCCCGCGCTCGGCGGCGCGGAATGGTACGGCGGCTTCTTCTGCGCCTGCCACGGCTCCAAGTTCGATCTCGCGGGCCGCGTCTGGCGCGGCGTGCCGGCGCCGCTGAACCTCGTGGTGCCGCCGCACAGCTACATTGACGAGTCGACCGTGCTGGTCGGCGTTGACACGGGGGCTGCCTGATGAGCGCTGCCAGCAACAAGGAGCCGGTCGTCGGCCGGCAGGGCGGTGGGCTGTACGACTGGTTCCGGCAGCGATTCCCCTGGGATCAGCTCATGGAGGATCACGTCACCGGCTATTACGCGCCGAAGAACTTCAACTGGTGGTACGTGTTCGGCTCTCTCGCGATGCTGGCGCTGATCATCCAGATCGTGTCGGGCATTTTCCTGACGATGAGCTACAAGCCGTCGGCCGAAGACGCCTTTTCCTCCGTCGAGTACATCATGCGCGACGTCGAGTGGGGCTGGCTGCTGCGCTACATGCACTCAACCGGCGCCTCGCTGTTCTTCATCGTGGTCTACGTGCACATGTTCCGCGCGCTGCTGTACGGTTCCTACCAGAAGCCGCGCGAACTCATCTGGATCTTCGGCATGCTGATCTATCTCAGCATGTCTGCAGAGGCCTTCTTCGGCTACTTGCTGCCATGGGGCCAGATGTCCTACTGGGGGGCGCAGGTGATCGTCTCGCTGTTCGGCGCGCTGCCGGTGATCGGCGAGCCGCTGGTCGAATGGATCCGCGGTGACTACTTCATCTCCGACGTGACTCTCAACCGCTTCTTCGCCTTGCACGTGGTCGCGTTGCCGCTCGTGCTGCTCGGCCTCGTCGTCGCGCACATCCTCGCGCTGCACGAGGTGGGCTCCAACAATCCCGACGGCGTCGAGATCAAGAAGCACAAGGGGCCGGACGGTAAGCCGCTCGACGGCGTGCCGTTTCATCCCTACCACACGGTCAAGGACCTGCCTGCCTGGGTCATGTTCTCGCTGGTGTTCGCGGCGATCGTGTTCTTCGCGCCGGAGATGGGCGGCTATTTCCTCGAGCACGCCAACTTCGAACCGGCCGACCCGCTGAAGACGCCGGACCACATCGCCCCGGTGTGGTACTTCACGCCGTTCTACGCGATCCTGCGCGCGATCCCGAACAAGCTGGGCGGGGTGCTGGCGATGGGCGCGGCGATGTTCGTGCTGTTCCTGCTGCCATGGCTGGATCGCAGCCCGGTGCGCTCCATCCGCTACAAGGGGCCGATTTTCAAGGTCGCGCTGACGCTGTTCGTGATCAGCTTCATCATGCTCGGCTGGCTCGGACTGCAGCCCGCGACCGGCGTTTACACGGTGCTCGCCCGCGTGTTCATGGTCATCTACTTCGCGTTCTTCCTGCTGATGCCGGTCTATTCGAAGATCGACACGACGAAAACGCCCCCCGACAGGATCACCTACCATGGATAGGCGACTGCCGCGACTGATGCTCGCCGCGCTGCTGCTCGCGGCGCCCGGTTTCGCCGCCGCCGCAGACCCGGCGGTGCCGCTGCAGCGCGCCGAGGTGGACGTGCGCGACCAGGCATCGCTGCAACGCGGTGCCGGGCTGTACATGAACAATTGCGTCGGCTGCCACTCGCTGAAATACGTGCGCCACAACACCCTCGCCGAGGGCCTCGGGCTCAGCGAGCAGCAGGTGGCCGAAAACCTGCAATTCACCGGCGACCGCCCCCACGACCCGATCAGGATCGCGATGCCGGGCGCGGCTGCGGAAGAGTGGTTCGGGCTCGCGCCGCCGGACCTGTCGCTGACCGCCCGTTCGCGCGGCACCGACTGGATCTACACCTTCCTGAAGTCGTTCTACGCCGACCCGGAATCGCGCACCACCGGCGCCAACAACAAGGTCCTCGAGGGTACGGCGATGCCGCACGTGCTGTGGGAGCTGCAGGGCATCCAGGCCGCCGTCTATCGCACGGAGCAGGCTGCCGACGGCTCGGACAGGCAGGTGTTCGACCGCTTCGAGCTGGCTACGCCGGGCCGGATGTCTCCCGCCGAGTTCGACCAGGCGGCGCGCGACATCACCGCGTTCTTGTCATGGGCGGCCGAGCCCATGCAGCTCGAGCGGCAGCAACTCGGTTTCAAGGTGCTGCTGTTCCTGCTGATACTGTTCCTGCTCTCGTACCTGTACTACAAGGAATGGTGGAAGGACGTGAAATGACTCTCTTTTCCAACCCGACCTGCCCCCACAGCCATCGCGTTCGCATCGTGCTGGCGGAGAAGGGCATCAGCCTCGATGTCGTGGACGTGGAGACGACGAGCCTGCCCGAGGACCTGCTCGACCTGAACCCCTACAACAGCGTGCCGACGCTGGTGGACCGCGACCTGGTCCTGTACGACTCCCGCGTCATCGCCGAGTACCTCGACGAGCGATTTCCGCACCCGCCGCTGATGCCGGTGGACCCGGTCAGCCGCGCGCGCTTCCGGCTCGCGCTGTATCACATCGAGCGTGACTGGTATTCGCTGGTCGACGACCTCGAGCGCGGCGACAAGCGCACCGCCAATCGCGCCCGCAAAAACCTGCGCGAGAGCATGTTGTCGAGTGCCGAGCTGTTCGGCCTCAAGCAGTTCTTCATGAGCGACGAGTTCTCGCTGGTGGACTGCAGCATCGCACCGATCCTGTGGCGCCTGCCGCGCTGGGAGGTCGACCTCCCGCCCAGCCACGGGCGCAACATCATCAAGTATGCCGAGACACTGTTCAGCCGCCTGTCGTTTCGCGCCAGCCTGAGCGAGCTCGAGCAAGAGATGCGCCCCTGACCAGCGAGGACCAGACGCGCAGGCCGCGGCGGCCCTACCTGCTCAGGGCGATGGTCGAGTGGATCGCGGACAATGGCGAGACGCCCCACATCGTGGTCGACGCATCGCAGGAAGGCGTCCAGGTGCCGGCGCAGTACGTCCGCGAGGGCAAGGTGGTGCTGAACATCTGCGCCTCGGCCACCCAGGGACTCAGCCTCGGCAATGAAGCGATCGAGTTCAGCGCGCGTTTCGGCGGTGTGCCGTTCCCGATCCGCATCCCGCTGCGCGCCGTGCTCGGCATCTACGCGCGCGAGTCCGGCGAGGGCATGATCTTCACCGACACGGAGGGCGACCCGCCGCCCGGCAACGACGGTGGCGGCGACGACGACGGCCCGAAGAAAGGCCCCCCCAAGCTCAGCGTCGTCAAGTAGCTCCGGGGACACTGCTCGGGGACACTGCTTTCAAGCTGTGTCCCCATATTCGCCAGGGGACCGCGGGACCGAACCGTCACATGCTCACCGCGCTTGGAATTCTTATGCCGCGCGGCGAGCATGTGACGTTCCGCTCCCGCTGCGCCTTCGTTTGCGCTGGCGCATTCCGGCGCCGCCACATTCGACACGGCAGTGGCGGGGGGACGGCACAGGCCCGCTGAGCGAAGTTGTCAAGTTTCCTGAGCGAAGCGGGCCTGTGCCGGCGCGCCGCCACGGTCGACCGGATCTCTTCCCCCGGCCCGCTCGCGACACGACGCAAGCCGCCGCTAGAACAGCTTGCCCGGGTTGAGAATGCCGTCGGGGTCGAACACGGCCTTCAGGCGCCGCATGAGCGCCAGCGCCTCCGGCCCGATCTCGAGGCCGACAAAGTCGCGCTTGCTGCGCCCGATGCCGTGCTCGCCCGACAGCGTGCCCTGCAGCGCGAGGACGAGCCGGAACACGTCGCCGACGCAGGCGCGCATGCGCTCCAGGTCGGCCTCCTCTCCGAGCACGTTGACATGCAGGTTGCCGTTGCCGGCATGACCGAAGCTGACGATCTTCACGCGATGCTGCGCGGCGAGCTGTACCAGCCCGTCGCTCAGCTCAGGGATGCGCGACACCGGCACGACCACGTCCTCGTTGATCTTTTTCGGCGCGAGGCTGCGCAGCGCGGGCGACAGCGCCTTGCGCGCGGCCCACAGTGCCGCGGCCTCGGTGTCGTCCGCCGCCGCGCGCCATTCCAGCAGCCCTTGGCCGGCGGCGGCGCGCTCCAGCGCGCGCACTGCGGCGGGAAGCTGCTCCGCGAGCCCGTCGGCCTCGATCATCAGCAACGCGCCTGCGGCGCGCGGCAGGTCCGCGCCGGGATCGCGCGCCCGCAGCAGGTCGAGCGCGGCCCCGTCGAGAAATTCCAGCACCCTGGGCACCACCGGCTGCGCCATGATCCGGCTCACGGCGGCGGCGGCCGCGTGCATGTCGGCGTAGGCCGCGCGCAGCGTCGCGACCTGCTCCGGCAGCGGCGTCAGCTTGAGCGTCGCCTCGGTGATGATCGCGAGCGTGCCCTCGGAGCCGATCAGAAGGCGCGTGAGATCGAGCCCGACCACGCCCTTGGTCGTATAACAGCCGCAGCGGATGATCTGCCCCTCGCCGGTGACGACCTCGAGGCCGAGGGTGTTCTCGCGCGGCGTGCCGTACTTGAGCGCACGCGGCCCGGCCGCGTTGCAGGCGAGATTGCCGCCGACGGTGCAGTACTCGGCGGAACCCGGATCCGGCGGCCAGAAAAATCCCGCGGCGCCGGCCGCGGCCTGCAGCGCGCCGTTGGTCGCGCCGGGCTGGACGACAGCGACGCGGTTGGCCGCGTCGACCTTGAGAACCTCGGCCATGCGCTCCGTGGACATCGCGATGCCGCCCTCGTCGGGGATCGCCGCGCCCGTCGTGCCGGTGCCGCGGCCGCGCACCGTGAGGGGCAGGCGGAAGCGCCGGCAGACCTCCACGACGCGCTGCACGGCCGCCGTGTCGGCCGGCAGCACGACCGCGCCGGGCAGCGACTGGGCGCGGCTGTTGTCATAGCCGTAAGTCCAGCGATCGGCGGGATCGGTCAGCACCCCGTCCGCACCGGCGGCGGCGCGGAGCGCTTGGGCGATGTCGCGGCTCAGGTCCATGGCAGCGCCTGTGCCGTCACGACGCGGCATCGAAGGCCGCGCGGATCCAGTGCGGCGAATCTTCGGCACCGGGTCCGGAGATGGCGACCACGTCGAAGCGGGCCGGCAGGCGCGCCGCGCGCGGATGGGTCATCAGGAAGTGGCGCGCCGCCGCGGTCAGGCGCCGCTGCTTGTCGCGCCCGATGCTGGCCGCGGCCCCGCCCCAGGCATCGCTCGCCCGGGCGCGCACCTCGACGAACACGAGGCTGCCCCCGTCGCGCATGACGAGGTCGATCTCGCCGCGGCGGCAGCGATAGTTCTTCTTCACCAGCGCGCAGCCCATCGACTCGAGGAAGCGCAGCGCCTCGTCCTCGGCGTCACGGCCGCGCGCCTGGTTCATGAGCCCGGGCGTTCGGGCGCTTCGACCAGCGGCAGCTCCGGCGGGGCGTGCTGCACGCGACCGTCCCTGAATCGTCCCCACTCCAGTTCGCGATGCACCCTGCCGTCGCTGCCGACACGCAATACGCCGGTCAGGCCGTCGACGCCCGCGTCCAGCGCACCGCTGCGGTTGTGCAACAGGGGCACGAGGCGATAGGCGTCCGCCCCGAAGGCGTACAGCCGGCCGTTGCGGTCCAGCGCATTGCGTCCGAAGGCCCGGAACTGCGCCATGAACTCCATGTCGCCGGCGCCGACCCGCCAGGGCATGTCGCTGAACATCACGCCGTCCAGGTCCGCCTGGTTTGCGCCGGTGGGGTCATAGATGAGCGAGGTCGAGTAGACCGGCAATTGGCTCGCGTAGTGAAAGCGCAGCTGCGGCCGGATCAGCCGGCCTTCCGAGGGACGCGCCGCGAGGAACAGGAAATCCGCGTCCTGCCGCCGGCGCGGCACGTACTCGAGCCGCCGGCCGAGGGCCGCCTGGATCCTCTGGTAGCGCGCGCGGCTCTCGTCGATCAGCAACAGCCCGGTGATCTCGAACGAGAAGTCCTGCTCGCGCGGGTCGAAGAGCTGCTGCCCGAGGACCTCGCCGCCCTCTGCCCGGAACGCGTCGACAAAGCTGCGCGCCAGCCTGCGCCCCTGGTCGGTGTCGGTCGCCAGCACGAGCGCGCGCCGGTGGCCGTCCTGCAAGGCGCGCAGTGCGGCGGCCACGGCTTCCTCCTCCGGGGCGAGGGCAAACTGGAACATGTATGCCGGCAGGACCACGCCTTCCTCCGCCCAGTTGAGCGCGAGGGTCGGCACCGGCGGCAACTCGGCCCCGGGGAGCTCGGCGAGTTCCTCCTTGAGCAGCGGGCCGATGATGAAGTCCGCCCCGTTGCGCGCAGCGAGTTCGTAGGCCGCGAGCGGGCCCAGCGTCGTCGTGTCGTAAACGCGCAGCGCCGGGCGCTCGCCCTCGTCGCCCTGGGCCAGGTAGCCCGCGATGAAGCCGTCGCGCACGGCGCTCGCGGCGGCGGCCTGGCGGCCGTCCAGCGGCAGCAGCAGGGCGATGTTGCGCGGGTACTCCGTCATCGCCCGGTATTCGGCCAGCAGCCGCTCGATCAGCTCGCCGCCGGCCGGGTGCTCGGGATGGCGCTCGCGCCAGTCGAGCAGCCCGGCCCGCAGCCGGAACAGGTTGCCGGCGCTGTCCGCGGCGATGCGCCCGAGTTCCAGCCATGCGGCGACGACCGGGTCGGTCCCCGGCGGCGTCGCCAGGCTGACGCCCGCGGACGCCGCCTCCTGCAGACGGTTCCAAAGGCGGCGCTGGTTGGCGCCCTGGCGCTCGGGATCGGTCAGCAAGGTCTCCCGCTGCACGAGCGCCGCGACTCCGATCACCGGCCTGCGGCTGGCGAAGGCCGCGTCCGCCCGTGTCGCCAGGATCGCCTCCGCCACCGGGTCGCCCGGGCCGGTCGGCAACTCGGCGAGGCGCGCAAGCGCTTCCGCGGCACGGTCGTCGCGCAGCAGCAGGCGCGCCTCGATGACCGCGCCCCGCGCCTCGAGCTCGTCGCCGGGCTGGGCCGACACGCCGGCGAGGGCGGAGCGCGCTCTCTCCGCCTGGCCCGCGCGCAGCCAGGCCTCTGCCGCCGCCACCAGCGCCGCATCGCGGTTGGCGCCGCGGGCCGCCTCGGCGGCGCGTTGCCAGGCCTCGGCCGCGGCCGTCCAGTCGCGGGCTTCCTCAAGCTGGCGGGCATCCGCGCTGAGGGCCTCGAACTCGGCGCCGCCGCGGTCGAACGCGCCCGGGGCGCAGCCCGCGACGAGAATCGCAGCAGCGGCCAGGGCGAACAGGGTTTGCGCGGCGTGTCGCGGACGATGCAGCATGCTGTCGAGTTTCCGTTCCAGGCGTCGGCGGGGGAAGGGCGATTATAGTGGCAAAGACACCGGGTACGCTGTGGATCGTCGCGACGCCCATCGGCAACCTCGAGGACCTGTCGCCGCGCGCGCAGCGCATCCTTGGCGAGGTCGATCTCGTGGCCTGCGAGGACACCCGCCACAGCGGCCGCCTGCTGGCCGCCTTCGGGCTGAAGGCCAGGCTCGCGTCGCTGCACGAGCACAACGAGGAACGCGAGGTCCCCGGGCTGGTCGCGCGCCTCCAGGCGGGGACGAGCATCGCGCTCGTGTCCGACGCGGGCACGCCGCTGCTCAGCGATCCGGGCTTCCGGCTGGTGCGGGCCGCCGCCGCCGCCGGGCTGGAGGTCAGCCCGGTGCCCGGGCCCTCGGCGCTGCTCGCGGCCCTCTCCGTCGCCGGCCTGCCGACGGATCGCTTCAGCTTCGAGGGTTTTCTGCCGGCCCGCGCGGCGGGGCGCAAGGCGCGCCTGCGGGAGCTCGCCGCGGACGCGCGCACGCTGGTGTTCTTCGAGGCCGGCAATCGTGTCGCCGCGTTGCTCGGCGATGCCGCCGAGGCGCTCGGCGAGGGGCGTGCGGCGAGCGTCGCGCGCGAACTGACCAAGCTGCACGAGACCGTGTATCGCGGCACGCTCGCGGAACTCGCCGCGCGCCTCGCCGCGGATCCCGACGCGAGCCGCGGCGAGAGCGTCGTGGTGATCGCCGGATGCGAGTCCGGCAGCGCGCGCGAGGGCGACGAGGCCCTGCTCGCCCGCCTCCTTCCCGCGCTGCTGGAGGAACTGCCGCCGAGCCGCGCGGTGCGCATCGCCGCGAAGCTCACCGGCGTGCCGCGCCGCCATGCCTACGAACTCGCGCTGCGGCTCGGCGCGGACGGGGATGGGGAATAAGGGGACACTGCTTTAAAGCAGTGTCCCCTTATTCGAGCAGTATCCCCTCGGCAAAGCGTACAATTGCAGTCGCGTGGGAGTCGGTCGGACAGTCGCTCCGGCTTTGTGCCGGGGAGGAAAGTCCGGGCTCCGCAGGGCAGGGTGCCAGGTAACGCCTGGGCGGCGCGAGCCGACGGAAAGTGCCACAGAAAACATACCGCCCAAGTGCCGCTTCACGGCGGCGCCGGCAAGGGTGAAAAGGTGCGGTAAGAGCGCACCGCGCGGCCGGTAACGGTTCGCGGCACGGTAAACCCCACCCGGAGCAAGACCAAATAGGGAAGCATGCGGGTTCGCCCGTGACGCGCGGCCCGCGCGGGCTTCCGGGTAGGTCGCACGAGGCGCGTGGCGACGCGCGTCCCAGATGAATGACTGTCCCCGACAGAACCCGGCTTACAGGCCGGCTCCCACGCACTTCATTCCGACGGATGGGGACACTCCGGAAAAGGCCTTTTCCGGAGTGTCCCCATCTTTGATCTAATGCACTGACATAAGAATGTCATATAACTGACTGATTTTCCGCCAGTCGACTCGGCCCGGGATGCACTTTCAGAATCACGCCTAAGTATCGGTACCTAAAAGAAAATTTTTTGTCGAAAGCGGTTGACGGGGGGAGATCCGGTTCATATAGTGGCGCCAAGTGGGGATAAGTGGGAAGAAATGGGAGTTCACTCCCTCGGGCCATCATCATGTTCCGCGGCGCCAATCGAATTTCGCTGGATGCAAAGGGTCGCCTGGCGATCCCGACGCGCTATCGCGCGCGCATCGATGAACGCTGCAGCAACGAGCTGATCATCACGGTCGACCGCGACTACTGCCTGCTCGTCTACCCGCTCCCGGAATGGGAGGAGATCGAGCGGCGCATCGCGCGCCTGCCCACGCTCAATCGCCAGGCCCGGCGCCTCCAGCGGCTGATGGTCGGTCACGCGACCGAGGTCGAGCTGGATGGCCAGGGCCGCATCCTGCTGCCGAAGGAGTTGCGCGACTTCGCCGCGATCGAGCGGCAGGTCATGTTCATCGGCCAGGGCAACAAGTTCGAGATCTGGGACGAGGAGCGCTGGAACGAGCGCCGCGACCAGTGGCTGACCGAGGAGTCCGCCGAGGCCGGCGGGCTCGCGGCTGAACTCGAAACGTTCAATTTCTAGTGGAGCAGGGCGCGACGGACCACGCGCCGGTGCTCCTCGGGGAGGCGCTGGAAGGCCTCGCCGTACGCACGGCAGGGAGCTATCTGGATGCCACGCTGGGCAGGGGCGGGCATGCAGCGGCGATCCTGGAGCGGCTCGGCGAGACGGGCAGATTGCTGGCCGTGGACCGCGACCCGGAATCCATCCGGGCGGGGCAGCGGCGATTCTTTGGGGACCCGAGATTGACGATCGTCAGGGCTAACTTCGCCGGGCTGCGGCGCATCGCTGTCGAGGCCGGCTTCACGGATGGCTTCGACGGCATGCTGCTCGACCTCGGCGTGTCCTCCCCGCAGCTCGACGACGCCGCGCGCGGCTTCAGCTTCATGCGCGACGGGCCGCTCGACATGCGCATGGACCCGGACACGGGCATGAGCGCGGCCGAGTGGCTCGCGCAGGTGTCTGAGCGCGACCTCGCGCGGGTGCTGCGCGACTACGGCGAGGAACGCCACGCGAAGCGCATCGCACGCGCCCTGGTGCACGCGCGCGCCGCGGCGCCGATCACGACCACCGGGCGGCTCGCCGAGCTGATCGCCGCGGCTGTGCCCGGCCGCGAGCCGGGCAAGCACCCGGCGACGCGCAGCTTCCAGGCCATCCGCATCTGCATCAACGACGAGCTCGACGCGCTCGACGCGGCGCTCGAGCAATCGCTCGAGCTGCTCAGGCCGGCAGGGCGCCTGTGCGTCATCAGTTTCCACTCGCTCGAAGACCGGCGGGTGAAGCGCTTCATGCGGCGCCACGCGGAAGAGGCCGAGCCGTGGCGCGGCCTGCCCGACGTGCCCGCGCACGCGCGGCCGCAGCTGCGGGTCGTCGGCAAGGCCCTACGCGCCGGCGACGCCGAGATCGCCGCCAATCCGCGCGCGCGCAGCGCCGTGCTGCGCGTCGCCGAGCGGCTCGCCGCATGAGCCCGGCGGCGCGCACCGTACTCCTCGGCCTGGCGCTCGCGGCCGCCGTCGTCGGCTCCGCGGTCGCGGCGGTCGACGCCCGGCACCAGGCGCGCCAGCGCTTCATCGAGCTGCAGGCGCTGCACCGCGACCGCGACGAGCTCAACGTCGAGTGGCGCCAGCTGCAGATCGAGCGCAGCACCTGGGCGGCACACGCCCGCGTCGAGCAGCTCGCCCGCGAGAAGCTGGACATGGCCGTGCCCGCGCCGCGCGACATCGAGGTCGTGAAGCCATGAGGCGGCGCCCCGACGCAGCCTCGTTCCAGCGCAGCTTCCGCCGCCGCATGCTGTTCGTCGCGGTCGGGCTCATCGGGCTCGGCGCGATGCTCGCGGCGCGCGCCGTCAACCTGCAGTTCGTCGACCAGGAATTCTTCGCCCGCCAGGGCGACGCACGGCAGATGCGCGTGGTGGAGATCGCCGCGCATCGCGGCTCGATCACCGACCGGCGCGGCGAGCCGCTCGCGGTCAGCAGCCCGGTCGACAGCGTCTGGGTCAACCCGCGCGAGCTGCGCAATGCCGCGGCCGAGATTCCGCGCCTGGCCGCCGCGGTCGGGCGCGACCCGCAGTGGCTGCTGCGCGCGGTGAGCGCGCAGCCGGAGCGCGAGTTTCTCTACCTGCGCCGTCACCTGTCGCCGGCCGACGCTGAGGCCGTGATGCGGCTCGAAATTCCGGGCGTCTACCTGCAGCGCGAGTACCGCCGCTTCTATCCGGCCGGGGAAGTCGCCGGCCACGTGCTCGGCTTCACCGACATCGACGACGTCGGCCAGGAAGGCCTCGAGCTGGCCTACGACCACTGGCTCGGCGGTGCCCACGGCTCGAAGCGCATCCGGCGCGACCGGCTCGGCAACACCATCGAGGACGTCGAGAGCATCCGCGATCCGCGCCCGGGCCGCGACCTGCGCACCAGCATCGACCTGCGGATTCAGTACCTCGCCTATCGCGAGCTGAAGCGGGCGGTGCAGGCGCACCGCGCCCAGTCCGGCTCGATCGTGATCCTCGACGTGCGCAGCGGCGAAGTGCTGGCCATGGTCAACCAGCCGAGCTTCAACCCGAACGACCGCGGCCAGCTGTCCGCGGAGCGCTATCGCAACCGTGCGACCAACGACATCTTCGAGCCCGGCAGCAGCATCAAGCCGCTGATCGTCGCGGCGGCGCTCGAGAGCGGCAAGTTCGACGCCGCCTCGGTGATCGACACCGGCCCCGGCTGGTTCACAGTCGGCGCGAAGACCATCGAGGACAAGGACAACCTCGGGCGCATCGATCTCGAGACCCTGCTGATCCGTTCCAGCAACGTCGGCGCCTCCAAGGTCGCGCTCGCGCTGGAGCCGGAGCAGCTATGGGGCGAGCTGCGGCGCTTCGGCGTCGGCGAGGTCTCCGCCACCGGCTTTCCCGGCGAATCGGCCGGCGTGCTGATGGAGCCCGCCCTGTGGCGGGCGATCGGCCAGGCGACGCTCGCGTACGGCTACGGTCTGTCCGTGACGCCGCTGCAGCTGGCGCACGCCTACGCCGTGCTCGGCGCCGGCGGGCGTGCCGTGCCCGTCTCACTCCTCGCGGTGGACCGGCCCGCGCAGTCGCGCCAGGTGATCGACGAAGGCGTCGCCGCGACGGTGCTCGGCATGCTCGAGCCGGTCGCCAGCGCACGCGGCACGGCGCCGAAGGCCGCCATTTCCGGTTACCGCGTGGCGGGCAAGACCGGCACGGCGCGCAAGTTCACGCGCGGCGGCTACCACGTCGACCGTTACTTGTCGGTGTTCGCCGGCGTCGCGCCGGCCTCCGATCCGCGCCTCGCGGCGGTCATCCTGATCGACGAGCCCTCGGCGGGGGTCTATTACGGCGGCGAGGTCGCGGGCCCGGTGTTCTCGCGCGTGGTCGGCGACGCGTTGCGCATCCTGGGCATCCCGCCCGACGACGGCGAGGGCGCGCGCTCGGTCGGCACGCTGGTCCAGGCGATGGGCCGCAAATGATGCCCGCAGCCGCCACGCCACCGGAAATCACGCTCGGCGAGCTCATGGGGCCGACCGCCCCCGCGGAGCTCGCGGGCCGGCCGGTAGTCGATCTCACACTCGACAGCCGCAGGATCGTGCCCGGCGCGCTGTTCCTGGCCGTGCCGGGGACCCGCGGGCACGGCCTGCAGTATGTGGCGCAGGCCGCGGCCGCGGGCGCCGCGCTGATCGCCTGGGAACCGGCCGCCGACCTGGACGCGCCGCGCCTGCCGCCCGGCTGCGCGGCCTTCCCCGTGCCCGGGCTGCGCGCGCGCCTCGGCGGGCTCGCGGACCGCTACTTCGGCGCGCCGTCGCGGCGCGTCGCCGTCACGGGGATCACGGGGACCAACGGCAAGACCACCTGCACCCATCTCGTCGCGGGCGCGCTGGACGGGCTCGGGCAGCGGGCCGGGGTGATCGGCACGCTCGGCAGCGGCGCGGTGGCTCACCTCGCAGCTTCCGGCCTGACCACGCCGGACGTCGTCGAAGTGCATCGCACCCTCGCGCACCTCGCGGGCCAGGGCATCCGCGCGGTGGCGATGGAGGTCTCGTCGCACGCCCTCGACCAGGGCCGCGTAGACGGTGTGCGCTTCGCGGTGGCGGCATTCACCAACCTCAGCCGCGATCACCTCGACTACCACGCGAGCTTCGCGGCCTACGGCGCCAGCAAGCTGCGGCTGTTCCTCGCACACGATCCCGCGACCAGCGTCGTCAACGTCGCCGACGAATTCGGCCACAGGCTCTACGCTCGCCTGCCGCGCGACGCGCGGCGCATCGCCGTGAGCGACCGGCCGGACGACGTGGCGGGCGCGGCGGAGCACGTCCTGTTGCGCGAGTTCACGCCGCTGGAGGACGGCCTCGAGCTGCGCCTCGACGGCGACTTCGGCGCGGTGACGCTGCGCTCGGGCCTCGTCGGCCGCTTCAATGCCGAGAACCTGGCGCTGTCGTTCGCGGTGCTGCGCGCGTTGGGCGTCAAGCCGGAGGCCGCGGCGGAGGCGCTGGCCGCGTGCGGCGCGCCGGCCGGGCGCATGGAGGCGTTCGCGGATGCCGGGCGCGACGTGCTGGCGGTCGTCGACTACGCGCATACGCCGGACGCGCTCGGCAAGGCGCTCACAGCCCTGCGACAGCACTGCAAGGGGCGGCTGTGGTGCGTCTTCGGCTGCGGCGGGGATCGTGATCGCGGCAAGCGCCCCGAGATGGCCCGCGTCGTCGAGCAGCTCGCGGACGAGGTCGTCATCACGGACGACAACCCGCGCCGCGAAGACGGTGCGGCGATCGTCGCGGATATCCTCGGCGGGCTCGCCGACCGGGGTCGCGTGCGCGTCGAGCGCGACCGGGCGGCGGCGATCCGCCTTGCGCTCGCCGGCGCCGGGCCGGGCGACGTCGTGCTCATCGCGGGCAAGGGGCACGAGGAAGTGCAGCTCGTCGGCGACGAGCAGCGGCCGTTCAGCGACCGGCGCCTGGTCGCGGAACTGACGGGAGTGGGGTCATGATCCACGGCACGCTCACGTCCCTGGCGCGCACCCTGTCGGCCACGCTGGTGGGCCCGGACCTCGGCTTCGCGGGGGTCTCCACGGACAGCCGCGCGCTCAAGGCCGGCGAACTGTTCGTCGCCCTGCGCGGCCCGAATTTCGACGGCCACGCCTTCGTGCCGGACGCGCAGGCGCGCGGCGCGGCGGCCGCGGTCGTGGAGCGTCCGCCGGACGCGCAGCTCCCCTGGCTGCGGGTCGCCGACGGCCTCGCCGCACTCGGCGCGATGGCCGCGGAATGGCGCAGCCACTTTGACATCCCGGTCATCGCCGTCACCGGCAGCTTCGGCAAGACGACCGTCAAGGAAATGCTCGCAGCGATCGCCGCCGGCCGCGGCGAGGTGCTCGCGACGCGCGGCAATCTGAACAACGAGATCGGCCTGCCGCTGACGCTGTTCGGCCTGGCGCCGGAGCATCGCGCGGCGGTGCTGGAGCTGGGCGCCAACCATGCCGGCGAGATCGCGCGCCTCACCGCCATCTCTCGTCCCTCGGTCGGCGTCGTCACGGCGGCGGGCCCGGTGCACCTCGAGGGCTTCGGCAGCCTCGAGGGCGTGGCGCGCGCCAAGGGAGAGCTGTATGCCGGCCTGCCCGCGGACGGCGTCGCCGTCATCAACGAGGACGACCCGTTCGCGCCGCTGTGGCACGAGCTCGCCGCGCCGCGCCGCTGCGTCGCCTTCGGCCTCGCGGCCGACGCCGCGTTCCGCGCGGAGCAGATCAGCCAGTCGCTCGACGCCGACGGCCCGCTGCTCGAGTTCCGGCTCGTGACGCCCGACGGCAGCGCCGGCGTCCGCCTGGCCCTGCCGGGGCGGCACAACGCACTCAATGCGCTGGCCGCGGCGGCGGCGGCCTGGGCCGCGGGCTGGTCGCTGGAGGAGATCGTCGCCGGGCTCGCGCGGGTCACCGCGGTTCAGGGGCGCATGAGCCTGCGCAAGGCGAAGAGCGGTGCGCTGCTGATCGACGATACCTACAACGCCAGCCCGGTCGCGCTGCAGGCGGCGATCGAGTACGCCACCGCACTGCCGGGCGAGACCTGGCTGGTGCTCGGCGACATGCGCGAGCTCGGCGCCGCGTCGGCGGAGCTGCATGCGGCGGCCGGGCGGCTCGCCCGCGAGCGCGGCGTCGCGCGGCTGTATGCCTACGGGCCGGAGTCCGCGGCGGCCGCCACGGCCTTCGGCGAGGCGCGGCATTTCACGCAGCTCGAGGAACTCGCGGCGGCGCTCGAGGACGCGCTCCCCGCCGACGTCAACCTGCTCGTGAAGGGCTCGCGCTCGATGCGCCTCGAGACGCTCATCGCGCGCCTCGTCGCCGGGGAGGGCCGCTAGCATGCTGCTCTACCTGGCCGAGTACCTGGCGCGCTTCGAGTCGGGCTTCAACGTCTTCCAGTACCAGACTTTCCGCGCCATCCTCGGCGCGCTGACGGCGCTGGCGATGTCCCTGCTCGTCGGGCCGTGGATGATCCGCCGCCTGACCTTTCACCAGATCGGCCAGCAGGTGCGCGCGGTGGGGCCGGTGAGCCACCTGCCGAAGGCGGGCACGCCGACGATGGGCGGGGCGCTGATCCTGGTGGCGATCGCGACCTCGACGCTGCTGTGGGCGGACCTCGCCAACCGCTTCGTGTGGATCGTGCTGGGCGTGATGCTCGGTTTCGGCCTGATCGGCTTCGTCGACGACTACAAGAAGCTGGTGATCGGCGACAGCCGCGGCCTCGCCGCACGCTGGAAATATTTCTGGCAGTCGGTCGGCGCGCTCGTGGCGGGCCTCGCGTTCCTTCTCACCGCCGCCGATCCGGCCGTCGAACACGCGCTGATCGTGCCGTTTTTCAAGAACGTGGTGGTGCCGCTCGGGGTCGTGGGCTACCTCGTCCTCGTGTATTTCGTCATTGTCGGCTCGAGCAACGCCGTCAACCTCACCGATGGGCTCGACGGCCTCGCGATCATGCCGACGGTGCTGATCGGCGGCGCGCTGGGCCTGTTCGCCTGGGTGACCGGCAACATCAATTTCTCCGCCTATCTCGGCATTCCCTACGTCGCCGGCGTCGGCGAGATCCTCATCTTCTGCACGGCGCTGGTCGGCGCCGGGCTGGGCTTTTTGTGGTTCAACACCTACCCGGCGCAGGTCTTCATGGGCGACATCGGCGCGCTCTCGCTCGGCGCCGCGCTCGGCGCCGTGGCGGTCGCCGTGCGCCAGGAGATCGTGTTCTTCGTCATGGCCGGGGTGTTCGTCCTCGAGACGGTCTCGGTAATCCTGCAGGTCGCCTCGTTCAAGCTCACCGGGCGGCGCATCTTCCGCATGGCGCCGATTCACCACCACTTCGAACTCAAGGGCTGGGCCGAGCCGAAGGTCATCGTGCGCTTCTGGATCATCACGGTGGTCCTCGTCTTGTTCGGCCTCGCGACGCTGAAAGTCAGATGAACGCGCAACCGGACTTCAACAGTTCATCGCGCCAGCCGGGCGGCACGCCCGTGCTGCTGGTCGGGCTCGGCGCGACCGGCGTGTCCTGCGCGCGCTACTTCGCGCGCCTCGGCCAGCCGGTACGCGTGCTCGACAGCCGCGCAGAACCGCCCGGGCTCGCGCAGCTCGGCGCGCTGGGCGGCAAGCTCGACCTCAGGCTCGGCGGCTTCGACGTCGCCGCGCTGGACGGCGTGGCGGAAGTGATCGTGTCGCCGGGCGTCTCGCTGCAGGAGCCGCTCCTCGTCGAGGCGCGGCGCCGCGGCCTGGCGCTGCTCGGCGACATCGAGATCTTCGCGCGCGTCGCGCCCGCGCCGATCGCGGCGATCACGGGCTCCAACGGCAAGAGCACCGTGACCAGCCTGCTCGCGGAACTCGCGACGGCGGGCGGCCTCAAGGTGCGCGCCGGCGCCAATCTCGGCATCCCCGCGCTCGACCTGCTCGAGGGCGAGGTGCCGGAGCTCTACGTGCTCGAGCTGTCGAGCTTCCAGCTCGAGACGACGGACTCGCTGCGCCCGCGGGCGGCCTGCGTGCTGAACATCACGGCCGATCACATCGACCGCCACGGCAGCCTCGAGCGTTACGCGGCCGCGAAGGCGCGCATCCTCTCCGGCGCGCAGGCGATCGTACTCAACCGCGACGCCCCCCTCGTGATGGCGATGTGGGACGGGCGCACGCCGTGTCTCCGATTCGGCCTCGATGCGCCGGGCAGCGGGGAGTACGGCGTGCTTGACTCCGCGGACGGCCCGCAGCTGGCGCGCGGGGAGCAGCGCCTGTTGCCCGTGGCGCGCCTGAAGCTGCGCGGCCGCCACAACGTCGCCAACGCGCTCGCCGGGCTGGCCATGGCCGAGGCCGTGGGCCTCGAGCCCGCCGGCCTCGTGGACGCCGTGGCCGCGTTTCCCGGCCTGCCGCATCGCGCCGAGTGGGTCGTCGAGCACCGCGGCGTCACCTGGATCGACGACTCCAAGGGCACCAACGTCGGCGCCGCCGTGGCGGCGATCACGGGGATGGACGGTCCCGTGGTGCTGATCGCCGGCGGCGACGGCAAGAATGCGGACTTCCGCCCGCTCGCCGCCGCGGCGCGCGGCCGGGTGCGCGCGGCCGTGCTGTTGGGGCGCGATGCCGCCGGGATCGAGAGTGTCCTTGCCGGCGTCTGCCCGACGGTGCGCGTCGCGGGGATCGAGGAGGCCGTCGCCGAGGCGGCGCGCCTGGCCGAGGCCGGCGACACGGTGCTGCTGTCGCCCGCCTGCGCGAGCACCGACATGTATCGCGACTACACGGAACGCGGCGCGCGTTTCGCGGCCGCTGCGCGGAGCCTCGCGTCATGAGTGCCGTCGCCGTGAAGCCGGCCGTGCCGCTGTTGCGGCTGGACCCGTGGCTGGCGGGCAGCGCGCTGGTGCTCGCGCTGCTCGGCGCGGTGATGGTCGCCTCCGCCTCCATCACGATGGCGGACCGCGTGTTCGGCCAGCCGTTCTACTACCTGCTGCGGCAGCTCATGTACCTCGGCGCGGGCGGGCTCGCGGCGGCCTGCTGCATGCTGCTGCCGCTGCGCGCCTGGGAGCAGGCGTCGCCGCTGCTGCTGGCCGCCGCCGGCCTGCTGCTCGCAGCGGTGTTCGTGCCCGGCCTCGGCTACGAGGTCAACGGCGCTACGCGCTGGCTGCGCGTCGGGCCGTTCAACCTGCAGGCCGCCGAGCCCGCGCGCCTGCTGCTGGTGATCTACCTGTGCAGTTACGTGGCGCGGCGCCGCGACGCGCTCGAGGCGGGCTTTAAGGGCCTGCTGTTCCCGCTCGTGATCGTGACCGCCGCGGGCACGATGCTGATGCTGCAGCCGGACTTCGGCGCCACGGTGGTGCTGTTCGCCACCGCCATCGGCGTGCTGTTCGTCGGCGGGATGCGGCTCGGCTACCTGTTACTGATGGGCGTCGCGGGCTTCGCCTCGCTGGCGGCGCTGGTGCTGACGTCGGAGTACCGCATGCGCCGCCTCACGGCGTTTCTCGATCCTTGGGCCGACCCGTGGAATTCCGGCTTCCAGCTCACCCAGTCACTGATCGCCATCGCGCGCGGCGAATGGTTCGGCGTCGGCCTCGGCGGCAGTGTGCAGAAGCTGTTCTACCTGCCCGAGGCGCACACCGATTTCGTGTTCGCGGTGTTCGCCGAGGAGTTCGGCCTGCTCGGCGTGTTCGTGATGATCGCGCTGTTCGCTGTGCTCCTGTGGCGCGCCTACACGATCAGCGCCGCGGCCGCCGCGGCCGGGCGCGTGTTCGCCGCCTGCCTCGCGTTCGGCCTCGCGACCTGGATCGGCCTGCAGGCCTTCATCAACATCGCGGTGAACATGGGCCTGCTGCCCACCAAGGGGCTCACCCTGCCGCTGGTCAGTTACGGCGGCAGCAGCCTGCTGGTGACCGGCGCGTCGGTCGGCCTGCTGCTGCGCATCCACTACGAGCTGAGCGCGGACGGCTACGCGGGCCGGCGCGCGGCGCGGGGGCGCAAGTGAGCGCCCGCGTGCTGATCATGGCGGGCGGCACCGGCGGCCACGTGTTCCCGGCCCTCGCGGTGGCCGATGCGCTGCGCGCGCGCGGCCTCGAGGTGGTGTGGCTGGGCACGCGGCTCGGGCTGGAGGCGCGCGTCGTGCCGGCGGCCGGCATCAAAGTCGAGTGGATCAACATCGGCGGCCTGCGCGGCAAGACGCTCGCCACGCGTCTGACCGCGCCGTTCAACGTCGGCATGGCCGTGCTGCAGGCGCTGCGCATCCTGCTGCGCGTGCGCCCGGCGGTGGTGCTGGGGATGGGCGGCTATGCCGCGGGCCCGGGCGGCATCGCCGCCTGGCTGACGCGCCGGCCGCTGGTGATCCACGAGCAGAACGCCATCGCCGGGAGCACCAACCGCATCCTCGCGCATGTCGCGAGCCGCGTGCTCGCCGCCTTCCCCGGCGCGTTCCCCTACGGCGTGCAGTCCGAGGTCGTCGGCAACCCGGTGCGCGCCGCGATCACGTCGCTGCCCGTGCCCGACGTGCGCTTCGCCGGGCGCAGCGGGCCGGCGCGCCTCTTGGTGCTCGGCGGCAGCCAGGGCGCGCTCGCGCTCAACGAGGCCGTCCCCGAGGCCCTCGCGCGCCTGCCGGAGCCCTTGCGCCCGCAGGTGCGCCACCAGGCCGGGCGCAATACGCTCGAGATCGCGCGCGCGAGCTACGCGCGCGTCGGCGTCGAGGCAGACGTCAGCGAATTCATCGAGGACATGGCCGAGGCGTACGGCTGGGCCGATCTCGCCATCTGCCGCTCCGGCGCGCTGACCGTTTCCGAGCTCGCGGCGGCCGGCCTGCCCGCGGTCCTCGTGCCGTTCCCGGCGGCGGTGGACGACCACCAGACCCTCAACGGCGGCTATCTCGTGGCCGCCGGCGGCGCGGTGCTGGTGCCCGAGAGACAGCTCAAGTCGCAGCGCCTCGCGCAGGTGCTCGCGGGCCTGCTGGGCGACCGCGCCCGGCTGCTCGACATGGCGCGCCGGGCACGTGACGCCGCGCGCCCCGAGGCGCTCGCCGCGATCGAGCGCATCCTCCTCGAGGTCGCAAAACCGGGGTCAGATACGGATTCAGCCGGCGGCGGGCCGGGGGCGCGGCCATGAAGAACCGCATGCGGCGCGTCGACCGGATCCATTTCGTCGGCATCGGCGGCTCCGGCATGGGCGGCATCGCCGAGGTGCTGCTGAACCTCGGTTACCGGGTGCAGGGCTCCGACCTGCGCTCCGGGCCGGTCGTCCAAAGGCTCGAGTCGCTCGGCGCGAAAGTGGTGATCGGGCACAGCGCCGATCATCTCGACGGCGCCGACGTCGTCGTCGTGTCCAGCGCCGTGCCGCATGACAACCCCGAGGTCGTCGAGGCACAGCGGCGCCGGATCCCGGTCGTGAAGCGCGCCGAGATGCTCGCGGAGCTGATGCGCTTCCGCTTCGGCATCGCCATCGCCGGGACGCACGGCAAGACGACCACCACCAGCCTGGTGGCGAGCGTCCTTGCCGAGGCGGGGCTCGACCCGACCTTCGTCATCGGCGGGCGGCTCAACAGCGCGAACACCCATGCGCGCCTCGGCGAGGGCCGCTTCCTGGTGGCGGAGGCCGACGAGAGCGACGCCTCGTTCATCCACCTGCAGCCGATGCTTGCGGTGGTCACCAACGTCGAGGCCGACCACATGGGCACCTACGGCGGCGACATCGAGCGGCTGCACCAGATCTTCGTCGATTTCCTGCACAACCTGCCGTTCTACGGCCTGGCGATCATCTGCAGTGACGACCCCGGCGCCGCCTCGCTGCAGGAGCGCGTCCCGCGCGCGGTGCTCACCTATGGCTTCGGGGAGACCGCGGACCTGCGCGCGACCGGATTCCGCCAGCAAGGTCGTGTGTCGTGCTTCAGCGTCACCCGCCCGGGCGGCGCGGCGCCGCTCGAGGTCGAGCTGAACCTGGCGGGGCGGCACAACGTCCAGAACGCCCTCGCGGCGATCGCCGTCGCGCAGGAGCTCGAGGTCGCCGACGACGCCCTGCTGCGCGCGCTCGCGAACTTCGACGGCATCGACCGGCGCATGCAGGAACTCGGCGAGATCGCCGCGGGCGAGGGCACCGCGCTGCTGGTGGACGACTATGGCCACCACCCGACCGAGCTGGCGCGCACACTCGAGGCCATCCGCGGTGCGTGGCCCGAGCGGCGCGTAGTGGTGGCGTTCCAGCCGCATCGCTACAGCCGCACGCACGACTTGATGGACGACTTCGCGCGCGTGCTGTGCGACAGCGATGCGCTCGTCCTGTGCGAGGTCTATGCGGCCGGCGAGGAGCCGCTGCCGAACGCGGACGGCCGCGCCCTCGCGCGCGCGATCCGCTCGCGCGGCAAGGTCGAGCCGGTGTTCGTCGAGTCGCTCGAGCTGCTGCCCGACGCGCTCGCCGCCGTGCTGCAGCCCGGCGACCTGCTGGTGACGTTCGGCGCGGGGAGCATCGGTGGCATGGCCGCGCGCCTGCCGGAACTCCTGCCCGCCGGGGGACGGTCGTGATGGCGGCCATGCAGACGCCCCCCCGCCACGCGCCGCGCGGCGAGCTGAAGCGCGACGAGCCGATGGCGCGGCACACCTCGTGGCGGGCCGGCGGCCCGGCCGACACCTGGTACCGGCCCGCCGACCTCGACGACCTCGCCGGCTTTCTGGCCGACCTGCCGCCCACGGTGCCGGTGACCTGGGTGGGGCTCGGCAGCAACCTGCTGGTGCGCGACGGCGGCCTCCGCGGCGTGGTCATCGCCACCCACGGCGTGCTCGCGCGCATGGACCGCTCAGGCGAGCGCGGCATCCTCGCCGAGACCGGCGTGCCGTGCGCGAAGATCGCGCGCAGCTGCGCGCGCTGGGGGCTCGGCGCCGGCGAGTTCTTCGCGGGCATCCCGGGGACGCTCGGCGGCGCGCTGGCGATGAACGCGGGCGCGTTCGGCGGCGAGACCTGGAGCTACGTGCGCAGCGTCGAGACGCTCGATCGTGCGGGCGTGCGGCGCCGCCGCGCGCGCGCCGAGTACCGCGTTGGCTACCGCAGCGTCGACGGCCCGCCGGGCGAGTGGTTCATCGCCGCCGAGCTGGAATTCCCGGCCGGGCGGCCGACCACGCAGGCCTCGATCCGCGAGCTGCTGGTGAAGCGCAACGCGACGCAGCCGATCGGCCTGCCGAGCTGCGGCTCGGTGTTCACCAACCCGCCCGGGGACCACGCCGCGCGCCTCATCGAGGCGGCGGGCCTGAAGGGCTTTCGCATCGGCGCGGCCGAGGTGTCGCCGAAGCACGCCAACTTCGTCATCAACACCGGCGGCGCGACCGCAGCCGACATCGAGGCGCTCATCGGCCACGTCGCGGCGGAAGTCGCGCGCGTCCACGGCGTGCGCCTCGAGGCCGAGGTGCGGATCGTCGGCGAGCCGGCGCGGGCAGGCGGGGAGGGCGCGTCATGAGCCGCGTGCCGGTCACCGATCCTGCGGCGTTCGGGCGCGTCGCCGTGCTGCTCGGCGGCGAGTCGTCGGAGCGCGAGATCTCGCTGCTGAGCGGCGAGGCGGTGCTCGCCGCGCTGCGCGCGCGCGGCGTCGACGCGCATGCCCTCGACCCGAGCGCGGGCCTCGGGCCGCTGCTCGGGGGGCGCGGCTTCGATCGTGCCTGGCTCGCGCTGCACGGGCGCGGCGGCGAGGACGGCATCATGCAGGGCGCGCTCGAGGCGCTCGGCGTGCCCTACACGGGCAGCGGCGTGCTCGGCTCGGCGCTCGCCATGGACAAGCTGCGCAGCAAGCAGCTGTTCGTCGCCTGGGGCCTCGCGACGCCGCGCTGGCGCGTGATGCGTGCGCCGGGCGAGGCTGATGAGATCGTCGCCGAGCTCGGCCTGCCGCTGATCGTCAAGCCGGCCGGCGAGGGCTCGAGCGTGGGCATGACCAAGGTCACCGCGGCCGACGAGCTGCCCGCGGCGTTCGCCGAGGCGAGCCGCTGGGCGGGGCCGGTGCTGGCCGAGGAATGGATCAGCGGCGGCGAGTACTCGGTGGGCGTGCTGCAGGACGCAGCCCTTCCCGCCGTGCGCATCGAGACGCCGCACGTGTTCTACGACTACCAGGCGAAATACTTCTCGGACGACACGCGCTACTTCTGCCCCTGCGGTCTCGAGCCGGCCCGCGAGGCGGAGATCGCCGCGCTCGCCGGGACCGCGTTCGTCGCGGTGGGCGCATCGGGGTGGGGCCGGGTCGACTTCCTGTTGCCCGAGGACGGCGTGCCGCGCTTCCTCGAGGTCAACACCATTCCCGGCATGACCAGCCACAGCCTCGTGCCGATGGGCGCACGCCAGGCGGGAATCGGTTTCGAGGAGCTGGTGTGGCGCGTGCTCGAGACCAGCTTCGAGTCGCACTCGAAAACCACGGAGGTCCGCGATGGCGCGCCCCGCTAGCTCACGGCGTCGCGGCCGGCGCAACGCGCCGCCGCGCTTCACATGGCGGCTGCCGAAGCTGCCCGTGCTGCCGTGGCGGGAGATCGCCGGCGTGGCGGTGACGCTCGCGATCCTCGGCGCGGGCGTGTGGGGCACGGCGCTGCTGCTCGACCGCCCGATCCGCCAGGTCATCGTGCAGGGCCCGTTCGAGCGCGTCAGCGTGCTGCAGGTCGAGGCGGCGATCGGCGAGCTCAGCGGCACCGGCTTCCTCGGCGTGCAGCTCGACGACGTGCGCGCGCGGATCGTGGCGATCGACTGGGTGGACGACGCGGTGGTGCGGCGGCGCTGGCCGGCCGAGCTGGAGATCGCCGTCATCGAGCAGGTGCCCGCCGCGAGCTGGGGCGAGAGCGGCCTGCTCAACACGCGCGGCGAGCTGTTCGTGCGCGACACGCGCCACGTGCCGCCCGAGCTGCCGCGCCTCAGCGGGCCGGAAGGGACCGAGCGCGCCGTCGCGCGCCACTACCTGGACGCGCGCGCGACGCTCGCCACGGCCGGCTTCCGGCTGCGCGCGCTGGAACTCGACGCGCGCGGCTCGTGGCGGATGGAACTGAGCGGCGGGCTCGAGCTGCGCCTCGGGCGCGAGGCCTTCGAGTCCCGCCTGCGGCGCTTCGCGCGGGTCGCCGCGCCGCTGCTCACGCCCCGCGTCGCCGAGGTCGGCTACGTGGACATGCGCTACAGCCGCGGGTTCGCCGTCGGCTTGCGCCCGCGCCCCGCCAACGGCGCGGCAACGAACGAGGAACAGATTCACGATGGCTAAGCGCACTGCCAGGGACACGATCGTCGGGCTGGATATCGGCACCTCCAAGGTGGTCGCGATCGTCGGCGAGGTGACCAGCGAGGGCGGCATCGAGGTGATCGGCATCGGCAGCCATCCCTCGCGCGGCCTGAAGAAAGGTGTGGTGGTGAACATCGAGTCCACCGTGCTGTCGATCCAGCGCGCCGTCGAGGAAGCCGAGTTGATGGCCGGCTGCGAGATCACCAGCGTGTACGCGGGGATCGCGGGCAGCCACGTGCGCAGCCTGAACTCGCACGGCATCGTCGCCATCCGCGAGCGCGAGGTCACGCCCGGCGACGTCGAGCGCGTCATCGACGCGGCCCGCGCGGTGGCGATCCCGGCCGACCAGAAGATCCTGCACATCATCCCGCAGGAATTCCTCATCGATCACCAGGAAGGCATCCGCGAGCCGATCGGCATGTCGGGCGTGCGCCTCGAGGCGAAGGTGCACATGGTCACCGGCGCTGAGAGCGCGGCGCAGAACATCATCAAGTGCATCCAGCGCTGCGGCCTGTCCGTCGAGGACATCGTGCTCGAGCAGCTCGCCTCGAGCCACGCCGTGCTGTCCGACGACGAAAAGGAGCTCGGCGTGTGCCTGGTGGACATCGGCGGGGGCACCACCGACATCGCGGTGTTCTCCGGCGGCGCGATCCGCCACACCGCGGTGATCCCGATCGCCGGCGACCAGGTCACCAACGACATCGCGGTCTCCATGCGCACTCCGACGCAGTACGCGGAGGAGATCAAGATCCGCTACGCCTGCGCGCTGTCGCAGCTCGCGAATCCCGACGAGACCATCGAAGTGCCGAGCGTCGGCGACCGGCCGCCGCGGCGCCTTGCGCGCCAGACGCTCGCCGAGATCGTCGAGCCGCGCTACGAGGAGCTGTTCACGCTGATCCGCAACGAGGTGGCGCGCAGCGGCTTCGACGACATGATCGCGGCCGGAGTCGTGCTCACCGGCGGCAGTTCCAAGATGGAAGGCGCGATCGAGCTGGCGGAAGAAGTGTTCCATCTGCCGGTGCGTCTCGGCGTGCCGCAGGGCGTCAGCGGGCTCGCTGATGTCGTGCGCAACCCGATACACGCGACCGGCGTGGGCTTATTGCAATACGCGCTGCACGAGATGCAGCAACGACAGGGCGAGTCGCCGATGAGCGGCGGCGTCAGGGACGTCTGGGCGCGCATGAAAGCGTGGTTCCAGGGAAATTTTTAGTCACAAGGGGCAGGGGCAACAATCCCGAGGAGAGCGGCAATGTTTGAATTGGTAGACGGCTACAACACGAACGCGGTGATCAAGGTCATCGGCGTGGGCGGGGGCGGCGGCAACGCCGTGTCCTACATGATGGACTGCGGCATCGACGGTGTGGAATTCATCTGCGCCAACACCGACTCGCAGGCGCTGAAAAACTCGCGGGTCAAGACCGCGATCCAGATCGGCTGCAACATCACCAAGGGCCTCGGCGCGGGCGCGAATCCCGATCTCGGCCGGCAGGCCGCGATGGAGGATCGCGACCGCATCCAGGAGGCCATCGAGGGCAGCGACATGCTGTTTATCACGGCGGGGATGGGCGGCGGCACGGGGACCGGCGCGGCGCCGATCGTCGCGCAGGTCGCGCGCGAACTCGGCATCCTGACGGTCGCGGTCGTGACCAAGCCCTTCGGCATGGAAGGGCGCAAGCGGCTCGAGATCGCCGAGAACGGCATCACCGAGCTGTCGAAGTACGTCGACTCGCTGATCACCATCCCGAACCAGAAGCTGCTGACGGTGCTCGGCAAGCAGACCACGCTGCTCGACGCCTTCAAGTCGGCCAACCAGGTGCTGCAGGGCGCGGTGCAGGGCATCGCCGAGCTGATCACCCGGCCCGGCCTGATCAACGTCGACTTCGCCGACGTGCGCACCGTGATGGCCGAGATGGGCATGGCGATGATGGGCACCGGGCGCGGCACCGGCGAGGACCGGGCGCGCGAGGCGGCCGAGGCGGCGATCTCCAGCCCGCTGCTCGAGGACATCAACCTCGAGGGCGCCAAGGGCATCCTCGTCAACGTTACCGCCGGCGTCGACCTGTCGATCGGCGAGTTCGACGAGGTCGGCAACGTCGTCAAGGAGCGCGCCTCCGACGACGCCACGGTGGTGCTTGGGACGGTCATCGACGCGGCCATGGAAGGCGAGGTGCGTGTCACGGTCGTCGCGACGGGCCTCGGCGGCGTCGTGCGCCAGCGCGAGCCGCAGCTGCGCGTCGCCACCAGCGGCGAGCGCGAACGCGAGCGCGCGCACCGCGCCCGGCGGGTCGCGGGCAACGGCCAGGTGAACTACAACGAGCTCGACACCCCGCCGGGTGGCCGGCGCCGCGGCCTGGAGTCGGAAGAGGTCGAGGCGCCGAAGCGGGCCGTGGGCCAGAGCTTTGATTACCGTGCCGATCCCGAGATGCTCGACATCCCGGCCTTCCTGCGCAGGCAGGCCGACTGAAGCGCCGGCCGGCGCCCGGGCCGTGCGCCTCCGGGGGAGCCCCGCACTCCTTCCCCCGGGGGCGCCTGCTTGGGCGTGCCCGTGGCGTTATGTTACTTTGCGCAGTTAATTTCGCCTCATTTTGCCTGCCTGCAGGCGGCGGAGAGTCCAGATGCTGAGACAGCGGACGCTGAAGAACACGATCCGGGCGACGGGCGTCGGCCTGCACACCGGCGAGAAGGTCCTCATGACCCTCGGGCCGGCGCCGGTCAATGCGGGTATTGTCTTCCGTCGCACCGACCTCGACCCCCCGGTCGACGTCCGGGCGGACGGCATGCACGTCGCCGAGACCACACTGGGCACCACCCTGAAGCAGGACGGCGTGCGCGTCGCGACCATCGAGCACCTGATGTCGGCCCTCGCCGGGCTGGGCATCGACAACGCGACCGTCGGGCTGTCGGCCACCGAGGTGCCGATCATGGACGGCAGCGCCGGGCCGTTCGTGTTCCTCATCCAGTCGGCGGGCATCAGCGAGCAGAATGCCGCCAAGCGCTTCATCCGCATCCGCCGCCCGGTGGAGGTCCGCGACGGCGACAAGTGGGCGCGCTTCGCCCCCTTCGACGGCTTCAAGGTCAATTTCGAGATCGAGTTCGATCACCCGGTCTTCAAGCGCCACTCGCAGCAGGCCTCGATGGATTTCTCGTCCACCTCGTTCTTGCGGGAGGTCAGCCGCGCGCGCACCTTCGGCTTCATGCGCGACATGGAGTTCTTGCGCTCGATGAACCTCGGCCGCGGCGGCAGCCTCGACAACGCCATCGTGCTCGACGACTACCGCATCCTCAACGACGACGGGCTGCGCTACGAGAACGAGTTCGTGCGCCACAAGATCCTCGACGCGATCGGCGACCTGTACCTGCTGGGCCACAGCGTCATCGGCGAGTTCAGCGGCTTCAAGTCGGGCCACGGGCTGAACAACCAGTTGCTGCGCGAGCTGGTGCGCAACGAGGCGGCCTGGGAGGAAGTGACTTTCGAGGACGAGCGCGACGCGCCGTTCAACTTCGCGGTGGCGGCTGCCTGAGCTCGCTGTTGCCGGTCGACCGCGGAGCCGGGCCGTTACAGGCCCCCCTCGCTTAAAAATTTCAATGCGCTCGGTTGGCCTGTAACGGCCCGCCTCCGCTGCCGCCTTGCCAAAGCCGGGGGCCCCGCGCCGGGGACACTGCTCCGCAGGAGCTGTGTCCCCTTATTCTGGCCTCTCAACTACCGCTCCGCGGCGGGCGGACCGTCACAGGCCCCGCTGCCACTTTGCCAATGCAGGCCGAACGGCGAGCTCGATCTATCTGGCTTTCAGGGGGAATCGGGATGGGTCACGGATTGTGTCCACGCCAAGGTCCACATCGAGATCCGGCCAGTACAGGTGCCCCGGTGCCGCCTCTTCCACGCGAAGAACAGCGCCGACAGTGGCGTCTTTGAACCAGGGGAACTCCTCATAGGGCATGAAGAGCTCCTCGCCGTGCGCGAGGACCCACACCCCGTGGCCGGAAATCTGCGTGACCTCAACTGGAGAAGTGCCTGTGCCACGCTGAGACAAACTCATCGTAATGGGCCTCAATGATCCTCTCGATCTCATTCAATTGTGCTCTCGAATATCGGTAATTCCTAGCCAGTTCAATTCCGGGAATTCATGCCAAATCGTCACTAAATCACACGTGGGGATGCCTGGTGGGGCCACAGGCACGTCGACCGCGGAGCCGGTCCGTTACAGGCCCCCCTCGCTTAGACATTTCAATGCGCTCGGGTGGCCAGTAACGGCCCGCCTCAGCTGCGGGCTTGCATGCGCAAACAGCCTCGAGCGTGATCACCGTCGGCTGCATAGTCACGTTTGACGTTAATCACGCGGCGCGTTATGGTTTTCCGTGATCCGAATCCCGGTCGGTGCGCGCCGCAAGTTGCGAACATCATGAGCAAGGTCCATCCGGTGACTCCGGGCGAAATTCTGCTGGAGGAGTTCCTGAAGCCGATGGGCATCAGCCAGTATCGACTGGCCAAGGAGATCGAGGTACCGGCGCAGAGGATCAGTGAAATCGTCGCGGGCAAGCGTGCGGTGACCGCCGATACCGACCTGAGGTTGTGCCGGTTTTTCGGATTGTCCAATGGCTACTGGTTACGCGCCCAGGTGGCCCACGACACCGAGATCGCACAACGCGCGATGGGCCCGACGTTACGCAGGATCAAGCCCTGGGGCGCCGGCAAGGCGGCAGCGGGGGGTGGGACGTCACAGGCCCGTTGAGGGGGACACAGCCCCTGCGGAGGAGTGTCTCCCCGGCGACCGGCAAGGCGAAGGCGGCAGCGGGGGGTGGGCCGTTACAGGCCAACCGAGCGCATTGAAATTTTTAAGCGAGGGGGGCCTGTAACGGCCCGCCCCCCGCGGTCACCAGGCTACGGCCGCACCTTCACCCGCACCCGGCTGATCGCCCCGTCATACAGCGGCGCGAGGCGCTTCGCGAGCTCCGGCCCGTGGAAGCGCAACCGGCTCGCCCAGGCCGCGCTGTCGACCAGCACCACGGCCGTGTCCTCGTGCATCACCGCCCCGGTGACGTGCGAGGCGAGCTCATCCGGCAGGAACTTGCGCACCCGGGCGTCGAGTTCGCCCGCTTCTCCGGCCCTCGCGACCAGCTGCGCCAGGTCGCCGCCGGCCAGCAAGTCCTTGAGAAGTTTGGGTTCCTTGTGAATCACGTCACATTATCCGGGTTGAGAGTGAACCGATTTTGCTGCATAGTCGTGTAGCTTGTAAAAGGCTAAGGCGTCGCGAGGCGCCGTCGCAAAGCCACCGGTCTGAGGTTCCCGTGCCCCGCGGGGCCGGACTTACGACAGCGGAGCTGCCGAGCATTATGGAATCAACATCCAGCAACCAGCGTGACGTGACCCTTCGAGGGGACTGCGCGGCCACGATGGAACGGACGGTTCGTTGAACCTGTTCGTCTACACGTCGCGCAACGGCCGCGCGCGCCAGATCTCGCTCAGTCGACGCGTCGTCGCGGCCGCGGCCGTGGGGGCGGTGTCGCTCGTATTCCTCGCCGGGCTCGTGACCGGGCGCGTGCTGCAGCCGCCGACCGGCGCCGAGCTGCTCACCGACATGCGTGTTTCGCTGCTGTCGCAACAGGCCGAAGTCGAGGCAATCCGCGAACAGGCCGGGCTCGACACCGATGCGCTCGCCATCCGGCTCGGGCAGCTCTCGGCGCACATCATCCGGCTTGACGCCCTCGGCCAGCGCCTCGTCACCATGGCGGGCCTCGAGGACGGCGAGTTCAACTTCGGCACGGAGCCCCCGCAGGGCGGCCCGGACTCGATGGAAGGCGCCGCGTCGCTGCAGTCGGGCGAGATCATCGACCTGCTGGACGAGCTCGAATCGCAGATCGAGGACCGCACCCAGCAGCTCGACGTGCTCGAGTCGCTGATGTTCAACCGCCGCCTGTCCGACGACGTCCGGCCCGGAGGCCGGCCGATCGCCAGCGGCTGGATGTCCTCCGGCTTCGGCTACCGCACCGACCCGTTCACCGGCAAGCGCGCCTTTCACCGCGGACTCGACTTCGTCAGCCCGCAGGGCAGCGACGTGATGGCCGTCGCCGCGGGCGTCGTGACCTACTCCGGCAAGCTGCGCAACTACGGCAACATGGTCGAGATCGACCACGGCAACGGCCTGGTGACGCGCTACGGCCACAACGAGAAGAACCTCGTGGCCGTCGGCGACGCCGTGAAGAAGGGCGAGGTCATCGCGCTGGTCGGCTCCACGGGCCGCTCCACCGCGCCGCACGTTCACCTCGAGGTGTTCGAGAACGGCCGCCCCGCCAATCCGCGCCAGTACGTCAAGTAGCCGCCGCGCGCGTCGCGGCTCGTGCCCCCGCGGGGCCGACGGTTCCCCGGTGCGGCGCGAGGCCGTAAAATACCCGGTCTTTGAGCGTCGGCGGCGTCCGGCGCCGCCAGCCGCCGATCTTTTCCACGGGCGCCCGCCGGATGCGGGCCCGCCCCGAGGGTTCCAGTAGTGCGCAAACTGTTCGCAGGGATTTTCGGCAGCCGCAACCAGCGACTGCTCAAGGGCTACAGCAAGAACGTCAAGCAAATCAATGCACTGGAGGAAAGCGTCGCGGCGCTCGATGGCGACGCGATGAAGGCGCGCACGGCGGAGCTGAAGGCCGAGGTGGCGGCCGGCAAGGAGCTCGCCGAGATCCTCCCGGAAGCCTTCGCCCTCGCCCGCGAGGCGGCGAAGCGCACCGTGAAGATGCGCCACTTCGACGTCCAGCTCATCGGCGGCATGGTGCTGCACGAGGGCAATATCGCGGAGATGCGCACCGGCGAGGGCAAGACCCTCGTGGCCACGCTCCCCGCGTACCTGAACGCGCTGTCCGACAGGGGCGTGCACATCGTCACGGTCAACGAGTACCTGGCGCGGCGCGACGCGGAGTGGATGGGGCCCGTCTACGAGGCCCTCGGGCTCACCGTCGGCGTCATCGGCGCGGGGCAGGAGCCGGCCGAGAAGCGCGCCGCCTACGCCGCCGACATCACCTACGGCACCAACAACGAGTTCGGCTTCGACTACCTGCGCGACAACCTCGCGTTCAGCCTCGAGCAGCGCGCCCAGCGCGGCCTCAACTTTGCGGTCGTCGACGAGGTGGACTCCATCCTGATCGACGAGGCGCGCACGCCGCTGATCATCTCCGGGCCCGCCGAGGACAGCACCGAGACCTACCTGAAGGTCAACCGGCTCGTGCCGTCGCTCAAGCCACAGAAAGAAGAGGACGGGCCGGGCGATTTCACGGTGGACCTGAAGTCCAAGCAGGTCTACCTCACCGAGGCGGGCCATGCGCACGTCGAGGAACTGTTCGGCGGGGCCGGGCTGATCAAGGCGGGCGAGAGCCTGTACGACGCGGGCAACATCATGCTCATGCAGCACCTGTCCGCGGCGCTGCGCGCGCACGCCATCTACCGCCGCGACGTCGAGTACATCGTCAAGGACGGCGAGGTGGTCATAGTCGACGAGTTCACCGGGCGCACCATGCCGGGGCGCCGCTGGTCCGACGGTCTGCACCAGGCCATCGAGGCCAAGGAAGGCGTCAAGGTGCGCCAGGAGAACCAGACGCTAGCCTCGATCACCTTCCAGAACTACTTCCGCATGTACGAGACGCTGTCCGGCATGACGGGCACGGCCGACACCGAGGCCTTCGAGTTCCAGCAGATCTACGGCCTCGAGGTCGTGGTGATCCCGACGCACAAGCAGATGATCCGCAAGGACCACGCGGACCTCGTGTACCTCACGCGCAAAGACAAGTTCGACGCCATCCTCGAGGACATGCGCGACTGCCAGGCGCGCGGCCAGCCGGTGCTGGTCGGCACGACGTCCATCGAGACCTCTGAGCTGCTGTCAGACGTGCTGACCAAGGAAAAGCTCAAGCACGAGGTGCTGAACGCCAAGCAGCACGCCCGCGAGGCCGACATCGTTGCCCAGGCCGGGCGGCCCGGCGCGATCACCATCGCCACCAACATGGCGGGCCGCGGTACGGACATCGTGCTCGGCGGCAGCATCACCGCCGATCTTACCGCCGCGGGCGACGACGAGGCGCAGCAGGCGGCGGTTCAAGAGGAATGGCAGCGGCGCCACCAGCAGGTGGTCGACGCCGGCGGGCTGCACATCATCGGCACCGAGCGCCACGAGTCGCGGCGCATCGACAACCAGTTGCGCGGCCGTTCGGGGCGCCAGGGCGACCCCGGCTCCAGCCGCTTCTACCTGTCGATGGAAGACAACCTGATGCGCATCTTCGGCGAGCCGGAGAAGACCAAGGCGCTCTTAAGCCGCGTCGGCATGAAGGAAGGCGAAGTCATCGAGAGCCGCCTGCTCAGCCGCCAGATCGAGCGCGCCCAGCGCAAGGTCGAGGCGCACAACTTCGACATCCGCAAGCAGCTTCTGAAGTACGACGACGTCGCCAACGACCAGCGACGCGTGATCTACGGCCAGCGCACCGAGCTGATGGAGGCCGAGGAGATCGGCGATTCCATCGCGGGCATCCGCGAGGAAGTCGTCAACGACCTCGTCGAGCGCTTCGTGCCGCCCAACAGCGTCGAGGAGCAGTGGGACCTGGCGGGACTCGAGAAGCAGCTCGAGACCGATTTCGGCTTCACCATGGAGCTGGAGGAGTGGGTGAGGCAGGACGAGCACGCCGACCCCGAACGGATCCAGGCCAACGTGCTGGCCGAGGCCGACCGCCACTACGAAGAGAAGGTCGCGTCCATCGGCCCGCAGATCATGCGGCATTTCGAGAAGGCGGTGATGCTGCAGCAGCTCGACGTGCAGTGGAAGGAGCACCTGGCCGCGATGGACTACCTGCGCCAGGGCATCCACCTGCGCGGCTACGCGCAGAAAAACCCGGAGCAGGAGTACAAGCGCGAGGCCTTCCAGATGTTCAGCGACATGCTGGACCGCGTGAAGCACGACGTCATCAGCATCGTCTCGCGGGTGCAGATCCGCACCCAGGAAGAGGTCGAGGCGCTGGAGCGCCGGCGGCGCGAGGCCGCGGCCGCGAAGATGCAGCTTCAGCACGCCGAGGCGCAGTCGGCGACCGCAGGTGGCGGTGGTGGCGGCGGGGGTGGCGAGGGGCCGGTGTCACGGCCGCAGCCGGCGGCGGAACCGGTGGAGACGTATGTGCGGCCTGAAAAGAAAGTGGGCCGGAATGAGCCTTGTCCGTGCGGGTCGGGGAAGAAGTACAAGCATTGTCATGGGCAGTTGAGCTGATCGGCGCTTTCAGCGCCCTCCATGGCAGAGCATTGAGACGGGGGCACTGGCGTGAATATCCAGCGGGACCTTCCTGTCACCCATATCGTGATCGGCACGAAGGCGCAATTCATTAAGATGGCCCCGATCGCCCGACTCCTGCAGGAGTCGGGCTGGCCCTACCGACTTTTGGACCTCGGTCAGCATGGGTCAATCACGCCTGGAATCGTCAGTGATTTCGGGCTGGAGGCGGACCACCTCCATGTACTACCGCCCGGTGCGACGGTGACCACGTACTCGCAGGCCCTTCACTGGGTGTTGGCTGCAATATCCCGGATCGCCTCGCCCCGGCGTGCTCTCAGCGCCGAGCTTGTCAAGCAGCCGGCCGGATATGCTCTCGTTCATGGCGACACACTATCCACAATATTGGGACTTCATCTGGCGCGGCGTTTGCGACTTCGTTTGGGCCTGGTTGAGGCCGGGTTGAGTAGTGGGAAACTGTTCGATCCCTTTCCCGAAGAGTTGATCCGGCGACACGTAGAAAAACGAGCAAACATGTTGTTTGCTCCCGATGATGTTTCTGCCGAAAGACTGAGGGCGCGCTCGCTGAAGGGCGAAGTCGTCAGCACGGAATACAACACGGGCAGAGACGCACTACTGCTAATTGCTGCGAAGAATGGCAGAAACGCTGATCGGCAGCAGACCTTCTCGACGGTTTTGACGCTGCACCGGGCGGAGACGATCAGCCGCAGTTCTAGACTGCGTGAAATCATCGGTCACGTCATCCGCCTGGCGCCGGAGATTGGCCGGATTCGTTTTTTCCTGCACGAACCGACCCGCCGAGCGCTTATACGAGCAAATCTTCTGGAGCCTCTCACCGACAACTCGCACTTTGAGTTGGTGCCTCTGGGTTCGTATCCCGAGTTTACGAAAGCGTTGGCGCGATCAAGATATATCCTCACCGACGGCGGCTCGATCCAGGAAGAAGCTTCATACCTAAACAAGCCGTGCCTGATTCTCAGGCGCACGACCGAACGACAGCAGGGAATCGGGACGACCGCGATGTTGACCTCGTTCGATGTTGAAACCGACCTCGAGTTCTTGCACGCCAAAGCCCACGACGGTTCGATCAGTGCGGCCCTGACTCCCAGTCTCAGGGCTGCTCGCATCATCGTCGAACATCTGTATCCTCGTGCTTTTCCAGTGGCCGGAGACTAATACGCACATGGCTGCAGTACTATGCAAGAAAGCTCTGGAACGGGTTGGAATGATCGATGGCCTTCGACACGAATGAACGAACGCCGTGTTGCGGCACTGACATAGACCGATGCAGTGGAACCAAATGTTAAGCAACGGTATCCCGAGAAAGACAGAATACGAACTGCTTGCGTCACAGCCGCTCTACGAGGAGTTGCTGCAATATTCCAGGCAGTTTGAAGTACGATGCCGGGACGGCGGCATTTTCTCGAAGCTTTATGGCCTGAAATGGGTTGAGGACCCGTTTCTGCAGTGGAGCCGCAGCTGGGAGTACGTGTACGTACTGCAACGCCTGCAACATTGGTGGAAAAGCCATTCAGGCACGTCAGATATTGTCGATGCCGGATCCGGATTTACATTTTTCCCATTTTATCTTCAGCAACTCCAACCGATCTCCAAAATCCGATGTTTCGACGCCGACATTACGGTGGGAAAGGCGATTACCCGGGCAGGGCGTGCGATTAATACGGGACCGGATTTTTATTTAGAGAACCTCGAAAAGTTGAAACAGGAGACTGAATCGATTGACGTCGTTTACAGCATTTCAGTGATCGAGCATACGCAGCATCCACGTCAGGTAATAGACGAAATCCATAGAATCTTGAAGCCCGGGGGCTTGTTTCTGTGCACTTTCGATATCTCGTTTGAAGAGCAAAGTACGATGCATGTCCGTCATGTGGAGAAACTGATAGCAAGAGTATCGGAATTATTCGATCCGGAGCCTGGATGGAACGACATTGGGGTAGCGGGCGCATCGTCCGATCCGGATGCCGTTACGACAAGGTGGATATCAGAAATCGCCCCGGAAAAACTGCCGTGGAAAATCCCGACATTGATATGGCTGTATGACGCGTTGCGCGGGCGACTTCGATCAAGCCTGTATCGTCCAATGACATTTTATTGCGGCGCCTACTACAAGAAATGACTAACAGCCAAGATGATCAGTTTGACGCGGGGTCCTATTGGTCTGACCGTGTTGGCTCAGGCGCCGACTTGTCAGTAGTCGGGCACCGTTCCATGGGCCCAGCCTACAACATTGAGATTTATTCTCGCAGAATCGAAGTACTGACTCGGAGTGTTACGCGTCATATTGATCAACCGGCCGAAGACTTACGCATCCTCGACGTCGGATGTGGAAGCGGGTTCTACACTGAATTCTGGAAGGCGCACAGCGTCCGAGACTACACAGGCCTAGATATCTCGGCGAACTCGGTCAATCAACTCTCGGGACAATACCCAGAGTTTCGCTTTGTGCAAACCGATATTACTGCGGATCAATTTGGCTTGAGAGATTCAGAGCCATTTGATGTGATCACGGTATTTGACGTCCTATATCACATTGTCGATGAACAGCGATTTGAGTCTGCTGTTTCGACTATCGCCAATCACGTCCGCGAGGATGGACATGTAATGGTAATGGATCACTTATGCCGTAACGATTATCAGCTGTCCAGGCATGTACGGTACCGAGCACGGGAACGATACCTGGCAGCATTTCAATCGCGGAATCTATTTCTCGTGGAAAATGAATTGCTCTTTCATTTCCTGGTGCCGCCAATCACAGAAATTCGCTTTATCGACTATCTGAGTGCCGCGGCCTTCAAGGCCATGGGCTTGGCATTGCGTCGTTTTGACGGCCCTTCCGCCTGGGTCGCGCGGAGACTCAGGCGGATGGACAATTCGTTGAGAGCTCGTGGCAAATGCGTTTCCAATAGTGAATTGCTTGTGTTCAGGAAGAAGGCAAAGTCGATCGATAGGCATAATCACCATGACTGATCGTGGATGACTGAGCCCCGAACAAGTAGGATTGCGCCGCTCATCTCGATGGCGATGGTGCTCCTTGTGGCCGTTGCACTTATCTATGTGATCAGGGCGGCACCGTTCGAAGTCTTGGGTGAAATCCGGCCTGGGACTGTCACTTTGTCGGCGGTGTTGATGATCGGAGCAATGCAGATAGTTTTCCTTTTGCTTGCAACCGAGACTTGGCGCCGAGTGGTGAAAGTCCTGACGGGCGCCAATGTCGGCCTGTTTTCGTCATACATGCAACTCGCTGCGGTGGCTGTGGGCAAGTACGTGCCGGGCAAGGTATGGGGCTTTTTAGCACGTACCGGGGAAATGCACAGAAAAAATATACCCGTCCACATGGCGGTAATGAGCAGTGTAGTGGAGCAGATGCTTTTACTGGCTGGCGCGCTAGTTGTGGCCGTAGGTGCGGCTATGGTCGCCGTTCCGCAACTCAGAGGCTCAATTCTAATTGCGGGACTCGCTGGACTCATTGGGATAGTTTTTGTGTCGATGAAAATCCCGACAATTGCGAACTGGCTCTTGCGCAAGAGGATGCCAAATGCCGTGCCTGTCCGGATTGACGGGTACCACCCTATTGGCATCCTGCGATTTGTCCTCGCCTATGCCATGATTTGGCTGCTCAGTGGCGCGATATTCAGCACGATTTACTTTTCGTTGTTTGATGTAGCGGTAACGGCGGAACGCGTTGCGGCATTGGTGTTGGGTAACACGCTTGGAATCGCGTTGGGATTTTTTGCCTTTTTTGCCCCTGGCGGAATTGGCGTGCGTGAAGCAATCGCCACTATAGTATTGGCTCCGTTTGTGCCCGTGCGCGAGGCGCTGTTGGCGGCCGTTGCGTATCGGGCATGGATGGTCCTGATCGACGGATTGAACGGCCTCGTTCTGTTGATCAGGGAAGCGGGCCGTAACAACACTCTTCCTGCGGCAGTGGAAGGGCAGGAAGACTGATCCGCTGCCCTGTAAGGGTACTTGTTCAGCACTGTCAGATCGGGTCGGGACGCAAGTCTAGACAGTGTCTTTGAAGTTCAACGCAGTGATCTGCTCGGAGATAAGGCCGATCAGGAAAATTATCACCGATGCGCTGAACAGCAGCAAACTCATGTTGGTAAATCGACCCACTGTCGCGAACGTGTACAAGTAGTATCCAAGACCGAGCAAGAAGAAAGTCAAGCTCGCCGGGAGGAAGAGTTTCATTGGCGCATACAATGTTGCGATCTTAAAAATAATAACGATAAATCGCACGCCATCACGAATGGGCTTTATGTGGCTCTTTCCTTGACGCTTGTTGGCTTGGATATCAATAAAATCAACCGGGTACCCTGATCGCATGAATGCCATCGTAATCGTCGTGGGATAAGAGAAACCGTTCGGAAGCAGATACAGGAACCGCTTGAACAGGTCGGCGCGAACCGCGCGAAACCCGGACGTCAGGTCAGGAATCCTCTGGCCCGTTACCAGTGATGCGACGAGGTTGTAAGCGCCGTTCGCGAACAGACGGGCTGCGTTGGCGTGTGACTTCCCGGTTGAGCGCGCACCGATCACCATGTCGAATCCCGCGTCCATCCGCTCGAGCAATCGGGGGATATCACCAGGCTGGTGTTGGCCATCTGCGTCGAGGAAAACCAGAATGTCTCCAGTTGCCTGGCGTGCGCCGGCCTTTATTGCGGCGCCGTTGCCCAGGCTGTGCGGGTGATCAATTGTCCGAGCCCCAAACCTGCGCGCAATCGTGCCCGTATCGTCCTGCGAGCCGTCGTTTACAACGAGGATCTCGGCATCCGGCTGTTGGGCCTGAATCCCTTCGATCAGCAGGCCAATTGAGGCCGCCTCATTCTTCGCCGGAATTATGATTGATAGCTTGTTTCTTGGAGCCGGCATTGTTGAGATGGTCAATTCGTTCATAGCAAGGCCTGCTAGTTGTTCTTAGAATTTCACTTCGGCTGTTCGAGGCTCTTGAGCGTATCTGCCCAGAGCTTGGCCTTGACAGGATGGCTTGGTATCAGTGATCGGGCCTCATCGATGATGTCCTGCGCTGCCTCGTTCAGTCCTGCGCTGTCCAGAACCTGGATTACCGCGGTCAGAGTTGGCGGGCTAGGTGTTAATTCTAGCGCCTGCCGGCAGTAGCTCACTACAACCTCGGTCTCTCCGCGCTCGATAGCCGTCTGGGCAAGGATAATAAGGAGATTGCTTCTAACGTCGGGAGCACTGAATCTCGGATTAGCCAGCAAGCTCCTGGTAAGCCGATCCACTGCATTGTGGGGCAATTGTGGGCATCTTCCGGTCCTAATCAGGTAGTCCAGGCCCCACAGCAAACCCCTGGCGGTATTACTGAAGTCTGCAGTCCGCAGTCTCTCTTCGAGAGATCGGACAGCCGCACTGTAGTCAAGATCCGGCTCGCTCTGGCAGGACATCAGCAAGATCTGAAGGTCAAGTAGGTGTGCATTTGGATGCTTTTCTCGCACCTCCATCAACACCTTGCGGGCCACGTCCGGGCTGCCGACTTTTTCCATCTGTTGCGCAAGCACTTCGGCCGCACGGATCGAATTGGGCTTGTAGATGTACCACATCTCCACGGCAATGGCGGGTGTGCCCCAAAGCGAAGTAACACTGTAAAGCACGCCGCCCAGCACAAGGGAATAAGCGGCAGTGGTTACCATCAATATGCGACGCCACGGCAGTGTCGCGGCGAAAGTAGCGGCGATCAACGCGTATGTCGGCCCGATCAGCGGCATGTAATTGCGGTGCTCGAAATACAACTCGAGCGGAATCGTTGTGGATTCCAGCGAATGCCCCAGGAGGTACCAAGCCACCGCGAAAGTGAACAGCGGCGCTCGTCGCCGCAGCATGACCGCCGCCGAGATCACCGCGATCCAGCCTGCGACAGCAACAATCGCAGTTAGATCCAATATATTGCGATGTACCTGAGTATCGTCATGAAACGGCCCCAGCCCGGGGAGATTAGGAATGAACGCAAGATACAAGTAGTTCCACAGAACACTGGCCTGCGTCAGGAGGCGCTCGAGTCCGTTGAAGTTGCGTACCAGAACTATTGATTGGTCGTACGGCAGGCGGGTGACCAGGTAGACGAGCATGATGACCGCTGGCACGATGAGCACTGCCGTGAACCAGCTTCGCCATTGCACGCGAGAGATATTTGCGGGCCGATCTAGGATTGTGGCCTCAATGGCAAGTATGAATAAGAAAAGTAGCGCGCCATTTTCCTTAGCCAGCATGCCAAGCAGCGCCCCGACTCCAAGGGCTATGGTCATGCCTGACAGCGCCAGGACCGGACGCAGTTCGATCATTCGGCGCGCATACAAGTAGGCGATTCCGCCCAAGAGACCGAACACGGCCGAAAGCGTGGTCATTCGCTGGACGATCAGCAAAGAGCTTGAGGCAAGGATCGGCAGCAGCATCCAGACAGCGGCGCTTGACGCACCAACCAAAGCGGCATGTCCTTCCGACTGTCGGCGTCCCAGCCCGAGCAAATAGAGAAACCACGTAACCAGGACGCCGTTCAGCAGGTGAATGAGGATGTTAGTGCGAAGAAAGACGTCCAGTGCGCTAGGCCAGGCATATGCCTGGGGGACAAACGTAGCCAGGGCTAACGGCCTGCCCGTGGGACCTGCCCTGCCAGAGAAGATGAAAGGGAAGGCGTTTGAAGTTTCATGAACTTCACTTAGACCGCCGAGGTTGACCGAATCATCAAACCACATGGTGCCGGTGAGGCCCGGGGCGTAGGCAAACCAGGCAGCCACGATGGCGGCGAGCATGATGACCGCAGCTGGGGCGTGTTGGCGGACGGTCGAAGCGATTTTGGTGGCCATCAAATCAGGTGTCGCGGTAGAGGCAGCGCGCACTATAACCCGACATGCGCTTCGTATGTCAGTGATGTAGATTCAGAAAATTGAAACCAAGCGTGATTATCGTCATTCGGATCTCCACGTATCACGAGATACGATTTCCTACTTTGTGAAGGCAAATTTGAAGTGACCGACTCGACTCGGATTCACAACTCACCAAAACTCATTCACGTCGTGGCGGGAGTCATGGACAATTGCCACGGCCGCGTCCTTGTCGCCCAGCGACCGAGGGGGAAATCGTTGGCCGGTGCGTGGGAGTTCCCCGGTGGCAAGTTGCACTTTGACGAGGATCGGCTCACTGGACTCGTGCGCGAATTCGATGAGGAACTCGGGATCCAAGTCGAAGTCGCCCGGCCGCTGATCCGTTTCCGGCATAGTTATCCTGACTTGGAAGTCGATCTCGACGCGTGGCGCATCGAGCGCTGGCACGGCGAGCCGCATGGCCGCGAGGGACAGGCGATTGGCTGGTACGCCCCGGAAGAACTGGAGGACCTGGGCCTGTTGCCCGCCGACACGGCGATCGTGCGTGCCATTCGCCTGCCGGCAATGTGCGCGGTGACATCGCCGCGGGCCGAACAGGGAGAGGGAGCATTCCTGGACCAGGTCGAGCAACTGGCCGCCCACAGCGGTGCCGGGCTGATCTGTCTGCGCCGCCCTGACCTTGATCCCGCCGACTTGCTTGAACTGGCGGCGGGCGCCGCCTGCCGCATCGAAGGGACTGCCGCGAGGCTGCTGCTGCACGGCGACCCGGCAGCGTTGGCCCCGGCACTCGTCGCGCCGCCCAAGGCACCGGCCGCACGCTTCGAATCGGCCGTGGCGGGCCTGCACATCCCCGGGCGCTATCTCGACACTCTGGCCGAGCGCCCCGTGCCCCCACACATGTGGTTCGGCGTCTCCTGCCACGATGCCCGCCAACTCTATGCGGCCCTCGCGCTGGGCGCGGACTACGCCTTCCTAGGGCCCGTCAAGCCGACGGCCAGCCACCCTGGAGTGCCGGGGATGGGCTGGGAAAAGTTCGCCGCGCTGGTGGCGGATCTGCCGCTGCCGGTCTACGGCATCGGCGGCCTCGGGCCGACGGACCTTGACGACGCCTGGGCGGCCGGGGCCCAGGGAATTGCCGCCATTCGGGCGCTGAATTTGACGCGCTGAATCGCCTGATTCGGCCGGGCCTCGTGTTTCTCGAGCGGGCGCACGTTTTTCTGTATACAGCGCACGATTTGCTCGACGTTGCGCACAGCGCCTGCCCGCCAGCTGTGGCCTGATAGGCAAATGAAACGCATCGCTCCTGCATTTCCCGGCAAGGACCTGCGCCTGTCCCTGCTGGTGTTCTTCGGCGTATGCGCGGTGGTCGGCATCCTGCCGTTCGCCGTGTGGCGCTTTTCGCGGGGGCAGTTGCTGGCCGGCTCGATCGACCTGGCTATCGTGGTGGTGATCGTGGGCGCGGTCTGGTATGCGCGGCGCTTCCAGCGCGTGGAGGCCGTCTCGAAGTTTGCAGTCATCTTCCTCAGCGGCGCGTGCTTCGTCATGGCTCCGGTCATCGGCACGCTGGCGTTGTACTGGACTTATCCTACGCTGGTCGCCAACCTGCTGCTGGCGGGGCGCTCCCTCGGGCTGAAGGTCAACCTCGCACTGATCGTCGGCCTCGTGGCGCTGACGGACCTGCTGCCCGATACGGCGGCGCGGACGACCTTTGCCATCACCGCGTCCATGGTGACGGTCTACGCCTATCTCTTCGCGGTCACGACGGACCGCCAGCGCGACGCGCTCGAGTCCCTCGCGACCTTCGACGACCTGACCGGCGCCGGCAACCGCCGGATGATGGAGCATGAACTGGCTGAAAGGTTCGACCATGCCGTCAAGCATCTGCTGCAATACGCGGTCGTGGTGCTGGACCTGGATCACTTCAAGGCGGTCAACGATACCCACGGCCACGAGGCGGGCGACGACGTGCTGAAGCAGTTCGTGGCGCTGATCCACGAGGTCATGCGCGGCGACGATCGCCTGTACCGCATGGGGGGCGAGGAGTTCGTGATCTTCCTGCCGCACACGGGCCACGCCGGACTCGCGGCGTTCCTCGACCGCCTGCAGGATTACCTCCGCCCGCGGCTCACCGGCCCCGGCGGCCCGGTCACCGTGTCCATGGGCGCGGCCGTGGTGGAATTCGGCGACGACAGCTGGTCCGACTGGCTGGCGCGCGCGGACGAGTCCCTCTACCGGGCGAAAGAGACGGGGCGCGACCGGTTCTGTATCGCTGCGTCCGCCTATGACGCTTCGTCTTCGGGGGTCGGGCCGGCATCCGCCTCGGCATCCTCGCCGGGGATCGCGTGTTCCTCCGAGAACCAGGCGCCGAGGTCGATGAGGCGGCAGCGCTCGCTGCAGAACGGGCGCCATGGCGATTCCGGCGACCAGGCCACCGATTTGCCGCAAGTGGGACAGGCCACCTCGAGCATCGCTGAACTCAGCAGCAGGTCAGTTCGAACCCGACGTTCTCGGTGACCTGCACGGGGCGCTTCTCCGGCCCGGCCCACGTCAGGAAACGGACCGTGAAACGGTGCTGTCCGCCGCTGATCTCCGGGTAGAAGTCCGCCCCCGCGGGCAGCGAGATGCGCACCAGCTGGCAGCCCATCGAGCGGTCGATCTGGTACTGGAACATCCCGCCGGGCGCCACCTCGGGCCGGCCCGGCGACGACTCGCGCGTCAGCCACAGGAGCTGGCCGATGGCGTCGCACAGCGGCTTGAGGTGGCGGAACCAGGCCTGGAAGTCGGCATAGCGCTGGTCTTCCGGGCGGCTCAGCCAGTGCTTGAAGTCCGGCAGGTCGAACTCGCAGGTCCCGCCGGGAATCGCGCTGCGGTGGCGGATGGAGGCGAGGAACTCGGACTCTTTCAGCGGCTGGGTGTAATGCGCGCCGCAGCTCGCCAGCTGCTGGCGTAACTGCGAGACGCGCTCCAGCAGGGCGTCGAGCCGCGTCCTGTCCACGCCCGGGCGGCTGGCGAAACCGACCAGGGTGGTGGTCTGGCGCTCGAGGTCCTTGAGCACCTCGCCGCGCACGTCGCCGCGGCTGACGATCGCGAGGATCTCGATCAGGCTGCCCATGGCCGCGCGGCTCGACCACGCCGACGGCTGGCGCGCGTGGTGCTGCGCCTGGCGCGACAGGAACTCGATGCGCAGGAAGGTACGCATCCGCTCGGTCAGCGGCTGCTCGAACACAGTCAGATCCCTGGCCTCGTTCCGGGTCGGGGCGTTCGCCGCACCTTGGCTCATCGCGCGATTCTGTACGATGCCGCGAAACACCGCAAACCCCGCGCGTGCGCTCAGGGCAGGCGCAGCCCCGGGCGCTCGCGCCCGCCGCCGGCGGCGATCTCGCGGTAGACCGCGTCCAGGGTGGCGACGGCGTCGGCCAGCCGCTCCGGGGGGCCGTCGTTGACGATCACGTCGTCGGCCTCGGCGAGGCGCTGTTGCCGCGTCGCCTGGGTGGCGAGGATGGCCTGCGCGATGGCTGCGTTGCCGCCGTCCCGTGCCAGCAGACGCTCGAGCTGCGTTTCCTCGGGGCAATCGACCACCAGCACCCGGTCCACCCAGCCGGTGAGGCCGAACTCGACCAGCAGCGGCGCGACGATCACCTGGTACGGGCCCTCGCGGGCCTCGGCCTCGCGCACCCCGGCGGCCAGGATCAGCGGGTGCAGCAGGGCCTCGAGCCGCTTGCGGGCCGCATCATCGCTGAACACGCGCGCGCGCAGCGCCGCCCGGTCGAGCCTTCCCTCGGCATCGAGCATTTCCGGGCCGAAAGCGTCCGCGATGGCGGCGAGCGCGGGCTCGCCCGGCTCGACCACCTCCCGCGCCACCAGGTCGAGGTCGATGACGGGCACGCCGCGCGCCGCGAACAGCCGCGCGACGGTCGACTTGCCGCTGGCGATCCCGCCGGTCAGGCCGACCCGGAACCTTCCGTCGCCGAATGGCGGCGCCTGGATCACCCTCAGCGCAGCCCGGCGAAATGCAGCCAGGCGCTCGTGAGCTGCGGCCCCCACAGCAACGCGATCCAGCCGGCGGCCGCGAGATAGGGCCCGAAGGGGATCGGGACCTGCCGGTCGCGGCCGAGCAGCAGGATCATCGCGATGCCGAGCGCCGCGCCGACCACCGCTGAGAGCAGGATGACCAGCGGCAGCATCTGCCAGCCGAGCCACGCGCCGAGCGCGGCGAGCAGCTTGAAATCGCCGTAGCCCATGCCCTCGCGCCCGGTCGCCAGCCTGAACCCCTGGTACACCAGCCACAGGGACAAATACCCGGCGATCGCGCCCGCTACCGCATCGGGCAGGGTCGCGAAGGCCTGCTCCCCGGCGGCGAGGTTGAACAATAGCCCGGCCCACAGCAGCGACAGGGTGATGCTGTCCGGCAGGAGCTGCTCGTCGATGTCGATGAAGCTGAGCGCGATCAGCGCCCCGGTGAGGCCGATCCCCGCGAGCACCTGGCCGGGCCACGGCAGCATCCACGCCGTCGCGGCGAACAGCAGTCCGGTCAGCAACTCGACCGCGGGGTAGCGCAACGAAATACGCGTGCCGCAGCCGGCGCAGCGGCCCCGCAGCACGAGCCAGCTGACCAGCGGAATGTTTTCCGCGGCACGGACGGGACGGCTGCACTGCGGGCAACGCGAGCGCGGCACCACGAGGTTGAACTTCCCCTCGGGTAGTGCGGGGGCCGGTGCGGCCATTTCCTCGGCGCATTGCGCACGCCATTCGCGCCGCATCATCAGCGGGAGGCGATACACGACCACGTTAAGGAAGCTGCCGACCAGCAGGCCGAACAGCAGCGCGATGCCGGCCAAGGCCGCGGGCGGCAGCCCGTTTAGCGAACTCACGAGGCGTCGGCGCGCGAAAGGCCCACGCTCGGCCTAGATCACCGCGCCCAGCTTGAAGATCGGCAGGTACATTGCGATCACGAGGCCGCCGACGAGGATGCCGAGGATCGCCATGATCATCGGCTCGATAAGGCTCGACAGGTTGTCCACGGCGTCGTCCACGTCGCGCTCGAAGAACTCGGCGACCTTGGCGCACATCTCGTCCAGAGAGCCGGATTCCTCGCCCACCGCCACCATCTGGATCACCATGTTCGGGAACAGCTCGGTGGCCTCCATGGCGCGCTGCAGCCGCTGGCCCGTCGCGACCTCGGTCCTAATCTCGAGCGTGGCCATTTCGTAGACGATGTTGCCGGTCGCCCCCGCGACCGACTCGAGCGCCTCGACCAGCGGCACGCCGGCCGCGAACATCGTGGAGAGCGTGCGGGTGAAGCGCGCGATCGCGGCCTTGCGCACGATCTCGCCGATGATGGGTGTCTTCAGCAAGGCCCGGTCGAGGAAGATGTTGAAGCGCCGCGAGCGCTTCTTGAAGTACATGAAGGTGCTGGCGGCTGCGATCAGCGCGAGGATGATCATCCAGCCCTGGCTGCGCACGAATTCCGACAGGTTGACGACCATCTGCGTGAACGCGGGCAGGTCGGCGCCGAAGTCCTTGAACAGGCTGTCGAACTGCGGGATGACGAACACCAGCAGAATGACGGTCACGATGACGGCGACCACCAGCACGGCCGCCGGGTAGGTGAGCGCCTTCTTGATCTTCTTCTTGATCGCCTCGGTCTTTTCCTTGTAGGTGGCGATCTTGTCCAGCAGCGTCTCGAGCGCGCCGGACTGCTCGCCGGAATTGACCAGGTTGACGAACAGGTCGTCGAAATACAGCGGATGCTTCGCGAGGGATTCCGCAAGGGTGGTGCCGCTCTCGAGGTCCACCTTGATGGCATTGAGCAGCTTCTGCATGCCCGGGTTCTCGTGCCCCGCGGCCACGATGTCGAACGCCTGCACGAGCGGGATACCGGCCTGCAGCATGGTCGCAAGCTGGCGGCTGAAGACCGCGATGTCCCCAGTGGTGACTTTAGCGCGCTTGCGGAACAGCGTGCTCTGGCGGCGGATATTGGTGGGGACGAGGCCCTGGCGGCGCAGCGTGGCGCGCACGGCGGCCTCGTTGACGGCCATCACCTGGCCCTTGAGGATCGTGCCCTTCGGGTCCTTGCCGACCCAGGAAAACGGGATTTGCTTGGCGGCTTCTGCCATGGCGGTTTACTCGTCCTGCTCGTCGTTTATCTGCATCGCCGCGTCGCCTAGTCGATGGTGACGCGGTTGATTTCCTCGAGGCTGGTGAGGCCGTTCTTGACCTTGTGCAGCCCGGCGCGGCGCAGGTCCCAGATGCCTTCCTTGTCGGCCTCGGTGGCGATCTGCATCGCGTTGCCGCCCTCCATGATGATCCGCCCTATGGTCTCGGACACCGGCATCACCTGGAAGATACCCGCCCGGCCCTTGTAGCCGTCGTTGCACTTGCTGCAGCCCACAGGCGTGTAGATCGTCAGGCCCTCGTCGACCTCGGCCTCGGTAAAGCCCTCGCGGAGGAGCGCCTCGCGCGGAATTTCCTTGGCCTCCTTGCAGTTGTCGCACAGCTTGCGTGCCAGGCGCTGGGCGATGATCAGCGTGATAGAGGAAGCGATGGCATAAGGGGGGACGCCCATGTCTACCATGCGCGTCAGGGTCTTGGGCGCATCGTTGGTATGCAGCGTGGAGAGCACGAGATGGCCCGTCTGCGCCGCCTTGATGGCAATCTCGGCCGTCTCGAGGTCGCGGATCTCGCCGACCATGATGATGTCCGGATCCTGGCGCAGGAAGGCGCGCAGCGCCGAGGCGAAGGTCAGGCCCACCTTCGGGTTGACGTTCACCTGGTTGACCCCCGGCAGGTTGATTTCGGCCGGGTCCTCCGCGGTGGAAATGTTGCGGTCGTCCGTATTGAGGATGTTCAGCCCCGTGTACAGCGAGACGGTCTTGCCGCTGCCCGTCGGGCCGGTGACCAGGATCATGCCGTAGGGCTTGGAGAGGGCGTCCATGTAGAGCTGCTTCTGGAAGTCCTCGTAGCCGAGCGCATCGATGCCCAGCTTGGCCTGGCCCGGGTCGAGGATACGCATCACCACCTTCTCGCCGTACAGGGTGGGCAGCGTGTTGACGCGGAAGTCGATGGCGCGGTTGGCGGACAGCTTGAGCTTGATGCGCCCGTCCTGCGGAACGCGGCGCTCGGCGATGTCCAAGCGCGCCATGACCTTGATGCGCGCCGTGACCTTGTTGGCGAGGGCCACCGGCGGGCGGGTGATCTCTTTCAGCACGCCGTCGAGGCGCGTGCGCACGCGGTAGAACTTCTCGAAGGGCTCGAAGTGGATGTCCGAGGCGCCCTTGTGGATGGCGTCCAACAGCACCTTGTTGACGAAGCGCACGATCGGCGCGTCGTCGATCTCGTCGCGCGTGACGTCCGCCACGGCGTCCTTCTCTTTCTCGATGTCGACGTTCTCGAGATCGAGGTCGTCCCCGCCGAGGCTCTGGAAGGTCGAGTCGAGCGCCTCGGACAGGCGCACGAGGACCGCGTCGAGCTTGTTGTCCTCGACCACGATCGCCTCGATGCTCATGCCCGTGGCGAACTTGATCTCGTCGATGGCCTGCAGCCGGGTCGGGTCGGAGACCCCCACAAACACGCGCCGGCCGCGGCGGAACAGGGGCAGCACCCGGTGGCGGTGCATCAGCTTGTCGTCGATCAGGCGCGCGACGTCCAGGTCGATCTCGATGGCGTCGAGATCCAGCACGGGGACGCCGAACTCGTGGCAGGCGGCCCCCGCGATGTCGCGCGGGTCGGCGAGATTCTTCTCGACCAGGTAAGTGACGACCGACGAATTCACGGACTTTTGCGACTCCGCCTCGGCCTCGGCCGCGATGGACTCGTTGATGACGCCCTCCTGCACGAGGCGCCGGGGGAGGCCGGTCAGTCTGGCTTGGGCGGTGGCTGCCATCGGGGGCCCTTGTGATCCTTGCGGTTTCTGCCGGAAATGCCGGGTGGTCGAGGCTCGAAGTCTGTTAGACGCCGGGGAGCTAAGCCGCCGACTGGTTCACATAATTCGCCGAGTCTAGCGTACTGCCGGGAGTGGACCAAGATTTCCGGCAGCAGCAAAGAATCGGGGCGCCGTTTCAGGATCGAAACGGCGCCCCTTTGATAGTCTTCCGAGAGACAGCGTTCAAGCTGTCAAAAGGATTAATACATCAAGGACGACACTGGGCGGGTCGGTACTTCGAGGGAAGAGTTCCCCCTGTGCAGTCCAGCTGCAGACCTGTGTCCATAGCCGTGTACTGGAAAAAGATCGTCTCCGCGTTGGCATCGCCACCCAGGGTCGCGGTCGTGACCGTCATCAGAATCCGATTAGCGGTAAAGCCCGAGAAGTCGGAAACGGCGAGAGTCGGATCGGCGGCGACCGTCGTCGGGAGTGCCGCGATGTTAGCCTGGACCTGCTCCGCCACAGATGACGTTATCGAGAACGCACCGACCGATGCGTACTCTTCGTAAAGCTGGTTCTTGGCGCCACCAGCACCTGTCACGATTTCCGACACCTTGGCGCGGATCGTGTAGTCCTGGTACGCGGGAATGGCGATGGCCGCCAGTATGCCGATAATCGCGACGACGATCATCAGCTCGATGAGTGTAAAGCCCTGCTGCTTGCGCATGTCGATCTCCTTCGGGGAGTGAGTCGGTGAAGACGGTTGTGAGTTCGTGGCGATCACTCGCCCTCGGCGGAATAGCTGCAAACGGCGTGCCAACCTGCCCGGTCGTGAGTTAAGTCGCGGATAATAATGAATAAAGCGATTCGGTTGGGAGCGCTGGCTCGCATAGCGACGCCGTGACCGCCGTCACATTCCGGTCAGAAAGTGACGCGGGACGTCACCTCGTGACGGGCCGGGCGGCCAGCCGGCTCACTCGATGCCGAGCTTCTTGATGCGATACCGGAGGGCGCGGAAGCTGATGCCCAGCAGTTTCGCGGCCTTGGTGCGGTTGTAGCGCGTCTGCTCGAGCGCCTGGACGATCGCGGCGCGCTCGAGGTCCTCGAGCTGGCCCTCGAGGTGGGTCTCCTCGGGGTTGATGAAGCCCGGCTTGGCGGCCGGCTGCCGCGCGACGGGCGGCTCGTCGCCCGGCTCGCGGCCCGCGGCCGGCGCCTTGAGCTGGATGTTGCCGGCCTCGATCTTGCCGTTCTCGCACAGCGCCAGGGCCCGCTCGAGGGTGTTTTCAAGCTCCCGGACGTTGCCGGGAAAGGCGTGCGCCATGAGCGTCTTGCGCGCCGCGGCGCTCAGCGCGGGCTTGTCTGTGCCGACGCGCTGCGCGAGGCGCGCGAGGATGTGCTCCGCCAGCTCGAGGATGTCCTCGCCGCGCTCCCGGAGCGGCGGGACCTGCAGCTCGATGACGTTGATGCGGTAATAGAGGTCTTCGCGGAAGCGCCCGTCCGCCACCAGCTTGCCGAGGTCCTGGTGCGTCGCGGAGAGGAAGCGCACGTCTACCGGGATCTCGCGGGTGTCGCCCACCGGGCGCACGGCGCGCTCCTGGATAACCCGGAGCAGCTTGACCTGCATCTGCAGCGGCAGGTCGGCGATCTCGTCGAGCAGCAGGGTGCCGCCCTCGGCGCTGCGGATGAGGCCCTCCTTGTCGGCATTCGCGCCCGTGAAGCTGCCCTTAACGTGGCCGAACAGCTCGCTCTCCATCAGCTCGGAGGGGATCGCGCCGCAGTTCACGGGGACGAACGGCAGCCCGGCGCGCGGCCCGGAGTCGTGGATGAGCCGCGCCACCAGCTCCTTGCCGGTGCCGGACTCGCCGACGATGTGCACCGGGGCCTGGCTGCGCGCGACCTTGGCGACCAGGTCGCGCACGTGCTCCATGGCCGGCGAGCTGCCGAGCAGCTTGCCCGCGCCGTCGGCCGGGCCGCCGGCCTCGTCGGCGCGCAGCCTGAGCGCCGTGGTGACCAGCTTCCTTAAGTCCTTGACCCGCACGGGCTTGGAGACGAAATCGTAGGCCCCCAGCTTGAGCGCGCGCACGGCGGTCTCGACGTTCCCGTGCGCCGTGATGACCGCCACCGGGACGCCGGGCGCGTTGCGGTGCATCCACTGTACGAGCTCCAGGCCGTCGCCGTCCGGCAGGCGCATGTCGGTGAGGCAGAAGTGGAAGTCGGTCGTCTGCAGCTTGCGGCGCGCCGTGGCGACGTCTTCGGCGGTGTCCGGCACGATGTCCATGCCCTCGAGCGTCATCGAGAGCAGCTCGCGGATATCGGGCTCGTCGTCGACGATCAGGACGGTGGGTCGGGCCACTCAGGTCTCCCAGCGCTGCGGGTCGGAGAAGATGATACGAAAAACGCAGCCGCCGCCGTGACGTGGTTCGTAAACCAGCGCGGCGCGGTTGACCTCGCAGAGCTCGCGCGCGATGAACAGGCCCAGCCCGGAGCCGGCGCGCTGCTCGGCCTGGTTGCCGGCGCGGAAGAACGGCTCGAACACGCGCTCGACCAGCTCCGGCGGGATGCCCGGGCCGCGGTCGAGTACCTCGAGGAACGGCCGGCCGGAGCCGGCGCGCCGCCCGATGGCCAGCTCGACGCGCGGCGCGGCGCCCTCGGCGACGGCATAGCGCAGCACGTTCTCGCACAGATTTGTGGCGACCTGGTGGAGGTGGCCGGGGTCCATGCGCACCTCCAGCGGCGCGCCCGAGATCTCGAGGTCGACGGCCGTCTCCGGCAGGTCGGCGGAGCCGGCGAACTCCTCGACGAACTGTTTAGCCCACTCGACCAGGTCGATGCGCTCCGGGTTGAGCTGCTCGCGGCGCGAGAGCTGCAGCACGTTCTCGACGATGTTGCTGACGCGCGTGGCGTTGTTCTCGATGATCGTGGTGAGACGCTCCTGCGCGTCCGCGGAGCTCTCGCCCTCGGCGAGCAGCTGCGCGGCATGGCTGAGCGCGCCGACCGGGTTGCGGATCTCGTGCGCGATGCTGGCCGAGAGCCGCCCGAGGGCCGCAAGCTTGGCCTGCTGGGCCTTCTCCGACTGGATCGAGGTGTCCTCGAGGAAGATCAGCAACGCGCCACTCTTGGGGCGCCCGATCGGGGCGAAGTACGAAATGATCTTGGTGGTGCCGTCCGACGAGGCGAACGGCACCGGCGGATCCGCGTTGCCGCGCTCGCGCCACTGGCGCACGGCCTGCTCGAGCTCGGCCGAGGCCTCGCTGATGGGGCGGCCGCGCCAGCCGGCGCCGATGCCGAGGTACTTGGCCGCGGCTTCGTTCATCAGCCGGATGTGGTCATCGGCGTCGAGCACGACGATGCTCTCGCGCAGGTTCTGCACGATGTATTCGTTGAGCTGGTTGAGGTTCTCGAGGTCCACGCCGCGCTGGCGCGCGAGCGCCTCGCTCTCGCTCAGGCGCCGCGCCAGCGGCGAGGCGGCGAGGGCGAGCACCATCAACAGCCCCCCGAACAGCCCGGCCGGCGCGGTGTCGCTGGCCGAGAGCTGGCCGCGCGCCACGTCCAGCGCCTGGATGGCGAGGACCGCGAAGGTCGCGAGCGAGGCGAAGGCGAGCGCGCGCAGGCGCGAGGAGACGAACGCGAGCGCGCTGACCGTGATGATCAGCAGGTTGGCGACGCCGCTGGTGAGCCCGCCGCTGGCCCAGGTCAGGACGCCGATGGCGACGACGTCGAAGCCGCCCTGGGCGAGCGCCTGGGCGCCGATCGAGGGCCAGTGCTGGTTGACGGCGAAGTCGTTGATCGCGGCCCACACGAAGGTGGACAGCACGGCGGCGAGGAACAGGTCGGGGTGCGTCGCGCCCACGAGGCGCGGGTCGGCCGGGTAGATGAACATCGCGAACAGCACCGCGGAATACAGCAGGCGGAAGGCATTGAGCAGCCTGAGCGTGCGCCAGGCGAATTCCGGGGCGAGGGTCTGCGCGCGTTTCGGGGTCATAGGAAGAGGGCTCGCGCGGCGACGCAGAGCCGCGGAGATGCCGAGAGTTTATTTATATAAGTCAATATTCTGCGCTCTTGTTCCGGGTCGCGCGGCGGGCCCGTGCCGAATCGCCGGCGACGGCCGTCGCGCGAGCCCTCTTCATCTTTTGCCTGGGGCGCGCCGATGCGACAGAATACCGGCCTTTACGCTGGATGGGGAATCGATGGGGGCACTGCTTTAAAGGGGACACTGCTTTTAAGCAGTGTCCCCTTCCTGCCAGATGGGGACACTCCTTGAAAGGAGTGTCCCCTTGAGAGGAGTGTCCCCATCCGCAACCGCCCGCAACCTGGAGTCGCGCCCGCATGAACCTCCATGAATACCAGGCCAAGCAACTGTTTGCCGAGTACGGCATCCCGGTTTCGCGCGGGATTCCGGCGCGCAGTGCCGAGGACGCGGCCAAGGCGGCCGAGGAGATCGGCGGCAGCTCCTGGGTCGTGAAGGCCCAGGTGCACGCCGGCGGGCGCGGCAAGGCGGGCGGCGTGAAGCTCGTCGAGTCGAGCGAGCATGTGCGCGAGGCGGCCGCGAAGATGCTCGGCCAAAGGCTCGTCACGCACCAGACCGGCCCCGAGGGCCTGCCGGTCAGCATCGTCTACATCGAGGCCGGCTCCTCGATCGAGCGCGAGCTGTACTTGAGCCTGCTGGTGGATCGCAGCCGGGAGCGCGTCGTGGTGATGGCGTCCGCGGCCGGGGGCATTGACATCGAGAAGGTCGCGGCGAAGACGCCCGAGAAGATCTTCACCGTCGACATCCATCCCGCGGCCGGGCTGCAGCCCTACCAGGCGCGCCTGATCGCCTTCGGCCTCGAGCTGAAGGGCGACCAGATCGGGCAGTTCACCAAGCTGCTGCAGAACCTGTACCGGCTGTTCGTCGAGCGCGACTGCAGCCTGCTCGAGGTCAACCCGCTGATCGTCAACGGCGAAGGCAAGCTGCACGCGCTGGACGCCAAGATAGGCATCGAGTCGAATGCGCTGTTCCGCCAGTCGCGGCTGATGGAGTGGCGCGACCCGTCGCAGGAAGACGAGATGGAGAACCGCGCCTCGGCGCACGGCCTGAACTACGTCTCGCTGGACGGCCAGATCGCGTGCATGGTGAACGGTGCGGGGCTCGCGATGGCGACCATGGACCTGATCAAGCTGCACGGCGGCGCGCCGGCCAATTTCCTCGACGTCGGCGGCGGCGCGACGGCGGAGCGCGTGGCCGAGGCCTTCAAGCTCGTCCTCTCGAACGATAACGTGCGGGCGATCCTGGTGAACATTTTCGGCGGCATCGTCCGCTGTGACCTGATCGCCGAGGGCATCATCCAGGCGGTCAAGGAAGTCGGGGTGAAGGTGCCGGTGGTGGTGCGCCTCGAGGGCACCAACGTGGCGCGCGGGCGCGAGCTGCTCGAGAGCAGCGACGTGGACATCATCGCGGCCGAGGACCTCACCGACGCGGCCAAGAAGGCCGTCGCGGCGGCCGACAAGTCGGCGTCATGATCGCCAAACTCGGGAACCAGTCAGCATGAGCATCCTCGTAGACGGCAACAGCAAGGTGATCTGCCAGGGCTTCACCGGCCGGCAGGGCAGTTTCCATTCCGAGCAGTGCATCGAGTACGGCACGAAGATGGTCGGCGGGGTTACGCCCGGAAAGGGCGGCGAGACGCACCTCGACCTGCCGGTGTTCGACACGGTGCACGCCGCGGTCGCGAAGACGGGCGCGGAAGTCAGCATGATCTACGTGCCCGCGCCGTACGCGGCGGACGCGATCCTCGAGGCGGCCGACGCCGGCATTCGTGTGATTGTATGCATCACCGAGGGCATCCCGGTGCTCGACATGGTGAAGGTGAAAGCCGCACTGCTGGATTACGACTGCCGCCTGATCGGGCCGAACTGCCCGGGGATCATCACGCCCGGCGGGGCGAAGATCGGCATCATGCCCGGCTTCATCCACAAGCCCGGCAAGGTGGGCATCGTGTCGCGCTCCGGCACGCTCACCTACGAGGCGGTGTACCAGACGACGAAGAACGGCCTCGGCCAGTCGACCTGCTTGGGGATCGGCGGCGACCCGGTGCGCGGCATGAGCTTCATCGACTGCCTCGAGCTGTTCGAGCAGGACGACCAGACGGAGGCCGTGCTCATGGTCGGCGAGATCGGCGGCAGCGACGAGGAGGCCGCGGCCGAGTACATCGCGGGGCACATGTCCAAGCCGGTGGTCGCCTATATTGCGGGCGTCACGGCGCCGCCGGGCAAGCGCATGGGCCATGCGGGGGCGATCGTCTCCGGCGGCAAGGGCACCGCCGAGGAGAAGTTCGTCGCGCTCGAGGCCGCCGGCGTCACGACCGTGCGCTCGCCCGCCGAGCTCGGCTCCACCATCCTCGAGCGCCTCGCCTGACGAGGATGGGGCCCGGCGTCTCCGCGGAGACGTGCCGAGATTTGCAGGTTGATCTGTTAACCTTGCTTGAAGCACTGGGGGATCAGCGATGAGCAGTCGCTATGAAGTCGTGATCTACTGGAACGATGAGGACGAATGTTACCTGGCCGAGGTGCCTGAGTTGCCGGGTTGGATCGCCCATGGCGCAAACTATCAGGAAGCATTGGCCAACGCCGAGGCGGCAATGGATCACTGGCTGGCGGTTGCCCGTGAGCTCGGCAGGGTGATCCCTCGACCCCGCCGCAAGGCTGCTCACGCCTGAGGAATCACCTCTTCTCCCCGGAACCGCTGCAAGTGTCCATTCCCCTCAGGATCGCCATCGCCCAGGCTAACCCGGACGTCGGCGACGTCGAGGCCAACGTCACGAAGATGCTGGCGGTCTGCCGCCGCGCGCACGACACGCTGCGCGCCGACCTGGTGATGTTCCCGGAACTGGCGTTGTGCGGCTATCCGCCCGAGGACCTGCTGTTACACCGCGGCTTCGCGCGCGACGTCGCCGAGGCGCTGGAGCGGCTCGCGAGCAGCCTCGAGGGCATGGCCGTGCTGGTCGGCTACCCGGAGTACGCCGGCGAGACCATCCACAACAGTGCCATCCTGCTGCGCCCGGACGGCGCGCCGGTCGTCTACCGCAAACAGACGCTGCCGAACTACGGCGTGTTCGATGAGAAACGCTATTTCCTGGCCGGCACGGAGCCCTGCGTGATCGAGATGAAGGGCACCCGCCTCGGGATCACGATCTGCGAGGACCTGTGGGGCGGGCCGGAGGTCGCGCGACGCACGGCCGCGGCCGGCGCGGAGGTGCTGCTGTCGATCAACGGCTCGCCCTACGACACCGGCAAGCTGGCGCGGCGCGAGGCCGTGCTGCGCCAGCGCAGCACCGAGACGGGCCTGCCGATCGTCTACGTGAACATCGCCGGCGGGCAGGACGAGCTGATCTTCGACGGCGGCTCGATGGCCGTCAGCCGCGAGGGCGAGGTGGTTTACCGCGCGCCGTTCTTCACGGAAGCGCTCGAGCTGGTCGAGGTCGAGGCCGGCGGGCGCATCGTGTCGGGCCACGTGACGCCGCCGCCGGAGTTCGTCGACGGCGTGTACCGCGCCCTCGTGCTCGGCGTCGCGGACTACGTCAACAAGCACAGGTTTCCGGGCGTGGTGCTCGGCCTCTCGGGCGGCGTGGATTCTGCCCTCACGCTCGCCGTGGCGGTGGACGCGCTCGGCCCGGAGCGCGTGCGCGCGGTGATGATGCCGTCGCGCTACACCACGCAGATGAGCCGCGAGGACGCCGAGCTGCAGGCGCGCACCTTGGGCGTGCACTACGACGTCGTGTCCATCGAGCCGATCTTCGATGGCGCGCGCGAGGCGCTTGCCGAGGTGTTCCGCGGCCTGCCCGAGGACGTCACCGAGGAGAACATCCAGGCGCGCTGCCGCGGCATGATCCTGATGGCGATGTCGAACAAGTTCGGCAGCATGCTGCTGACCACCGGCAACAAGAGCGAGATGGCCGTCGGCTACGCGACACTGTACGGCGACATGGCGGGCGGCTTCGCGCCGCTGAAGGATTGCAGCAAGACGCTGGTCTACCGGCTCGCAGAGCATCGCAACCGGCGCGCCGAGGTCATCCCGCGGCGGGTCATCGAACGGCCGCCGTCCGCCGAGTTGCGCCCCGACCAGAAGGACACCGATGCGCTGCCGCCCTACGAGGTGCTCGACCCGATCCTCGAGGCCTTCATCGAGGACGACGCCTCGGTCGACCAGATCGTGGCGCGCGGCTTCGATCGCGCGGTGGTGGGGCGCATCCTGGGCATGGTGAAGCGCAACGAGTACAAGCGCCGCCAGGCGCCGCCGGGCATCCGCATCAGCCGCCGCGCCTTCGGCCGCGACTGGCGCTACCCGATCACCTCGGGCTTCGCCGCGCGCTAGGGCCGCTGCGCGACTTTCCCCGGGCGACGGTCCTCCGCCGCGTTCGCGGCGATGATCCGGCGCGTGTCCTCGGCGAGTTCCGGCATGTCGAGGTTCTCGTACGCCTTGGCCATGATCCGCAGGGCCGGGACGATGGAGGGCGTTTCCTGGTAGTTCTCGAGGATATAGCGCGCGCGATTGATCGCGGCGACGTGCGCATCTCGTTCCAGGTAAAAGTTGGCGACGGTCACCTCGTGGGCGGCGAGGCGGTTGCGCAGGTAGATCATCCGCTGACGCGCGTCGTCCACGTAGGCGCTGTTCGGATGCTGCTGCAGGAGCTGCGCGAAAGTGTTGAAGGAGCTCAGGATCTCCCCCGGCGGGCGCTTGTTCAAGTTCACCCTGAACAGCCGTTCCAGCGGGCCGCGGTCCTTCGGAAAGCGCGCCAGGCCCTTGATGTAAAGCGCGTAGTCCACGCGCGGATGCGTCGGGTTCTCGAGCATGAAGTTGTCGGCCGAAATCACCGCCATCTCCGGCTGGCCGTCGCGCCAGTAGGCGTACATCAGCGTCAGCTGCGCCTGGCGGGCCTGCTCGCTGAACGGGTAGATCGCGATGAGCGTTTCGAAGCCGGCGATGCCGGCGGTGTAACTGCCGGACTCGACCAGGTAATTGGACCGCTCGAACAGGCGCGCGGCGGTCTCCGACGGGTCCCTCACGTCCGCGTCCTTGTCCCGGAACAGGCCGCAACCCGCCGTGGCGACGAGCGTGACGATCAGCAGCAGGCGAAACAGGCTTTGGGTCATCCGGGATTCCATGAAAAACGTGCGGGTACGGGCGCCAGGCTGAGGATTATACCGATACACTGTGACCCATGAATTCGGAACGGGTTTCATCCGGGCGGTCGGTGGAACGCCGCGCCGTCGTGACGGACGCGCTGGCCGGGCAGCGCCTCGACCAGGCCCTCGCGGCGCTGTTTCCCGATTTTTCCCGCAGCCGGCTGCAGGGCTGGATCCGCGCGGGCCAGGTGCGCGTGGACGGCCGCGAGCTGCGGCCGCGCGACAAGGTCGGCGGCGGCGAGGAAATCGTGCTGTCCGCCACGCTTGAGGACGAGACCCGCGCGGGGGCCGAGCCCATCGCGCTCGCGGTGCTGCACGAGGACGAGGAGATCCTGGTGCTCGACAAGCCTGCCGGGCTCGTCGTGCACCCGGGCGCGGGCAATCCGGCCGGGACGTTGGTCAACGCGCTGCTGCATCATCGCCCCGCGCTGCGCGCGCTGCCCCGCGCCGGGCTCGTGCACCGCCTCGACAAGGACACCAGCGGCGTGCTGGTGGTGGCGTGCACGCCGCATGCCCACGCCGAGCTCGTGCGCCAGCTGGAAGCGCGCAGCGTGAAGCGCGAGTACGAGGCCGTCTGCCTTGGCGTCATGACCGGCGGCGGCACCGTGGATGCGCCGCTCGGCAGGCACCCGGTGGACCGTGTCCGCATGGCCATCCGCGAGGGCGGCCGCGAGGCCGTCACTCACTATCGTGTCGCGGAGCGCTTCCGCGGCCATACACACGTGCTGTGCAGCCTCGAGACGGGCCGCACGCACCAGATCCGCGTGCACCTGGCCTCGATCCGCCACCCGCTCGTCGGCGACCCGGTCTACGCCGGCCGGCTCGCGGTGCCGAAGGGCGCAGGGGCCGCGCTCATCGAGGCGCTGCGCGGCTTTAAGCGCCAGGCGCTGCATGCCGCGCGGCTCGAGCTGGCGCACCCGGCCGGCGGGGCGATCGTGCGCTTCGAGGCGCCCCTGGCCGCGGACCTCCAGGCGCTCATCGAGGCACTGCGCCGGGACGCGGCCGCATGACGCCCGCCTGGATCGTGCCGGACTGGCCGACGCCGCCCGGGGTGCGGGCGGTCAGCACGCTGCGGACCGGCGGCGTCAGCCCGCCGCCGTGGCATTCGCTCAATCTCGGCGCGAACGTCGGCGACGACCCCAAGCGCGTCGCAGAGAACCGCAAGCTGCTCGAGCGCTCGCTCGGCCTGCCGGAGGCGCCGGCGTGGCTGACGCAGGTCCATGGCTGCGACGTGCTGTGCCTCGACGACGCCGAGCTGCCGGGCGAACGCGTCGCCGACGGTGCGGTGACCACGCAGCAGGGACGCGTGCTGGCGGTGCTGACGGCGGACTGCCTGCCGGTGCTGTTGTGCCGCACGGACGGGCAGCGCATCGGCATCGCGCACGCCGGCTGGCGGGGCCTGGCCGCGGGCGTGCTCGAGACGGCGTTCGCCGCCATGGAATCGCCGCCCGGCGAAGTGCTCGCCTGGATCGGCCCCGGGATCGGCGCGGCGGCCTACGAGGTCGGCGCCGAGGTGCGCGACGCCTGCCTGGCGGTGGGCCCCGACGGTGACGACTGCTTCACTGCCGGCGACGCCGGCCGCTGGCATTGCGATCTCGTCGGCCTCGCCCGGCTGCGCCTGGGCGCAATTGGCCTGGCGGGCGTCCACGGCGGGCAGTGGTGCACATATTCGGATCCCGCACGGTTTTATTCGCATCGCCGCGACGGCGCCGCCGACAAACCGACCGGGCGGATGGCGACGCTCATCTGGGTCGACCGCCGCCTCGCCCGCCGCCTCTGAATGAGAAAAAGGGGACACTCCTAAAACCGCAAGATGGGGACACTCCTAAAACCGCGGTTTTAGGAGTGTCCCCATCCGCAGGAGTGTCCCCTGCCTGGTTGAAAACCTGCGGTCGGGCCCCATATCGAGGGAAGCCACGGAATCCCAGGTAAGGGTGATCTGCCATGCGCATGGACAAGTTGACGAGCAAGTTCCAGATGGCCCTGGCCGACGCGCAGTCACTGGCCGTCGGGCGCGACCACCAGTACATGGAGCCGGCCCACGTAATGGTGGCGCTGCTCGACCAGCAGGGCGGCGGCGTGCGGCACCTGCTCGACAAGGCGGGCGTGAACGTCAACCGCCTGCGCTCGCGCCTCGGAGAGACGCTCGACCGCCTGCCGAGCGTGCAGGGCACGCCCGGCGAAGTGCACCTGTCGCGCGACCTCGACCGCCTGCTGAACGTCACCGACAAGTTCGCGCAGCAGCGCGGCGACCAGTACATCTCCAGCGAGCTGTTCGCGCTCGCCGCCCTCGAGGACAAGGGCCCGCTCGGCGAAGCGCTGCGCGAGGCCGGCGCCGTCAAGGGCGCGTTGGAGAAGGCCATCGAGGAGGTGCGCGGCGGCAAGCAGGTGGACGATCCCGCCGCCGAGGAGACCCGCCAGGCGCTCGAGAAATTCACCATCGACCTGACCGAGCGCGCCGAGCAGGGCAAGCTCGACCCGGTGATCGGCCGCGACGACGAGATCCGCCGCACCATCCAGGTGCTGCAGCGGCGCACCAAGAACAACCCGGTGCTGATCGGCGAGCCCGGCGTCGGCAAGACCGCCATCGCCGAGGGCCTCGCGCAGCGCATCGTCGACGGCGAGGTGCCCGAGGGCCTGAAGGACAAGCGCATCCTGTCCCTCGACATGGGCTCACTGATCGCGGGGGCGAAGTTTCGCGGCGAGTTCGAGGAACGCATGAAGGCCGTGCTCAACGACCTCGCGCGCCAGGAAGGGCGCGTCATCCTGTTCATCGACGAGCTGCACACGGTCGTCGGCGCGGGCAAGGCCGAGGGCTCGCTGGACGCCGGCAACATGTTGAAGCCGGCCCTCGCGCGCGGCGAGCTGCACTGCGTCGGCGCCACCACGCTGGACGAGTACCGCAAGTACATCGAGAAGGACGCCGCGCTGGAGCGGCGCTTCCAGAAGGTGCTGATCGGCGAGCCGACCGTCGAGGAGACCATCGCCATCCTGCGCGGCCTCAAGGAACGCTACGAAGTGCACCACGGCGTCGACATCACGGACCCGGCGATCGTCGCGGCGGCGACACTGTCGCATCGCTACATCGCCGACCGCCAGCTGCCCGACAAGGCCATCGACCTGGTCGACGAGGCCGCCTCGCGCATCCGCATGGAGATCGATTCCAAGCCCGAGGAACTCGACCGCCTCGAGCGGCGCGTCATCCAGCTGAAGATCGAACGCGAGGCGCTCAAGAAGGAATCCGACGACGCGTCGAAGAAGCGCCTGCAGGTGCTCGACGGCGAGCTGCTGGAATTGCAGCGCCAGTACTCGGACCTCGAGGAGATCTGGAAGGCCGAGAAGGCCGCCGTGCAGGGCGTCTCGCAGATCAAGGAGGAACTGGAGCGCGCGCGCGTCGAGCTCGAGACGGCACGCCGCGCCGGCGACCTCACGCGCATGTCCGAGCTGCAGTACGGCCGCATCCCCGAACTCGAGAAGCGGCAAGCCTCCGCGGGCGAGCAGGAGAAAAAAGAAACGCGCCTGCTGCGCAACCGGGTCACCGACGAGGAGGTAGCCGAGGTCGTCTCGAAGTGGACGGGGATCCCCGTCTCCCGGATGCTCGAGAGCGAGCGCGACAAGCTGCTCAGGATGGAGGAGGCGCTGGAGAAGCGCGTCATCGGCCAGGGCGAGGCTCTGCTCGCCGTGTCCAACGCCATCCGCCGCTCGCGCGCCGGGTTGTCCGACCCGAACCGGCCGATCGGCTCGTTCCTCTTCCTCGGCCCGACGGGCGTCGGCAAGACCGAGCTGTGCAAGGCGCTGGCCGAGTTCATGTTCGATACGGAAGAGGCGATGGTGCGCATCGACATGTCGGAGTTCATGGAGAAGCACTCCGTGGCCCGGCTCATCGGCGCGCCTCCGGGCTACGTCGGCTACGAGGAAGGCGGCTACCTGACCGAGGCGGTACGGCGGCGGCCGTATTCCGTGATCCTGCTCGACGAGGTCGAGAAGGCGCACGCGGACACCTTCAACGTGCTGTTGCAGGTGCTCGACGATGGCCGTCTCACCGACGGCCACGGCCGCACCGTGGACTTCAAGAACACGGTCATCGTCATGACCTCGAACCTCGGCTCGCAACGCATCCAGGCGCTCGGCCCGGAGGCCGACTACGAGAGCATGAAAGGCGCGGTGATGGAGGTCGTGTCACAGCATTTCCGACCGGAGTTCATCAACCGCGTCGATGACGTCGTGGTGTTCCACGCGCTCGGCCGCGAGGAGATCCGCGCCATCGTCGCCATCCAGCTCACCCACCTGCGCCGCCGCCTCGCGGAGCGCGACATGAAGCTGGAGATCAGCGATGCTGCGCTCGACCGCCTCGCCGAGGCCGGCTTCGACCCGGTGTATGGTGCGCGTCCCCTGAAGCGCGCCATCCAGCAGCAGGTCGAGAACCCGCTCGCGCAGCGCATCCTGCGCGGCGAGTTCGTGCCGGGCGCGACGGTGCGCGTGGATGCCGACGACGACGGCCTGGCGTTCGCCGCCTGACGCTTATACTGTGCTTCCCGGATGAGGGTCCGAGCCGATGCCGATCTACGAATACCTGTGCGGTGAATGCGCGCACACGCTCGACGCGCTGCAGAAGCTCTCCGACGAGCAGCTGGTCTATTGCCCGCAGTGCGGCGCGGCGGCCCTGAAGCGGCAGATGTCGGCGCCGAGTTTCCGCCTCAAGGGCGGCGGCTGGTACGAGACCGACTTCAAGAACGACAAGCGGCGCAACATCGCCGACTCGGACAGCAAGGCGCCCGAAGCCAAGGCTGACACCAAGACCGAGGGCAAGGCCGAGGGCAAGGCGGACAAGCCGGACAAGGCCGCCGGGACCGGGAAGGCGCAAGCGGACAAGCCCGCGGCGCCCGCGGCGAAGAAGGACGACGGCGGCACGACGGCCAAAAAGCCCGACACCGGCAAGGCGGGCGGCGTTGCTTAAGACGCTCAGGAAGCACCTCGTCACGGGACTCATACTCTGGATCCCGCTGCTCATCACGTTCCTGGTCATTCGCTTCCTGATCCGCTTCGTCGATCGCATCCTGCTGCTGCTGCCGGCCCCATGGCGCCCGGAGGCGCTGCTCGGCTTCAATATCCCCGGCCTCGGCGTCATCCTCGCGCTGGGCATCCTCCTCGCGACCGGCGTGTTCGCCGCGAACTTCATGGGGCGCCGCCTGGTGGAGCTGGGCGACCGCATCGTCACGCGCATCCCGCTCGTCAGCGGCATCTATTCGAGCGCCAAGCAGGTGGCGGAGACGCTGTTCGCCGACAGCAGCACGGCATTCAAGCGCGTACTGCTGGTGGAGCACCCGCGCAAGGGCATCTGGAGCATGTGTTTCCAGACCTCGGAATCCGTCGGCGAGATCCAGGGCCGCACCCAGGACGACGTCGTCTGCGTGTTCCTGCCGACGACGCCGAACCCGACCTCCGGTTTCCTGCTGTTCGTGCCGAAGAAAGACCTCGTGCCGCTCGACATGCCGGTCGACGAGGGCCTGCGGATGATCATCTCGCTGGGTGTCGCGGTGCCGCGCTGGCGCAGTGTCGAGGCCGCAAAAGCCAGTCTTGCGCGCCCCCCGGAGGGCCTTTAAGATCCCCCTCCCTTTGCCGCCTTCGCCACGCCGGCAGGCGTCGCACCCGCGAGGAATCCACGGCCATGCGTACTCATTACTGCGGTCAGGTCGACGAAGCGCTGATCGGCCAGGCGGCGACCGTCGTCGGCTGGGTCCACCGGCGCCGCGATCACGGCGGCGTGATCTTCATCGACCTGCGTGACCGCGAGGGGCTGTTGCAGGTCGTCTTCAACCCGGATGACGCTGCAATGTTCGCTGTCGCCGAGAGCGTCCGCGGCGAATTCGTGCTGCAGGTCGACGGCGAGGTGCGGCGCCGTCCCGAGGGGACCGCGAACCCGGCGCTCGCCACGGGCCAGGTCGAACTTGTGGCGCGCCGCGTGGCCGTGCTCAACCGCAGCGACACGCCGCCGTTCCACCACGACGAGCCGGCGGGCGAGGACCTGCGCTTGCGCTACCGCTATCTCGACCTGCGCCGCCCCGAGATGATCCGCAACCTGCGCCTGCGCCACCGGGTCACGAGCGCGCTGCGCGCCTTCCTCGATGCCGCGGGCTTCGTGGACGTCGAGACGCCGATCCTGACCAAGGCGACGCCCGAGGGCGCGCGCGACTACCTTGTCCCGGCGCGCAATTTCCCGGGCAAGTTCTACGCCCTTCCGCAGTCGCCGCAGCTTTTCAAGCAACTGCTGATGATGTCGGGGCTGGATCGCTACTACCAGATCGCGCGCTGCTTCCGCGACGAGGACCTGCGCGCCGACCGGCAGCCGGAGTTCACGCAGCTCGACGTCGAGACCTCGTTCATGGACGAGGCCGGTGTCACGGCGCTGATGGAGGCGATGATCCGCACACTGTTCAGGGAGGTGCTCGACGTCGGGCTGCCCAAGCCGTTCCCGCGCATGACCTGGAGCGAGTCGATGGCGCGCTTCGGCACCGACCGGCCGGACCTGCGCAACCCGCTGGAGCTGGTCGAGGTCGCGGATCTCGTCGCAGAGGTGGAGTTCAAGGTGTTCGCCGGCCCGGCCGTCGATCCGCAGGGCCGGGTCGCTGCGCTGCGCGTGCCGCGCGGCGGCAGCCTGTCGCGCAAGGAGATCGACGACTACACGGCGTTCGTCGCCCGCTACGGCGCGCGCGGGCTCGCCTATATCAAGGTCAACGATCCCGCGGCCGGGCGCGAGGGGCTGCAGTCGCCGATCCTCAAGTTCCTGCCGGATGCCGCGATCGCCGGGATCATGGCGCGCACGGGTGCTGAGGCCGGCGACCTGGTGTTCTTCGGCGCCGACCGGGCGAAGGTCGTCAACGACGCACTCGGCGCGCTGCGCGACCGGCTCGGCTTCGATCTCGGCCTGCTCGAGGCGGGCTGGCGGCCGGTGTGGGTCGTGGATTTCCCGATGTTCGAGTGGGACGAGGCGGACAAGCGCTGGATCGCGCTGCACCACCCCTTCACGGCGCCGGCCGTGGACGACTACGCGGCGCTGTCCGCGGACCCGGCCAACGCGCTGTCGCGCGCCTATGACCTGGTGCTGAACGGTTCCGAGGTGGGCGGCGGCTCGATCCGTATCCACGACCGGGCGATGCAAGAGGCCGTGTTCGGCCTGCTCGGGATCGGCGCGGACGAGGCGCGGCAGAAGTTCGGCTTCCTGCTCGATGCACTCCGGTTCGGCTGCCCGCCCCATGGCGGCATCGCCTTCGGCATCGACCGCCTGGTGATGCTGATGGCCGGTGCCTCCAGCATCCGCGAGGTCATCGCCTTCCCGAAGACGCAGACCGCGAGCTGCCCGCTCACCGACGCGCCGAGCGAGGTGCCGGAGCGTCAGCTACGCGAGCTCGGCATCCGTGTGCGCAAGCCGGCCGCGCCCGGGGACGCTCCTCCCGTGCCGCCGCAAGGGTCTTCCGGGAAGTGACGTCCAAGCCGGCACGGGAGGAGTGTCCCCTTCCCGTCCCGAAACGCCCAATCTCCGTCCTGGTCGTCGTCCATACCCGCAGCGGCGAGGTGCTGCTGCTGGAGCGCATCCAGCCGCCCGGCTGGTGGCAGTCGGTGACCGGCAGCCTCGAGGCCGGGGAAACGCCGTGGGACGCCGCCGTGCGCGAGCTGCACGAGGAGACCGGCATGGC
>DATKAZ010000109.1:0-2950 GCA_035514535.1 Gammaproteobacteria bacterium
GGGCAGGAACGGGCATAACAGTCGGCTCGTGTGATTCGTGGAGTACGGGCGGCAGCCGGCAGCACAGCCGGACGCTGTCGCGGCGGGCGGCAAGCCTCGTGCCTGAGCGAAAGGATAGCGCCTCTCAGGCGACCAGCCAGCCCTCGACCTGCTCGCGCGTGGGAATGCGTCCGACCGACACCACTCTGCCGTCGATAGCCAACCCTGGTGTGGACATCACGCCCCGGCCGATGATGTCGGGGTAGTGGACGATCTTGCGGATCTCGGCCTCGATCCCGAGGCGCTCGACGACTTCGCGGACGGTCGCCTCGACACGCTTGCAGTTGGCGCAGCCGGGGCCCATGACCTCGATGACACGCATCGCTCGGATGCCTCCTTTCAGGCGAACAGAAGGTTGAAGAGGTAACCGACGGTCAGGATTCCGCCGGACACGATCAGCACGAAGAGAACCAGCAGGCGCGGCTTCAGGACGCGGCGCAGGATCACCATCTCGGGCAGTGACAGGGCGGCGACAGCCATCATGAACGCCATCGCCGAGCCCAGCGGCAAGCCCTTGCCGATGAGCGCTTCGACGATCGGAAGGACCCCCACAGCATCGAGGTAGAGCGGCACGCCCAGCAGCACAAGCGCTGGCACCGCCAGCGAGTTCTCCCGGCCGCCCACCGCGATGACGAGCTCGGCGGGCACGTAGCCGTGGATCAGTGCACCGATGCCGATTCCGATCACGATGAAGGGCAGGACCCGTCGCACGATGCTCCGCGTGGAGTCCCACGCATCGCGCACTCGGTCGGCCAGTGAGAGCGGCGGTGCATAGATGCCGTCGGCCGCCCGGATCTGCCAGACGTAGTCCTCGACATGGCGCTCGAGTCCGAGGCGGCCGATGATCAGCCCGGCCGCGACGGCGATCGTCAGCCCGGTCGCCAGGTATGCGACCGCGACTAGCGGGCCGAACAGCCCGGCGATCAGGATCAAGGGCACCGGTCCAACCATCGGCGAGGCGACGAGGAAGGCGAAGGTGAGGCCCAGCGGCACACCTGCCTCGAGGAAGCCGATGAACAGCGGCACGGACGAGCAGGAGCAGAAGGGCGTCACGGCGCCCAGGCCGGCCGCGCCGACAGTGCCCGGCACGGCGCCGCGGCCGGCCAACCGGCGGCGGACGGTCTCAGGCGAGATGAAGGAGCGCAGGAACGAGACCACCGTGATTGCCGCCGCAAGCAGCAGCAGGACCTTGGGCACGTCGTAGACGAAGAAGGCGACCGCCTCGCCGAGTGGCGAGCCCCGCTCGAGCCGCAGCAGTTCGAACGTCAGCCACTCGGCCGCCGGCAGGTTGATCACCCAGGCGACGAGCCAGCCCGCAACAGCCAGCGCCACGACGATCGCCAGGGGCGGGCGACGAGTTAGCGGTAGGTGGAGGGCGGTCATCCGATCACCCGCTCGAGCTTGCGGAGAGCCGCTCTGCAGGCGGCCTCATCGCGCTCGTAGTAGACCCAGCGCGCATCGGCCCGGTGGCGGCTGGCGCGCACGAGCCCAGCGGCGCGCAATTTGGCCAGGTGATTGTGACGTTGTTCTCGCGCGCCCCCAGCGTCTCGGCCAGCCCGCAGACGCAGTACGCGCCGTCGCGCAGCATCCTCAAGATCCCGGCCCGGATCGGATCGCCGAGCACCGCGGCGAGCGTGACCGCATCCAGCACGTCTGGCCGTGGGAGAGCGCGTCGCGGTTCGCAGACCTCGGGAAGCATGATCATCGGGCGCCAGCCGGCGCGGGCCTGAGCTCGATCGCGACCGCCGCTCTCGGAGTGAGAAACAGCCACCGAAGGCGCATCGGGCTGACACCCATCCATGACTTCAGGCGACTCCTTCTACGCGGCGGCGCCGCCGCGTAGCCGCTGCCGGCAACATCTCAGTCCGGAGTGAGATGTTCACCTGCCGTCAGTCACGAAGCCAGGGGTCTGCATGGCCCGAGCCGCTCGCGGGCCGGCTCCGAGCCTGAGATGCGGCAGTGCGCGAACGTTGCCCCTTTGTAATGTTGTGGCCGTCACCATAGGCCTGTGGACCCCGAGCCAGCAACGACGGCCGATCTCCTCAATGCTTGGCGTGATGCCGTACGGGCCGCCGAGTTAGCCGAGCGCCTGGCGACAACAGCCGCCAAGGCTGCCGACGATGCCGACCTGCGAGCCTTGGTGTCGACCGAACTCGCGGAGCTGGCCGAACAGGCGGCAGCGGCTGCCACACGCGCGGCGGCCCGAGCCGCCGCCGCTGCGGCGGACGCCACTGCGGTGGCGAAGGCGCTGCGCGACGATGGTGTGGCCGACGCCCAGCGCATCGTCGAAGCGTCCAAGGCCAACGCAGCCGAGGCTCGCGCCGCCTACGACGGGGCCGAGGCCCACACCCCGTAAGGAGAGGCGCCGCTCTAACTGAGGCCTGCCGGAACGAGTCGTGCGTTCCAGAACGGGCTTTCTGCGAAACTCGGCTCGGCTTGTTGAAGTCGCTGCGGGCTACCTTCGCGGCTTGACCACAACCTGACGCTGGATTTCAGCGCCCACGGGATGCGCCTGCGTGGCCCGGGTTTCTATTTGCGCCGCGCCCGGCCTGAAGCATCCGGCGCCGGTGCTCTCGTCGCAGTTGTACAGCCCAAGAAAGCCACGCTGCGTAGCCGCGATGACGACCATGTGCGCCGGCCCGACAGACTCGCAGGTAAGCGTCCGAGACCGAATCCATATAATTCGCCTTTACAGGAAAGGGAAGAGGGAGGTCGTCATAGGGTGTCTGAGCAGCCCGAGGAGAAGAAGTCCGCCGCTGAGCTCCTGGCTGATTGGAGGGCTGCGGGCAGGGATGTCGTGGCGGCCCGCGCCGGGGCGAGAGTCGCCGAGTTGGCGCTGGTAGCCGCCGCCGAGGCCGAAAGGGCAGTCGACGAAGTCGAGCAAGCGGCGCAGGCAGCGCTACACGCGGTG
>DATKAZ010000110.1:0-36728 GCA_035514535.1 Gammaproteobacteria bacterium
AGGCCGCAAGGTCCCGCCAGTCGAGCCGGTGCTTGAAGGCGATCTTGTAGAGCGTGTCGCCGCGCTGCACGACGTGCACGCCCGACGAGCCCGCCGCCGGGCGGCTCCCCGGCTGGGGATCCCAGCGGGTCAGCTCGGCACAGCCGCCCAATGCCAGCGCCGCGCCGGCCAGCAGCAGCAGGCGGATCAGACCTGGACGAGAAACCACGCGATCAGCAGCAGTCCGACGAGCAGCCACCCCAGGAACTCCACATGCCTTCGCAGGCGCGCTTCCATCGGCGCCCCGCCCCAGCGTATGAGCCCGGCGACGAGAAAGAACCGCCCGCCGCGGCCGGCGAAAGAAGCGAGCACGAAGACCGGCAGGAACATGGCCAGCGCCCCGGCGGCAATCGTAAAGAGCTTGTAGGGAATGGGGGAAAATCCGGCCGCCAGCACGGCCCAGAAACCCCACGTCTGGAACCACTCCCGCACCTGCAGGTAGCCGTCCCAGTAGCCCGCCGTCACCAGCCACGGCTCGACGAGATCCAGGGCGAAATAGCCGATGACGTAGCCGAGCACCCCGCCGCCCACGGATGTCAGCGTGGTGAGCAGCGCCAGCCGCCAGGCGTCCACCGGGCGCGCGAGCGTCATGGGCGCCAGCATCACGTCGGGCGGAACCGGAAAAAAGCTCGACTCAGCGAAGCTGAGCGCGCCGAGGTACCAGCGCGCCTTCGGATGCGCCGCCCAGCCGAGCACCCGGTCGTACAGGGGTCCGAACAGGCGCATCAGGCGGTGCCCCCCAGCAGCGGGACGAAGCTGACCAGCCCCAGGCTGCGGCGTTCGAAGCTGTCCCCGTGACGCGTGATTTCGAGCAGCTCCTGGCGGCCCCGGGGCCCGACCGGAATCACCATCCGGCCGCCCTCGTCCAGCTGCTGCAGGAGTGCCTCGGGCAGATCCTCCGGCGCGGCCGTGACCAGGATGCCGCCATAGGGCGCGTGCTTGGGCCAACCCTGCCAGCCGTCCCCGTGCCGCAGGTGGGCGTTGTAGAGGTCGAGGGAGCGCAACAGCGGCCGCGCCCGGCGCAGCAAAGGTGCCAGCCTCTCGATGCTGTAGACCTGCGGTACGATCCCTGCGAGTACGGCCGTCTGGTAGCCACAGCCGGTGCCGATCTCGAGGACTTTCTCCGGGGTCGGCTCGGCGACGATGGCTTCGGTCATGCGCGCCACGACCCAGGGCTGCGAAATCGTCTGCCCCAGGCCGATCGGCAACGCCGTGTCCTCGTACGCACGGCTCGCAAGCGCTTCGTCGACGAACAGGTGCCGTGGCACCTTGCGAATGCGTTCCAGCACGCGCGGATCGGCTATACCGTGTTCCTTCAGGCGCTGCACGAGGCGCTCCCGGGTGCGCGCCGAGGTCATGCCGATGCCGTCGTGGTTGCGCCGGTCAGTCAATGATCGGGGTCCCCAGCCAGTTCTCGATGCGACTGATGTCCTCGTGCTTGGTCAAGTCCACCTTCAGGGGGGTGACGGATACCTTGCCGGCCGCGATCGCGTGGAAGTCGGTACCGGGCCCCGCGTCCTGGCCGGCGCCCGCGAAGCCCACCCAATACAGCGGCCGGCCCCGGGGATCCGTGCCGCGCACGATCGGCTCGGCCTTGTGGCGGTGGCCGAGACGCGTCGCCTCGAACCCCCCCAGCGCCTCCCAGGGGACGTCCGGGACATTCACGTTGAGGATCGTCGTGGCCGGCAGCGAGCGATCCAGCACGCGGCTGACGAGCTCGCGGGCGACCCTGCCGGCAGTCTCGAAGCGGCGCGCATCGCCGCAGACCATGGAGATCGCGACGGTCGGCAGGCCGAGAAAGCGGCCTTCCATCGCCGCGGCGACCGTGCCTGAATAAAGTACGTCGTCGCCCAGGTTGGCGCCGTCATTGATCCCGGAAATGACCATGTCCGGCTCCTCGTCGAGCAGGCCCGTCAGCGCGAGGTGGACGCAGTCCGTCGGCGTGCCGTTGACGAAATAGGAACCGGGCCCCACCTCGGTGAGACGCAGGGGTTGCTCGAGCGTGAGCGAATTGCTGGCTCCGCTGCAGTTGCGCTCTGGCGCCACGATGACGATCTCGGCGACGTCGCGCAGATGTTCGGCGAGACACCGCAGACCCTCGGCACGATAGCCGTCGTCATTGGACAGGAGGATTTTCAAGGGGTGGACAACCGGCCCTGGCAGATGCAATTACTATACCGGTGAGCCCCGGGAGGAACCAGCAATGACGCCGAGCGACGAGGACCGCGAACTGTTTCGCAAGGCGGTCGAGGGCGCGCGCCCGCTGGCGAAGCGCGCCGAACCGCCTTCCCGCCCGGCGGTGTCGCCGCGGGCGCGATTCCGCCGCGCGGACGAGGCAGCCGTGCTCGCGGAGAGCCTCGCCGTGAATCCCGAGGCGGAGAGCGATACCGGCGAAGACCTCAGTTTCCGCCGGCCCGCGGTGAGCCTGCCGGTGTTTCGCAAGCTCAGGCGCGGCGAATTCAGCGTCCGCGACGAGATCGACCTGCACGGCCTGACCGCCGTCGAGGCGCGCGCGGTGCTGTACGAATTTCTCGCGGAGGCCGGCTCGGCAGGGATGCGCTGCGTGCGGGTCATTCACGGCAAGGGGCGCCGCTCCGGCCACCGGGGGCCCGTACTGAAGCGCAAGCTGGGGCGCTGGCTGCAGTTGCGCGACGACGTCCTGGCCTATTGCTCGGCGCGACCGGTCGATGGCGGCACGGGTGCGGTCTACGTGCTGCTTGCCTGAGGTTCGCCAGCAGGACCGCGAGGCGGCGCCGTGATGGGCTGGCTGAAGGGACCGCGAGGCGGCGCCGTGATGGGTTCCCCTCGTTCGGGAATTCTTATCTCACTCGGTGAACCCATCACGTCCCCGCCTCGCTGCCGCGTTGGCAGGTTCGACGTGGTCAAGACCGTTGCCTAGTCGATGATGTCTTTGCGATTCTCGACGGCGATCATCGTGGCGAGCATCGTGAACACGTGGCGCTCTTCGCCGCCGCTGCGCATGTAGCCGTTGCCGGAGACGATCGTCAAGGTGCGGCCGCTGCGCACCACGCGTGCACGCGCGATCAGCGCATCGCCGGCGGCCGGCGCGAGCAGGTTCGCCTTGAATTCCACCGACATCACCGCGGCGCCGGGAGCCATCAGGCTGAACGCCGCGTAGCCGCACGCGCTGTCGGCCACGGAGGTCAGCGTGCCGGCATGCAGGAAACCATGTTGCTGCGTGAACTCCGCGTTGAACGGCATCTCGATCTCGCACTCGCCGGCCGCCACGCGCGTCAGGCGCGCGCCGAGCGTCTTCATCAGCCGCTGGCGCGCGAAGCTCGCACGCACGCGCGCCTCGAAATCCGGATCTCTCGGGGTATGCATGGTCACATCACTCAATGTACTGCGCGCCATGATGACGCCGCCCCTTCACCCCGGCAACCAGGCGGCGTTGCACGAAGTGCGACCAGGCGCATCGCCAGTCGATACGGCAGCGAGGCGGGGACGTGATGGGTTCACCGAGTGAGATAAGAATTCCCGAACGAGGGGAACCCATCACGGCGCCGTCTCGCGGTCCCGCCGGCGACCCTGTAACGTCCCCGCCTCGCGGCCTCAGTCGACCGCAATGACCTCGCGCAGCACCGCCGTGGCGTAGGCCCCCGCCGGCAGCCCGAACGACAGCTCGAGCACGTCGTCGTCGATGCGCCAGCCGAGGTCGCGCACGCGCACCCGCAACGCGCGCCGCTCCTGTTCCAGCCCTGCCGCAACGAGGCCCGCGGCAAAATCAGCGAAGCGTGCCGCGACGGCACGCTCGAGCGCCGCGCCCGGCCCGTCGCCCGGCGGCTCGCCCCGGCCCCAGAGCGGCCCGGTCGGATGCACGTCGAGGACCTCCAGCCTGCCGGCCAGCGCGTCGTCGCCCGCCTCGGCCACGAACCAGCTGCCGCGCCCGTCCAGCCCCACGGGGTCTCCCGGGGCGGCGCGCTCCCATGTCCCTGCGGTGATGCGCTCGGCCAGCACCGCGTTGAAGATCAGCGAGCGCGCCGCGGACAATGCGAAGCCGCGCGCGGGACGCCGCGGCTCGGGCCCGCCGCCGAACCACGCTTCGGCGAGCCTCAGGTTGCCCTGGTCGCGCCCGAAGCGCTGCGGCCCGAAGGCGTTCGGCACGCCCCGCCGCGCAATCGATTCGAGCCGCTCTTCGAGGCCGGCGGGATCCGCCTCCAGCGCGGTGATGCGCAACCGGAACCGGTTGCCGCGCAACGCGCCGCGCTTCAGCTTGCGATTGTGCAGCGCGTGCCCGAGCAGCGCGACGCCGGGGACCGCCAGCGACGCCGGGTCGGGATGCCGCCCGCCGGGAAAGCGCACGCTGAACCATTGCTCGGTGACGGCATGGCGATCCTTGAGCCCCGCGTAGCCGACATCGTTGCGCGGCCGCCCGCCCCAGCGCGCCAGCTGCGCGGCGACCCAGTCGGTGTTGCAGCCGGTCTCGCGCAGCTTCACGAACAGGTGCTCGCCGGCACCGGTCGGCGCGAAGCCGAGTTCTTCCTCGACGATGAAGTCCTCGTCGCGGGCGCGAATCCGGCCGCGGCCGACGTGCCCGCCGAGCGCCGCCGGCAGCGCGGCCCAGGGATCGAAGCCGGTGTCGCTCACTGCCGCTCGTGCAACAGCACGACCGCGTGCGCCGCCAGGCCCTCGCCGCGCCCGATATAGCCAAGCCGCTCCGTGGTCGTCGCCTTGATGTTGACGCGTCCCGGCGACACCTGCAGGTCGGCGGCAATGCACGCGCGCATCGCGGGGACATGCGGCGCAAGGCGCGGCGCCTGCGCGATGAGGGTCAAGTCGGCGTTGCCCACCCGCAGGCCCGTTTCGGCGAGGCGCGCAACCACCTGCCGCAACAGCTCCCGGCTGTCGGCTCCCGCCCAGCTTGCATCGGTGTCGGGGAACATGCCGCCGATATCGCCGAGCCCGGCCGCGCCGAGCAGCGCGTCGCACAGTGCGTGCAACGCGACATCACCATCGGAGTGTGCCACCAGGCCGCGGTCGTGCCGGATCCGCACGCCGCCGATCACGACGCTCTCGCCGGGCCCGAACGCATGTACGTCGAAGCCGTGTCCTATGCGCATGGTTCTTCCTCCCGGGCGGTCAGCACGGCCGCGGCGAGGGCGAGATCCTCGGGACCCGTGACCTTGAGGTTGGCGGCGCGGCCCGGCACCAGCATGGGGCGATGGCCGGCGTGTTCGATCGCTGCCGCCTCGTCGGTCACGACGATGCCTGCGGCTACCGTCGCGGCGAGCGCACGCCGCAGCAGCCCGTAGCGGAACATCTGCGGCGTGAGCGCGCGCCAGAGATTCTCACGCGGCACGGTCGCAGCCACGCGGCCGGAGTCGTCCGCCGACTTGAGAGTGTCAGCCAGCGGTACCGCGAGCAGGCCGCCCACCGGGTCATCCGCCAGGGCCTCGAACAGCGCTTCGAGCTCCCGTGCCGACAGGCAGGGTCGTGCGGCATCGTGGACCAGCACCCAGTCGTCAGCCGCGGCCACCTCCGCAAGCCGCTCGAGGCCATTCATCACGGAATCCCGGCGCAACGCGCCGCCGCCCGCCAGCAGCAGGCGCGAGTCGCGCGGCACGATGTCGCGCCAGCGCGTGTCATCGCCCGCGACGACCAGCACCACGGCGTCGAGGCGCGCGCACGCCAGCAGCGGCTCGAGCGCGTGCGAGAGAAGCGGCCGCCCGCGCAGCGGCAGGTATTGCTTGGCCACGGCCGCACCCATCCTGCGACCGCTCCCGGCGGCCGGCACGACCGCCCACGCGCGCGCCATCAGCGACGCTCCGGCGCGGCGTCGAGCGTGTCTTCCTCGACATCCACGACCTGGTAGAGCGTCTCGCCGGAGCGAATCATGCCCAGCTCGCTGCGGGCGATTTCCTCGACGGCGTCGAGCCCGGTCTTCAGGTCGCCGACCTCCGCGGCGAGCGCGCGATTACGCTCGCGCAGCGCCTCGTTCTCCTCTTGCTGTGCCTCAACCTGGTCGGCCAGCCGCCAGGCGGCGCGGTAGCCGTCGTCGGACACCCACAGGCGCACCTGCAGCAGGGCGAGCAGCGCCAGCAGCGTGTACAGCACCGTGCGCATATACCGCGGGCTTCCGGCTCAGCCCGGATTGAGCGGCAGGGCCGCGCGGCCGGGATACCGGGCGGAAGAGCCGAGTTCTTCCTCGATGCGCAGCAGCTGGTTGTACTTCGCGACGCGATCCGAGCGCGACAGCGAGCCGGTCTTGATCTGCGTCGCCGCAGTGGCGACGGCGATGTCCGCGATGGTCGCGTCCTCGGTCTCGCCGGAGCGGTGCGAAATCACCGCACTGTAGCCGGCCTTGTCGGCCATGCGTATCGCCGCGAGCGTCTCGGTGAGTGTACCGATCTGGTTTACCTTGATGAGAATGGAATTCGCGACGCCTTCCTCGATGCCGCGCGCCAGGATACGCGTGTTGGTGACGAACAGGTCGTCGCCTACGAGCTGGACGCGCGTGCCGAGTCTCGCGGTGAGTAACTTCCAGCCGCTCCAGTCGTCCTCTGCCAAGCCGTCCTCGATCGAGACGATCGGGTAGCGCTCGACGAGCCCCTCGAGGTAGTCGCAGAACGCGGCTGCGTCGAATTCGCGACCCTCGGACGCCAGCTTGTAGACGCCGTCGGCGTGGAACTCCGAACTGGCGACGTCCAGCGCGAGGACGATGTCGCGGCCGGCCTGGAAGCCGGCCTGGTCGATCGCCGCGAGAATCGTCTCCAGCGCCGCCTCGTTGGAGGGCAGGTCGGGGGCGAAGCCGCCCTCGTCGCCGACGGCGGTGGCGAGGCCGCGGCTTCGCAGCACCGCCTTGAGCGCGTGAAAGATCTCTGCGCCGTGGCGCAGCGCCTCGGAGAAGCTCGGCGCGCCGACCGGCATGATCATGAATTCCTGAATATCCACGTTGTTGTCGGCGTGCGAACCGCCGTTGATGATGTTCATCATCGGCACGGGCATCGCGAAATCGCCGTCGTCGTGCAGGAAGCGGAACAGCGACTGGCCGCTGGCCGCGGCCGCCGCCTTGGCTGCCGCCAGCGACACCGCGAGGATGGCGTTGGCGCCGAGGCGCCGCTTGCTCTCGGTGCCGTCGAGATCAATGAGGCGGCGATCGAGTGCCTGCTGGTCGGCGGCGTCCATGCCTTCAACGGCTTCGCGAATTTCGCCGTTGACGTTGGCCACGGCCTTGCGCACGCCCTTGCCGAGATAGCGAGACTTGTCGCCGTCGCGCAGTTCCACGGCCTCGCGCGTGCCCGTGGAAGCGCCCGACGGCACGCCCGCACGACCGCTGTACCCGCCTTCTACCGACACGTCCGCCTCGACGGTCGGGTTGCCGCGCGAGTCGAGGATTTCGCGTGCGCGCACCTCAGTGATCTTTGCCATCACGAGCTCCCTGTATTTTCTGGCCGGCACCTGCGCCTGGCTCGCCGGCGGCCTATCCTTGCGCCAGTTCGGTTTCGTCGAAGGGCCGGGCCTTGACCGTTTCGTCGAGCACCCGCAGCGTTTCGAGCAGCCGCTCGAGGCGATCCAGCGGCCAGGCGTTCGGGCCGTCGGAGAGCGCGTGTTCCGGATCGGGGTGCGTTTCCATGAACAGTCCCGCGACCCCGGCTGCGACCGCCGCGCGGGCCAGTACCGGGATGAACTCGCGCTGTCCGCCGGACGCCGACCCCTTGCCGCCCGGCAGCTGCACCGAGTGCGTCGCGTCGAACACTACAGGCGCACCGCTATCGCGCATCACCGCGAGAGCGCGCATGTCGGACACGAGGTTGTTGTAGCCGAAGGTGAAGCCGCGCTCGCAGACCATGATCTGCTCGTTGCCGGTGGATCGTGCCTTCGTGACCACGTTGGCCATTTCCCACGGCGACAGGAACTGGCCCTTCTTGATGTTCACCGGACGGCCCTGCGAGCAGGCCGCGATGATGAAGTTCGTCTGGCGGCAGAGGAATGCGGGCGTCTGCAGCACGTCAACCACCGCCGCGACCTCGCCGAGCGGCGTGTCCTCGTGGATGTCGGTCAGCACGGGCACGCCGATGTCGTGCTTGACGGTCGCGAGGATCTTCAGCCCCTCCTCGATGCCCGGACCGCGAAAGCTGCCGATCGATGAACGGTTGGCCTTGTCGAACGATGACTTGTAGATGAAGGGCACGCCGAGGCGCGCGGTGATCTCCTTGAGCCGCCCGGCCGTCTCCAGCGCCAGCTCGAGGCTCTCGATGACGCAGGGCCCGGCAATCAGGAACAGCGGCCGGTCAAGGCCGGCCTCGAAATGGCACAGTTTCATGCGCGCGCTACTTCGGGTTCGGCGTACTGCCGCCGCACCCGCGCGGCTGCGACGAAACCGGTGAACAGCGGGTGGCCGTCGCGCGGGTTCGACGTGAACTCCGGGTGGAACTGGCAGGCGATGAACCACGGGTGTGCCGCCAACTCGATCATTTCGCAGAGCCCGTCCAGCGACCAGCCGGACATGACCAGCCCGGCCCGCTCGAGGATGTCACGGTAGGTGTTGTTGAACTCGTAGCGATGCCGATGCCGTTCGACGATGCGCTCGCAGCCGTAGATCGCGGCGACGCGACTGCCCGGCGTCAGAACACACTCCTGCCCGCCGAGGCGCATCGAGCCGCCGAGGTCGGATGCCTCGTCGCGCTTTTCGATCGCACCGGTGCGATCCATCCATTCCGTGATCAGCGCGATCACGGGATGCGGCGTGTCGCGCCGGAACTCCGTGCTGTGCGCGCCTGCGAGCCTTGCGACATTGCGCGCGAATTCGACCACGGCGACCTGCAGCCCGAGGCAGATGCCGAGGTACGGCACGCCGTTTTCCCGGGCAAAGCGCGCGGCGGCGATCTTGCCCTCGATGCCGCGGTCACCAAACCCGCCGGGCACGAGGATCGCGTCCATGTTCTCGAGACACCGGGTATGGCCGTCGCGCTCGAGTTGCTCCGCTTCGACGAAATGGATCTTCACCTTGGTGCGGGTGTGAATCCCGGCGTGGATCAGCGCCTCGTTGAGCGACATGTACGAGTCCTGGAAATCCACGTACTTGCCCACCATCGCGATGTCGACGTGGTGCAGCGGATCGGCCTTCGCCGCCACGACGGCTTGCCACTCGGACAGGTCCGCGGGCGGGGCGTCGATACGCAACTTGTCGCAGATGATGTCGTCGAGGTGCTCGGCGCTGAGAAACAGCGGAATCTTGTAGATGTCATCGGCGTCGACTGCCGAGATGACGGCCTTTTCTTCGACATTCGTGAACAGCGCGATCTTGCGGCGCTGGTCCGGTGGCAAGGGCCGGTCGCCGCGACACAGCAACACGTCCGGCTGGATGCCGATACTGCGCAGCTCCTTGACCGAGTGCTGGGTCGGCTTGGTCTTGATCTCGCTCGAGGTCGCGATGTAGGGCACCAGCGTCAGGTGCATATACGCAACCCGGTCGCGGCCCAGCTCGCTGCCCATCTGGCGGATGGCCTCCAGGAAAGGCAGCGACTCGATGTCGCCGACCGTACCGCCGATCTCGACCATGCAGACGTCGGCATCGCCGGCACCGGCGCGCACGCAACGCTTGATTTCATCGGTGATATGCGGAATCACCTGTACCGTCGCGCCGAGATACTCGCCGCGCCGCTCCTTGGCGATGACGTTCTGGTAGATGCGCCCGGTCGTGTAATTGCTGTGTCGCGAGGTCGTCGTGCGGACGAAGCGCTCGTAGTGGCCGAGATCCAGGTCCGTCTCGGTTCCGTCGTGGGTGACGAACACCTCGCCGTGCTGGAACGGGCTCATCGTGCCGGGATCCACGTTGATGTAGGGATCCAGCTTGATCATGCTGACCTTGAGGCCGCGGGCCTCGAGGATGGCGCCAAGCGACGCCGATGCAATGCCCTTTCCAAGAGAGGAAACGACGCCGCCGGTAACGAAGACGTAACGAGTCATCAGGAGTACCGCCGTTCGGGAAGAATGGCGCGCCACCGGCGCGTGAAAACGACGGGAAGTCAGGGTATCAGAAGGCCTGCCCGCCCACAACGAACTCGCCGCGGCCCGGCAGCGTGCAGTCCCGCCAGGTGAGTCGCCAGGCAGTGCCGCCACGGGGCGCCCACCAGGTTTCGTCGATCCACAAGTCGCCCACCGCCGCGAGCCTGCCGTCGATTTCCACCAGCGGCATGCGCGCGCGCAGCCACGGGGGCACGCCGGCGGCGTGCAGCAGCTTTTTCAGCGCACGGTGGCCCGCCCGGCCCGGCAGGCGCAAACGCTCCCCGCCACGGCGTGCCACGACCCGCCAGGGCACGGCCTCGAGCGCCTCCGCCCGCAGGCCGCCCGCGGTGGTCGGCTCGAGCGACAAGACGCCCAGCCCGCCGCCGAGCTCGAGCGGCTTGCCGGGATCGGGCCAGTCCAGCGGCCGGCAAGGAGGTTGCAGGGCGGCCGCGGGGATCAGCCAGAGCCGCGCGGCGTGGCGCAGCGCGACCACGCCGGGCCAGCGCACTTCGGGCTGTGCGTCCGCCGCGGCGCCGAAAACCTGCTCGAGGAGGGTCGCCAGCCTGCGCTCGTCAGGCGTCGGCAGACCGAGCCGGCGGGCCTGCCAGCGCACCAGGTTGCGGCACCGCGCGGGCGACAGCGCGCGCATGGCCGTGAGGTCCAGCGATCGTTCGTCGGCACAGCGCGCGGCATCGTCCGCCGCCAGTTCGTCGAGCAGGCCCGCGGCCTCGCCGCAATGGCGGGCCGCGCGCGCGGCCGCAGCCGCGGCCGCCGGCCAGTGGGCCCGGATAGCCGGCAGCACTTCGCGACGCAGGTGATTGCGGGCAAAGCGCGGTTCCGCATTGGCCGGGTCCTCGATCCAGTCGGCCATGCCCGTGGACCGCGCCCAGCCCTGCAGCGCGGCGCGCGTAAAGGCGAGCAGCGGACGCCGGTGACGCCCGGCGCCGAACGGCGCTTCGAGCGGCATCGCGGCGAGGCCGGCCACGCCGGCGCCGCGCAGCAGCTGGATCAGCACCGTCTCGAGCTGGTCGTCGGCGTGATGGGCCGTCAGCAGCACTTCGCCGCGGTCCAGCCGCGACCGCAACGCTTCGTAGCGCACCTCGCGGGCGCGGGCCTCGGGGCTCTCGCCGCGCGCGTGGCGTGCGTCCACGCGCACCACGGCCAGCGGGATGTCGAGCGTGCGGCAGCGCATCGCACAGCGTTCGACCCATGCGTCGGCAGCCGGCTGCAGGCCGTGGTGCACGTGCACCGCACGCAGGCCGCCCGGCGGCAAGCGGGCGGCTACCTTGGCCATGGCCGCGAGCAGGACCGTCGAGTCCATGCCGCCGCTGAAGGCGACACAATACCGCTGCCCCGCCGCGCCCCCGCGGCAGGCTTCGAGTCTGGACCACAGGGCTGCGGCGCTGAATTCGATCATGCCCGGCTATTGTCGCGCACCGCCGCGCCCGCGGTCACGGCCATGCACTGGCCTGACCGCGGCCACGGCCGGGACAGGCGGTCTGCGCGGACGCCGTGAATACATCCCTGTAGGCATGTGTGATGGCATAGCGGCGGTGGATCGACGTGGGCCACCCGAGGGCATTTGCATTAACCGAGGGGGGCCCACATCGAGGCGCCGCCGCGGACCCAGGAGGCGGGCCCGACGCGTCACCCGGTGCGGTGCTCAGCTTTCGCGGAAACGGCCGGTGCTGACGAGGCGCTGGTACCGCGTCGTCAGGAGTTGATCCTGCGGCAGGTTGTCCAGCCGCCCCAGGTATCGCGCCAGCGCGCCTTGCAGGGTCTCCGCCATGGCCTCGACATCGCGGTGGGCGCCGCCGAGCGGCTCCGCGATGACCTCGTCGACCAGGCCCTGGTCGAACAGCTTGTCCGCGGTGATGCCCATCGCCTCGGCCGCCTCCGCCGACTTGTCCGCGCTCTTCCACAGGATCGATGCACAGCCCTCCGGCGAGATCACCGAGTAGATGCTGTACTGGAGCATGAGTACATGATCCGCCACGCCGATTGCGAGGGCACCGCCGGAACCGCCCTCGCCGATGACGACCGCAATGATCGGCGTCCGCAGGCCCGACATCTCCATCAGGTTACGGGCGATGGCCTCGCTCTGGCCGCGTTCCTCGGCGCCGACGCCCGGGTACGCGCCCGGCGTGTCGATGAACGAGATCACCGGCAGGCCGAATTTCTCGGCGAGATGCATCAAGCGCAACGCCTTGCGGTAGCCCTCGGGGCGCGGCATACCGAAGTTGCGCTGCACCTTGGCCTTGGTGTCGCGGCCCTTCTGCTGGCCCACGATCACGACCGGCCGCCCGTCGAACCGCGCCAGGCCGCCGATGATCGCCTGGTCGTCCGCGTAGGCGCGATCGCCGTGCAGTTCCTCGAAATCCGTGAACAGCCGCTCGACGTAGTCCAGGGTGTACGGCCGCTGCGGATGGCGAGCGACCTGGGCCACCTGCCAGGCTGTCAGGTTCGAGAATATGCTGCGGGTGAGGGCGTCGCTTTTCTGCTTGAGCCGGCGAATTTCCGTCGAGAGGTTGACCTGGGAGTCGTCGCCCACAAAGCGCAATTCGTCGATCTTCGCCTCGAGTTCGGCGATGGGCTGTTCGAAATCAAGGAAATTCAGGTTCATCGGGTATGCCGGGCGGCCGGAGCGGGCAATAAAAGTATCATAGGGATTGAATGGGGACACTCCTGAAACGGCCGATTCAGGAGTGTCCCCATTCGGCTCTTCAAGCAGTGTCCCCGTATTCCATCCGTACGTTCTCGGGCCCCACGAGCCCCCCGAGGCGGTGCAGCAGCTCGAGGCTCGGCCGGATGCGCCATTGTTCTCCGAATTCCAGGCGCGCCGCCGCGCACGGGCCGCGGTAGACCATCAGGACGGGGCAGCGGCCGCCGCGGAACGGCTCGAGCGCATGCTGCAGCTCGGCGACGAAGCCGCCGGCAGGCGGATTTTCGCAACGCAACAGCAGTCTCCGGGCCCGCTCCGCCATCGCCGTGTCGAGATCCACCACGCGTTTCGCAGTCAGCCGCCAGTCGTCGATGAAGTCGTCGAATCGCAGGTTGCCCTCCACGACGACGATCGCGTCCTTGGCGACGAAATGCCGGCACTGCTCGTAGGCCTCCTCGAACAGCGTGACCTCGAGCCGGCCGCTGCGATCGTCGAGAACCAGCGTGATACGGTTGCCGCGCCGGCGCATGTCCACGATCAGGCCGCCCGCCACGGCGTCGCGCCGCCCCATGCCATAGCCGCGCTCCCCGTCCGCCGGCCGGTCGGCGGCCAGGTCCGCGATGCGCCCGCTGGTCAGCGCCGCCAGGTCGACCGCGACCTCGTCCACCGGATGGCCGGTCAGGAACAGCCCCAGCGTGTCGCGCTCGCCGGCGAGTCGCTCCGCGGAACTCCACTCGGGGAGCATCTCCCCCTCGTCCTGCAGGTCGGCGTGCGTCGCGGGCCCCGCCGCAGCCGCGAGGCCGAACAGGTCTTCCTGGCCCGCCGCCGCGGCGCGCGCGCTCTGTTCGGCATGCCCGAGTGCGCCCGGCAGGCGATGCATGAGTGTCGCCCGGTTGGGGCCGATGCTGTCGAGCGCGCCGGCGCGGATGAGCGCCTCGACCGTGCGGCGATTGACGCGCTGCAGGTCGATGCGCGCGCAAAAGCCCGCCAGCGACGTGAATCGCCCGCCGGCGACGCGCTCGTCGATGATCGCCTGCACGGCCGCCTGGCCGACACCCTTGATCGCACCCAGGCCGTAGCGCAACCGGCCCCGGCCGGCGATATTGAACGCATGCTCGGACTCGTTGACGTCGGGTGGCTCGACGACGAGGCTCATCTGGTGACATTCGTCTATCAGCGTGACGATCTTGTCGGTGTGGTCCATGTCCGTTGACAGCACCGAGGCCATGAATGCCTCGGGGTAATGCGCCTTCAGCCAGGCCGTCTCGTAGGACAGCATCGCGTAACCCGCGGAATGGCTCTTGTTGAAGCCGTAGCCGGCAAACTTTTCCATCAGGTCGAAGATATGCGTGGCCGTGCCCCGGTCGACATCACGCGCTACCGCGCCGTCGACGAAAATGGAGCGCTGCTGGGCCATCTCCTCGGCCTTCTTCTTGCCCATCGCGCGGCGCAACAGGTCGGCGGCGCCGAGGCTGTAGCCCGCCAGCACCTGGGCGATCTGCATTACCTGCTCCTGGTACAGGATCACCCCGTAGGTAGGCTTCAGGAGCGGCGCGAGGCTGGGATGAAAATACTCGATCGGCCCGCCGTGGCGACCGTGCTTGCGGTTGATGTAGTCGTCCACCATGCCCGACTGCAGCGGCCCCGGCCGGAACAGCGCGACCAGCGCGACGATGTCGTTGAAGCTGTCCGGCTGCAGGCGCTTGACCAGGTCCTTCATGCCGCGCGACTCGAGCTGGAATACGGCGGTCGTGCGACAGGCGCGCAGCAGCTCGTAAGTCCGCGCGTCGTCGAGCGGGATGCGCGCCATGTCCAGCGGCGCGTCGCCGGCCTCTGCGCGCAGCCGGTTCACGCGCTTCACCGCGCGATCGATGATGGTGAGCGTGCGCAGGCCGAGAAAATCGAACTTGACGAGTCCGGCGGCCTCGACGTCGTCCTTGTCGAACTGCGTGACCGGCGCCTCGCCGCCCTCTTCACAGTACAGCGGCGTGAAGTCGGTCAGCACCGTGGGCGCGATCACGACACCCCCCGCATGGCGGCCCGCGTTGCGCGCCAGCCCCTCCAGCGACTTCGCGAGATCGATCAGGCTGCGGACTTCCTCCTCCGAGTCGTACAGGCGATGCAGCTCCGGCTCCTGGGCCAGCGCCTTCGTCAGGGTCATCCCGACCTCGAAGGGAATGAGCTTCGCGATCCGGTCCGTGAAACCGTAGGGGTGCCCGAGCACGCGGCCCACGTCGCGGACCACGGCCTTCGCGGCCATGCTCCCGTAAGTGATGATCTGCGCGACGCTGTCACGCCCGTAGCGGCGTGCCACATAATCGATGACGCGGTCCCGGCCATTGATGCAGAAGTCGATGTCGAAGTCCGGCATCGAGACGCGTTCCGGATTTAGAAATCGCTCGAAGAGAAGGTCGTAACGTAGTGGATCTAAATCAGTTATTCCAAGCACAAAGGCGACGAGCGAGCCCGCCCCCGAGCCGCGTCCCGGCCCCACCGGAATGTCGTTGTCCTTCGCCCAGCGGATGAAATCCGCGACGATCAGGAAGTACCCGGGGAAGCCCATGCCGCAGATCACGTCGAGTTCGCGCTCGAGCCGCGCCTGGTAATCCGCGGCCGAGTATCCGGGCGCCTCGGGCAACAATGCAGGGAGGCGCGCCGCCAGCGCCCCGGCTGCGAGCGCCCGCAGATGCGTGCCCGCCGTCTCGCCCTCGGGCACCGGGAAATCCGGCAGGAAAGTGCGGCCCAGCTCCAGCTCGAGATTGCAGCGGCGCGCGATCTCGACGCTGTTCTCGAGCGCCTCCGGCAGGTCCGAAAACAATGCGGCCATGGCCGCCGCGCTCTTCAGGGACTGCTCCTCGCTGTAATCCCGGGGGCGGCGCGGGTCGCTCAGCGTGTGGCCCTGGTGAATGCAGACGCGCGCCTCGTGGGCGTCGAAATCGGCTGGATCCAGGAAGCGCACGTCGTTGCTGGCCACCACCGGCGTGCCCGTCGACGACGCCAGCGCGACGGCCTCGCTGACGTGAAAATCGTCGCCCTCCCGGCCGGTGCGCTGGAGCTCGAGATAAAAGCTGCCGGGGAAGCGGGTCCGCCAGAACTCGAGGCTCGCGGCGGCGGTATCACGGCGCCCCGCCAGCAAGACGCGGCCGACGTCGCCCTCGCGTGCTGCGGACAGGGCGATGAGGCCGCGGCAGGCCTCCGGCTCCAGCCAGTCGCGCGTGACGAGGACCTGGCCGAGACGCCGACCCTCGAGATAGGCGCGCGTGAGCAGGCGGCAGAGGTTCCGGTAGCCTTCCTTGTTGCGGCATAACAGCGCCAGCCTGCTCGGGTGGCGCGGCTCGTCGGGCTCGTCGATCCAGATGTCGGCACCGACCAGCGGCTTGATGCCGCGCCTGAGGGCCTCCTTGTAGAACTTCACCATCGCGAACAGGTTCACCTGGTCTGTCACGGCCACTGCCGGCATGCCCAGCGAGGCGACCCGCTCGAGCAGCGACGGGATACGAATGACGCTGTCCGCAAGCGAATACTCGGTGTGCACGCGCAGGTGGATGAAAGCGCCGCTCATCGGTCGGTCCCGTCGCACAGGCAGGCGACCGGCGCGAAGCTGCGCCGGTGTGCGGCGCACGGGCCGAGGCGCACCAGGGCCGCGCGGTGTTGCGCCGTCGGGTAGCCCTTGTGGCGGGCAAAGCCATAGCCGGGGTGATGCAGCTCCAGCCGTTCCATCCACGCATCCCGCCACGTCTTGGCGAGAATCGAGGCCGCGCTGATTGCGGGGACGCGCGCGTCGCCGCCGATGACGGCCTCGACCGTGCAACCGTTAACAAGCCGCGGACAATGGTTGCCGTCCACGCAGACATGGTCGGGCGCCACGCCCAGGCGATCGACCGCGCGCCGCATCGCCAGCAGGCTGGCGGCAAGGATGTTCAGGGTATCGATCTCGGCGGCGTCGGCCCACGCCACCGCCCAGCTGCTCGCGCGCGCCATGATGAGTCGGGCGAGCGCGGCGCGCGCCGCCGCCGTGAGTATCTTCGAGTCCGCGAGCCCGGGGACTGCGCGTCCCGGGTGCAGGATCACGGCCGCAGCGACGACCGGGCCGGCCAGCGGTCCGCGCCCGGCCTCGTCGACGCCCGCGAGGCGCTGCGAGACAACCGACGGCAGCGCGCTCATGCGAGGGGCTCCGGGAGGCGGTCGGCCAGCGCGAGCACGGCCTGGGCGGCGCGCCGGTCGGCGCCGCGGCGCAATGCGTGGTGCATCTCCATGAAGCGCCCGGCCAGGGCTGCACGGCGCGGCGCGTCGTTCAGCAGTGCCGTCGCCTCCGCCGCGATGCGCTCCGCGTTGGCCGCCTCCTGGATCAGTTCCGGCACGAGCATCTCGCCGGCCAGCAAGTTGGGCAGCGCGAAGAGCCGCGCCTTGACGAGGTTGAAGGCGCGCAGGATCCAGGCGCTCGCGGCGGAGAAACGATAGGCGACGACCATCGGGCGCTTGAGCAGCGCCGCTTCGAGCGTGGCCGTGCCCGAGGCCAGCACCACGAGATCGGCGCCGGCCATGACTTCCCGCGACCGCCCGTCGAACAACTGCACCTGCACGCCCGGCGCGTGCTCTGCCAGCTGCGACGCGAATAACGTGCGGATCCGCGCGGAGGCCATGGGGGCGACGAAGCGCAGCCCGGGATGTCGTGCGGCCAGCAACGCGGCCGCGGCCGCGAAGGGTGCGCCGAGGCGCTCGACCTCGCTCATGCGGCTGCCGGGCAGCAGTGCGACGACTTCCCGCGCACCCGGGCCCTGCCGGATACCGAGCGCCGCGCGACTGCCGTCCCGGTCGGCCTCGAACGGAATGGCGTCGGCCATGGGATGGCCGACGAACACCGCCGGAATGCCCTGCTGCGCGTAGATTCCCGGCTCGAACGGCAGCAGGCAGAGTACCGTGTCGGCCGCCCTGCCGATGCCGTTGATCCGTCCCGCCCGCCAGGCCCAGATGGACGGGCTGACGTAGTGCACCGTGCGGATCCCCAGGGTACGCAGGCGGCGCTCGACGCCGAGCGTGAAGTCCGGCGAGTCGATGCCGACGACGACGTCGGGGCGCAGGGCCGCGAAGCGCCGCGTGACGTGGCGGCGGATGCCCAGCAACTCCGGCAGGTGACGCAACACTTCGGCCAGCCCCATGATCGACAGGCGCTCCATCGGCACCCAGCCGGAAACGCCCTCGGCGAGCATGGCCGGGCCGCCGATGCCGCAGAATTCCGCATCAGGATAATAATGCCGGATCTCGCGTACCAGCCCGGCCCCGAGCAGGTCACCGGACGGCTCGCCCGCAATCAGGCCGATTCGCAAGCTGCCCTGTCGAACGGTTTCCGGATACGGAGTCAGGCCTGGCATCGCCGTGCCCGGCTAGCGCAGGATGCTGCGCGTGGCGTCCCGGATGGAGGCCGCGAAGATCTCCAGCTCGGGCAGTTCGGCCGCGAGCTTTTCAATCTCGGCGAGCGCCTCGGACAGCTTCATTCCGCTGCGATAGAGCAGCTTGTACGCGTGGCGGATATTGCCGATCTGCTCCGCGCTGAAGCCACGCCGCTTGAGTCCCTCGGCATTGATGCCGTGCGGCGCCGGCGGATAGCCGCCGACCATGACGTAGGCGGGCACGTCCTGGCTGACGCCGGCGTACTTGCCCAGGAAGCAGTGTGCGCCGGCGCGGCAGAACTGGTGCAGGCCGGAAAACCCGCCGAAGATCGCCCAGTCGTCGACCCGCGCATGGCCGGCCAGGCTCGCGTTGTTGGCCAGGATCACGTTGTCGCCGATAACGCAGTCATGCGCGATGTGCACGTAGGCCATGATCCAGTTGTCGTTGCCGATGGAGGTGATGCCCCGGTCCTGCACCGTGCCCCGGTTGATGGTGACGCATTCGCGAATCGTGTTGCGATCCCCGATGACGAGGCGCGTCGGCTCGCCGGCGTATTTCTTGTCCTGCGGCTCATCGCCGACCGACGCGAACTGGAAGATGCGGTTCTCCCTGCCGATCACCGTCGGGCCCTGGAGGACGACGTGAGGGCCGATGCGGCTTCCTGCGCCGATCTCCACGCCCGCGCCGATCACCGCGTAAGGCCCGACCTCGACACTCTCGTGGATGCGCGCATCCGCGGCCACGACCGCCGTCGGATGAATCACTGCCTGCCTCCGTCCGGCGCCACCATCATCTCCGCCGAGGCGACGCGCCTGCCGTCAACGCTGGCCTCGGTGTGGAAACGCCAGATCGTCCTGATACGCCGCTCGAAGGTCGCCTTGAGCACGAGCTGGTCGCCGGGCACGACCGGGGCGCGGAATCGCGCCTTGTCGATTCCCACGAACAAAAAGGTCGAATTCTCGGTCGGTTCGACCCCCGCCGTGCGGAAGGCCAGCACACCCGCGGCCTGTGCCATGGCCTCGATCAGCAGCACGCCGGGCATCACCGGTCGGCCCGGGAAATGTCCCTGGAAAAACGGCTCGTTGATGGTCACGTTCTTGATGGCGATCAACTCGCCACCCGGTGTGTGCGACAGGACCCGGTCGATCATCAGGAACGGATAGCGCTGCGGCAGGTACACCATGATCTGCTGCAGGTCCAGTGCGCCGGTGTCATTCATTCTCCGCGTCTCCCTCGCCGTGTTCCCGGTTTTCGTCCGCCGCGCCCTCCGCTCCGTCGAGCCTGCGTTCAAGCCGCGCAAGGCGCTTCGCCAGCTCGTCCAGCCGGCGGAAGCGTGCCGCGTTCCTGCGCCAGCGCGCCGCTTCGTCGTATGGCAGCGCGCCCGAGTATACGCCGGGCTCCGGGATCGAACGGCTGACCATCGTCAGGCCGGTGATCACCGTCCCCGCGGCGATCTCGAGGTGGCCGGCGATCCCCACGGCACCGGCGATCATGCAGTCGCGCCCGATGATCGTGCTGCCGGAGATTCCCGTGCACCCCGCGATGACCGTATGCGCGCCGATGCGCACGTTGTGCGCGACCTGGATCTGGTTGTCGAGCTTGACGCCTTCCTCGATGATCGTATCGTCGATCGCGCCGCAATCGATGGTCGTATTGGCGCCGATCTCCACATCGTCGCCGACCGTGACGCCGCCGAGCTGCGGCACCTTGATCCAGCCCTCGGGTTCCCTGGCGAGGCCGAATCCGTCGGCACCGATGACCGCACCCGGATGTATGAGCACGCGCGCACCGAGGCGCACGCCGGGACAGAGCGTGACGTTCGCGACCAGCCGGCACCCTGTGCCTACTGCGGCACCGGCCGCGACGACGCAGTTCGGTCCGATGTACGCGCCCGCCCCGATGTGCGCTCCGGCCCCGACGACCGCCCCTGCGGCGATGCATGCGTCCACCGCGACGGCCGCCGTCGGATCGACCCGGGCACCGGGGCGGATACCCGGCTCGAAGGCGGGCTCAGGGTGCAGGTCGGCCGCGATTCGCGCGTAGACCGCATAGGGGTTCCGCGCCACCAGCACATCCGCGGCACACTCCGCGGCATGCTCCGGCTCCAGGATCACGGCGCCCGCCCGGGTCGTGCCGAGGTGCTTGCGATAGCGCGTATTCGCCAGGAAAGAGACGGCATCCGGCCCGGCATGCTGCAGGGTCCCGACCCGGGACACGCGCCGCTCCGGGTCGCCGCGCAGCTCGAGTCCGTGGCGGATCGCGAGTTCGCCGAGACTCAGTTCCATGCGCGGCCCGTCGGTCTCAGCCGCCCTGATGTCTGCGCTGCAGTACCTGCAGGATCTGCTGGGTGATGTCGACCTGGTCGCTGGCATGGATGAAGCCTTCCACCACCACGAGATCGTAGTTTTGTGCCTGTCCGTAGCTCTGGATTTCGGTGACGAACAGCCGCTGCAGGTCGCCGAGGCGCTCGTTGCGACGCAGGTTCAGATCCTCGACGAACTCGTTCTGCGTGCGCTGCAGGTCCCGCTGTCCGTCGCGGAACGACTGCTCGAGACGACTGCGCTCGTCGGCCGACAGAAAGCCCTCTCCCTGCTGCAGCTTTTCCTCCATCTCGCGTAGTTCCTCGCGCTTGGCGCGGATCTCGCGCTCGCGCGGCGCGAATTCCTCCGTGAGGGACCGCTGCAATGCCAGCGCCTGCGGGGCCTCTTCAAAGAGCCGATTGAGCTTGACCACGCCGATCTTGGTTTCGGCCAGCGCAGCGACCGGCGCCGCGACCAGGGCCGCGATGAGAATCGCCCCGAGGCTTCGTGTAATGAGGTTCATAATTTCGTTCCTGGGTTAGTGTCCTGTAGCCCGCCCTGGCGGGTATCCGGCCCGGCCGCTCAGAAGGCCGAGCCGATCGAGAACTGGAATCGTTCGACCCTGTCGAACGGGTCTTCGTTCAGCGGCAGCCCATAGCTGAACCTGAATAATCCGAGCGGCGCCAGCCACTGGACCGAAATGCCCGTCGAATACTTCAGATTCGACGGGGAAATATCATATGTCGCCGGCTCTCCCGTCGCAGGATCGAAGAACGGCGTCGTGTCGGTGGAGAATACATTACCGGCATCGACGAACAAACTGAATCGCGTGGTGGAGGCGAACTGTCCGGGCAGCGGGAAGATCAACTCCAGCTGCGTGCTCAGCCTGGCGTTGCCGCCGAACGGGTTGTTGTTCGTGTCACGCGGGCCCATCCAGCCCTCGCGGAAGCCGCGCACGGTTTCCGGTCCGCCGCCATAATAGCGCTTGAACGGCGGGATTTCCGTGGTGTCCCCCAGCGCTTCCGCGTACGTCAGCTCGGCATTCCATTCGAAGAAAGTCCCGGCCACGAACGGCAGGTAATGCAGCAGGTCGTAGCGCACCGCGTAGTACTCGACGTCGCTGCCGGGAGCTGTGTAGTTCAGGGACAGTCGATGCCGCGCCCCGCGGTCCGCGAAGAAAATCCGGTTGCGCGAGTCATAGCTCCAGCCGAGCAGCAGTTCGTAGGCGTTGAAGTCGGACTGGAACAGGGCCTGCCCGCCCGGGATGTCCGTCGCCGTCGTGTCGCCGTTGAGCTGCACCCAGCGCACGGCCTGGAACGGGCTGAAGGTGTTGGTCAACAGCTCCGAGTTCATGAGCAGCGCGCCCAGACGCAATTGCGTGTACTCGGAGATCGGGTAAGCGTACTCGAGTCCGACGGAAGCCGTCTTGGTGCCGAACTCGGACGCGCCGGAAACGAACTGCGTTATATCGCGATAGGACGCGGACACCGTCCGCGACACACCGTCCCGCGTGACGTAGGGATCGGTATGCACGAAGCGATAGACCGTGCTGAAGCGTCCCGTATTGACGTCTGCCTCGATGCGATTCCCCGTACCCAGGAAGTTCGTATGGATGAAATTCAGGTTCAGCATCACGCCTTGCAGGCCGGAGTAGCCCACGCCGCCGCCGAAGCTGCCCGGCAGTCCTTCCTTGACGTTTAACTCGATATCGACGAGGTCCTCCGAGCCCGCGACCGGGATGGTCTCCTTCTGGACTTCCTCGACGAACGGCAGGCGGCGCACGCGCTCCTCGGAGCGCTCGAGCGCCCGGTTCGACAGGAAGCCGCCCTCGAGCTGACGCATTTCCCGCCGCAGCACCTCGTCGTTGATGCTAGTGGTGCCGGAGAAGTGGATGCGCCGCACATAGGCGCGCTTGCCCGGGTCCACGTAGAACGTTACGGACACTTCGTTGCTCTCGTCGGTGCGCGACGGCACCGGGTCCACGCGCGCGAAGGCGTAACCCTCCTCGCCCAGCCGGAACGTGATGAGCTCGGCGGTCTGCGTGAGCTGCCGCCGCGAGAAGGTGTCCCCCGGCTTGGCCAGGATGAGTCTTCTCAGTTGTTCCTCGGGCAGGATCAGGTTGCCCGCAAGCCGGACCTCGCCGATGCGATGCGGCTCGCCCTCGGCGACGTTGATGGTGATGTAGATGCTCTGGCGGTCCGGCGAGATCTGCACCTGGGTGGACTCGATCTCGAAACCCGCATAGCCGCGATCCATGTAGAACGACTGCAGCGTCTCGAGGTCGCCGATGAGAGTCTCGCGGGCATAGCGATCGTCCTGCTTGTACCAGGAGCGCCAGTTGCGGGTCTTCAGCTCGAACTCGTCGCGCAGCTCGTTGTCGCTGAACACCTCGTTGCCGATAATGGCGATCTGGCGAATGCGCGCCCGTTCGCCCTCCTTGATGTTGATCGCGATATCGACCGTATTCTCGGCCGTATTCTCGGTCACCTCGGTTTCCACGACCACGCTGTACTTGCCGCGGCTGTAGTACTGGTCGATGAGGAATTGCTTCACTTCCTCGAGCACCGGGCGATCGAAGGTCCTGCCGCGCGCGAGACCCACGTTGCGCAGCGACTCCTCCAAATCTTCGGTCTTGATGTCCTTGTTGCCTTCCAGCGAGAAATAGCGAATCGACGGCCGCTCGCGCACCGCAATGACGAGCGTGCTGCCGTCCCGCCGGATTTCTACGTCGGAGAACAGGCCGGTGCCGAACACCGCGCGGATCGCCTCCGCAACGCGGGTCGCATCGAGGCGGTCGCCGATGCTGACCGGCAGGTAGTTGAACACCGTGCCTTCCGAGATTCGCTGCAGGCCCTCGACGCGCATGTCCCGCACGACGAAGGACTCGTCCGTCTGCGCACCAGCCATGCCGGCGGCGAGACCCAGGGCGGTGACGGCAGCCGTCAACCAGAGCTTGAAACGCTGCTTCACTCGTACCTCAGCCAGTGGCCAACCGGACGATATCGTTGTAAAAGGCGAACGTCATCAGCATCAGCAGCAACATGATGCCCACCTGCTGGCCGATGACCTGGGTCCGCTCCGAGACCGGGCTGCCCTTGGCGATCTCGACGCACTGGAAAACGATCTGTCCCCCGTCCAGCAGGGGAATGGGCAACAGGTTGATGATACCGAGGCTGATACTCACGATGGCGAGAAAACTCAGGAAGGCCGTCGCGCCGGCGGCGGCGGTAAAGCCGGCCGCCTGGGCGATATTGATCGGGCCGCTGATGTTCTTGACCGAGACCTGGCCGAGGACCATCCGCCCCAGCATGGTGACGGTCAGCGACGACATCCGCCACGTTTCCGAGACCGCCCGCCCGACAGCACCGATCGGGCCGAAGCGCTGTTCGCTGCGCACCGGGTCCCACAGCGCGGGGTCTACACGCGGCGCCGCACCGATTCGGCCGACGCGCTCACCCTCGTCGTCCGCCGCGCCCACCGACAGGGCGAGGCTGCGCCGCGCGCCGTCGCGCTCCACCACGAGCTCTATGCTCTCGTTCGGTCGCGCGCGGATCAGTGCGACGAGCTCATTCCAGTCGGCGACGGGCCGCCCCGCGGCGCTGACGACCCGATCTCCCGGCGCCAGCCCCGACCGGGCGGCCGTGCCCTCCGGCAAGACCTCCCCGATCACGGCCGGGATCTCCGGGCGCCACAGGCCGATACCGAGGCCCGGAAACATTGCACCGGGTTCCGTAAGCGCATGGGTGTCGCCGTCGTATGCGATCGACAGCGAGCGCCGGCCGCCATCCGGTCCTTCGACCTCGATCGACGTCCGCCCGGCCGGCACCATGGCATCGAGCAGCTCGAGCTGCGCGTCCATCATCGTTTCGATCCCCGCGCCGCCGACGGCGACGATCCGGTCGCCCGGGCGCAGGCCGGCCGCCGCTGCCGGGGAATCGGGCTCGATCTCGCCGACGAGCGGCGTCATGGCCGGCACGCCGACGACGAACATGATCCAGTAGGCGGCTATGGCGAACAGGAAATTGAAGGCCGGCCCGGCCAGCAGCACGGCGATGCGGCGCGACGGCGGCTGCTGGTTGAAACTGCGCCGCAGGTCTTCCGGCGGCACGTCGCCCTCGCGCTCGTCGAGCATCTTTACATAGCCGCCCAGCGGGATTGCGGAGATCCAGTACTCGGTCCCGTCGGCCCCGGCCCTGCGCCACAGCGGCCGTCCAAAGCCGATCGAGAATCGCAGTACCTTGATGCCGAGCCGCCTCGCGACCCAGAAATGCCCGAACTCGTGCACCGCCACCAGCACGGCGATAGCGACGACGAATGCAAGGGCCGATGTCAGGATTCCGCTCAATTCCGTCCTCGAGTCGCGATCGGCAGCCGGCGGCCAGTCGCCGCAGGGTGCATTAGAGTGCCAATTCCCGGATTTTCTCCTCGGCCGAACCCCTGGCGCGTGCGTCCAGCGCGAGGATCGCCTCGAGGTCGCCCGGATCGGGCCCCGCATATTGTGCCAGAACCGCGTCGATGACCACGGGTATCGCGGTAAACCGGATGCGCGCCTCGAGAAATGCCGCCACGGCGACTTCGTTGGCGGCGTTGAGCGCGATCGGCGCGGCACCGCCGCACTCGGCCGCGGCGATCGCGAGCGCGAGACACGGGAAACGGCCCTTTTCGGCCGGGCGGAAGCTCAGGTTGCCCAGCGCGGCCAGGTCCAGCGGCGTGACGCCGGAGACGATCCGCTCCGGCCACGCCAGCGCATGCGCGATCGGCGTGCGCATGTCGGGGTTGCTCAGCTGCGCCAGCACCGAGCCGTCGCGATACTCGACCAGGGAATGGACGATGCTCTCCGGGTGCACCACGACCCGCACCTGCCCCGGGCCGACGCCGAACAGGCGACAGGCCTCGATGATTTCGAGGCCCTTGTTCATCATGGTCGCCGAATCCACCGAGATCTTGCGCCCCATGTCCCAGTTGGGGTGCCGGCAGGCCGCGTCCGGCGTGACGGCCGCCAGGTCGGCCAGCGGCGTATCGAGAAACGGCCCCCCCGAAGCGGTCAGCATGAGGCCGACCACGCCGGCGCCGCACGGATCGGCACTGCCTCCCGCCGGGAGGCACTGGAACAGGGCGTTGTGCTCGCTGTCGATGGGCACCAGCGTGCCGCCGGATTCCGCCAGCGCCGCGAGCAACAGGCCGCCGGCCATGACGACGGCCTCCTTGTTGGCCAGCAAGACGCGCTTGCCCGCCCGGGCTGCCGCCAGGGTCGGCAGCAGCCCGGCCGCGCCGACGATCGCCGCCATGACGAAATCCACGTCGTCGCGTGCCGCGGCGTCCGCCAGGGCGCCTGCGCCGGATTGCACCTCCACCGCCAGTCCCTCCGCGGCGACCGCCTCCGCGAGGCGCCGCGCGGCCTCCGGGTCGACCATCACGGCGACGTCGGGACGGAAGCGGCGACATTGCTCCAGCAGCCGCGTCCAGTTGTGACAGCCCGTCAGTGCCCGCACTGCAAAGCGCTCCGGATTACGAGCGACGACGTCGAGGGTGCTGACGCCCACGCTGCCGGTCGCACCGAGAATCGCGAGGCCCTTCACGGCGCCACCAGCCAGTACAGCCCCAGCACGAACAAGGGGATCGCGGCCAGCAGGCTGTCGATGCGGTCGAGCACCCCGCCGTGCCCGGGAAACAGTTGCCCGGTGTCTTTCAGTCCCGCACCGCGCTTCAGCATGCTGATACCGAGATCGCCGATGACCGAGATCCCCGCGACTGCCAGCGCGAGTGCAATCAGCCCCGTCGTCGGCACGCCGAACCAGGCCGCGCCCGCGGCGCCGACCAGGGCCACCAGGGCCAGGCCGCCGATCAGCCCCTCCCAGGTCTTGCCGGGGCTGACGCGCGGCGCGAGCTTGACGCGGCCGAGGAACCGCCCGGCGAAATACCCGCCGACATCCGCGGCCGCCACGATCAGGAACAGGTACAGCGCCCACGACGCGCCGAAGGCGCGGACCTTGAGCAGGTGCGCGAACGACAGCCACACCAGCGGCAGGATCACCAGCCCGGCAACCACGATGATCGCCTTGGGAATGGGGACCGGGAACCGCGCCAGCAGCGCGGCAGTGATCGCCCAGATCGCGAGCTGCAGCCACAGCAGCGGCTTTGGCAGGTGCCCGGTGGGCATCCACCAGGCGAGGCCGCCGATCAGCAGCGCGACCGCCAGCGTCAATGCCGCGCGATAGACGTGGCGCCGCACCTGCGCGAGGCCGGCCCACTCCCATGCGGCCACCAGCAGCAACAGCCCGAACAGCACGACGCCGACATCCGCGTGGGCGAGAAACAGCACCGTGAGCAGCGCGGCGGCGAGCAGCAGTGCGGTGATGATGCGTTCCTTCAGCATCAGGAATCCGGGCCCGCGGGGCCGACCTGGTCCGAGGTCATGCCGAAGCGCCGCTCCACGCCGCGAAAGCGTTCCAGCGCGGCGTCGAGGTCAGCCTCGTCGAAGTCGGGCCACAGCCGATCGGTGAAGTAACACTCCGCATAGGCGAGATTCCACAGCAGGAAATTGCTGATGCGATGTTCGCCGCCGGTACGGATGAGCAGGTCCGGGTCCGGTAATCCTGCCAGCGCGAGCCGCCCGGCGACGGCCTCGTCGTCGATGGCGGCGGGATCGAGCCGCCCGGCCGCGGCGTCCTGGGCAAGCGATCGCGCGGCGCACACGATGTCCCAGCGTCCGCCGAAGGCGAGCGCCACGACCAACGTGAGGCGCAGGTTGTTGCGAGTATGCTCCTCCGCCGACGCCATCCTGGCCTGCAGGGCGGGCGAGAGGCTGTCCCGGTCGCCGATGAAGCGCAGGCAGATGCCGTTGGCATGCAGTTCGTCGACCTCGCGGTCCAGCGCCTCGATGAACAGGCGCATCAGCGCGCCGACCTCGCGCCGCGGGCGGCGCCAATTCTCGCTGGAAAACGCAAACAGCGACAGGGTCGAGATGCCGCGCCGGGCGCAGGCTTCCACGATCTTGCGGGCCGTGCGCACGCCCGCCCGGTGCCCGGCCTGGCGCGGCATCGCGCGCTGTCGCGCCCAGCGGCCGTTCCCGTCCATGATGACGGCGACGTGGGCGGGAATGTCGGCATCACTCACTGGGGATCCGCGGGGCACCCGGGCCTCAGACCTCGAGGAGTTCCTGCTCCTTTTCGGCCACGACCTTGTCCACCAGGTCGATGTACTTGTCGGTCAGCTGCTGGATATCGTCGTGGGCGCGGTGATCCTCGTCCTCGGTGATCTCCTTCTCTTTCAGCAACTCCTTGACTTGGTGCAGCGAGTCCCGCCGGATGTTGCGGATCGCGACCTTGGCATTCTCGCCCTCGTGGCGCACCACCTTCCCCATGTCGCGGCGGCGCTCTTCCGTGAGCGGGGGCAATGGCACGCGGATCACGCTGCCGGCGGTATTCGGGTTCAACCCCAGGTCCGACGTCATGATGGCCTTCTCCACCGTCTGCACCATCTGCCGCTCCCACGGCGTGATGGTCAGCGTCCGTGAATCCTCGATGCCGATGTTCGCCACCTGGCTCAGCGGCACCTCGGTGCCGTAATACTCCACCGTGATGTGATCGAGCAGGCTCGTGTGCGCGCGCCCGGTCCGCAGTTTCTTCAGCTCGCCGCGCAATGACTCGACGCTCTTGCTCATGCGCTCGTCGGCATCTTTCCTGATTTCCTGCAACATGCTCGCTTCCTCTTACGCTTCGGCGGCGGGGTCCGGCGCCCGTGTCACCAGGGTACCGAGGTCTTCGCCGTTGATGATCCTGAGCAGTTCGCCCTTGTTGTGCACGTTGAACACGCGCAGAGGCAAGTCGTTGTCGCGACACATGACGACCGCGGTGGCGTCCATGACGCCGAGCCGGGCGTCGAGGACTTCGTCGTAGGTCAACCGAGGGTAGCGCTCCGCATCCGGGAATTTCTTCGGGTCCGCCGCAAACACGCCGTTCACCTTGGTAGCCTTCAGCAGCAGGTCCGCGTTCATCTCGATGGCGCGCAGGCTGGCAGCCGTGTCGGTCGTGAAGAAAGGGTTGCCGGTGCCGGCCGCGAGGATGACCACCCGGCTCTTCTCGAGGTGGCGGATCGCCCGCCTGCGGATGTAGTCCTCGCACACCTCGTTGATCTTGATCGCCGACATGACGCGGGCGTGCACGCCGAGCTTCTCGAGGGCGTCCTGCATGGCAAGCGAATTGATGACTGTACCCAGCATGCCCATGTGGTCGCCGGTGACGCGATCCATGCCGCCCTGGGCGAGCCCGGCGCCGCGGAAAATGTTGCCCCCGCCGATCACGACCGCGACCTGGACGCCCAGTTCGCGCACGTCGCGCAGCTCGGTGGCGATGCGATTGATGACTTCCGGGTCGATGCCGTAGTCGACGGCTCCGAGCAGCGCCTCGCCGCTGAGCTTGAGGAGAATTCGTTTCGGAACTTTCCGGGTCATCTCGCCCCCCGCGATCAATGCCTTGGCAGTGCCTGCCGCAAAAAAGAACCCCGCTGTCCGCGGGGCTCTCAAGCTTACCTCATCTGCGGGCGCCATGGCCCGTGGCCAGCGAGATAAGGCATCGCACGGTCGCGCGTCTCAGCCGCCGCGAACCTGTGACATGACTTCCTCGACGAAGTTGTCCGCCTTTTTCTCGATTCCCTCGCCGACTTCGAAGCGCACGAACTGCCGCACGCTGGCGCCGTGGCCCGACAACAGCTTGCCGACTTGCGTGTCGGGATCCTTGATAAACGGCTGTCCCACCAGCGTGATCTCCGCCAGCTGCTTGCGCAGGCGGCCCTCCACCATTTTCGCGACGATCTCGGCGGGCTTGCCCTCGCCCTTGGCCTGTTCGACCAGGATCTCGCGCTCCTTGGCCAGGAAGTCGGCCGGAATCTCGCGCTCGTCCACGTACCGGGGGCGCGAGGCCGCCACGTGCATTGCCATGTCGCGGGCAAGGTTATCGTCGCCGCCCTCGAGATCGACCAGCACGCCGATCCGCGTGCCGTGCACATAGGTGCCGACGATGCCCTGCGACGCGATGATTTCGAAACGCCGCACGCTGATGTTTTCGCCGAGCTTGGCGACCAGGCCGCGGCGCGCCTCCTCGACCGTGCCCCCGTCCAGGGGTGCGGCCAGCAATTCTTCCATGTCGGCAGGGCGCCGCTCGAGGACCAGGGTGCCGACCCGCTGCGCAAAATCGCAAAAATCGTCGCCGCCGGCGACGAAGTCGGTCTCGCAATTGACCTCGACCACGGCGGCGCGCTTCCTGTCGTCGCTGCTGGTCACGACTACCAGGCCCTCGGCCGCGATCCTGCCGGCCTTCCTGTCGGCCTTGGCGAGTCCCTGCTTGCGCATGTGCTCGATGGCAGCTTCCAGGTCGCCGCCGGTCTCCACCAGCGCCTTCTTGCACTCCATCATGCCCGCGCCGGTGCGCTCACGAAGCTCCTTGACGAGTGCCGCGGAAATACTCATGCGTCTTCCCCCGCGGCCGGTGCGGGCGCGGGTTCGGCTGCCGCCGCGGGGGCGGATCCGGCCGCTGGCGCAGGCTTCTCGGCCGCTGGCGCAGGCTGCTCGGCCGGGGCCGCCGCAGGCGCCTTGCGCGGCGCGCGACCGCGTGCGCCGTCGGCCTTGCGCGCGCTGCCACGCGACGCGCCCTCGCGCTCATCCACTTCGACGAAGTCGTCATCGCCCGCCGGCACTTCCGGCACCATGGACTTGCCCTCGAGTACGGCCTCTGCAACGCCGGACGTATAGAGCTGGATCGCCCGCATCGCGTCGTCATTGCCGGGAATCACGTAGTCGATGCCCTCGGGCGAGCAGTTGGTGTCGACGATCGCCACGATCGGAATGCCGAGCTTGTTGGCCTCGGCGACGGCGATCCGTTCGTGCTCGATGTCGACGATGAACAATGCATCGGGCAGCGAGCCCATATGCTTGATGCCGCCCAGGCTGCGCTCGAGCTTTTCCATCTCGCGCTTCAGGCCGAGCACCTCTTTCTTGGACAGGCTCTCGAAGGTGCCATCCTCGGACATGGTTTCGAGTTCGAACAGCCGCTTGATGGACTGCTTGACGGTCTTGTAGTTGGTCAGCATGCCGCCCAGCCAGCGGTAGCTGACAGAGGGCATGTTGCAGCGTTCCGCCTCGCGCTGGATGGCCTCGCGCGCGGAGCGCTTGGTGCCGACGAACAGCACGCTGCCGCCGTCGGTGGCCAGCTTGCGGATGAAGTCCTGCGCCTTGAGGTAGAGCGGCAGGGTCTTCTCGAGGTTGATAATGTGGATCTTGTTGCGTTCGCCGAAGATGTAGGGTGACATCTTGGGGTTCCAGAAGCGGGTCTGGTGGCCGAAATGAACGCCGGCCTCCAGCATCTGGCGCATGGAAATAGAAGCCATGTTGTACTCCTTCGGGTTAAGCCTCCACGCACCCCACCCGGCAACCTTTTTTCCGTCCGGAAATCAGGCACCCAGCCGGGCGTGACGGTGCGTGTGTGGGATTTAATTGCGATTAAGGCGCGCGCTTTATACCATAGGACGCGTTGCTGGACAATCTCCCCGGACGACCCCGGGGCCACACTAAGTGGTTGAACCGGGATGAAGTTCTCGCTTTTCGGACGCCCTCAGGACGCGGCTTTGGAGGCCGCCAGCGCCATGCCCGTGACCATCAAGAACACTACGGCCGAGCGTGACGGCATGCGCCAGGCGGGGCGTCTCGCGGCCCAGGTGCTCGACATGATCGGCGCGCACGTCCAGCCCGGCGTCTCCACCGAGGAGCTGGACAACATCTGTCACGAGCACATCACGGGGCGGCTGGACGCCATTCCGGCGCCGCTGAACTACCGCGGTTTCCCGAAATCGATCTGCACGTCGGTGAATCACGTCGTCTGCCACGGCATCCCCGGGGAGCGCAGGCTGAAGAAAGGCGACATCGTCAACATCGACATCACCGTCATCAAGGACGGCTGGCACGGCGATACCAGCCGGATGTTCTATGTCGGGGAGCCGACCGTCAGCGGACGGCGCGTCAGCGAAGTGTCCCACGAGGCGATGCGCCGCGGCATCGAGATGGTCGCCCCCGGGGTGCGGCTCGGTGACATCGGCCACGCCATCCAGACCTGGGTCGAGTCGCAGCACTGCTCCGTCGTGCGTGAATACTGCGGTCACGGCATCGGCCGGGAGTTTCACGAGGACCCGCAGGTGCTGCACTACGGCCAGCCGGGCATCGGCCCCGAGCTCGTGCCCGGCATGACGTTCACGATCGAGCCCATGGTCAATGCCGGCAAGCGCCAGGTGCGCCTGCTGCCGGACGGCTGGACCGTCGTCACCAAGGATCACTCCCTCTCGGCCCAATGGGAGCACACCATTCTCGTCACCGAGGATGGCCACGAGGTGCTGACGCTCGGCGCCTCGGGCCGGATCTGAGCGCTCCGATGGATTCCGCCGCGCGACCGGCCCAGGCCCCGGAATCGCTGCCGCAGCTGCCCGTGACGGAGACGCCCCCCGGCCCCGGGACGGTCAAGGCATTCCGCCGGGTGCTCGAGGCCGGCGACCTCGAGCTGCGCCGTCGCTTCGCGGCGGAGGAACCGGTGGACCACCTGGTGCGCGACCGCGCCCGGCTCATCGACCTGGTGCTCGTGCGTGCCTGGCGCATGCACCTCAGCGACGCGGCGGGCAACCTCGCCCTCGTGGCCGTCGGCGGCTATGGGCGCGGCGAATTGCACCCCTGTTCGGACATCGACATCATGGTGATCGTGCCGGACGGCGACGGGGCCGCATGGCGCGAGCCTGTCGCGGCCTTCCTGGCCTTCCTCTGGGATATCGGCCTCGAGGTCGGTCACAGCGTCCGCTCGCTGGCCGATTGCGCGCGCGAGGCGGCGGCCGACGTGACCGTTGTCACGACGCTGATGGAGTCGCGCCTGCTGGACGGTCCGGCCGCACAGTTCGACGCGATGCAGGCCGCCACGGGCCCGGACCGGCTGTGGTCCCCGCAGGCCTTTTTCGAAGCCAAGCGCAAGGAGCAGACTGCCCGCCACCACCGCTACCACGATACGGCGCACAACCTCGAGCCGAACATCAAGGGCAGCCCCGGGGGTTTGCGGGACATCCAGGTCGTGTGCTGGGTCGCGCGGCGGCACTTCGGCATCGGCAGCCTGCACCAGCTCGCGCAGCAGGGCTTCCTCACCGAATACGAGTATCGGCGCCTGCTGGCCGGGCAGAACTTCCTGTGGCGCATCCGCTGGGCGCTGCATTCGGTCACCGGGCGGCGCGAGGACCGCCTGCTGTTCGACCACCAGGTCAAGCTCGCGAAGCTGTTCGGCTACGAAGACGCCAGCTTCACGCTCGCCGTCGAGCAGTTCATGCAGAAGTACTATCGCACCGTCCAGGAACTGGCGCGCCTCAACGAGATGCTGCTGCAGCTCTTCGAGGAGGCCATCCTGCTGGACCCGGCAGCGCCGCCGCAGACCCTCAACGCCCGCTTCCACGTGCGCAACAGTTTCCTCGAGGTGACGCGCGACGACGTCTTCGAGCGCACCCCGGCCGCATTGCTGGAAATGTTCCTCCTTCTGCAGCAGGAACCGGGACTCAAGGGCGTCAGCGCGGGAACAATCCGGCAGGTGCGCCGTGCCCTCTCGTTGATCGACGAGGAGTTCCGCCAGAATCCCCGCCACCACCGCCTGTTCATGGATATCATCCGCGCCCCCGAGGGCGTGACGCACGAGCTGCGCCGCATGAACCGCTACGGCGTGCTCGCCCGCTATCTCCCCGCCTTCGGACGCGTCACCGGGAGGATGCAGTTCGACCTGTTTCACGCCTACACGGTGGATGCCCACACGCTGTTCGTGGTCTCCAACCTGCGGCGCTTCGCATTGTCGCGTTTCGATCACGAGATGCCGATGTGCAGCCGCATCATGCAGGCCCTGCCCAAGCCCGAGCTGGCCTACCTGGCCGGGCTGTTCCACGACATCGCCAAGGGCCGGGGCGGCGATCATTCCGAGCTGGGCGCCGTGGATGCCGAGGCCTTCTGCCTCGAGCACGGCCTGTCGCTCTACGACGCGCGTCTCGTCGCCTGGCTCGTGCGCCATCACCTGGTGTTCTCGATCACCGCGCAGAAGAAGGATATCTACGACCCGGCCGTGGTCGCCGAGTTCGCCGGGCTCGTCGGCGACGAGACGCGCCTGGACTACCTATACGTGCTCACCGTCGCGGACGTGCGCGGCACCAGCCCGAAGCTCTGGAACGCCTGGAAAGCCTCGTTGTTCGAAGAGTTCTACCACAGCGTCAAGCGCGCGCTGCGCGCCGGCCTCGAATCCCCCATCGATTCCGAGCAGCTGATCACCGAGACTCAGGACGCGGCCCTCGCCCTGCTCGCCGCACGCGGCATCCGCGCCGAGCGCGCCCGCGCCGTGTGGGGCGGCTTCGCCGGCGAATACTTCCTGCGCCACACGCCGGAAGAGATCGCCTGGCACATCCGCATCCTCGCGGGGCTCGACGATCGCGGCGAACGTTCCGCGGTCTCGGTCGAGCAGCAGACCGGGCGCGGCGGCACCGCCATCATGATTTGCACCGTCAGCGGCCAGCACAGTTTCGCGCGCGCCACCGGGACGCTCGACGAGCTCGGCCTGAACATCCTCGACGCGCGCGTCGTGCCCGTCGGTGACGGCCGCAACGTGCACACCTACGTCGTGCTGGAAAGTGACGGCTCACCGATCGACGACCACGAGCGCCTCGTGCAGATCGAGGCCGCGGTGCGCAAGGCGGCGCTCGAGCACGGCGGCAGGATGCCGACGGTGATGCGCCAGCCGCCGCGCCAGGTGCGGATGTTCTCGACACCCACCCGGATCGCCTTTTCCGAGGACCTCGATGGCCGGCGCACCGTCCTGGAACTCGTCGCCGCGGACCGTCCCGGCCTGTTGTGTGAAGTCGGCAAGAGCTTCTTCGAGAACGGCGTGTCGCTGCGCGCCGCCAAGATCATGACCGTCGGCGAGCGCGCCGAGGATGTCTTCTACATCACCACGCTCAAGGGCGAGACCCTGGATGCCGACGCGCGCGAGGAACTCGGCCGGCAACTCAAGCTGCGCCTCGATCAGCCCACGGCCAACAACTGAACACTTCGCTATCCCACCGGGAAACCGCGCGATGAACCCGTTGCTCGACCGCCTGCATCCTTACCCCTTCGAGCGCCTTGCGGCGCTGCTCGCCGACACCGCGCCGCCGTCCGACTGCAGGCATATTGCCCTGTCGATCGGCGAGCCGCGCCATGCGCCGCCGGCCTTCGTCGGCGACGCGCTCGTGCGCCACCTCGACAGGCTCGGCGTCTACCCGAAAGCCGCGGGACTGCCCGAGCTGCGCGCCGCGTGCGCCGGCTGGCTCGAGCGCCGCTTCGGCCTCGGCGCGGCGGCCGTCGACCCGGACACGATGGTGCTGCCCGTCAATGGCACGCGCGAGGGGTTGTTTTCCTTTGTCCAGGCCGTGCTGGATCCCGCGGCCGGCGGGCTCGTGCTGATGCCGAACCCCTTCTACCAGATCTACGAAGGCGCGGCCTTGCTGGCCGGCGCCGAACCGTATTACCTCGACACCACGGCGGCCACCGGATTCCTGCCGGACCTTGACGCGGTGCCGGAGGACGTGTGGCAACGCTGCCGCATCCTGTTCATCTGCAGCCCGGGCAACCCTACCGGCGCGGTGATGGACGAGGCCTACCTGCGACGCGTGCTCGAGCTCTCGGCGCGCCACGGCTTCGTCGTCGCCTCCGACGAGTGCTACGCCGATATCTATCTCGACGAGCGTGCCCCGCCGCCGGGCCTGCTTGGCGCCTGCCTGCGCGCCGGCAATACGCACTTCAGGCGCTGCGCCGTGTTCCACAGCCTGTCGAAACGGTCCAGCGTGCCCGGTCTGCGTTCGGGCTTCGTCGCCGGCGATCCGTCGATCATGTCCGCCTTCCGGCTGTACCGGACCTACCACGGCTGCGCGGTGCCCGAGATGGTGCAGCTCGCCAGCGTGCCCGCCTGGCGCGACGATGCGCACGCCGCCGCCAACCGGCTGCTTTACCAGCAGAAATTTGCCGCGGTCGTGCCGATCCTGGCGCAAGTCATGACGGTGGAGCGGCCCGCGGCCGCCTTCTACCTGTGGCTGCAGACGCCCGGCGACGACGAGGCCTTCGCACGCGACCTGTACGCCGCGGAAAATGTCACCGTGTTGCCCGGCCGCTACTTGTCGCGCGATCATGCCGGCAGCAATCCCGGCCACGGGCGGGTGCGCGTTTCGCTGGTCGCTGAGCTCGAAGAGTGTATCGAGGCTGCGCGGCGCATCGCGCGCTTTGCCGCTTCCCCGGCGCAACAGGCGTCATGACCGACGGGACACCCGCATGAGCAAGCTGCAGGAAACGATCGAGGCGGCATTCGAAGAGCGTACGCAGTTCACGCCGGAAGACACTCCGGGCGAGATCCGCCAGGCCGTCGCCGAGGCGATCGATGCGCTGGACGACGGCCGCGAGCGCGTCGCGGAGAAAACGGACGGCGCATGGCACGTCAACGAGTGGCTGAAGAAGGCCGTCCTCCTGTCGTTCCGCATCGAGGACAACCGTCTCGTCGAGATGGGCGCGCTGCGCGGCTGGGACAAGGTGCCGCTGAAGTACACCGGCTACGACGAGGCCGCATTCCGTTACTCCGGCGCGCGCGTCGTGCCACCGGCGACCGTGCGCCGCGGCGCCTACGTGTCGCCCGACACGGTGCTGATGCCGAGCTTCGTGAACATCGGTGCCTGGATCGGCCCCGGGACGATGGTCGACACCTGGGCGACGGTCGGCTCCTGCGCACAGATCGGCGCCCACGTGCACCTCTCGGGCGGCGCGGGGATCGGCGGCGTGCTCGAGCCGTTACAGTCCAACCCGACCATCATCGAGGACCACTGCTTCATCGGCGCACGTTCGGAGGTCGTCGAGGGCGTCATCGTGGAAGAAGGTGCGGTGATCTCGATGGGCGTATTCATCGGCCAGAGCACGCGCATCTACGACCGCGAACGCGACGAGATCACTTACGGGCGCGTACCCGCGGGTGCGGTGGTCGTCCCCGGCACGCTGCCGTCGAGCGTCGGCAAGTGCAATCTCGCCTGCGCGGTGATCGTGAAGCGCGTCGATGCGGCGACGCGCGCCAAGGTCGGCATCAACGAGCTGCTGCGCGCGGCGCGCTAGCAGGGGGGACACTGCTCGGGGACACTGCTCGGGGACACTGCTCGGGGACACTGCTCGGGGACACTGCTTTCAAGCTGTGTCCCCTTATTAAGGTACGACCGCGGGACCGAACCGTCACATGCTCCCCGCGCTTGGAATTCTTATGCCGCGCGGCGAGCATGTGACGTTCCGATCCCGCTGCGCGGTCGAT
>DATKAZ010000111.1:0-9340 GCA_035514535.1 Gammaproteobacteria bacterium
GCGCAGCATGTCGAAGAACGTATAGCTGTCCTTCGCCTCGAGCACGCCCGCGTCGACGAGGAACTGACATTCACCCTGGGTACACACCGTGGAGCCGAGGTTCGGCCGGTAATCCAGGCTGAACATGACCAGCGGCTGGGACTCCGGTGGCAGATCGCGCGTATTGGTATAGATCTCGGCATCGTCCGCCAGGACCGGCCCGGACGGGGCAGAGAGTATCACCAGCGAGGCGGAAAGGAGCGCGGTGCGAAGCGGATGCATGTTCATATCGGATTCCTCTGAAGCCCTAGCTCGTGGGCACTGCGACGAGGACGCCCTCGTTGAGGTCGGCGCGACTGCGCCGTTGTGCGCTGCCGTCGTATTGCGAATGGACGCGGAACGCGGCGCAGCCGAAGCCCACCAGGCTCATGCCCATGCCACGCGGACAGGGACGCGTTTCCGCCCCGAGGCGTTCTACGGCCACGAAGCGCTCGGCGGCCGGCATGAGGGTCGTGACTTCCGCCGGCAATGTCAGTGTGTATTCGTCGCATGGCGTATTGCCCGCGGTGAGCGGCGTGCAGACGCGACGCCCGACGTCGCCGACGACCGGCGTGGACGCCGGGTTGGAAGAAACGGAGTCCAAAAGCGCCTGGGCCAGCTGCCCGGCACTGACCTTCTCCTCCGCATTCACGGCCATGCGCAACTCCTGGGTGCTCGAGCGCATCGAGGAGAGGGCAATAGCCGTGATGATGACCAGGAAGATCAATGCAGTAACCAGCGCTGCACCGCGCTCCTTGCGCCGAAGCGATTGCCTGTTCATGTACTTGACCTCAATCATGCAAGTCTCCCGCCCCGCGACTCAGAATGACAATCGCCGGATGTCATTGACGTTTTGCACCACGATCGTGGACGCGTAGATGCGCCGGTGGAACCGGTCGCCCGGCGTGTACGCGGCCTTGTTGCTGAGTACGTACGTGCGGTCGTCCCGGTAGCCGACATCCTCGTTAATGGTGCGCATCAGCAGGTAGATGCGCACCGAAACCACTCGCGGCAGGTCAGCCACGGCCGGACCCCGGACGTAGACGTTCGCCGAACCGTCGTCGAGCGTATCCAGCCCGTACTCGATCTGCAGGTCCTCGACACCCTGGGCTATACACTCCTCGGTGTGCAGTGGCGGGCTGCCGCCGGTGCCGTCGTTAACCAGGCGGATCCGGCAGAGCGTCGGCACTCCGTCGCCAGCCGTCACCCCGAAATTGCGGACGTAGTAGATTTTCGGTGAGTATTCCCAGTCCCGGTACGGCTGTACGACGGCGCGGCCGCCCGCCACGGGGAACTCGCTCTGGTAGAACACGGCCCGCGTGCCGTTCTCGCGCACGTAGACGCGGCCCGCGGGCGCCAGGACCTCGGCCGGTATCGTATCGTTCCTGAATCCCGATGGCGTGCCGCTTGTCCGCTTGATGCCGATCGCATCGGTATTCGGCTGAAAAGCCGCCGGGTCGATGCAGGAGTACAGTGCCTGGGCGGCGGCGCCGGTCGCGAGGTTGTCGCCCGTGAGCAGCGTGCTTTCCACCAGGCCGGCCTGGAAGTCGTAGAACCAGTTGCGCGCCGCGGCGGTCGGCCCGCAGTTGAAGGTGGCACCGGTAGCATTATGGAACGCCGCCTCATCGTCAGTCGTGGCGCCGACGAAGATCGCCGTCGTGTCCACGGTCTCGGCGATGAACCCGGCCATGCTGAGGTCGCGCGCCAGCTCCTCGATTGCAAAGCGGGCCTCTTCCTGCAGCCGTGCAATCGCCTCGTTCTGGAGATAGCTCTGCTTGTTCTGCGTGAACAGCAGGCCGACGCCGAACAGCAGCAGGATGCCAAGGCCGAGCCCGATCATCAGCTCGATGAGGGTTACACCGGACTGGCGGGATACTTGTCGAATTCGATTGTTCATAGCGCGTTGATAAAGGTATTGACGGTGATCACGCGGCGGAACTCGTCCGCTGCGCCGTAGGCGGCAACCCCCGCACCGCAATCGTCCGCGGGAACGACGTCGGACGCGGTCGCGCCGCGCCAGGCGACCGACACCGAATAATTTCCGGTGTCACCGGCGGCGTTGCTGCGGATGCAGGCGGTCGGCGAAACGAGCCCGCCGACAGATGCGCCACCGGCAGTTTCGTAGGAACCATCGAGGAGCTGCTCCCACTCCCAGAGGTCGGCGAGGGCGAGGTTGGTGGCCGTGCACGGGCTGGCGCGATCCTGGCAGGTGGTCGCGGGCGCCGCACGCACTCCGCCGCCCAGCACCAGTTCGCCGGCGCCGATGTACGTGCCCAGTCCGGTCCGGTTGGCCCGCATCCGCTCGAGCATGCCCTGCGCGAGATGCGTCGCGGTGGTGCGCTGCACGGCCTCGAAATTCGCCTTGCGCGCCACCACCTGGAGCGAGGCCACGGTCAACAGCCCGACGCCGAAGATCACGACGGCGATCAACACCTCGATGAGCGTGAACCCGGAATGCTTGCGAGAGCGCGTCCGCATCTGTTTCGTCCCCCTAGCCGCAGGCCGGCGAAGCGCCGGTTGAGAGCACCTTGGCTGCCGCGGGCCGCCCGGAAATTCCCAGCTGCACGACCCGCGCCCTTGATGCACCCCTGGAGTCACAGAACACGAAATCCGTGGCGTCCGGCGAGCGGCCGTCGCGACGGTAGCGCACCGCGCCGCCGGGACCTGTGATGGCCATGCTGGCGGGCGCGTCCACGGATCGCAGCACCAGGTCGGCGCCATCGAGCGCGCCGTTGCCGTTGGCGTCGGTAAACACGATCCAGCCGTCGGACCATGTCCCGGCGCAGCTCGTGCCGGTGTTGCTGGCGCACACGGAGACGGCCGACGGCGCCGCCACGTTGCGCGTGATCGCCTCGCTCCTCGCGAGCTGCAACGCCGTGACCAGTTCGTTCACCGCGCTCGCCTGGCGGTTGTTCAGCACAAGGTCCCGGAAGCCCGGGACGCCCAGGCCGAGCACCAGGCCGAGCACCATGATGGTGATCATCAGCTCGATCATCGTGAAGCCACGCTGCAGGCGCATCTGCGGCCCTCGCCTTTGCTCTTTCATGGCACGGAGTCTAGCCCGGGTCGTGCGCCGGGAATTGTGAACTGCGTCAAGCCCATTGGCGGCGCGAGCGCCTGCCCGGCCGGCGCGAGCGCACCCTGCGGGGCTTGCGGTTCAGTTCCAGGTATCTGATAAATATGGATTTTAATAGAGCTCGTGAAGCGGCGCTTCGTGATTGCCGCCGGCGGCCGGAAGCTCGCCGATGTCCCGACAGGCGGCAGGCGAGCGCCGACGAACGGCAGGAGGCGACGCCCGGGGACACAGGCCGGGGACACTGCTTTCAAGCTGCCGGGGACACTGCTTTTAAGCTGTGTCCCCTTTTTCAGTACTGCATAAGGGGACACAGCTTGAAAGCAGTGTCCCCTTAACGCTGCGCCAGGTACTCGCGGATGAACTCGTACTCCGCCGCGAGCGTCGCCTCGGTGTCCCTGGAGACGAACTGCTCGAGCTTGCCGCCGATCAGGGGCACGGAGGCGCGTATGGTGATCGCGACCTCGTTGACGCAACCCTTGCCGCTGGCGCGGAGCATCATGGTTCCGGTCATGGTGGCCGGCACCCCGCGCGCCTCGATCTCGAGCTCGTTTTCGTAGCCGCCCCGTGCGGCCGCGGTCCAGTGTTCGTTCTGCAGCAGCGTGTTCCACTCGCCGAGCATGCCGCGCAGGAAGCCGGGCACGTCCAGCGGCACTTCGCGGCTGATCTCGATCGAGAAGTCCTCGCCGTCGGACTCGGTCGAGATGACCTCGACGTTGCGGTGGCCGATGGCCTCGAACTTCGCCTGGTAAAACTCGGGGTCGCTGAATGCCGCCCAGACCTTCTTCACAGGGTGGCGATACTCGTGGCGGGCGCGGACGGTGACGCTCATAGGAAGTGCTCCAGGCGAAGAGGTGCTGGAAGACTAGCGGCTGTCCCCGTCGCCCTCAACCGGCTCCAGCAGGCGCCGCCCGGCCTGGACCTGCAGGACGGCGAGCCGCACGTCGGCCGTGTACGCAAGGAAGGCATCCAGCAGGCGCGGCTCCAGCGCCTCGAGGAACGGCAGGGACACCTGGCAGGTGAGGCGCGTGGGCTCGGCGCGAAACTGTCCCACGTTCAGCGTGTCGTTCAGTTCCAGCGCAAAAGCGTGCAGGTCCTCATCGGAGACCTGCGGGGCGCGGGGCCAGCTGCGGGAGACGACGATCCGGTCGAGCCCGGCCGCGTCGAGCAGCGGCTCGAGCCGCAGCTGCTCCTCGCCGCGGGTCGCCTCGACGCGCGTCGCGTCCGCGAGACGCACCGTCCAGCCCTGTGCCAGCAGGTACCCGGCGAGCAGGCTCGCGGCGCCCGCCTCGTCCGGGGCCGGCATCGCGAGACCCGCAGGCGGGCGCGGGCTCGCGCAGCCGGCGAACAGCACCAGCGTCAGCAACAGCAGCCTCAATCTCCGCGCCATCGTCCTACTTTATCGGCCGCGCCGCGGCCTGCCTATACTTGGTACTACACGGGAACGCATTCATGGAGGACGACATGGCCCATTGTCTCGTCACCGGCGCCAACCGCGGCATCGGTCTCGCGCTCTGCAAGCTGCTCGCGGGCCGCGGCGACGACGTGATCGCCGCCTGCCGCAAGAGTTCCACGGCGCTCGATGCGCTCGACGTGCGCGTCGAGACGGGCGTGGAGGTCGGCGACCCCGACTCCGTGAAGCGTCTCGCCACCGTACTCGAGGGCCAGCCGCTCGACTGGCTGATCAACAACGCGGGGGTGCTTAGGCCCGACACGCTCGGCGGCCTGCACGGCGAGGCGCTGGAAGATCTCTACCTGCAGTTGCGCGTCAACTCGGTCGGCCCGCTGCTGGTGACCCAGGCGCTGCTCGGCAACCTGCAGCGCGGCGCGAAGATCGGCATCGTCACCAGCCGCATGGGTTCGGTGGCGGACAACACCTCCGGCGGCTACTACGGCTACCGCATGAGCAAGGCCGCCGTGAATGCCGCGGGGAAGTCGCTGGCGATGGACCTGAGCGAGCGCGGCATCGCCGTCGCGCTGCTGCACCCGGGCTACGTGCGCACCGAGATGGTCGGCGGCGGCGGCGACGTCGAGCCGGAGCAGGCCGCCGCCGGGCTGATCGCGCGGCTCGACGAACTGACGATCGAGACCACGGGCGGGTTCTGGCACGCCAACGGCGAGGCCCTGCCGTGGTGAGCGTCAGTCGCCGGGAGGCCAGTCGGGCAGGTATTTCTCCGGCGCACAGGTGTTGACCACCACGACCCGGTCGCTGCTGCGGATCAGGCCCGCCGCGACTACGCGCGGCAGCGCCGCCAGGCACGCGGCCCCTTCCGGGCAGAGCGCCAGGCCGAGCTCGCGCCGCGCCTCGCGATACGCGTCCAGAATTCCGGCCTCGTCGACGGCGAACGCGCCGCCGCCGCTGGCGCGCAGGATCTCCAGCACGCGGAAGTGGCCGACGCCGCCGGGCACGTTGAGCCCGACCGCGCGGGTCGCGCCCGCGGCACCGGGGCGCGTGTCCGCCGCGCCGGCCTCGAATGCGGCGACGACCGGCTGCGTCGCCGCGCTTTGCACCGCGATCATGCGCGGCCGCCCCGGACCGATCATGCCGAGCGCCTCCAGTTCGCCGAAGGCCTTCCACATGCCGAGCAGCCCGGTGCCGCCCCCCGTCGGATAGACGATGACGTCCGGGAGGCGCCAGTCACCGTCCGGCGCCGCCGGCTCGGCCAGCTCCAGCCCGAGCGTCTTCTTGCCCTCGATGCGCCAGCCGGGCTCCTGGAACGTGGCGACGCTGAACCAGCCGGCGGGCACCCAGTGCGATTTCACGCGCGCGCCGGCCTCCCGGATGGTGCCGCTGACCAGCTCGAGGCGGACGCGCGCGTCCCGCTCGGCCAGCGCGGCCACGCGCCCGAGCACGCCCTCGGGCGTGTCGTCGGGCATCACGACCGCGACCTCGAGCCCCGCGGCAAGGGCGTACTCGGCCAGCGAATCGCCCGCGTTGCCCTGCGTCGGCACGACGAGGCGCCGCAAGCCCAGGCGTCGCGCGAGGGTCGCGACCATCGCCATGCCCCGGTCCTTGAAGCTGCGCGTGGGGTTGGCCCCGAAGCCCGCATGGGGGACGCCCTCTTCCTTGATCTGCAGGCTGAAGGGGACACGGTTTGAAAGCCGTGTCCCCGGAGGCCCAATCCGGCCGCGCTCGGCCAGCGGCCAGGCGCTGCAGTCCAGCAGGGGGGTCGCGCCCTCGCCCAGCGAGACGATCCCGTCCGCTTCCTGCGGGTCGCCGGCGTCGAGCGGCAGCAGGCCGCCGAAACGCCACATGTCCCTGCGCTCCGGCAGGTACCAGGCCGCCGCGGGGCGCTCGACGCGCAGCCGCTCGACATCGATGACGATCTCGACCGGGCGGCCGTCCACAGGACAAAGGTTCATGACGGCGTCCGCCGGATAACGCGCGCCGGAACCGATGCCGCGCAGGTGCGATACGAAACTCATGGGGCGGCGTCGTGCTCCGGGTCGGCGGTCGTGAAGACGTTTATGCTTGGCCCATGATGGCAGAGATTCCGATCCTTGTTGCGCACCGCGGATATGCCGCGCACTGGCCCGAGAACACCTTGCCGGGCCTGGACGCCGCGGTCGCCGCGGGGGCGCGCTGGGTGGAGGTCGACATGCAACTCACGGCGGACGGTGTCCCGGTGCTGCTGCATGACGCGAATCTGGAGCGCGTGGCGGGCCGCGACGCATCGCTCTTCGATCTGACGGCGGCTGCGCTCGCGGACCTCCCGGTCGGCGAACCGGCACGCTTCGGGGCGCGCTTCGCGCAACTGCGTGCGCCGACCCTCGAGGCGTTCGCGACCTGGCTGGCCGGCCAACCCGGCGTTACCGCATTCGTCGAACTCAAGCAGGAAAGTATCACCCAATACGGCCCGCTTGCCGTCGTGGATGCCTGCATGCATGCGATGGTGGCGGCGCGCGGCCGGTGGGCGCCGATTTCCTTCGACTACGAGGCGCTCGCCCTCGCCGGCGATGCGGGCGCCGGGCCGCTCGGCTGGGTCGTGCGCGGCTTCGACGAGGAGATCGCGGCGCTGGCGCGCGCCCTGCCGGCCCGCTGGCTGTTCTGCAACCACGAGCGCCTGCCCGCGGGGCCGCTGCCGCGCGGGCCCTGGGAATGGGTGATCTACGAAGTGGCGGACGCGGCGCTGGCGCACAGCCTGCTCGGGCGCGGCGCGCGCTGGCTCGAGACCCAAGCCGTCGGCGAGCTGCGCCGCGCGCTCGACGCCACCGGCGCCGCCCCGTGACGCCTTGCGGCCTGCGGCTTCCCGTATAATCCGCGGCCCACGACATGGCCACCACACGCAATCCCGACGGCAGCGAAACCGTGACCGACGGTCCGGACCGCGCGCGCAGCCGCAACCTGCGCCCGTTGCGCGACCTCGTCCCGTTCCTGCGGCCGTATCGCGGCATGCTGCTCGCGGCGCTCGGGGCATTGCTGCTGGCGGCCGGCGCCACGCTGAGCCTGCCCGTCGCCGTGCGCTTCATGATCGACCAGGGCTTCTCGGCCGAGAACACCGCGCAGGTCGACCGCTATTTCCTGGCGATGTTCGCCATCGCGAGCCTCCTCGCGATTGCGACCTCGCTGCGCTATTACCTCGTCAGCTGGCTCGGCGAGCGAATCGTCGCCGATGTGCGCGAGGCCGTGTTCAGTCACATCCTCCGGCTCAGCCAGTCGTTCTACGAGACGACGCGCACCGGCGAGGTGCTCTCGCGCCTCACGACCGACACCACGATCCTGCAGACCGTGGTCGGCTCCAGCGCCTCGGTCGCGCTGCGCAACGTGCTGCTGCTCGCCGGCGGCCTCGTGATGCTGGGCGTCACCAGCCCGAAGCTCACCGGCCTCATCATCGTCCTGGTGCCGGTGATGTTGCTGCCGCTGATCCTGTTCGGTCGCCGCGTGCGTGCGCTCTCGCGGCGCAACCAGGACCGCGTCGCGGACTCGAGCGCCCTCGCCCAGGAGATTCTCTCGGCGATGCGCATCGTCCAGGCCTACGTGCGCGAGGCCTGGGAGGCGGCTCGCTTCCATCGCGCCGTCGAGGATTCGTTCGTCGCCGCGCTGGCGCGCATCCGGGCGCGCGCACTGCTGACGGCGGTGGTGATCCTGTTCGTATTCGGCTCGATCGTCGTCGTGTTGTGGTTCGGCGCGAAAGCCGTGCTCACCGGCACGATGACCGGCGGGCAGCTCGGCCAGTTCGTCCTCTACGCCGTGCTCGTAGCCGGTTCGTTCGCCGCGCTCGCGGAGGTGTGGGGCGAAGTGCAGCGCGCCGCAGGGGCGATGGAACGCATCATGGAATTGCTGGGCACGACCCCGGAGATCCGCGATCCAGCGTCACCGCTGCCGCCGTCCCGCCCGGCGCGTGGCGAGGTGCGCGTCGAGGGGCTGAGCTTTTACTACCCGGCGCGCCCCGACCGCAGGGCGCTGGACGATATCTCGTTTACCGTCCCGGCCGGACGCACCGTGGCGCTGGTGGGGCCCTCCGGCGCGGGCAAGACGACCGTATTCCAGTTGCTGCTGCGCTTCTACGAGCCGCACTCGGGACGCATCCTGGTCGACGGCGTAGACATCGGCAGGATGCGCCTGGCCGACCTGCGCGGCGGCCTCGCCATGGTGCCGCAGGAGACGGTGATCTTTTCCACCAGCGCGCGCGAGAACATCCGCTACGGCCGGCCGGACGCCGGCGATGCCGAGGTGGAGGCGGCCGCCCGCGCGGCCCTCGCCCACGAGTTCATCTGCGACATGCCACAGGGCTACGACACCTACCTCGGCGAGCGCGGCGTGCGCCTGTCCGGCGGCCAGCGGCAGCGCATCGCGATCGCACGCGCCATCCTGAAGAATCCGCCGCTGCTGCTGCTCGACGAGGCGACCAGCGCCCTCGATGCCGAGAGCGAGCAGCTGGTGCAGCAGGCGCTCGATCGCCTCATGGCCGAGCGCACCACCGTCGTCATCGCGCATCGCCTGGCGACCGTGCTGAAGGCGGACCGCATCGTCGTGCTGGAGGACGGCCGGCTGGTCGCGACCGGGACGCACCACGAGCTGGTGGCGCAGGACGGCCTCTACGCCCGCCTCGCACGCCTGCAGTTCGCCGAGCCTTCCCTCCCCGAGGCCTCGACAGCCTAGGGGATACTGCTCGGGGACACTGCTTTCAAGCTGTGTCCCCTTATTAAGGTACGACCGCGGGACCGAACCGTCACATGCTCCCCGCGCTTGGAATTCTTATGCCGCGCGGCGAGCATGTGACGTTCCGATCCCGCTGCGCGGTCGAT
>DATKAZ010000112.1:0-33563 GCA_035514535.1 Gammaproteobacteria bacterium
GGTATCACGTCGGGTCCTGAGACTCTTGCACCAGTCAGCAAGCCGCCGCTTTTCGCCGGCACGACATTGGCGGTAGCCGATCGAGCCATACTCATAACCTTCGCATTGCTCAACGGCGACGCTCACGCCTCGCGCAGGCGATGCATCACGCGTGCTCGACGGCAGTCTGGGCCCGCTTCCTCCAATCGATGGCACTGCATACCCATGCGTGCGCGCATATTGGGTCATATCGCGACACGCCACCTCCTGATTGCCTGAGTATTGCCCGCGCGTATTTTGCTCGAGCCAGTAGCGACAGGTGTCGGTGAGCGTCCGCAGGACGCTCGGATCGCCGCGCGCAGTATTGGTCGGACCGAAGCTTCTTGTGGCGGGTTCAGGGTTGACCCGCTCGGGAGCAGTTCGGTTGACGGTTGCGCCCGGTCGGTGCTGGGGCGGTGTCGGTGCGGCAGGCGGGCTGGGGCGGCTTGTGGGCGCCGGCAGCGCGGTTTCTTCGCCAGGACCGCCGCGCCAGTCGATGACACCGGCGTACAAGAGTACCGCCGTTACGCCGAAGATGATCGCATACGCGATGATCGACGAAACGACTTCACGGCGGCGCTTCGATTCAATGTGCCGCAGGCGCTCCGGCCTCGGTTGTTCCCACACTGCACACCTCACTCCATGGTGCTGCCTCCGGGCATGCTACCGCATTGCAGGTCTGGCGTAGCGGCAATCAATGCACATTCTCACCCACAGGTGGCTCAGGGGCTGAGCCTGCGGAGCGGCGATTGAAGGCGTTCCTGGGATACTCGCGGTATCCGGGTTGCCGGGAAATATGTCGCCTGTAGATCAACCACGCTTCAGGCAACGCTAGCAAAGGGCTGTATCGACGTGGAGTCTGCGGGAGCTGGCCTAATCGGTGCAAATGCACGAAAGACGTTGATAGATGACAGACCCGTTTTTTGTGCGCCAGTTCATGAGGAAACAAACCGCCGCATGCTATATGTCGGCGATACGCTGAAACATCCAGCGACTCGGACGCCTTCGCCATGTCTGCCAGCACGATCAGGCCCCGGTATCCTGCCCTGAAGGATCGGCAGCGCGAGCTCCACGACCAGTTCTCTACGGCCCTTGCCCTGCGCACCCACCGCGCCCTGAGCTGGCTTAACCGCGCCGAGCAGGAACCCGAGGATCACGACGCCCGCTTCCTGTTCCTGTGGATTTCGTTCAATGCGGCCTACGCCAACGAGATCACCGACCGGCGGGAGTTCTCGGAGCGCCGTCAGCTCGTGAACTTCATGAATCGCCTGGTCGACTCGGACCGCGAGAAGCTGCTGTACCAGATGATCTGGCGGCGCTACTCGCAGTCCATCCGGACGCTCATCGACAACCGCCACGTCTTCCAGCCGTTCTGGGACCACGTCAGGGGCGACCTGACGGATGCGGAGTGGCGCGAGGCGTTCGTGAAGAGCAAGTCTTCGGCCCACCGGGCGCTGGGCAGGCAGAACACCAAGAAGGTCTTCGCCGTGACCTTCGACCGGCTCTACACGCTGCGCAACCAGTTGATGCACGGCGGCTCAACCTGGAACAGCTCGGTGAACCGGGGCCAGGTGACCGACGGCGCGCGGATCCTCGGCGACATCGTGCCGATCATCATTCACCTGATGATGGAGAACCCGCGCCAGCTGTGGGGTGATCCGGTTTATCCGGTGGTGGAGTGATGAGTGGTTGAGACGTCATAGAAACGCATCGGCAGCGACACCGAACCGCCGGGCCAGCGCGCGGACCTGGCGCAGATTGAGCTCGCGCTTGCCGCTCAGGATCTCGGAGACGACGCCCTGGCTGCCGATCTCGGGCAGCTCGGATTGCGTCAAGCCATGCTGGCGCATCAGAAATCTCAGCATCGCCCGGCCGGATACTTCGGGGAGAGGGAAATGGCGCGCGTCGTAATCTCCGATCAACTCACCCACAGTGGCCGCCAGGCCGGCGAGCGGATGGGACTCGTCGGCGGCCCCGGCATCCAGCAGCGCGTTCATGGCAGATGTTGCGCGAGCGTAGTCTTTCCGGTTGCGGATCGGACGCAGGGGGACCTTCGCGTCCAGTGCGCGATAGTGTGCGGTGATCTCGCGGATGTTCAGGGTCTCCATGTCAGGGCTTCCAGCGGTCGCTCAATAACGCCTGGTTTGAGATGACCCGCATGGCCGCAGTATATCTCAATTTGCGATAGTCGACGCGGCCTCGGCGACATCGTGCCGATCATCATTCACCTGATCCTTCGGAAAGCTGAGCTAATATCAGCCTGGAACCGCGCCCAGTCGGGTGTGCGTCTGCCGCGGATCGCACCGCTGGAGTAGCGACATGCTGACGAGGATCAATGCAGCCAGGTATCTCGGGGGTCATTCGGTCCGGCTCTGTTTCAGCGATGGCCTCGAGGGTACTGTCAACCTGTCCCAGGAGCTTGCAGGCGAAGTTTTCGAGCCGCTGCGCGACGAGGCGTTTTTCGCCCAGGTCGAGCTCCATCCGGAATTGCATACGCTGGTCTGGCCGAACGGTGCCGACTTCGCGCCGGAGTTTCTGCGGGAGAAGCTGCTGGTCGCTGCCTGATTATCGGCGCGGCGTAACCGGCAGGTTCTTTCCAGCGGGTACGCGTCAACCACAGACCAGAATGGCAAATGTGACCGCCAGCAGCATCGCCACCAGGGCCATCCCGCCAGTGCGGACCAGCGGCAGGGAGTCCATGAGGGTTCCGCGGGGTCGCTGTTCGACTCCAGACCGGCGCGTGCGTTGTGATAAGAACTCCATGCGCTCATTCTGCGCTCCCCGGAGGGCTGCTTCTGTGTGCCAGCTTACACACGTCGTTGCCCGGCCGTTGAACCGAAGCTGCGTGTGCCATCGAACAGACGTCGACAGTAGCCCAGCCTAGTTTGGTAACAGGGCACGGACTGCACGGCAGTCGTGTGCCGTCAGGCACGGCCGTGCCGAGTAAACAAGCGGGTGAACCTATGAACACATTGATTTCTATGGCTGTCGGCGCGTTGTCTCTGCTGGTCACCGGCATCGCATTGGCGCAGACGGGAAACATGATGGATGGTGGCGGCCGGGGCATGGGTTGGATGGGTGGCTACGGCGGGTTCTGGGGGGCGGTGTTGCTTGGTGCCATAGCTGTCGCAGTCCTGGTATTGCTCATGAATCGCAAGGCAAAGTGACTTCGGCCGGAACAGGGACCATTGCATGACCCGTCAACGCAGGATCGCCGTCCTTGTCGGTTCGCTCAGGAAGGAGAGCTTCACGCGCAAGGCCGCCCGCGCCATCGTGGCTGAATTGCCCGAGGGCTATACAGCCGAGGAGGTCGATATATCCGCAGTCGGCTCGTACAACCAGGATCTCGACACGGATGACCCGCCCGCCGCCTGGGCTGCACTGCGCCAGGTAATCAAGTCCGCCGACGCCGTGCTGTTCGCCACGCCGGAGTACAACCGTTCGGTGCCCGGCGTGCTGAAGAACGCCATCGACATCGCCTCGCGTCCTTATGGCAAGAGCGCATTCGATGGGAAGCCTGCGGCGGTGGTTTCGGTCACGCCCGGTGCGCTCGGCGGCTTCGGGGCAAACCATCACCTGCGCCAGTCACTGGTCTTCCTCAACATGCCGGTCCTGCAACAACCGGAAATATATCTCTCCGGCGTTGGCGACTGGTTCGACGACCAGGGCAGGGTAAAGAAAGACGACACCCGCACCTTCCTCGCGAAGTTCGCGCAGGCGTTCACGGCATGGATCGAAGTCGTGACGGAGGACTAGCAGTCCCGCCTGCACCCCCGCGTTCATGTTTATCCGCATCGGCTTTGAGATCATTATCGAATGCACCAGTCCGACACCGTTGTTGTTGGCGCTGTTGCCGCATCCCAGCTATGGCGGGCGGGTGGTCGGGTCTGACGAGGTCCGAACCGATCCCGCGGTGCCGCAGGAAGGGTATCTCGATGAATTCGCCAATCGCCGGGTCCGGGCCGTCGCGCCGCCCGGACGGCTGACATTGTGGTCCGACTGTATCGTCGAGAATGACGGCCAGCCGGATCCATTCGACTGGAACGCCCGCCAGCACGCGATTGCCGATCTGCCGCCGGAAACCTTGCGATATCTGACCGCCAGCCGCTACTGCAACAGCGACGAATTGATCGAACAGGCCTGGGCCTTGTTTGGCAAGACGCCGGAGGGTTGGGCACGGGTCCAGGCGATCTGCAACTGGGTGCACAACCACCTGACTTTCGGCTACCACTATGGCCGTCCGACCAAGACCGCAACCGATGCGCTGCGCGAACGCACCGGCGTCTGTCGCGACTTCGCCCAACTGGCGGTGGCGATGTGCCGCGCGATGAACATCCCGGCGCGCTATGCCAGCGGCTATCTCGGCGATATCGGCGTGCCCTACAGTGGCCCCGGCGATTTTTGCGCCTGGTTCGAGGCCTATCTCGAGAACCGGTGGTGCACCTTCGATGCGCGCTACAACACGCCGCGGATCGGTCGGGTGCTGGTGGTCCGGGGCCGCGATGCTGCTGACGGGGCCATGATCACCTCTTTCGGCAGTTACGATCTGAAGCTCTTCCGGGTGTGGACCGACGAAGTGGTCGGGACAACCACCGACGCCGAGCGGCTGGCCCTGTTGGAGAGCCTCCCGGATACTCCCGCCCTGACCTTGGTGCCGACGTAAGCGGATCGGCGTACAAAGTAAGCACATGGGTGCATGGAACAAGCTCAAGGAGGCCCTCGGCGCGGCGGCGATTGACCCGGGCCGGGTCGAGGCGGCGCTCGAGGCGGCCGCGGAGAGGCAGCCGCCGCCGGTGCTGTGGTTGCTGGGCGCGACCCAGGCCGGCAAGACCTCGATCATCCGCACGCTGACCGGCAACACGGCGGCGGAGATCGGCAACGGCTTCAGGCCGTGCACGCGGCGCTCCTACTTGTACGAGTTCCCGACGGGCGCGCCGGTGCTCAGCTTCCTCGATACGCGCGGGCTCGGCGAGGTGGCCTACGATCCGGCGGAAGACATCGCGCTCTGCGAGACGCGCGCGCACCTCGTGATCACGGTGGTGCGGGTCACGGAGACGCAGCCGCGCGCGGTGCTCGAGGTGCTGCGCGGCATCCGCAGGCGGCATCCGGAGTGGCCGGTCATCGTCGCGCAGACCTGCCTGCATACCGCCTATCCCGACGGCGTGGAGCACGTGCTCCCTTATCCGTTCTCGTCGCCGGACTGGCCGGAGCGCGTCCCTGCGGACCTGCGGCGGCTGGTGCTGGCGCAACGCGAGGCGTTCGGGGATCTGCCGGGCGCGGGGGAGGTGTTGTGGGTGCCGGTGGACTTCACGCTGGCCGAGGATGGGTTCGAGCCGGCCGACTATGGTGCGGACGCGCTTTGGGACGCCATCGACCACGCGATGTTCATGGACCTGCGCGCGCGCGTCATCGCGGACGATGGCGTGGCGGATGTCTTCTGGCGGGAAGCGCACCCGAAGGTGGTCGGCTACAGCCGGGTCGCCTCTGTGGCGGGCGGGGTGCCGGTCGCGGACCTGGCGCTCCTGCCCAGCGTGCAGGCGGCCATGGTCTATGCGCTGGCGGCGACTTACGGCGTGCGGTGGACAGCGCGCAACACCAGCGAGTTCCTGGGGCTTCTGGGCGCCGGGTTTCTCGTGTCGTACGGCGGGCGATCGCTCGGCCGGAGCCTCGTGAAGCTGGTGCCGGTGTGGGGCCAGACTGCCGGCATTGCGTGGGGCGCGGCGGCCGGCGGCGCGATCACTTTCGGGCTGGGCAAGGCCGCGTGCCACTACCTGGCGCGCAAGCGCGCGGGAAGGACGGTCTCGGCGGAACAGTTGCGCGAGGTCTACCGGGAGGCGCTGCGAGATGGCCGGGTGCTGGTGCGCGAGCAGCTGGACGCGGCCGACAAGGAATCCGGCAAGTGAAGGGCGTGCTCGATCGCTTCGGCCGGCTGCGGGTGGTGGCCGCGGGGTTCGCGTTGCTGCCGCTGGTCGGCCTGCCGGTGCTGGGCATCATCTGGCTGGTGCGGTCGTCGGCCGGCCTTTGGTGGCTGGCGGCCGGCCTGGTCGCGCTGGCCTTCGCGGTGTTCTTCCACTGGCTGGCCGGGCGGCGGGAGGCGGCGGCCCTGGCGGAGGTCAGGACGCGACCGGGCGGCAACTGGCCGCGACAGGCACAGGAGTGCTGGGTGAAGGTGCAGCGGATGGCGGACGACGCGACACTCGAAGCGTGGCCGCTCGATGAGCCGACCGGGCTGGGTCGCCTCGCGGAGGAGGTTCTCCGGCTTGTGGCCGGGCATTTACACCCGAGGTCGACGCAGCCGCTGGCGGAGATGACCGTGCCGGACACCCTGATGGTGATCGAGCGCGCGGCGCGCGAACTCAGGCTGCAAATCACGGAGCGGATCCCGGGCAGCCATCGCATCACGCTCGCGCAGGTGGGCGGGATGCGCAGGCTGAAGGGCCACTACGATCGGCTTTCGCCCCTGCTCAAGGTGGTGCAGGCGTATGTCATGCCGGCGGCCCTGCTGCGGCAGCTCTTGGGCGACATGTTGCTCGGCTCGGTCTTCCAGGCCGGCTCGAAGAACGTGCAACTCTGGCTGCTGCAGGAGTACATCCGCAAGATCGGCTTCCACGCCATCGAGCTCTACGGCGGGCTGGTGGTGCTCGAGGATGCGCGGCCGCTGGAGTCGGTGACGCGCGGCGCGCGCGAAGACCTGGAGCGCGCTGGTGCCGGGGAGGATGCGCGCCTCGAGCCGCTCAGGATCGTGATGCTCGGGCGCGTCAACGCCGGCAAGTCGAGCCTGGTCAACGCACTGTTCGGCGAGCTGGTCGCGGCCACGGACGTGATCCCGGACTCGACCGCGGGCATCGTGCCTTATCGGCTCGAGCGCGACGACGAGGTCCGCGCGCTGGTGTACGATACGCCCGGCTTCGACTCCGACACCACCGGCCAGCGGACGCTGGAAAAGGCGAGCCTGGGCGCGGATCTCGTCATCTGGGTGACGGCCGCGGACCGGCCGGACCGGGCCGAAGAGCGGGCGCGTCTCGACCGGCTGCGCCACGGTCTCGCAGACCCGGCGCGCCGCGCGTCGCCGGTGCTCGTGGCCCTGACCCACATCGATCGGCTGCGCCCGCTGCGCGAGTGGGATCCCCCTTACGATCTCGATCCGCCGGAAGGCCCGAAGGCGGAGCAGATTGCGGACGCGGTGATCGCCGCGGCCGACGACCTGGGCGTGGACGTGTCGACAGTGATCCCGGTGTGCACGGCGCCCGAGCGGGTCTACAACGTGGACGATGTGCTCTGGGCCGCCATGCTGTTCGAGTTCCCCGAGGCCAACCGCGTGCGGCTGTTACGCTGCCAGCGGGCCCGGCGGTCGGAGCAGGAGTGGGGCCAGCTGCGCCGCCAGCTCAGGAACAGTGGCCGCTTCCTGGTGTCGCTGGCGCGAGCGCGGCGTGGCACTTGACTGTCCGTGGCAGCTATGTACAATTTGTACAAAATGCACATAGAGAGCTGATATGCGTACCGTTACAGCGAGTGAAGCCAGGCAGGGGTTGGCGGAGATCATCGAGGCTGCCCGGCGCGAGCCCGTCGTTATCCAGCGTCAGAAGCGGGACGTGGCGGTGGTGATGTCGATGGATGAGTACGAGCGACTGGTCAATCTGAACGTCGCCGAGTTCCAGCGCTTCAGCGACCGCGTCGGCGCCAAGGCACAGGAAGCCGGCATGACAGAAGAGGTCCTGCAAGGATTGCTGAGCAGTGAGGACTGACCGCAGGCTGGTGATCGACACCAACCTGTGGATCAGTCGCTTGCTCGTGCCCGGCGGTACGGCAGCCAGGGCCGCGGACCATGGACTCTCCTGGGGCATCCCGCTGATGTCCGAGGAAACGCTGACGGAGTTGAGCGAAGTCCTCTCCCGGGCCAGGTTCGACCGGTATGTTTCGCGCGAGGACCGGCAGCATTTCCTGCGCCTGCTCGGCGGAATTGTTCGGGTGATTCCCATCACCCAGCGAATCGCTGCGTGCAGAGACCCCGAGGATGACAAGTTCCTCGATGTCGCGCTGAATGGCGAAGCGCACCTGATCCTGACAGGCGACCAGGATCTCCTGGAGCTGCATCCCTTCCACGGGATCGAGATTAACAGCCCGGCAGATTTCCTCAGGCTCACCCCATGAGCCTCGGCTGCGAGAAGCTGTGCTGAAACAGGAGATCGTCGCCATGCTCGAAGAAATCCGCCAACACGTCACCCACGTCCGTGTCCGTTCGCCGCAGACTTACCGCAACCTCAGCGTTTTCCCGCTGCAGCACCAGGCCGATAGCGAGTTGCATTACCTCACGCTCGCCGAGGCGCTCCTCCACGGCAAGGGCGCGTTCACCATCAAGGAGGTCTCCGGCGCCGGCAGCGTGCCGGAGCTGCTGGTCGCCAACGGTCTCAAGGAGGACGTGCTGATCCTCGAGGGCGAGGAGCTCATCGGCGCCAAGCAGAATCGCGTGCCGAATCTCACGCTGCTGGTGCCGGCGGGCACGGAGGTGCGATTGCCGGTGAGCTGTGTCGAGGCGGGGCGCTGGTCCTATGCGACGCCCGAGTTCACGGAGGCGCCGCGCACGCAGTTTGCGTCCGGCCGGGCGCGCAAGGTTGCATCCGTGTCCATGTCCATGCGCCACTCCGGCCTGCGTCACTCGGACCAGGGCGAGGTGTGGGGCCAGATCGCGGAGAAGGCGGCGTCGCTCGGCACGCATTCACCGACTGCCGCGATGTCCGACATGTACCGCGACCGGCAGCCGCAGCTGGAGGACTATGCGGCGGCGCTGCGGGAGGCGACATCGGGTGCGCACGGCGCGGCGTTCGCCGTCGGCGCGCGCATCATCGGCCTGGACATCTTCGACCGCGCAGCGACGTGCGAGAAGCTGGCGGGCAAGGTGCTCGCGGGATATGCGCTGGAGGCGGTGTCGGAACCCTGTGACAAGGCATTCCGCGTGCCCACGCCCGCCGCGGTCAGGCGGCTGCTGGCGGACCTGACCAGTGGCGAGATCCAGTCCTATCCGGCCCTCGGTGCGGGCACCGACCTGCGCTTTTCCGGGCGCGACAGCGTCGGCGGCGGCCTGTTCGTGGATAACGCCCTGGTGCACCTCGCCGCATTCCCGGCCAAGCGGGCCAGCATGGGACCGGGCCACACGGCCACGGACCGGGCACGGCGATACGGAGGGTCCAATCGGTCGCGTGCGGCATAACGAATTGATGCATCTCGTCACGCACCTAATTTCCAGGCCTCGAAAAACTCCGCCGGCTCCAGGACGCTCGCGCCGCGCTTCCTCGCCCGGCGCGCGAGCTTGATGTCACGGGTCACCACGACCAGCTGCGCTTCCTTGCCGGCTTGCAGGTGCTCGTTCACGTGCTCGAGGATGGCCGTGTCGGCGCGCTGGTCCCCTTCGCCGCCAGGGTAGATCACGCGCAGCTGCTCCGAGGGGGACTCGGTCCCAGGCGCGCTGCCGTCGAAGTACAGGAATACCTCCGGGCCGGGTGGAATGAAGGCCCGCGCCAGGCGTTGGATCAACTCTTCGCGGGCCGCCGTGCCGGGATGGCCCTCCGCAAGCTGCTCGAGAAAGGCCTGCCGCATGGCGTAGAGGACGTTGTGTCCGTCAAGGATGTACGTGAGCGGTGGTGCGGGCATTGCTCTTCGGCCTGATGTACCACTGCGCGGTCGGGCTGTCATTGTCGCTGCGCTCTTCCTTGACCTCCACGTACTTCAGGCTCTTCACCAGCGCGCCGAGTTTCGCGAAGCCGTGCTCGCGCGCGTCGAAGGCCGGGTTGTTCTTCACCAGCATGGACCCGACGGCCGAGAGAGGCGCCCAGCCATCCTCTCGGGCCACCGCCTCCATGGCGCTCAGTATGTCCCGCTTCAGCTTGGCCGGGTCTGCCTTCGCATCGACGGCGGCGCCCGCTGGTTGCCCCAGGTTTTCGCTGTAGATGAACTTGTCACAGGCATTCACAAAAGCCATTGGCGTTTTCTTCTCACCGAAGCCGTAGACCGGGAGTCCAGCCTCCCGGATCCGCGTGGCGAGCCGCGTGAAGTCGCTGTCGGACGAAACCAGACAGAACCCGTCCACGACTCCGACGTGCAAGAGATCCATCGCGTCGATGATCAGGGCCGAGTCTGTCGAGTTCTTGCCGCTCGTGTAGCTGAACTGCTGGATTGGCTGGATGGCCATCTCGTGGAGGACTTCCTTCCATGCCTTGAGATTCTGCGTGGTCCAGTCGCCGTAGGCCCGCTTCACCGTCGCAGTGCCATAGCGAGAGACCTCCGCCAGCAGCTCATGCACGGCCTTCGCCTGGGCGTTGTCGCCGTCGATCAGGACAGCGAGCCTCGGGTTATTTGAGTTGGCCATGACGTTCCCTGTCTTAATGTCAATGCGGGCTGTCAGTGTAATGAATTCCAGCGTTTTGTCCGGATAAGCGCAATCGTCGCTGCGGACCGTGGTTCGTACGCTCGGAGTACATGGACTTTGAGATTCTGACACGGATTTCCGGAATTGAAACAATCGCTTCGGGAGCGGGGATACGCGAGATAGCGCGGCTCCGCCGCCGCTACGGGTTGGGCAGATGGCGAAAAAGGAGAGGGTATGCTTTAGTTCGCCTTGCCGGCGGAGATGTTGCGGAAGCGGAATTGCACTGGTATGAGGCTCACGGCATCGGGCGCCGCGAGGTCAAGATCAAGAGGCTCCTGCGAGGGTGGCCATAGAGATGACTGTTTCGACAAGAAGACTTTTCATTTGCCTGGACAACAACGGGTACGAGGCGTCTCTCGAGCGACGCAAGATCTATGTCGCGTTGCCGGATGACGGTGCGGAGAATTTTGGTCAACTGCGGATCATCGATGAATCCGGAGAGGACTACCTGTATCCGGCTGAGCGCTTCGTTGTGGCCGACCTGCCGCAGTCGACACGTCGACGTGTGCTGGAGTCCGCCTGACGTTCGATAGCGACCGTCAAATCGAGGCAGGTGACGGACGGCGCACGGATACTGGGCGATATCGTGCCGCTCGTCATACACTTGATGATGGAAAATCCGAACCAGTTATGGGGCGATCCTTGTTATCCGGTAGTTGACTGAGGGAGTTCAGCGATGGCAGACCTGCAGGAACTGAGAGAAAACTTCGAGCACTTCGATCGCGATGACAACGGCCGGATCGATCGCGCCGAGTTCAAGAAGCTGATGGCCGTGCTGGGCGCGGACGCGCCGGCGGACGAGCTGGACATCGGCTTCGATGTCGTCGATACGGATGACGACGGCGCGATCGATTTCCACGAGTTTGCGAGCTGGTGGATGAATCGCTGACGCACATCAGGCCCGCCATCGGAAATCGCAAGCGCAAGCTCCGGAAGAAACACCCCCGTCGTTTCCGCTTTGCCGCCATGCTGCCGAGCGCCGGCACGCGGCGGAAGTGGTGGCGCGCTTTCCGGCGCACACCCGCATTTGTTCAAGTCATCGTCGGCGTCGCGGTCGTCGCCATGTTATGGCTCGCGGTCAACGGGGCCTATCAAGTCGTGCGCAAGCCCTCCGAGCTCTTCTTTCCGGTCAGCGGTAGGTTGTACAAGACGCCGTCGCAGACATGGAGGACGTATGCGCCGCTGTTTCGGCGCCATGCGACGGAGGTGATCACACCGGACCTGCTCGCCGCGCTCGCGCAGGTGGAGGGGTCGGGCAACCCGATCGTCCGGACCTACTGGCGCTGGACACTGACTCGCCAGCCGTTCGAAGTCTATCGTCCCGCATCGAGTGCGGTCGGCATGTATCAGCTTACGAACGGCACGTTTGCGCAAGCCCGGCGCTACTGTATTCGTCGCAATGCGGTCGTGGAGGACGGGCCGTGGCATGACTTCCAATCGTGTTGGTTCAACAGCCTCTACACGCGCGTCGTGCCCTCGCACGCAATCGAGCTTACATCGGCTTACCTCGATCGGCAGGTCACGCAAGTGCTCGAGCGCCACGGAATCGCCCGTGCGACGCTCGAGCAGAAGCAGAACCTCGCAGCCGTGATTCACCTGTGCGGCGCCGGCGCCGGCTCGGCCTACGCCCGGCGAGGGCTTGTCCCGTCCGAGGGGCAGCGCTGCGGCGATCACGACCTGGGGACTTATCTCGCAAAGATCGATGCGATGAAGACGCGGTTCGCTCGGCTCGACGCCGAATGAGACTGAAAGTTGAAGTTCGGAAACTCAACGAACGCGCCGGAAAAAGGCCGTCGAATGTTGAGAGGGCGGTACTTACGCTTGGCACGTGGCCGTCTACAAGTACACAGACTATTTCGAGAAAGAAGTACTGCGTAAACGGCCGTACCTGAGGCGGTCCTGGTGCATCTACGTCCTCGAGAACGCCGTTCTGTCCGAACCTCAGGAGCACGACAGGATCCGATTTTGGGCCGCTGTACCGCAACTCGGCGACCGATACTTGAGGGTCGTGACTCTCGGGGATAGAGTGACTATCCACAATGCCTTTCCCGACCGGGGATTCAAGCCATGAAACTGAGCTATTACCCGGAAACAGATTCGCTGTACATCGACCTGTCGGAACGGCCGAGCGCCGAGAGCCGGGAGATCTCGGAGGGGGTCGTGCTCGATTACGATGCGGATGGGCGCCTGGTCGGAATCGATATCGACCATGCCTCGAGCAAGGTCGAGCTCAAGAAACTAATTCTGAGCAAGTTACCCGGCAAGGTTGAAACGGCTGCCGCGTGACTGACACTCCAACGCACTGACAACGGCAGCACGATCCTCACACCGCTCTTCTGCCATGGCTCATGCCATGAGCCCGCCACTCCCTATGCTGAAGCTGCCGGGCCAAGTCGTCCGGTGTATCGCAGGGGAGCCCATCGTCATGAACGTCCGTCCGCGCCGCAATTTTCTCAAGCACCTGCTGGCGCTGCCGCTGCTCGGCGTGCCAACGGTCGCGTCGGTCACGCCAGCCACGGTCCGGGAGTACGATCTGAGCATCTTTCCGATCGCCGGCTTTGGCTACTACGACGGTCCGCGGCTGCTTGATCGCCTGCAGCAGGACGTTCCACTGCAGCTCGTGCTCGAACCGGACAACCCTTATGACCAGCGCGCCGTCCGCATCGAGGCCTTCGGCCGCCACATCGGCTATGTGCCACGCAGCGACAACGGGCCGATCAATCGGCTGCTGATCCAGGACGCGCCGGTCGAGGCACGCGTATTTACGGCGGGGTCCCGTGTTCCAACCCTCGATACGGTGATGGTAGCGGTCGCGATAAGGCAGGGCCATTTGTCCTGAATCCGTTGGACTTCCGCAGATATCGAACCTGGTGTGTATATAATCGCTAATTTATACACACTTGGACCGATGACCATGCGAACCAACATCGTGATCGACGACAAGCTGATGGCCGAGGCCCTCAAGGTGACTGGTGCGCACACCAAGCGCGAGGTGGTCGAGCTGGGCCTGCGGGCCCTCGTGCAGCTGAAGCAGCAGGAGCGTATTCGCGGCTACCGCGGCAAGCTGAAATGGACGGGTGACCTGGAGCGCATGAGGACGGATTGATGGTCCTTGTGGATTCCAGCGTCTGGATCGACTACTTCATCGGCGTCGCGACGCGGCAAACGGACTTGCTGGACCGGCTCCTCGGGCGGGAGCCCGTTGCGGTCGGCGACCTGGTGCTGGCGGAAGTGTTGCAGGGGTTTCGCATTGATGCAGATTACCGCGCCGCCCGGGCCATGCTCGGCAGCCTGGTGACGTTCGAGATGCTCGGCGCGGCCCGGGCGATCAAGGTGGCGGAGAACTACCGGGCATTGCGCAGGCAAGGCGTCACCGTGCGCAAAACGACGGACGCCGTGATCGCGACCTTCTGCATCGAGCAGCAGCTGCCGCTGTTGTACTCCGATCGAGACTTCGATCCTTTTGTGACGCACCTGGGGCTGAACTCCGCCGACTGATGCTCGTTTGTTGCGTTTGCGCAACGCTCTTGCGCAATGCGCATATAACTACTAATAGTTAACGATCTGCCGGCGCGTCCCGCGGCACGCCGGCCGACACGCCCGTGTTGCCCGTTAACGACAAGCAAGAAGCAGGAGGCCATGGCCATGATCGCTATCCGTAATCCCATCCTGAGCCACGCGGTGCGCGCCGCGCTGCTCGCCCCGTTGCTCGCGCTGCCCGGCCAGGTGCCGGCCCAGGCCCAGGAACCCATCGAGGAGATCGTAGTCACCGGCAGCCGCATCCGTACCGGCGTGGAAGGACAGTCGCCGGTTCACATCGTGAGCCGCGAAGCGATCGACCGGTCGGGCCTGTCCTCGATAGGCGATTTCCTGCAGCAACTGACCGGCTCCGGTTCGGCGCTGAATACCAAGTTCAATTCCTCGGGCAACTTCGGCTTTCCGCCGGACGGCGGCGGCGTGGGCGCGGGCTCGACCACGGTCGATCTGCGCCACCTTGGCTCCAAGCGGGTGCTGGTGCTGGTGGACGGCATGCGCTGGGTGAACGAGAGCGCGGCCTCGGGCGTATCGACGGCGGTCGACCTCAACAGCATTCCGCTGGCCGCGGTGGAGCGCATCGAGGTGCTGGAGGACGGCGCCTCCACGCTGTACGGCTCGGATGCCATCGGCGGCGTGGTGAACATCATCACGCGCAGCGACGTGCAGGGCGCGCGCTTCGATGTGCAGTACGGCGAGTACTCCGAGGGCGACGGCCAGAACCAGGACTTCTCCTTCAGCGTCGGCGGCCAGGGCGAGCGGACCGATTTCCTGCTGGTCGCCAGCTTCGTCGAGCAGCGCAGGATCAGCTCGGCCGATCGCGAGCAGTCGCGCTTCCCGGTACCCGGCACCGGCGTGGCCTTCGGCAGCTCCGGCACGCCGAACGGGCGCTTCATCTTCACCCTGGATGATCCGAACGAGGTGTGCCCGCTGTCCGATGGCACGGCGGTCTGCGACATCACGACGCCCAATGGCTCGAGCTTCCCGACGGGCGCGGTGTTCCCGGACGATTTCATCCCCTTCGCCACAGAGAATCGCTTCAACTTCTCGCCGTTCAACCTGCTGTTGACGCCGAACCGGCGCCAGAGCCTGTTCGCCAAGGTGAATTACGAGTTGTCGCCGACGATCAACTGGTACACCCGCTTCTCCTACACCGAGCGCAACTCGACCAATCGGGCCGCGCCGGAGCCGATTTTCCTCGGGCCGTTCGCCGGGACCGGCAATCCACTGGCCGATAACATCACCATCTCGGCATCCAACCCGTTCAATCCGTTCGGCATCGACCTGGTGTCCGGCGAGAACTTTCTGCTGCTCGGCCGGCGGCCGCTCGAGGCCGGCCCGCGCATCTTCAAGCAGGATGTGGAGACGCTCTATGTCGCGACCGGCCTGAATGGCACGGTCGATTTCGCCAACCGCCAGTATTTCTGGGATGCGAACCTGGTGCGCGGCGAGAACGAGGCGACGCAGACCACCTTCAACAGCCTGAATATCGCGCGCATCGCGCGCGGCCTCGGGCCGCTCGAGGACTGCACCGGCAACTGCGTGCCGCTGGACCTGTTCAACGGGCCCGGCACGCTGACCCAGGAGATGATCGACTACATCCGCCCGATCCTGACCGACCAGAGCGCGAACAACCTGAGCATGTTCACGCTCAACCTGACCGGCGACCTGATCGAGCTGCCGGCCGCGCCGCTGTCGTTTGCCGTCGGCTACGAGCATCGCAAGCAGGACGGCTTCTACCGGCCGGATGCGCTCACTGTCGCAGGCGAGGGCAACGGCGTGCCGTCGCTGCCGACCGCGGGTGCCTTCCACGTCGACGAGGCTTACCTGGAGCTGAACATCCCCCTGCTGGCTGATGCGCCGCTTGCTCAGCGCCTGGATCTCAGCGCCGCAACGCGCTATTCGGACTACTCGACTTTCGGCGACGACTTCACCAGCAAGCTCGGCATTCGCTGGCAGGTGAACGACGAACTGCTGATTCGCGGCACCTACGCGGAGGGTTTCCGGGCACCGTCGATCGGTGAGCTGTTCGGCTCCGACAGCCGCTTCGACGCCACGCTGACCGACCCGTGCTCGGCGCCAGTGGCCCCGGATTTGGTCGACAACTGTGCCGCGCTGGGCGTGCCGCCCGGCTTCAGCCAGCCGAATCCGCAGATCTCGGTCACCACGGGCGGCAATCCCGCGCTCTTGGCCGAAACGGCGGACAGCTTCACGGCTGGCTTCGTCTGGTCGCCGGGCTTCGCCCGCGACGCGGCCTGGTCCGAGCGAATGGCGGTCGAGTTCACCTGGTACCGGCACGAGCTGGACGGCGCCATCCAGGCCATCGACGCCCAGACCCAGCTCAACCTTTGCGTGGAGACCCTCGACCCGGCCGTTTGCGAGGGCATCACCCGTGTCCCCTCCGGCGCGATCAGCAGCTTCAGCAACCGGCTGGTGAACCTGGGCTCGATCGAGACCGAGGGCTGGGACGCCGACCTGTTCTGGACTCTGCCGGAATTCGCCTGGGGCCAGCTGAGCGTCGCCTGGCAGAACACGTTCGTCGACAAGTACGAGGCGATCGGCGCCAGCGGCATCCGCCAGCCCAATGAACCGGGCGTCGAGGTCAACGACAGCGCCATCCCGGAGTGGACATCGAGCCTCGGCGTGACCTGGACCCGGAACCAGTTTTCGGCGTTCTGGGGCATGCGGTTCATCGACAGCCTCACCGAGGATTGCTCGCCCTTCCTCGGCTTCGGCGTCTGCAGCGACGAGGAGGCGGCGCTCAACCGGCTCGAATCGGTGACCTACCACGACGTCCAGTTCAGCTACAAGGCGGAGCTGGCGACGCCCGTGACCTTCACGGCGGGGCTGAACAACGTCTTCGACAAGGATCCGCCGATCTGCCTGTCGTGCTCGCTGAACGGCCTGGATGCGTCTACCTACGACCTGCCCGGCCGGGTGTGGTACCTGCGCGCGTCGGTGGAGTTCTGAGCTGATGGTTGGCGGGGAGTAGTAGTGTCGCACTGACGGGCCGAGCCCCCCGGTGGAAAGCCTCTCCACCCGGGGGGTTCGGCCTTCTGCGTACTGTATACAACCTGCATGAGCGACGTCACTTCGGGAAGCGCAACAGGGATTCTGGAGGGCTCGCCCGAATGCCGCGACCCGGGAGCGCTTCCCGTACCTGCTGGACGTGCAGAGCGACCTGGTGGCCGGCCTCGCGACCCGGGTGGTGGCGCCGGTTTGTCCGGCCGCCGCGCTGGCGGGCGGGCCGATCGGTATCCTGACGCCCGCCCTCGATATCTATGGAAATCAGTACGTTATTGTGACACCCCAGTTGGCAGGCATCTCCGCCGGCCAGCTCGGCCCGGCCCTGGCGAACCTGTCCGCTCGCCGCGGCGAAATCAAGGCGGCGCTGGATCTGCTGTTCAAGGGAATATGAAGCGGGGCTCGCGAACGCGCCTCAGCCGCCATGGCGGCGCAGGGGAAGATGGAGCCGCCACGGTAGCGAGCCCTCAGTACGCGGCGTCGAACCCCAGCAGCAGGTAATTCTCCTTGCCCTGGTGGCCGACGTACGGCGGGCCGCCCTCGTCCTCGCTCAGCAGGTCGATGTTCAGCTCGATGACTGCTTTGACGTTGCGCATGAAGTAGTACGAGGCGCCGAAGGTGAGGGAATCGATGTCGATGCCCTCGTACACCGTCCCGGTGCCGTCGAACTCGTCGGCGTCGGCGTAGTTGTAGAGCATCGACAAGGCCCAGCGGTCGTTCACGATGAAGTCGACTCCGGCGAAGCCGCCGAACCAGTCGTAGTCGGTCGCGGGGTCGGCGTCGAGGAAGCCGTCCCACTGGTTCCACAGCAGCTGGGCGAACCAGTGGGTCCGCGCGCCGACGGCGCCGGACAGGTCGAGTCCGTAAATCGTCTTGTCGGTGTCGCGGCTGCCCGTGTCCGCGCCGGTGAATCCGGCGGCGCTGCGCTGCTCGCCAACGAGGCCGAACAGGCCGACGTTGAGCGGGCCAACGGCTCCGCCGATACGGCCGAACAGGCTCTTGGCCGTGTCGTTGTCGAACATGTGGTCAGGCCGGCGGTAGCCCGGGCTGTTAATGGTGACGTTCTCCTGGATGCCGTTACCGTTGGTAATCCCGAGGGCGATGTCGACGGGGCCGAGGCCGCGATCGAGGATGATGCCCCGGTCGTAGGTGATTCCGGCAGCACGATAGGCATAGTAGTCCTGGAACGTCAGGCGCACCTCGCGGGGAAACATCAGGTCCGACACCTGGAACTGGCCGAGCATGCCGTTGATGCCGCTGGCGGCGATGTCGGCATAGCTGAACCAGGCGTCCTCGATGATGACCTCGCCGTTGCCGCCCTTCTCGGCAAAGATGCCGTAGAAGTAGTAGCTGATGTTGTCCGACAGCGGTGCGCTGGACAGCAGATTGACGAGATACGGCGCCTGGACGTCGAAGCTCGAATCGTTGCCGGTCGGGCCGGTCTCGAGATCGACCTCTTCCGCGTCCCGGCCCTGGACGAAGGCCTGCGCGCGGATCGCCAGCGGCAGGCTGGCGGGCAGGGCGAGCCGGTCGTCGCCGAGGTCCTGCATCGTGTCGCGCCAGTTCGGCAAGCGGAAGTTGTCGCCGGCGAAGTACTCGCCAAATTCGTTCAGCCGCGGGTAGGCGTTGTGGCACATCGCGCAGCTGACGTTGTACTGGCGGGCGAAAGCCGGCATCGCCGATGCAGAGAGCGGGCAAGCGAGCAGGGCGATGGCGGAGATGGTCAGCAGGGCGCCCAGGCCGGGCGGGCGGGGGATTGTGATCATGACGTACTCCAGGCAGCTTCCTTGCGGCCATGCGCCTCGCGGTCGCAACGACCGTCACCGACCAGTTAGCACCTGTTTCCGGCCCGTTTCATTGACATGAGTCAGTTTCGGTGCGCGGCATTCCGAAGCGCGCAGGCCGGCCGACAACAGGGAAAAAAAAGAGGCGGGCCTCGCAGCCCGCCTCTTCTTCGTCCGCCTTGCGAACGACCGCGTCCGCCTACTGGCTTCAGTAGCGCTCGATCGAGAGGTTGTCCCTCACGTCCTCGACGCCCGCGGTGTTGGCCGCGATCATGACGGCCAGCTCGCGCTCCGTGTCGGATTCGACTTCGCCGCTCAGGGTGACGGTATCGTCATTGGCGTCGACGTCGATCTTCAGCCCGGAGGTGTTCTCGCTGGCCAGCAGGCGTGACTTGACCTTGGCGGTGAGAGCCGCGTCGCTCATGCCCTCGGCGATCTTGTCACCGAGGCTCGCCTGTTCGCCGGTCACCTGCAGCTCGTTGTTCACGGAGGTGACGCCGTCGACGGATGCCGCGATCTCGGTGGCGAGCTTGCGCTGTGAATCGCGCTCGACTTCACCCTCGAGGCGCGCAACGCCGTCCTTGACGTCCGTGTTGATCGCCAGTGCGCTGAGCTGATCCGTCTTGGCGAGCTTGGCCTCGAGGGCCAGGTGCATGCGCATGTCGCTAGTTTCACCTGCAGCGTGGCGGGCATCTCGGTGATCTCGTCGAGGAATAGCGTGCCGCCCGAGGCGCGCTCGAAGAAGCCGATGTGGCGCTTAGCGGCGCCGGTGAAGCTGCCTTTCTCGTGGCCGAACAGCTCGCTCTCGAGGAGCTCCGGGCTGATCGCGCCGCAGTTCACCGCCTCCAGCGGCCCGCCGGGCCGCACGCCGAGGCGGTGGATGGCCTGCGCGGCGAGCTCCTTGCCGACCCCCGTCTCGCCGCACAACAGCACGGTCATGCCAGTCGGCGCGACCTTGCGCAGCAGCGTGAAGAAGCGGCGCATGGGGCGCGACTCGCCATGCATGCTGCCGAGCCCGGCGACCCGCGCGATGCCGGAGTCGCTGGTGCCGGCCGGCGGCTGCCGGCCGGCTTCGACGATCCTTGCCAGTGCCGCCCGCAGGCGCGCCTCGTCGACCGGCCTGGCGAAATAATCCGAGGCGCCGATCTGCATCCCGCGCACCGCGCTCGAGAGTTGCGGCTCGGCGGTGACGAGCAGCAGGTCGATGATGTTGGCGAGCTGGCTGTTCTCGATGAAGGCGATGCCCTCGGGCCCGAGCAGGTCGTAATCCACCAGCGCTACGTCGGGCATGTCGCGCAGCAGGGCGGCACGGGCCTTCCTGAGCGTGCCCACCGCCTGTACCGCGAAGCCGGACTCGCGGAACACGTCGGAAAGCCGGACAATGGTCTCGGTGTCGTCGCAGAAAATCAGGGCGTGGAGCATCGGGCCTCAGCGTGACCGGCCGAATCCGGCTAGTCTATTGTGCACGGCGCCGATTGCCAGCTGAGCGGCCTGGCGCGCCGTTGCACGGGCTTTTTCGCGTCGATATGTGACAGCGATCACGAGCGCTTGCGCGCAGCGGTGCCCATACTCGACAGACATATGCCCGGAGTCGCAGGAATGGGACACAGCAGGGGCGTCTTGCAGCGGTCACGCCGTTGAGCGCGCTGGAAGCAAACAAGCAACCCGAGGACGGCACGGAAAACCAGACCGTGCCGGGCACCGGTCGCGGGGCAATCGAGACGGAGGCCTCGATGGCACATGAAGGCCTGTCCACGTCCGGCAATACTGGTATCTGCGTGCTGTCGGCGGACCCGGCACTGGTGGCGGTCGTACAGGGCGCGAGTAGCGCGGACCGCGCAATCGTCGCCGTCGCCGAGTGGCCGGCCGTCGCGGCGGCGATCGACGACGGCCGCTGCGGCATCGTGCTGCTCGATATGGAGTGCCTGGGCGAGACGCTGGACCGGCGCCTCACCGAGCTGGAACGCCACGCCGCGGCACCGGTCGTGCTGGCCGCGTCGAGCATCGGCGATGCCCCGGAGCTGATGAAGGCGCTGACCGAGCGCAGGATTCATCGGCTGCTGCTCAAGCCCGCCTCGCTCGGCAACACCCGCATGCTGCTCGACGCGGCGACGAATCGTTGGCGGCAGTTGCGCGAGCGGGACGGTGAGGCCGCCGCGCCGGGTGCGCCGCAGGCCACACTGTGGCGCAAGGCGCCCACCTTCCAGCGCCGCCACGGTTGGATGCTCGGGCTCGGGATGTCGCTGGTGTTCGCGGTGGTGGTGGTGGCCGGACTGGTGCGCAAGGCGCCTCCCGAACCGGAAACGCCGGCCGAGCCGCAGCAGATCGCGCGCCCGGTCGGCGACGGCCGCGCAGAGCCGCAGCCGGCGCCCATCCTCGAGCCGGTCGAGGCGCCTGATCCGTTCGCGGACCAGCTGGCGCGGGCGGACGAGGCGTTCGAGGCGGGTAGACTCGTCGATCCGCCCGAGGACAATGCGCTCGACGGCTATGCGGCCATCCTGGCCGTCGAGCCGGAACACGCGGCGGCGCGCACGGGCCTCGCGGCGACGATCGACCTGCTGTACATCTGGGCGGAGAGCGCGCTCCTCGGGGACGTGTTGGAGCTGGCCGAGATGACGCTCGATCACGTGCGGCGCGTGCGACCGGACAGCGCGCGGCTCGCGTTCATGGACGCGCAGGTCGCGCGTGCGCGGGCCGCGGAGCAGGCGGCTGCCCCGCCGCCCGAGGCCGCGCCGGATCCGAAAGCGGACGAGGCCCGGGCCCAGGCCCGGCGACGCGCGGCCGCCGTCGCCGCGGTGCGGAGCGCACTGGAGAGCGGTGACGCCGGGCAGGCCGAGGCGCTGTTCGCGCAGGCGCGCCGCCTCGGCGTGGTCACGGCGGAGCTCGCCGAACTGGACCGGCAACTGAGCACATTGCGGGTCGCGCAGCAGCAGGAACACGAGGCTGGCTTGCTCGGGCTCGGCCTGGACCGGCTGCACGACGGGCAATTGCTCGAGCCCGAGTCGGACAGTGCCGAGTTCTACCTCGTGAGCCTGCGTGGACAGAATCCCGGCCATTCGGGGCTCGAGTCCTCCATGGCGGCCCTGGCAGAGGCGCTTGCGGCGAGGTTCCAGGCGGCCTTGGCCGAGGCGGACTGGCAGGGGGCACAGGCCGCGCTCGACGGGCTCGGGCGGATCGACGCCGATGCCGGGCTCGTGGCGGCGCTTGCCGGCGAGTTGCACGTGGCGCGCACGCAAGCCGAGTTCCTGCGCGTCGCGGCGCCGGCGAACGAGTTGCAGTTGCTCGAATCGCGCTCGCTGGTTTATCCGGACGCGGCGCTGCGCAGCGGCACCGAGGGCTGGGTCGAGCTCGAGTTCGTCGTCGATCGCGACGGCCGGCCACGTGACATCACCGTCGCCGCCGCGGAGCCCGAAGGCGCCTTCGAGCGGGCGGCCACCACGGCGGTGACGCGTTATCGCTACGAGCCGTTCGTGCTCGACGGCGTGACGTACGAGCGCCGCGTCAATCTCAGGATTCGCTTCGCGCTGCAGTAGTCGCGGGTGATCAATTGGCGGCCTGCCGGCCCGTATGCTATACGGGCGAGGCGCAGCAAAATGCTGGCGTCACCAAGACGGGGCGATGCGCGGCGAAAATCTGCCCGGGCAGCAAGACAAAAACCTTCGAGCCCGCCTGTATCGGCATCTCGAACCTGCGGCCTGGGACGGCAAGGGATTGTCCCCGGTCAACCGCGTCGTTACCTACCTCATCCTGCTGTCCGTCGTTCTCGCGATCATCGATACGGAGCGCACGGTGCGGGCCAGCCATGGCGGCGTGATCTTCGTTGCCGAGCTGCTGATCTTCACGGTGTTCTCCATCGAGTATCTCGCGCGCCTCTATGCCGCCGGCGAGGACCCGCGGTACCGGGGAGTGCAGGGACGGTTGCGTTACGTCGTCAGCGTCTGGGCGCTGATCGACCTGCTCGCGCTGTTGCCGTTCCTGCTGTCGTTCGGCGGCAGCAACTCTGTGGCCTTTCGCGTCATCCGCGTGCTGCGCATGCTGCGCATCGCCAAGCTCGGCCGCATGACGACAGCCTGGGACCTGCTGGCCGAGTCCATCTGGTCGCGGCGCTTCGAGCTCGGGATCACGACGATGGTGGCCGGGATGCTGCTGCTGGTCTCCAGCACGCTGCTCTATCTCATCGAGGGCGATTTGCAGCCCGAGTCGTTCGGCAGCATTCCGCGCGCATTGTGGTGGAGCGTCGCCACGTTGACGACGGTCGGCTACGGCGACGTCACGCCCATGACGGCGCTGGGCAAGTTCGCCGCCGGGCTGACGGCGCTCGCCGGCATCGGCATGATCGCCATGCCCGCCGGGATCCTCGCCGGCGCCTTCAGCGACGTCGTCCAGAAACAAAAATCCCGCGCCGGGCCGCGCCGGGCCGGGTCGGACCGTAGCATCTAATTGAAATAAAAGCCATTTGTGTCAAAAATTTGCGCCCATAGGGTCTTAGAAGTCACATTTTGGCGCGAAATCGTTGTCCTAAGCGGAATAGAACGGGGCGCGAAGGCCACGATGGCCGTTAGAAGCACGATTTCGCCCCGGAATCTGCGTTCTAAGGCGAAAATCAGCACGATTTTGAGCAATAATATCTTTTATATCAGTTATTTATATCGGTCCGACCCCTTAATCCCCCCCTTAAGCCCCATCCCCGAGGACGCCCCGTGACCCGACGCAAGTTCGTGGAGACCATCGGCCGCCAGTACGGCGAGCTGCGCCGACGCAAGGTGGTCCGAGTGGCGCTCGTCTACCTCGTGGCCGCCTGGGTCGCGATCGAGGTCGCCTCGGTGGTGCTCCCGGAGCTGATGCTGCCGGACTGGAGCGTGCGCCTGCTGATCGTCCTCGCCGCGGCGGGCTTCCCGTTTGCGCTCGTGCTCGCGTGGGTGTTCGACATCACGCCCGAGGGCGTGCAACGGACACTGCCCGCGGCGGCACCGACGGCCGCAACATCAATGGCCGGCACGATCGAGCCGGCCGCAATCACCGGCCCCGCGGCGCCGCCGGAGCGTTCCCTCGCGGTGCTGCCGTTCCGCAACATCGGCGGCGATCGCGACAACGAGTACTTCTGCGAGGGGCTGGCCGAGGACCTGCTGATCGTGCTCGGGCGCGTCCCCGGCCTCAGGGTCGCCGCGCGCAGCTCCTCGTTCGCGTTTCGCGACGGCACCGACGACGTGCGCACTATCGGCGAGCGGCTGAATGTCGCCAGCGTGCTCGAAGGCAGCGTCAGGAAGGACGACCGACAGCTGCGCATCGCCGTGCGCCTGGTCGACACGGCCGATGGCTACCAGCGCTGGGCCGAAGTCTTCGATCGCGAGCTCGGCGCCATCTTCGACATCCAGCGCGAAATCTCACGCGCAGTGGTCGACGCGCTCGACGTCGAGATCTACGGCGGACAACGGCCCCGGGTCGCGCCCGGCACGGACGACATCGAGGCCTACAATCTCTACCTGATGGGCCGCCACCAGTTCCACAAGCGCACCGAGGCGGCACTCTCCAAGGCGGTCGAGTTCTTTCGCCAGGCGACGGAGCGCGACCCGCGTTTCGCCCTGCCGTACACCGGCCTCGCCGACGCCTATGCCCTGCTGAGCGACAGCGGCGAGGCCTACGGGCGCATGCCGGTGGCCGAGGCGATCGCGCTCGCCGCGCCGATGATGGAGCGCGCGCTCGAGCTGGAGCCGCTGCTCGCCGAGGCGCATGCTTCGCGCGGCTTTCTCGCTCGCATGCGGCTTGATATCGCCGCTGCGGAACGGGCGCTGCGCCGCTCTCTGGAACTCGACCCGGGCTATCCACTCGCGCATGTCTGGCTGGCGCTCACGCTGTCGGACCTCGGCAGGCTGCGCGAGGCGCGCGACGAGTTCGAACGCGCCTATGCCGCCGATCCCCTGTCGCCGATCATCGGCACGAACCTGGGTTTCTCGCACCTGCAGTTCAGCGACTTCGACGCCGCGCAGGCGTGCTTCGCGCGCGTGCTGGAGATCGCGCCCGATTTCCCGGTCGCCTACGCGGGCATGGCCAACGTAGAGCAGGGCCGCGGCCATCCGGCGGAGGCGCAGACGTGGTGGCAGCGGGCGAGCCGCGTGGCGCCGGAGCGCGCCAGCTATCCCGCGAACCTCGCGCTGCTGCAACTGGAGCAGGGCGAGCCGGCAGCCGCCGAGCCGTTCCTGGCGCGGGCGGAGGAACTTTCCCCGCGCTATCCCCACGTGGTGCGCGCGCGCATGGCCGCGCTGATCGCGACGCGGCGCGACGCCGAGCTGGTCGAGTTCACCGAGCAACGGATCGCGGGCGCGGACCCGGGCGCGGAGTCGTGGTCGAACGCGGGCCTGGCGCAACTCGTCGCCGGCCGCCCGGGCGAGGCGGTGCGCCGCTACGAGCGCGCCGGTCCCGACCTGCAGCGCTGGCTGTCCGACTCGCTGGTGTGGGGCTGGCGATTCGCACACGGCCTGCATTACGCCGACGCATTGCTGCGCACCGGCGAGCGGGATCACGCCCGCGAGTTGCTGCAACAGGCCGAGCAGTTGTTCGCACGGCTCGAGGCCGAGGGCATGGTCAAGCCCGACATCGACTACGAGCGTGCGGTCGTGCTCGCTTTGCGCGCCGAGTACGACGCCGCCGCGGCCGCTCTCGAGCGTGCTGTGCAGCGCGGTTGGAAGCTGCGCTGGTGGGCGCGGCGCGACCCCGGCCTCGACGGCCTGCGCGCACTCGGGCGGGTCGACTGGCTGCAGGCGGGCTAGAACGCTATGCGGGCAGGTGCGGCCCCTGCAGTTGCAGTTCGCTCAGCAGCTGCGTATCGGCCCAGTCGAGCGCGCGGTGGTCGAAGCCGCTCGCGAGCGCCGGCTTGACGATCTCGAAGTACGGCGACACGTCGAAATCGCGCGGCGCGTACAGGCTGTAGTGGCGGATGTGCAGCCACTCGTGGTGATCGGCGTGCGCCGCCGCATCGTCCGGTCCCGCGACATAGAGGTCCGGCAGGATCGGGTAATCGATGCTCTCGAACGCCTGGGCGATCAAGGCCGAGCAAATCGCGCGCGTGGGATCGCCGCTGCCGAGGGCGAGCAGCTGCCGGCGCCAGCGGCGCGGCAACGGCGGCCTCGGCAGGAGATAGCGAACCAGGTCGAAGATGTTCTTCAGGTCGTACTGCTGACCGATGCGCTCGACCGCGAAGGCGACGACCTCGTCGATCTCTTGCGCGGCCAGGCCGACCGGCCGGCAGATGCGGTAATGCGTGTCCCAGTAGGCCGACAGCGGCACGGCCCGCACGCCCTCGTTGATATCGGCCTCGATGAACACGCGGGCCTCGCCGCCCTCCGGCGCGGAGCCGAGGGCATCGCCCACGTACAGCGCGCTGTGCGACCAGGTGGACTGCGTGAGGTACTTGATTGCCCCCGCGAAGAAGCTGGAGCCCTCGACCAGCAGCACGTCGCCCTTCTCCAGCGTCGCGGCCAGCTTGTCGCGACCGCTGGTCGCGGTCCGCAGCACGCCGTCCCGCGGCGCGGACAGGAAACGGGCGATGCGGCGCCCTATGGCACTGAGCAGGCGCATGGGCGGGAGCTAAACATGATTCCGGTGCCGCGGACCGAGAACTGGTTCAGGTTTCCTCAACCCGGGGCGGGGTGTCCCCGGCCGCGGGCCAGCGCGCACCAGGCCTGTACGGCGGGCCGCGTCCACTGGGCACGCGCGTAGCGCGCCTGCTTATCGGGCACCGGGTCGCCATTCAGCACCAGGCGGTTGAGCATCAGCGCGAGCTCGACGTCCGCGACCGACCAGTGGCCGAACATCGGCCCGCCGTCGTTGCCGACCAGAGTGCTCGCGAAGGCGAACAGCTTGTCCGCCGCGCGTTGCCCTTCCGCCGAGATCGGACCGCGGGTCTCGCCCCGGAACACGATATCGGTCGGCCGGTCCTGGCGCAGCGCGACGAGATCGCTGCGCAGCCAGGCCTGCACCTGGCGGGCCCGGGCGCGCGCACGGATGTCTTCCGGATAGAGCGGCACGCTCGTGGCGGCGAGGGCGTCGTGCAGGTACTCGCAGATCGCCGAGGACTCAGACAGCCAGAAACCGTCGTGCCAGAGCGTGGGAATGCGCGCCGTGCCCGAGCTCTCGCGAAACGGCGAGCGGTGCTGATCGCCCGCCTCGAGGTCCAGGGTCTGCAGTTCGAACTCGAATCCCATCTCGCTGAGCGCGACGTACACGGACATCGCGTAGGGACTGAAATACAGCGAGTCGACGTATAGCGTCATGCGGGGCATGGACATGAGCTCCTGTTCGATCGATCCCGGCGGGCCGCTAGGAATCGTCCGTTGCGCTCGCCTCGCCGGCCATGGCGAGGACCTCATCGACGATGTCGGTCATGGTGATGATGCCCACGAGGTCGCCGGTCTCGAGCACCACGACGCGGCCCAGGCGCTGGTCGGCCATCAGGCGGGCGACGTACTTGAGGTTCATCCCCGGCGGGACCGTGATGACCGGCTTGCGACACACGTCATACACGTTGACCAGGTCGATGTCGCCTTCCTCGGCGACGATGGTGCGCAGGATCGTGGCGTAGGTGACGATCCCGTAGGCGTCCTCTTCGTCGCGTCGCTCGACGACCAGCGACTTGACCTTGTGACTCCGCATCTTGGCCATCGCATCTCGCAGGCTGGCAAGCGGCGAGATCGTGACCACGTCGGTCTTCATGATGTCTTTTACGAGCATGGTGCCTCCGGGAATGCGATGGTCGCAAGCGGGTCAGGCGTGACGTGCATTCAGAGCTCCTCGCGAATCTGTTCGGTGAAGCTCTCGATCTGCCGCATGTCGATGCCCGCGATGTGCTCGAGCGGCACCGTGAATACCACGCCCTTCGAGTGTGACTTCAATTCCAGGTCTTCGGTGAGGGCCTTCATCACCACCAGGGAGAGTTTTCTCTCCAGCACGCAGACCAGGATCGTCTGGCTACCCTGGTAGGTCAGGCCGAAGAAGGTCTTTTTCTCTTCCACGCCGATGCCGCGGGCATTGAGAATGGTCATGCCGGCGGCACCGGCGTGCCTGGCGACATTGATGGCCTTTTCTTCCAGTTCTTCGGCAACGATTGCTGCGAGTAATGCAAATTTCATCAGGTCAATCCCCTTCGCCGCGCGGCGAATTCCACGAGGATGGCGTAAGCCATCACGGATATTATCGGAAAGATGGAGGCGAACGCGATGAGGCCGAAGCCGTCGATCATGACGTTGCGGCCCTCGATGTGGCTTGCCAGGCCGATCCCCAGTGCCGTGACCAGCGGCACGGTCACTTCGGACGTCGTCACGCCGCCGAGGTCATAGGCGAGCGGCACGATGTAGCGCGGCGCCAGCAGGGTCAGCAGGATCACGCCGGTGTAGCCCGCCATGATGTAGTAGTGAATGGAGTCGCCGGCGATGATCCGGTGGACGCCGATAGTGATTCCGACCGCCACGCCGAGCGCCACGAGTAGGCGGATCACGTCGCCGTTCAGCCGACCGTGAGCGGCTTCCTGCGCCTTGTGGCCGATCGCGATCAGCGCCGGCTCGGCCAGGGTCGTCGCGAAGCCGATCGCAAACGCGAAGATATAGAGATAGAGTAGCGCGTCCAGCGCCAGAAGCTGCTCGGCCATGGCCGTGCCGATTGGGAACAGCCCGATCTTCAGCCCGACCACGAAGGCGTACAGCCCGATGATCACCAGCACGAAGCCGCCCATGATCCGGTGCACGTGGGCCAGCTGGCGGCGGATCACGAGGTACTGGAACACCAGCACGACCGCGATGATCGGCAGCACGTCACGGGTCATGAGCAGCAGGTCGCGCAGCACGTCGAACAGCAGGTTGCCGCTCGCACCCTCGAGGACCGCCGGACCTGCCGCCGCCGCGACATCGCCTGCGACGTCGGCCGCGACTTCGCGCACCTCTGCGAAGCGGTACACCCAGATCCCGTAGAGCTGTACCGAGATCATCGGCACCATGACCGCCAGCCCGACCAGGCCGAAGCCGTGGATGAGCGGGCTGCGGCCCTGCAGCGACATCGCGAGGCCGATGCCGAGCGCCGCGATGAGCGGTACGGTAACGATGTTGGTCGTCACGCCGCCGGAGTCGTAGGCGAGCCCGACGATTTCCTCGGGGGCGAAGAAGGTCACGGCGACCACCACCAGGTAGCCGACGATCATGTACCAGTGCAGGCTGTGGCCGAGCAGCGTGCGCACCACGCCGAGGCCGACGACCAGGCCCACCGACACGGCAACCAGCAGGCGCAGCACCAGCGAGTCGATCCGTCCCTCGCTGATGAGCTCGGCCTGGTCGGCGACGGCGATCAGCGCCGGCTCCGCGATGACGGTGCCGCAGCCGAGGCAGAAGCCGAATACCATCAGCAGGGGCAGCGAGCCCTTGCGGGCGAACTCGTCGGCCAGGTTGTGGCCGATCGGGAAGATGCCGAGTTCCAGGCCCTGCAGGAACAGGGCCACGCCGACGACCACCGTGAACAGGCCGATGACCAGCGACGGCCACCCGTCCGGCACCTGCCGGATCACCAGGAACTGGAACACGGCCACGACCAGGATGATGGGCAGGAGGTTGCGGAACGCGTCGTTCAGCAGGCCGAGGAAGTCCCTGAGCTGGTTCACCCGCGCCGGATCCTCCCCAGGTCATTGCCAGGCTACGCCAGGGACAGCGTACCAGCGCGGTCATTCCCAGGCGATGGACGTACGCCGGCCTGAGCGGTTCAGGCCTGCGGTTGCTTTGTCTTCCTCAGGTAGGGCAACACGCGCTCGAAGCTGCCGAAGCGCTTCGTCGCATCCTCGTCCGAGACCGCCGGCGTGATGATCACGTCCTCGCCCTGGCGCCACTGGGCCGGAGTGGCGACCTGGTGCTTGGCGGTGAGCTGGATGGAATCCATTGCCCGCAGGATCTCGTCGAAATTGCGGCCGGTCGTCATCGGGTAGGTGAGAATCAGCTTGATCTTCTTGTCCGGGCCGATGATGAACACCGAGCGGACGGTCTGGTTGTCCGCCGGCGTGCGGCCCTCCGAACTGTCGCCTGCCTCGGCCGGCAGCATGTCGTAGAGCTTGGCCACCTTGAGGTCGTGGTCGCCGATCAGCGGGTAGTCCACGTCGTGGCCGGTCGCGGTCTTGATGTCTGCCTTCCACTTGGTGTGGCTTTCCACCGGGTCGACGGAAATGCCGATGATCTTGGCGTTGCGCTTGGTGAATTCGCCCGCCATCCCCGCCATGCAGCCGAGCTCGGTGGTGCACACCGGCGTGAAATCCTTCGGATGGCTGAACAGCACGGCCCAGCCGTCGCCGATCCAGTCGTGAAAACTGATAGCGCCGTGGGTCGTCTCGGCGGTGAAATCCGGCGCCGTGTCGTTGATGCGCAGTCCCATGTCACTCTCCCCTGCTGGTGCACGTTTGTAGACAGATTCTAGCCCGGTCTGCGGTCCTTGCAGCAAGCACAGGACCGGGACACCCCGCCCTGGCCGGAGTCCGGACAGGGCGGGGCGCACGCCGTGCTCAGCAACAGCCGGGCGGGCAACAGTCGTCGATCGTCTTCATGGTGTTACTCCAGGGTTGAGCAGGCTGTAGGCATAAGCGGCCAGCAGCGAGCCTGCGACGCCGAGGCCGAGGTAAAGCGCAAATACGGGCGGGCGGGCCAGCGCCCAGACGGCCGCGGCTGCGGGGATGCTGGCGATGCCGCCCGCGACGAGGAAGGCGAGGCCGACGGCCGGCTGCATGCCGAGCTCGACGAGGCCGCCGACCAGGGGCAGCGCCGCGAAGCCGTTGAGGTAGGCGGGCACGCCGACCAGCACGGCCAGCGGGATCGCCATCGCCTCACCGCCGAGCACGGCGACGACCGTCTCGGGCGGCAGCCAGGCGACCATCAGGCTCTCGAGCACGAATGCGAAAGCCATCCAGCGCAGCAGGAACCAGGCGGTCGCGACGGCGTTGTGCGTGAAAGTGCGACGGGACGTCGCGTCGGCCAGCACGTTCCAGCGCACCGGGCCGGCGGCCGCGACGCTGGCCGTGCCGCCGTCGAACGGGATGCGCAGGGTCTCTCGCAGGTAACCGCGCGCGACCAGGCCGTGCGTCACCGCGCCGCTGAACAGGCCGATGGCGATCGCGGCCAGCGCCTTGGCGAAGGCGAATTCCAGCCCGAGCGTCGCGGCCGTGAGGGCAAACATATTGGGGTCCATGAGCGGCGAGCTCAGCCAGAACGCCATCACCGGCGCGAGCGGCACGCCGGCCGCCAACAGGCCGGCGATCACCGGGATGACGCCGCAGGAACAGAACGGCGAGAGCGCGCCAAACAGGGCGGCGAGCACGATCATGCGCGCCGGGCTGCCGGTGAATGCGCGCGCCACTAGGCGATCGAGGCCGCTGGCCCTGGCGAACGCCGCGCAGCCGACGGAGATCGCCAGCCAGGGCGAAATGCCGAGCAGCGCGCCGCCGGTGAACAGCAGCGAAGTCGCGAGTTGTGCCGGCGCGAGCAGCGCGAGCAGCAGCAGCACGACGGCGATGGCCACGAGCGGGGCGTCCGTGCGTCGCACGATCGCATGGAGCGCCCGGCGGAGTGGGCCGGCCGCGGCGCGCGGCGGGCAACCGCAGGTGGGGAGGGGTTGCGCCAGGATTCGGGTCGGCATATCTATGTTCCTAGGTTTATAGTTATCAAGAACCAAAAAAAAGGCACGGCCACGGTCAGGCCGTCCTGCGGGCACCGAAGGCCGGCAGCGCCACGCCGCGGCAGCAGTCGTGCCTCAGGTACAAAAGCAATTCATTCAGCGCGCGGAAGTCGGCCCGGCAGCGGATCACCCGGCCTTCCTTGTCCTGCCGCACGAGCCCGGCTTCGACCAGCTCGCGCAGGTGAAAGGCCACCGTGGACGCAGGCCGGTCGACCAGCGATTGCAGCTCGCCGACGGCCAGGCCCTCGCCGCCCGACTGCACGAGCAGGCGGAACAGCTCGAGCCGGAGCTCGTGGCCGAGGCTGGAGAAACGCGCGGCGGCGATTGGGGGGTTCATGGATGGAGCAATATAACTAGAAAAATAGTTTTGTCAAGACGCCGGCTGGACAAGCCCCGCCCGCAGTCTATGCTCGAAAGAAACGCTTACTTCGCGGGGGGAGAGGCGTGGTGGTTCCGGCGATCGCTGGGCTGATGGCAGCAGCGGCCATTGCGCTGCCGGGAGAAGTCACGGACTTCCTGCCGGGCGAGATGCTGGAATTCGATCAGCGCGCCGACGAAACCCGCCGTTTCCGCACCAGCCTGGAGGCCGGCCGGGCCTATGTGCTCGAAGTCGACCAGCGCGAGCTCGACATCATCGTCGAAATCGTCGCGCCGGACGGCACCCGCCGCAGCTTCGATGCCCCCTTGTTGCGCTTCGAGCCGGAGCGCCTGTTGATCGAGCCGGAGGAGTCCGGGGCGTTTCTCTTCTCGCTGAGTTCCAGGGAATACAAGGGTGGGATGGCGCGCGTTGCGTTGCAGCTGAGCGAACTGGCAAGAGACAGTGATGCGGATCCGCGCCGAGTCGAGGCGCTCGCCACCGAGACCCGCGCGGCAGAGCTCGCGCATGCCGGTGGAATGGAGAACTGGCGAACGGCCCTGGAAGTCTATCGGTCGGCTGCGACTGAGTGGGCCGCGCTTGGGGCAGCACCGGCCGAAGCACGGGCCCGACTTGCAGTGGCCCAACTGCTCTATTGGCGTTTTTCGGAATGGCAAGGCGCTGCAAGCGAAGCCGAATCGGCCGCCAATTTGTACGCCGCGCAGGAGGATCGCGGTGGCTTCGCGGGTGCAATTCATGTGCAGGGCGCCGCGCTGATCGAGTCCGCCGATTTTGACCAGGCTCTCGCACTCCTCGGCACCACAAGGGATATCAGGCGCGCGCTTGGCGAGACCTATGAATATGCACGTGCAGTCAACGACATCGGGCTGGCCTACGTAACCATGGGGAATTGGAGTGCAGCGCGGCAGCACTTCGGCGAGGCGGCCGAGCACTTGCACACCGCGCAGGAGTGGGCAGAGGAACTCAAGGCAACGGCCAACATGGCTGCCGTTGACTACTCGCAAGGCAACCTGGAGCAAGCCTTGCAGGCATACCAGCGCACTTTGGACCTGCTGCGTCCAGGGGAGCTGCCGGCCTGGCGCGCGCAGTTGCTGGACAACATAGCTGCCGCAAACCGGGCCTTGGGCAACGTCGACGCCGCGCTGGCAGCCTATGCGCGCGCGCTTGTCATTCACGAGGAACACGAATCATTGATCCACCGGGCCCGCTCGTTGAGCGGCATCGGCGTGACGTACTACGGCATCGGGGAACTGGAGCGCGCACGAGCCTATCTCGAGCGTGCACTGCCGCTGCGCCGCGACGCGCAGGACCGCCCGGGGCAGGTCTCCACGCTGCTGTTTCTCGGTAATGTGTACCTGCAGCAGGGCGAGATTGACCAAGCCATCGAGGCACATCGCGAGGCCGTGGAACTTTCGGTTTCGCCACGCGAGCGCGCTCGTGCGCAGGTCATGCTGGGACATGACCTGGCGGCGGCAGGTCGCAGCGCCGAGTCGCTGGAAATGCTGGCGATCGCGCGCGACACCGCTGGCGAAGCCGGAACTCCGGTGGTGGCTGCCGATGCGTTGCTGGCGCGAGGCCGCCTGTTGGTCGACCTGCACCGGACGGCAGCGGCCGAGACGGAGCTGCAGCAAGCCCTCCAAGTCTACCGGGAACTGGGCTGGTTGACCGGGAAAGCCAAGGCGCTGCACCAGCTCGCCCGTGCGGCACGCGCCAC